>JAZSGW010000034.1:0-47252 GCA_045532935.1 Acutalibacteraceae bacterium
TTTTTGCTATGTAGGTCTTACCACTTGTTTTCTACATATTCGCAGAAAGCATACATATCCTTTACCTCGAGGACAGTGCCGTCATCAAGGGTGACTGTACCGTTCCACATACCGTGAACCTGATGAGTGTGCATACGAAGAATACCTACATTCAAATCTGAATGATGGTCGAAGGTAGGAGTCATCGAAAGGTTGAATCTGCCGTCCTCGGATACAAACTTCCATACGTCCATAAACTTATCAGGCTTCGGGAACACCTCAACGTCAACTGCACCGAACTTGTGCGCCTTTCCGTCGTAGAAAAGAGCTGTTTCCGTTGCGTTTGTCTCGTCGCCGATTGCCCAGGTGATTTCGAAACCGAAGAGATGCTTTTCGCCGTTTTCATCGGTGAGATATGTTGAGCCGTTACCCCAGTACCATACCATCTTATGAGGAGTGTTTACACGTCCCCAGTCGAGGGCACAGAATGCGCTTTCCTTACTGAACTTATAAACATCGTCGCCGAACTTATAGTAGCCTTCACAGGGCATACAGTTCTGCTTCGTGGTCATAAAGTACTTTGTGGGATCGCCCTCAAAGGGAAGAACGGTAGTGATGTTTTCAAGTCCGGGCATAATATCCATATCGAACTTACACTCGACTATCTTACCCTTAAGGGGCATCTTAAAGTAGAGAGTTCTTGAATCTTCTCTTGTATCAAAGTCAAATTCAGCCTTGCCGATTTTGTGAGCAAAACGGTTGGGAGCGTCGCCCTTCTTATGGGGAACATACTTTTTACCGCCGAGGAAAAGCTGTGTAGCATCAGCGATAACCTTACCTGCGTTAAGGTCGATAAGCTTTGCTGCGACATAACCGCCGATACCGATATTCGCAAAGCTCAGCTGTACCATATAGTTGCCGTCAGCAACCTGATAGAAATCCCATTCCTTTTTGCTTGTGGGTGAGCCGGGTTTAACAAGATTTCTGTCATAGTCGAAAACATTGTGTCTTGCCCAGCCTTTAGCAAGAAGTGTACCGTCAGAAGCGAGAAGCGGAGTTGCCTCGGTGTACTCGGTCTGCTTTGACTTGCATTTCCAGTTTTTATAGGTCTGATAGGGTCTTAATGTTTCTTTGCTCATAATACTTTCTCCTTTATATAATATTTCAACATATTTATTTTACAACTTCATAAGCTTTTTTTCAAGAGGTTTGGGAATATTATATTTCCTGTCCGCCTATATCATATTATTTTATTGACATAACAGCTTTTTATGCTAAAATAATCCTATAAGGAGATGATATTATGCTTGATTTTTTAAATAAGGTCGAAATCATAAACGAAAGTGACTACGAGCTTTCTATGCGCACCGTGGTCGTGCCTTACCTTGAAAAGAAAGGCAGAGAGGATTTTATCTTCACCGCCGATAACCGCAAGCTCCACTATGAGGCCTACGAAAAGACTCTTTCGAGAGGCAGTATCGTTATACTTCACGGCTTTACGGAAAGCGCAGAAAAATTCCGTGAAACAGCCTATTATTTCCGCAGATCGGGCTACAGCGTCTTTTCTCTTGATATGGAGGGCCACGGCAAGTCTCACCGCACATCAAAGAAAAAGGAAAAGGTCGAAATTGACTCCTTTGACACCTATGCCGACGACCTCGCTTTCTTTATAGATAAGGTTGTGAAGCCCTGCACTAAAGCCGGAAAAATCCACATTTACTCCCACTCTCTCGGAAGCACCGTCGCCCTTTTATATATGATGAAGCACCCTTATACTATAGAAAAGGCTGTTCTCTCCTCACCGATGATATGCGGTAATATGGGAATGCCCGTCCCTGTCGCAGGAACCGTCGCAAAGCTTCTTTGTGCCCTCGGCGGTAAGAGTATCCCCACTCCCGGAAGATGCGTTTTCGACCCCATACAGGAATTCGAAAACAGCGATACCACAAGCAGACCGAGATTTGAATACTACCTTGAAAAGCGTAGGAAGGAGCCTCTCTATCAGACGAGCGGTCCCTCCTTCGGCTGGGTAAAGGCATCTCTTCAGGCAAGAGATAAGATTCTTTCTGTACAGAGCAAGTCAGATTTCACATCATCTCTTCTTATCTTCCTGCCCGAAGAGGACAAGCAGCTGCTTCACTCCTACACCGAAAAATTTGCAGACATCACCGACACAAAAATCAAAAAGGTGAAAAAATCGAAGCACGAAATATTTATGAGCGGTAACGAAGTACTCTCCTGGTATTTCGGAGAAATTCTCGAATTTTTCTCGGAGGATTAAAATTTCAGCTCTGCCCAAAAAGACAGTATATTACTAAAAGGCAACACGGTAAATCCGTATTGCCTTTTTCTTTAAGCGCTCTTCCAATATATGGTTGTTTATAAGCCTTTTCATAGATATTATTTACAATTCTGCTGTCATAGAGATTACTTTACTGTAAACTTTGTTCCCGGGACGCTCTGTGGCCGCTAAGGCCAATTACTTTTGTGTCTTGCAACAAAAGTAATCAAAAATGCGCTTTTTTTTGCTCCCGGCTACGCCGTCCGATACTCAGCCTAGCGCCGCACCTTTTACCCTACAGTCAGGTAATCACCGCAGACCACACTGCTTACAACAGTAAAGCACCTCACTTTGCTTTAACGGAAGATTAAAATTTCAGCCTGCCCAAAAAGACAGTATATTACTAAAAGGCAACACGGTAAATCCGTATTGCCTTTTTCTTTATTATCAATACATAAATCAGTGTGCAAGGAGAAGCATAGCAACAAACAGAAATGCAATTACCCATGAGCTGCCTTTAACAGAGTTTTTTGTTACAAATCTTTTTTATACTAAACGGCAAATATGTGTCAGGGTGTTTTCCTGTTAAGAAGAACTACACTCTCGACATGGGCCGTATGCGGAAACATATCAACCGGTTGGATTTTCTTTACACGGTAGCCGTTTTTCACAAGATAACGCAGATCCCTCGCCTGGGTTTCCACGTTGCAGGAAACATAAACGATTTTCTTCGGTGCAAGTGTAACAAGGCTTTTCAGAAAATTCATATCGCTGCCTGCTCTCGGAGGGTCCATAAAAACTGTGTCAAACCCCTCTTTTGCCTTTGCCGCCTCAACCATAAACTTACCTGCGTCAGCAGTAAAAAAGCGGATATTATCGGCAGAATTGAGCTTCGCATTGACTCTGGCATCACGGACTGCCTGCCCGTTAAGCTCGACACCGATTACATCCTTTGCCGCGTCCGATGCGACAATGCCGATGGTACCTGTACCGCAGTAGGCATCAAGCACTCTCTCCTTGCCGGTAAGACCTGCAAATTCTATGGCAGTATTATAAAGCACCTCGGTCTGTACCGGATTTATCTGATAAAAGGACTTCGCGGAAATACGGAAGATTTTACCGCAAAGAATGTCCTCGATATATCCGCTGCCGTAAAGTACATTCTCCCTTTCGCCGAGGACAAGACTCGTTTTAGCACCGTTTATGTTGTGTATGACCGTTGTGATTTCACTGTGAAGAGACAGAAGCTCCTTTACAAACCCGTCCCTTTTCGGGAAAAGAGGAGTACCCGAGACAAGCACTACCATAGTCTGACCTGTAGCAAAGCTCCTTTTTACAAGCACGTGTCTTAAAAAGCCTCTGCCCGTATCCTCGTTATAAGAGGTAAGCTTATACTTCGGCAGCAGCTTTCTTATGCTTACTATAATGCTGTCGGCAACCTTGTCCTCGAGCATACACTCATCGACGGGAACAATGTTATGACTTGAGGATTGGTACACGCCTGAAATTATCCGTCCGTTACGGTAGCCGAAGGCCGCCTGTACCTTATTACGGTAATGCACAGGCTTATCCATACCTATTATTTCCTCAATGTGCCCGAAAGTGCCGAGATTTCTTATGGCCTTTACCTGCTTGAAGGAAAGCTGCTCGGGATAGGTCATATTCTGAAGCTGACAGCCTCCGCACTTTTTATAAAGGGCACAGCCGTTGCCCCTGCCGACTTTTCCTGAAGGCAAGGGTTTACGGGATTTGGTGTTTTCAGCTGATTTTCTTTTATTTTCTGCCATAGTTTACAGCTTGACTCCCGAATATCTTTTTACCATACGTTTTATCGCAAAACGGAGTCCTATAAGGGTTGTGACTGCAAGAAATGCAGCAAGAGGCTCACCGTAGGTCTTTTTCATAATTTATTTCTCCTTTGCTTTAAAAAATCATACTGAAGCCGTAGCTGTACTCTCTACCGCTGATATTCTTATATTCCTCAAGAGTATGTGCGCCCCAGCTGTCGTATCCGCCTATACCCATCTGACGGCAGACGAGTCTTACATAAAGGGTGTCGCCCTCGGGAAGGTTATGCTTATGTGCCGCATCCTCGAGCATATATGCTGTATAGGGAGAAGCATTAAGCTCTATTTCAGTATCCGCCTCAAAGGCTAAAGTGTCCTCGCCCTTGAGCTTTGCCCATCTGACGCCTGTTCTCTCGCCGTGCTCCTGGGGCTTCTGATAATCAACATAAAGCTCGGGTATCTTCACTCTGTAAAGTCCTATATCAGCTCCCTCGCATCTGTCGATATAGTTTTCGTGAGGGCCTCTGCCAAGATATTCGAGCTCGCTGTAGGCATCTCTTTCCACGGGAAGTATCATCGAGATTTCAGGCACCTCGTGAAGTCCCTCGGGAATCTTCACGCTGTAGGAAAGGTGGATTCCCTTGCTTGTAACGGTATAGATAAGCTTTCCGTCACAGCCCGCCATAACAGGCACGGAGAAGTCAACGCTTACCTTTACCGCCTTACCGAGATTTTCGACAGACTGTATTCCCATCCACGAATACTGCCCTGCCTTACGCCACTGTCCGCAACGCACCTCCTGCTTGTTTCCTCTGTCATTATCGGTCAGAGCCCTCCAGAAGTTAAGGGCAAAGTCGCCCTTAAGAAGCTCCTTACCTTTTTTCTTCACCGAATAAAGCGCGCCGTTTCTTCTTGAGAAGCTGACCTGAAGGTCGCCGCCCGAAACCGTAACGGAGCCGTAATTTGTCTTTACGGTCATATCCTTGTCGCACATCGGTGTCTTTTTATTTTCAAACTCGTTTACAACAAACTGCGCCTTTGCAACGCTGTGACCCGACTTACCCCAGAGATTACTCTGTCTTAACTCATAAATCAGGTTGAGATACCACTCGCCCTCGGGTACCTCTGACACGCCGAGAGTAACACGCTTTTTCTCACCGGGAGCAATATCCGTGGTAAGGTCGCCGCTGTCCATAACTCTGTTTTCACGGATAACCTGCCAATGAAGGTTATACTCGTTAAGATTAGTGAAAAGGAAGTCGTTGTGAATGTCAACGATACCCTTTTGGGCATCAACTACATCAAAGCGTACATTCTGATAAAGGCGCTTTATCTCCTTGATGCCCGGAGTGAGTGCTCTGTCAGCAAAAACGAGACCGTTTGCACAGAAGGTGCCGTCGTGGGTGTACTCTCCGCTTTCACCGCCATAAGCGATATAGCTTGTACCGTCAGGGAGAGTCTTTCTTACACCCTGGTCAACAAAGTCCCATACAAATACACCGAAGAATCCGGGATATTTATCCATAAGCTCGAGATACTTCCTGTTACCGCCTACGGAGTTACCCATAGCGTGGGAATATTCACAGAGCATCCACGGCTTTTCGGGGTGAGCCTGCATATCAAGCTCAAGATCCCAGGGCTTCGGATACATCTGGGAATAAATATCGGTTACGTTTTTGTTGAAATCGAAGCGATCCTTTTCGCCCCAGATTGATTCATAGTGTACGGGACGTGACGGGTCAACGCTGTTAAGATAATCGTGCATCTTAAGGAAGTTTTCGCCGCCGCTGCACTCGTTACCGAGAGACCATATGATAACCGAGGGGTGATTCTTATCCCTTTGATAAAGCGACTCGATTCTGTCCATACACGACGGTGTCCACATTTCCATACCGTCGGGCATAAGAGGAGTCTTGTCTCCCATAAAGCGGGTGCCATGGCTTTCGAGATTGTTTTCATCTATTACATAAAGTCCGTACTCGTCGCAAAGCTGATACCAGAGCGGCTGATTAGGATAATGAGAGGTACGCACAGCGTTGATGTTGTGCCTTTTCATTATGAGAATGTCCTCAATCATCTGCTCTTTTGAAATTGTTCTGCCCGTATCGCAGGAAAATTCGTGACGGTTAGTGCCCTTAAGAATAAGGCGCTTACCGTTATAGTAAAGAACGCTGTCTTTGATTTCTATGTGTCTGAAGCCTGTTCTGCAGCTGACGAACTCGATTTCATTACCGTCTCTGTCACGAAGCAGAAGTACAACATTATAAAGGTAAGGCTTTTCCGCGCTCCAAAGCTCAATAAAGGGTACGGCTGCCGTAAGGGTGATGTTTTCAGTGTTTTCTGCCGTAACAGTATCTGTTGCAACTACTATGTCGTCGCTGTCGTAAACGGTCATTTCAGCCTCGGCATAGGTGCAGTCTCCGCCTAAAAGCACATCAAGGACTATGTCACCTGTTTTGTAGTTTTTCACGTCGGGAAGAGCCTTAAGAGTAAAGTCTCTTACATAAAGGCTGTTGGTAGTATAAAGGTAAACATCTCTGAAAATACCCGAAAGACGGAAAAAGTCCTGGTCCTCAAGCCAACTGCCCGTGCACCAGCGATAAACCTCAACGGAGATATTGTTTTCGCCCTCACAGAGATATTCAGTAATATCAAATTCGCTTCTTCTGAAGGTGCCTTCGCCGTAGCCGCAGCGCACACCGTTTACATAAAGATAAAATGCCGATTCAACGCCCTCAAATACGAGCACGGTTCTGTCCTTACAGAAGCCCTTGGGCAGAGTGAACTTCTTTATGTAACAGCCTACGGGATTATACTCGGTGGGAGCTTCGGGAATCTCGGGCTCCTGAATTTTTTCCCAAGGGTACTGCACGTTGGCATAGATAGGATAGTCGTAGCCCTGCATCTGCCACGAGGAGGGTACGGGAATATCGTCCCAGTCGCTGCTGTCGAAGTCTGTGTCGGCAAAGGAAAGTATTCTGTCCTTATAGGTGTCAAAAAGTCGGAATTTCCAGCTTCCGCAAAGGTCAAAATATCTTGAGCTGAGCTTTCCCTCGCCCTTTCTCGCCTGGTCAAGGTCTTCAAAAGGCATAAAGGTTGCCCTTGAAGGCAGGCGGTTTATGCCTGTTATACGGGGGTCGTTCTGCCATTCGTTGAATCCGTCAATTTCAAATTTCATTTTGTTCTCCTGAAAAACATCATTTAATGTTTACTTTATTTTCGATTATATATCCTGTAAGCACCAGAAGTCCCAGTGCCACAAGTGCCGAGAAAATGGTTCCGCCTACGCCGTAGGAAAGAAGTGCACCGTTAAGTGAGCCCATTACATCAAATGAAAAGAAGGCCTCTTTGTTTGTGACAAAAAATGTCAGCGGTGCTTTTTCCGTGAGAAAGTCGGAAAGCCGTGAGGTAACCGACATAATAAGAAAGAAGGTTATAAAGCCGAAAAGCTTCGGGTGATTCTGGAACTGTCTTGTATTTGCGACGGTTACGCTGAAATAAATGTATCCCACATAGGTAAGCATTTTGGAAATGCCGAGAAGTGCAAGGACAACAACTACCTCTGCGATAACAGCTCCCGTGGGAAGAAGCTCCAGAAAGCCTATATCGGACAGAAGTGATTTGATTAAGCCCACCTCTGCCTCCGTCTGCTGTCTTGCATAAAAGAAGATAAGCCCAAGTGTTGCCGCCATAATCACAAAGCCTACTATTATCCACAAAAAGGAAACGAGCACCTTTGAAAGAAGCAGCATACTGCCCTTTACGGGAAGGGTGAGAGTGAGATAGCCCTGACGGGAGAAAAGTGTGTCGTAAAAGTTTTTGATTACGGAAACAAAAGTCACCACGACAGTAACAATTCCTATAAAATAAAGTGCAACACAGCTTGCAATACCGATACCTGCCGAATCTACGACAAGCGAAAGCCCCATAATAAGAACCGTCACAAGGGCTACCGCATAAATGGTGAGGTTATATCTTGCACTGTGGCGTATTTCATTTTTAAGCACCTTACCAAACATAAGGAAACACCTCCTTGAAAACGTCCTCGAGGCTTTTTCCTGTTTTCCTTATTTCCTCTATGCCTGAATTTACAATAAGGCTGCCCGAGTTTATCATAAGCACTCTGGTAAAAATGCTTTCGATGTCATTGACAAGGTGAGTAGAGATAAGCACCGTTGAATCCTCGCTACGGTTTTCCTGAATGAAGTCGAGAATCGCACCTCTTGCCGCAGGGTCGAGACCTCCGAGAGGCTCGTCAAGGATATAAATTTTTGCTCTGCGGCAGAATACAAGGATAAGACTGACCTTTTCCTGCTGACCCTTTGACATGGTTTTGAGCTTCTGATTAAGGTCGACACCGAAGCGAGGCATAATCTCTATTGCCTTCGGCTTGTCGAAATCTGCAAAGAAATCGGCAAAATAATTTATTGCATCTATGGGTCTCATCCAGTCGGGCAGATAAGACCTGTCGGGCAGGTAAGCAATAAGGCTCTTGGAGTGTACTCCCGGCTTGTGAGAGTCGATAAGCACCTGGCCCTCGTGATCCTTGATAAGTCCGGTTATTATCTTTATAAGAGTGGTTTTACCCGAGCCGTTGGGACCGAGCAGACCTACAACCTCTCCCCTTCCGAGAGAAAAGGAAATACCGTCAAGGACAATCTTATTTCCGTATGCCTTTTTTAAATTTTCAATTTCTATAATATTACTCAAAGAAGCACCTTCTTTATTTTTTGTACTCTACAACGAAATCTACCAATGCACACCATATGAGTCTGATAATCACAATCGTTACGGGATTGAAGAATATGGGCATTCTGAGAATCGGTGAAGCCAATAAAAGCACAAGACCGAGCACTTGACCGAGAGTCATAAGCGCACGTACAAGCTTATCCGATGAATTGAGATTATAGCAGCCCATTATAAGATGCATAATACTCTTCTTTTTCATTGAACACAGCAGTCCTGTGGGTGTCTGCTCCTCAATACTGCTGTTGAATCTGTCCATAAGCTGTGTCGCCTTTGCGGAAAGCACCTTGACGGAAGAAATATCCAGAGAAAGCTTACCTGATACGATTTCCTCGTTGAGGAATGCCTCCTTTGAGGAAAGCATAAGCACAAGACCTGTTTTATTGAAATCACGTGAATATCTTTTAAGCGAAGAGAGCACCTTATAATTTACAAGGAAGGTCGCTGAAACCTCACCGTCAACGGCAACATACATTACGAATCTGTTTTTGCCGTAAGCCTTTTCGTGCTCCTTCGAGGGGACATTAACTGAGTGATTTATAAGCATCTGTCTGTTACCTACGAGGATTTTTCTGTCTAAAATCCAGGCGGAATATCCGAGTCTTTCCTCGTAGCAGAAGTTTTCTATGGGCGGCAGCTTGATATTGAGCTGATTCATAAAGCTGTCGAAGCAGGGAGCAAGCACAGAGCCTGCCTCATTAAGAAGCATCGCTGCAAAGACTGCGCTGTCATTCTGTGCGATATTTGAGATTGCAGATTTTCTGAATCTTGATATATCCGCCGCAAAAACATCTCTTGCATCAAGCACGAAGCCGTCAGAGGTGCTTATGCTCTGTAATGCCTCTCTGCCTGAAACGCAGACACCCTGCTGAAGCATTTCTTTACCCTTGTTAAAGAAGATGTATCTGCTTATGGGGTCGTACATAACGGGCAGCAGGGCACAGACTGTAGCCGTAAACGCCGAAACGAAGCTGATACCCGTAAGCTGTGTGGCAAAGCATAAAAGTCCCACTACAAGTGATGACAGAAGTACGAGACTCATAGAGAAAATATAATGCTTGTTTTCCTTGGTTGCATCGTATTCGGGCTCGTCCACCGCACAGTCGAGAAATGCCTTTGCGCAGTAGAAAATATCGGGCTCGTCACCGTTTTCCACGTTGGGGGTAAGCGGTGCTGTTTCACCTCTTATGGGGATACGCTGAATAAGCGAAAGACTCTTGCTCTTTGTAGCCATAAGCACGATTCTGATTCTGTTTTTCAGCTTGAAGTAATAGGCAAATGACCTCATAAAGCAGGCAAAAATCACACACAGAGTATATATACTTCCGCCCTGATGCAGTATAAGCATAGAAAGATTGTGTATAAGCACAAAAAAGCTCATTATCACAAGTGCGGTTTCAGGTACAGCCGAAAGATTCTTAAGTGCTCTGAAGCTTCTTCTGAAAGCCGAAAAGCTCATAACGAAAAGCACAGCCGACACTATGATGCAGAAAACAGGATAAAATGCCTTGCTGTTGAAAAACATCGTCATTATCGTAGTAACAACGAAGAGCACCGCATAAGCTATAAGCTTGTTCTTCTGCTTTACAAGCTGTGAATCGGCATATTTTCTTATTTCGGCGGCTTTTTCAGCACCCTTTGCGTTACGCTCTTTTCTGTGCTGGGTATTTTCTATCTTGATTTGTGTCAGCTCGTCCTTTTCAAGATAAGCCTTTTCCACAGCCTCAAAAATATCCTCGCCCTTTCTGGTTTTCACCGAATCGGCAAAGGCTTTTCCCCCTCTTCCTGCAGGTGCCGCCTCAATTATGGCACGGTCCTCCCTGTCCTTTGAAAGAACACGGAAATTCTGCCTGAAGTTCTTTCTGCTTTTATCGACGGGCATCTTTTTGGTCATTGAGCGCAGACTGAAGTACCTCGTTCTGCTCAGGGTATCAGTAGCAGACACATCTTTCTTTTCCGCCTTTTCAGGGCTGTCTGCTGTTTTTTCCGGGGAAGCTTCTCTGACCACCTGTGTCCTGCCCTCGTCCTCCGGCTGTGCCTTTTCTTCAGGCTTTTTCTTCGCCGTAATGCCTATATCAAGTCCGAGGGTAGAGAAAAACTCGTCGGCATCAAACTCGGGAAGGGTGTACATATCCTCCTGTGAGGGTGCCTTTTCATCAGGCTTCTTATCCTTGGGTGCGGCAGGAGTGTAGGTTTTTACGTCCTCGTCATCACCGTCGTCACCGTCACCGAAGGCCTTCTGAAACTCTGCTTTTTCCTCTTCGCTCAATTCTGTATGAATACGCTTTTTACTGCTTTTACGGTCCTGTGTACGGAAATAGTCCTTACCGGGCAGTTTTTTAGCTTTTTTCTCCTCTGCCATCTTTTTCATTCCTTTCAGAAACAAAATAGAGTTTTTGTTTTACTTTGCTTTAATTCCGAGGCGCTGTCTTGCCACCTCATACATAAGCACACTCGCTGCAACAGAAGCGTTAAGGGAGGTAATCTTTCCTCTCATGGGAAGTGATACAACGAAGTCGCTTTTCTCCTTTATAAGGCGGCTTACTCCCTTTCCTTCGGAGCCGACAACAAGTGCCACAGAGCCTGAAAAATCAGTCTCACACCAGTTACTTCCGTCCATATCCGCAGTATAGACCCAGAAGCCCTGCTTCTTCAGGTCGTCAAGTGTTGCGGCAAGATTCGACACCCTTGCAACAGGCACATATTCTACAGCACCTGCCGAAGCCTTGCCCACAGCCCAGGTAAGCGAAGCATTTCTTCTCTTCGGGATAATTACACCGTGAGCGCCCGTGGTTTCCGCCGTGCGGATAATAGCTCCGAGATTATGGGGGTCCTCAAGCTCGTCACAGAGAATGATGAAGGGGTCCTCCCCTCTTTCCCTTGCAAGATTCAGCATATCCTCAACGGTTGAATATTCGTGAACGGCCGCCCAGGCAGCAACGCCCTGATGATTACCCTGACCGCAGAGAAAATCCAGCTTCTTTTTATCAACCTCTTTTATTACAATACCCTTTTCACGGCACTCGGCAAGTATTCTTCCCACAGAGCCGTTTCTCTCGCCCTTTAAAACAAGCAGCGTATCAATCGCACGGTCACTGCGAAGTGCCTCGCTTACAGCATTTCTGCCGATTATGAGGTCATTGTTTCTCTCTTCCTTTTCCTTGGGAGCGCCTTTATCGAAGCCGTCGTCACGGCCTTTTCTTTTTTCCATAATATATCCTCCGGAATTTTATTTATAAAAAGACATAATAACTCAATATAATTATGTTAAATTATAGCACAGCCAATTTTATTCTTATTTCCTGTAGAGAATATTAAACGAGCTTATACTATATAATAGGAAAATTTTTCCGAAGAAGATTTTACAATTCTCAAATCACAATCGCGGAGAACAACTCGGTTAAATCAAAATGAGCGACCGCCAACAAAACCCCGCAGGGCACGACCTATGTGTCGTAGCTTTTTGTAGCAGGTGTAACCGGGAACCAGCGTAACAAAGATTCTATAAACCTTTTTTATTATATATATTATTATTTATACTTTTTTATATAAATATTAGTTATATTAGTTCCAAGAGGGTATAAACCCTTATAAATAAAGGGTTTTTTAGGGAACTAACTTGGAACTAACCGGAACTAACCCGGAAATCAAGTTTCTATCTCTACTATCTCATAGTTTTCATCATCTCTTTTTTAATAAAAAAGGCTTACCGATATTGAAATTCTTCTGAAAATCTAATATAATATGTTAAACCTGACAGCAGAAAATACACCCATAAGGAGTTTTAGTTTTGATTTTTAAGAAGAAATACGAAAGTACAGGTACCTACGAATACCTTATCGCAGGCCTCGGCAACCCGGGCAAGCAATACGAAATCACCCGACACAACGCAGGCTTCATCTGCCTTGACATCATCAGCGAAAAATACGGCTTTAAAATCGACCGTCTGAAATTCAAGTCCCTTATCGGCGAAGGCAGAATAAAGGGACACCGTTGCCTTTTTATCAAGCCGCAGACTTTTATGAACTTAAGCGGTGAGGCTGTCCGTGATGCGGCGGAGTTCTATAAAATCAAGCCCGAGAATATAATCGTTATCTTCGATGACATCAGCCTCGAGCCCGGCAAGGTCAGAATCCGCAGAAAGGGCTCTGACGGCGGACACAACGGTATGAAAAATATTATCTACCATATGAAAAGCGACACTATCCCCCGCATAAAAGTAGGTGTCGGAGCAAAGCCGAACCCCGAATACGACCTCGCAGACTGGGTGCTTTCCCGATTCACCAAGGACGAGGCAGAAAAAATAAAAGCCGCCGCAGAAAAAACTGCAACGGCACTTGAATTTATGGTTGAAGGCGACATTGACGGCGCTATGAGCAAGGTCAATTCGTAAAACCTAACAAAAAAACCGAGGAGACCTTACGGTCTCCTCTTTTCAGTTCAATTATTCTGCGGGAGTAACTTCTTCTTCGCCTTCAGCTTCTTCCTTTTTACCGAAAAGCTCTTCGAAGAACTTCTTGATAATTTCAAGAACACCCATAATTGTGTCAAATACTGTCTGTAATGCTTCCATGGTATTACCTCCATTTATACTTTTTTTCGGATTGTCCGTACATTAATAATAACAGAGCTTGTACATTTTGTCAAGGAAAATAAGATTTATAATAATTTTTAAACAAATTTTCAACAACCTGCAATCATTACGAAAAAAAGTTCATACTTTCCTGTACAGAATATCATATTTTGTACTTTTCGGAGAACTCCTCGTACCTTGCAACATAATCATTGTCGCCCTTACGTACCTTCTTAAGGTACTTATGAATCGACATATCGTGTGCCTTTTCAGTCTCAAGAACAAGACCTGCAATATTTGAGCAGTGGTCAGAGATTCTCTCGAGATTACGAAGCAGGTCGCTTAAAACAAAGCCCAGCTCAACGGTGCATTCACCCTTCTGCAGACGCTTGATGTGACGTGCCTTGAGCACCTCCTGAAGGTCGTCAACAACCTGCTCGAGAGGCTCTACAAGCTTCGCTTTTGCAAGATCCTTTTCCGTGAAAGCTGCGTAAGAAAGCGTTACGATTTCCTTTACGGCGCTTATCATCTGACCGAGCTCCTGCTTACATTCACCGGAGAAATTAAGTGCCTTTTCGTTGATTTCCTGTGCAGATTCGAGTATGTTTACCGCATGGTCGGCAATTCTCTCTATATCACCGATAACGTGAAGCAGCATCGCACTCTCTACGCTGTCGTTATCTGTCAGCTCAAGAGCCGAAACCTTTACAAGATATGTGCCGAGCTTATCCTCGTATTTGTCGGTTTTCTTTTCAAGCTTTGTAACGCTTTCGCTTACCTTTTCATCGTAATTATCAAGCAGGGAGAAGGCGTTATTGATACAGTCAAGAGCAATTTCAGCCATGGAAAGCGTCACGCTGCGGCATCTTTCAACTGCAACGGCAGGAGTCGCAAGAAGACGCTCGTCAAGCATTTCGTACTTTTCCTTTTCGTCTGTATCCCTGATGGTTTTAGTTGCCATCTTCTCAAGAACTCCGAGCATCGGTGACCACATAAGCACACAGAACACCTTATACGTGGTATTCACAATAGCTATGCCGACCTCGTTGGCGGTGTTGTCAAAGAAATCAAACTTAAAGATGGCGTTTGCTCCGTAGAAAAGTATAAGAGCGGCAATAGTACCGAAGATATTGAAATAAAGATGCACGAGTGTGGCACGCTTTGCGTTTTTATTAGCACCGATAGATGAAAGAACAGCTGTAATGCAGGTACCGATAGCCATACCCATAACGATAGGAATTGCTGTACTGAAGGTAATTGTTCCCGTAGTGGAAATAGCCTGCAATATACCGACGGAAGCAGACGATGACTGGATTATAGCCGTAAGCACCGCACCGGCAAGGACACCGAGCACAGGATTGGAGAAGAGGGTAAGAATATTTGTGAATTCAGGGACCTCTTTAAGCCCTGCAACGGCATCTGACATAGCTGACATACCTGTCATAAGAGTAGCAAAGCCGAGAAGAATCATAGCTGTATCCTTACTCTTGCTCTTTTTACTGAACATAAGAAGATAAATACCGATAAGAGCGAGAACAGGAACAAAAGAATCCGGCTTGAACAGGTCCATAATTCCTCCACCCTTTATAGCAGTAAGAGAAAGGATCCAGCTGGTAACGGTGGTACCTACGTTTGCGCCCATAATCGGGCCTACTGCCTGATGAAGGGTCATAATACCCGAGTTGACAAAGCCGACAACCATAACCGTCGTAGCAGATGAGGACTGAATAATCGACGTTACAATAAGACCCAGAAGGAAACCTTTTGCAGGATTATCCGTCATTTTACCGAGAATAGCCTTAAGCTGACCGCCTGCCTTCTTTTCAAGTGAAGAACCCATTACGTTCATACCGAAAAGGAAAAGTGCCAGACCGCCCACCAAAGACAGCACATCAAATAAATCCATAGTTAATCTCCAACTCCTTTGTCTTATTATGTATTTTTATACATCGGATTTATAATATCAAAAAAACTCACAAAAACGCAATAGAAAAATAAAAATTTATAAAATATGTTCATCACAGACAACATTGTGTATAAAATTTATATTAAATCAACAACCACAAAACAGGCAAAGAAATTCCGAATCGAAATAATAAAAATAAATAAAAATTTTTACGAAAAAAGTGAAAAAACACTTGACAATGCTGTTTTGTTATGATATTATATTCGAGCGTTGAACGAGACGCAAGCACACACGCTGGTGTAGCTCAGTTGGTAGAGCAGCTGATTTGTAATCAGCAGGTCGGGGGTTCGAGTCCGTCCACCAGCTCCATATAAGGGTAGGTTCCCGAGTGGCCAAAGGGAGCAGACTGTAAATCTGCCGTCAACGACTTCGATGGTTCGAATCCATCCCTGCCCACCAGAAAAAGCATCGACTTTGTCGGTGCTTTTTTCAATTTAAATCCGTTCCTTACGAAACGAATGAAATAGCTTCGCTATGAAATATCACTCCATAATATGAAATAGCAAAAAAACAAACCTTTCAAGCAGCTTCTTAAAAGGTTTGTTCTTTTTTCTTATCCGTAATTTTTCTGCACGGTTTCACCGACAGCTCTTAAAAGTGATGCCTCGTTACTTGAGGGTACGTCACAGTTGTAATGCCATATCATTACTCCGCCGTAGCCGTTATTGATGCAGTAATCCGTCTTCTGTGCCACAACATCGGGAGTGTTGAACCAGAAGTCCTTGCCTGTCTCATCACAGTGGTACCAGCCGTCCTGTGTAAGCTTGTCATAGCAGCCATCATAGCCGTACCAGTAAGCCGACATATCCGTAGGTCTTGAATAGAAGGGAATGCCTACGTTTACTTTATCTATGGGCATACCTCTTAAGCCGAGCTGCTGAATCTGTTCGAGAGTGTTTTCATAAGTGGAATGTCTGCCCTCTTCATCGATATAGTCATAGGTCATAAGCTCGAAGGTATCGATAGCCTCAATAGCGGCATTAGTGAACTTGATGTTCCAGGCGTTACCTGCCACACCGAGAGTATAGCTGTCGCCGAGAGCCTTATCAAGGGAGACAAGGAACTTATTGTAATAGTGCCAAGCCTTAAGGGAAATGGGGTACTCATAGTCAAAATGGACACCGTCAAAATCATACTTTTCGAGCACGGCAATAATATTATCCTCTAAAACTCCGCTTTCGAAAGCCTTGTTGTGCTCGTCGCTCTGGGCCTCCATCTGATCCTCCCATACCTCGGAATCGGTAACACCCCATGGACCGATAAGATTAAGCGTAAGGTGTATATCCCTGTCACCGATAGCAGTGCGCACCTTATCAAGGACAGCTTCCATTTTAGCCTCGTCGTACTCGACCTCACCCTTATTGTTGAAGGTGGCACACTCAAAAATTATAGCATCTGTGATAATATCGAAATCCTCTTCATATAACTGACCGCCCCAATACATAAGGGCATCACCTCTTATGTAGGTTGTGACCCTGAAGGAGTCAACCTTCTTATCACAGACACCTCCGTTGATTCCGAAAAAGCCCGTTATTATAGTTGCAAGAGCTGTGAAAAATCCGAGTATTCGCTGAATAAATGTAATCATAAAATCTTCTCCTTTAACTTTTTTTCATTATATTTCATTATATAATATAAATTTCACAAATGCAATTAATTTGCATAAAACAGATAAAAACATTTCTGTCCCGATATACAGCTGATTTTGCAATCACCTTACTGTTAATCACCCGTTAAAGCGAAGTGTGGTGCTTTACAGATGTGAATCAGTGTGGTCTGCGGGGATTACCTGACTGTAGGGTAAAAGGTGCGGCGCCAGGCTGAACATCGGACAGCATCGTCACCGAAGCGCGTCCTGCGGACGATGAAGCGAGGTGAGGATGGCGCAGCGGTCAAAATTCATAGGCGCTCCAAGCCATAATGAATTTTGGGAACCGCAAGAGTCCAAAAGTAAGTGGCCGTAGCGACCACAGAGCGTCCGGAGAACAAAACTTACAGTAAAGTAATATCTGTGACAGCAGAGCTGTAAAAATTTCTTTGTACAAGTCAAAAATCAACCGTATAATGACACAGAGCCTAAATGAAAAGCTGCACCTTAATAACGTGGTACAGCTTTTTGTTGTACTTCGGTTTATTTAACGATAACAGTACCGTCAGCCTTGATTTCAAGAGTCATACCGTCCTTAACGTAGTCGAGGAATTCCTGACCGAGATTGTCAACGGTGGTGATTGTATCGTCAGTCCATACATCAGCGAGAATAACGCCTGCCGCTGCAAGAGAGTCGATAGGCTCGGAGAAAAGCATTGCTCTGGGGTGAATATTCAGAGAAGTTGCGGTGTAGATAACCATACCGCCTGTGGTTGAGCCGATAGTCTTGGGAAGGCAGAGGCCCTTACCTGTGATATTCTTACCGAAAAGGTCAGGGTTATTCTGGTCGGAAACGATTGTCTCCTTCTTTCTTGCAAGAGCACTCTTCTGGAAGGATGCGAGGGTGTTGAAGCCACCGTGGGAAACTACAGCCTCAACGGTGCATTCGCCTGCAATAACAGGACGGCCTTTAAATTCTTTTGCCATTTCAAATACCTCCCTTTACTGCGATTGTGCAGATTTCGTCATCGGTGAAATATCTTGATGTTGTGTATGTACGCAGCTTGTTTGAGTTAGTGATAACATTCTTCTTACCGCAAAGAGGATTATTCATATACATAAGAGGACAGATGCTTGTAAGCTTGATACCCATAGCGATAAGCTTGTCATAGGTTGCCTTATCCTTCTTTTTGAATTCCTCAACAACATCGGGAGCTGCGGTGAAGATTGTGTTCATACCGACCTTTGTCTTTGCCTGACGCTTAAGCTCTTCTTCGAACTTTGCAGTCCACTGCTGAAGCTGTGCATAGGTAAGATGGGGACAGCCGATGAAGCAGCGCTCGGGCTTTGCATCTGCGTTCTTCCACATTACGGGATAAGATGCCTTTACTCTTTCGAGCTCTGCATCGTCGATAACGTAAACCTTTGCATCTTTGTTGATGAGCTTTTCGCCCATTTCAACTGCTTCGGGAGTAAGGCCTTCCACGTGATAAAGACCTACTGCACCGTTTGATGCTGTTGCGGCACCCATATCCTTGAGGTATGACTTTGTCTCGTCGTCAAGCTCTGTGCCGATAAAGTCTGTAAGGCCCTTAATGTAGGGTACATCTTCCATAACCTTAAGACCGATTGCGGAGCCGAGAATCTGTGCCTCGGGCTTCTTTGTTGTCTTTACCTCGATAATCCACTTTGCCTTTCTGCCCTCATCGGTGAGAAGGTCAAACTCGGGCACCTTGCCGAGAATCATACCGAAAAGCTCGATGATGCCGGAGTTACGGTTACATCTTGCACCGATAACGCTGTTAGCGTAAACAACAGCTGATGATTCTGCCCAGGAGAGAATGTCGCCCTTCTTGGGGGTGTTACCTACCTGGTCGAGATAGCAGGCGCAGGTGAAAGCGTTCTTATCCTTAAGACCGAGCTGACGAAGCTGAAGCTCATATTCTTCCTGCATACCGTAAAGGAATTTATTGAAAATAAGCTTTTCGATGGGGTTACATTTTACGTTTTTGTAGTCAATAGGTCTGGGGTCAACGGTAAAGGGCATTTCAGCCTTAAGACCTGCATCGATAAGCTCCTGGGTGATATTGAAAACGGGTGAAAGCACGGAAATACCGAAGCTTGTTACAAGGTGACCGGGTGCAGTAACTCTTGCGAAGCGCTTTGCACCGAAGGTTTCACCGTAAAGGATAAGGGTTTTGATAACCTTTGCCAGGGTTTCGCCCTTTTCACCGTTAAGTATGGCTTTTTCCTCATCAGTGAGGATCATTTTAGTTTCCATAGTGAAAATCTCCTTTTGTTTGATTTATATCCTTAAGGAAGGGCCGTCTTCACCTGAATATAATCGGAGCGAAGCGACCCGCAATTCTGCATTTTGCATTTTGCATTCTGCATTTCTGTAAATCCGTAGGATTTACAGATTAAGTGCACAGCTGTAGCCTGACTTTGTAGCTTCAAAGACCTTACCGCCCCTGAAGGAGTCGCCGATATTGTAAACCTCAATTTCAGGACATGCCTGCTGAATGTCAAGGAAGAGCTTTTCGTCAGGTCTGCCGCCTGCAGCCATAATTACTGCATCTGCCTCAATAAACTGCTCCTCGCACTTTTCCTTAAGCTTGGGAGCGAGAGGATTGAGAACGTTTTCAGGGAGAATGGGATTCCATGTAAGATAGGGGTTAGGTACAGACTTGTCCATATTGCGAAGTACCTTTACGCCCTTTTCTTCGATTGAAAGAAGCTTTGTGCAGTTGAAGAGCTTCACGCCTGCATCGTACATATACTTAAGAAGATAGCCGCGGTTTGCAGTACAGGTATGGTTCATCATATACTCTGTCATTTCAACAACGGTAGCTTCCTTACCGAATTCCTTATTAAGGAAGAATGCGGTTTCACAGCCTACTACACCGCCGCCGACAACAACAACCTTCTTTGCGTCCTTGATTTTCTCGGGGTTTTCAAGAATATCGACTGCCTGATACCATGTGTACTTGTCTGCGCCTGCAACGGGAAGAACAACGTCCTTCGTACCTGCAGAAACAACAACCTTGTCATACTTGCCCTTCTTTATAAGCTCGGGAGTAGCTTCGGTGTTGAACTTGATTTTAAGACCGTATTCCTTTTCAGCGATTTCAAGGCGGGTCTTCATAAATTCGATATAGTTTACAATATCAAACTTGATGCCGGGCTGTGAGCCGGGATTGAGTCTGCCGCCGATACGGTCGCTCTTTTCGATAAGAGTTACCTTGTGACCTCTCTGTGCAGCGGTAACTGCGCACTCAACGCCTGCAGGACCTGAACCGATAACAGCGATACTGAGTGCCTTTTCAGCCTTGGGAGGCATCTTGGGATAAACCTCTTCGAAAGCGGTTCTCGGGTTAACGGCACACTGGGGATGTCCGCCCTCAACAAATTCGTTCAGACAGCCTTCCTGACAGCCGATACAGGGGATAATTTCCTTTACTCTGCCGGTTCTTGCCTTATTGGGCCATTCAGCGTCAGCAAGAAGAGGACGTCCGAGCATAACCATATCGCACTTTTCGTCGCGAAGAGCCTGCTCTGCAAGGTCGGGATAACCGAGCTTACCTACAGCTACAACAGGTACGGGCACACCGAGATTTGAAACGATGTTGTTTTCTTTAAAGTAATCCTTTGCAATCTTTGCAATATCAAGGAAGCAACCGGGAGGCATCGATCCGGGAGGATGGGGAAGCCACCAGTTGTCGTAGCATCCGAGGTCAACGTCGAACATATCAACACCGGCTTCAACGAGGTTCTTCATATATTCTAATGTCATGGCGATTGTTCTGCCGTTTCTGAACTTCTTGAGTGAGGAAACAGCATTCATTCTGTCGCCGTAGGTCTCATTAAGAGCAAGTGAAAGGTCGATACGGTACATAATCGGGAAATTCTTACCGCAGCGCTCGCGGATTTTTTTGATTGTCTTGATACCGAATGCCTGCCAATCCTTGAACGGGCCCATAATGCGGCGGTTGAAGGCGGGGTTGGTAAGCTGCTCCATAAGATAGCCCTCGTGACCGTGAAGGTACACACCGTCGATATTCATAGCCTTCGCATCAGCGGCACACTGACCGATATTTGCGATAATCTTGTTGAGCTTCATAGCACTCATAGGGATACAGGGCACCTGAGGCATATACCAGCTGGGATTCATAGAAGCTGACTGGGGAAGCTTCATAGAATTTACAAGGCACTGGGGATTACCTACACGGCCGAGACCGGGAGTAACCTGAATGAAAACTCTTGCACCGTAGGAGTGGATATTTGCGGAAAGATCTCTCCAGCCTGCATAGCAGGTACGGCTTCTGTCGAGTCTGGGGAAGTATGTAAGCTTGTCAAGCTCTGTGATTGTGTGGTCGAGTCCGTGGGAAACGGGCACAAGACCTGTTGTGATAAGACCTACACCGCCCTTGGCTCTTTCGGTGAAGTAGGCAATCATCTTCTCATTGGGGCGACCTGTTTCGTCACACATTGAGATGTTGCCCATAGGAGCCATAACGAGTCTGTTCTTGATAGTGAGTCTGCCGACCTGAATGGGTGAAAAGATGCTTTCATAGGGGTAAAGGTTCTGTGTCATTTTACCCTTTTCAAGGGTTTTTCCGTCGTTGAACCATTCGCCGTAAAAGTCCATCAGGTCCTGAATCTGTTTGTCTTTCTTCATGGATTGTCCTCCTTATTTTTCAAGCTGCTCTCTTTCGGTAAAGCCGCTTATACAAATTGTATAAAAATACACAGTCATTATAACTCTTTTTGTAACAGCAGTCAATATGAAGGGGAAAATATTTCGTGCAGATTCTCAGCTTTCACTTTATATAAACACATTATGTATAAATTATAAACAAAAAATTATATATTATTTTTTTGTTGAAAAAAGTCTTGCCAAAATGCTACACTTAAAGTGCCAAAAGCCAACACAATTACATTTTTTGTTGCTGAAAGGAGAAAATATTATGAGTGACAAAACAATGGCATTTCTCAAAAAAATTCTCGTTATTATGCTGTCGCTGATAACACCTGTTCTCACTTGCATTATGACAGCCGAGCCTCTTGCAAAATATGATGAGGACTGCATTGCAGCAAAAGAGCAAATCGGCGGATTTATGCAGGGTGTGTGTCACGCAAGAGGTGACTATGAAATGATGAAGGAGGCAGGAATCACCTGGACACGAAAGGATATTCCCTTCCCCTTTAATGCCGACGGAAGCCTTCGTCAGGGCTATCTTGACTGGAAGGCTGAAATGCAGGAATATGCCGATAACGGAATCCGCATTTTTGCCATAACACCCTATCCCGAGGATTACATTGAAGTCGGACTCGACCCGAGAGACGATGCCTCCAAAGCAAAAATTCAGGAAATTGCACAGTTTTACTGCGAAGACCTCCGCGGTATTGCCGGTGCAATCCAGGTAACAAACGAAATGGGCATCGACCGCTTCACCTATCCTCTTACTCTTGACGAGGCCGCCTACTTCATCGGCATGCAGCTTGAGGCTATGCAGGAGGTAAAGGGCGACATCATTGTAGGCTATAACCTCGGTGGTCTTTCAATCATCTCTCTTCCTCCCAAAATGCTCAAATGGAATCAGTACTGCGACTATGTCGGTATCGACCTCTATCTCGGCTCCTTTGAGGATATTGCCAAGGAAATCGACCAGTACCTTGCTATTATCGGCTTTGTAAGAAAGATTACGGGCAAACCTATCCTTATATGTGAATTCGGCTATATCGGAAACGGCAAGCAGAAGACCGCAGAGGAAAAGGTAGACATACTTCAAAGGTACGGCTACAACAGTGAAGAGGAAGCTATTGCCGATATGGATAACTTCATCAACAAGCTGCCCGCCGATATGAGAACGGAGCTTCTGGAAATCTACCCTGAATATACCGCAGAGCAATACGGTGAGCTTCTTTTCGAGGGGGAATACAAGTCCCACCTTTACTGCGCTCTTCCCGACGGCTTCTATCTCAACGGTTACGACCACTCACCCGAGGGTCAGGCAAAATTCTACAGCTATCTGCTTCCCGAAATAATGAAGCTCGAGTTTGTAATCGGTGCAGTCATATACTGCTGGGAGGACAGCGATGCCTGCTATGTATGCGGTCAGGCTGATTGTCCCGTTGAAACAGGCTGGGGACTGGTTGACTGTAACGGAAACGCAAAGCCTGCTTATTACGCCGTCAAGGAAATCTTTACAGCAAAATAATTTTATCGGTATAATTCAAGGGCTGTCGGATTAATCTCAACAGCCCTTTTTACATAGGAGTAATGTCTATGACAAGAAATACGCTTAAAATCATCGCCTGCATTTCGATGCTTATTGACCATATCGGATACCTGCTTTTGCCCGAGGTTGCCGTTTTACGGTACATCGGCAGACTTGCTATGCCGATTTTCGCCTTTTTTATAGGCGAAGGCTGCCTTTACACGAGAGACAGAAAAAAATATTTCCTGCGGCTTTTTTCCCTCGGACTGGTTTGTCAGGCGGTTTATGTGCTGGAATATCTGATTATGGGAAGCGGTGACCCCTTTTATCTTAATATTCTTCTCACCTTTTCAGCCTCGATTCTGCTCTGCTCGGCGTTTTTAAGCTGCTTCGACGAAAACGGCAAAAACAAAAAGGGCAGGGAAAATTATATTCTCGGACTTTTACTCGCTTTTTTTGCGGTGCTTTGTTTCCTTGGCGAAAGGGAGATTATCCCCCTTTATTTCGACTACAGCTTCGGAGGAATTATTCTTCCTGTTTTTGCCGCAACAACAAAGAATAAACGTAGAAAATTTTTCACCTTCGCGGCAGGTCTGATTCTTTTTCTTATACTGGTTGATTATTCCGACCCACTGTGGACAGTTTTTGCTCTGTGCTCTCTTATCCCGCTTTATTTTTATAACGGAAAAAGCGGAAAGGGGAATTTCAAGCTTGCCTTTTATCTGTTTTATCCCCTGCACCTTGCCGTGCTTTATGTAATATCATATTTCCTATAAGTAAAATCAATATAATCAAGGCGTGAATTTTGTTATAAAACGCCGTATTTCCTTGACTTTATGCCGCTAAAATGGTAAAGTATTAGAGCATATACAAATATAAAGAAAGCAGAGGTGTTCTATTTGAATCTGGAACAGAAAATCCTTAAGCTGATAGGCGTCAAGGGCACATTCAAAAACGACGTTGTACCTATGATGAACTACAGCAGCGCAAACATCACAACCTCCGGTGCAGGATACGTTGTAAGCCTTTACTACATGAAATTTCTCACCGACGTTGTAAATCTCCCACTCGCATGGGCAGGTCTTGTAACGACTATTGCCGTTGTATGGGACGCAATCACCGACCCGATTATGGGTGTCATCACCGACAGAACCCGTTCAAAGTACGGTAAGCACAGACGTTATATTCTCTGGGGTATGCCCCTTCTGTGTCTCTCCTTTGTAATGATGTGGAACGGCTACGGCTTTGACGGCAGAACAGAGCCGTTAAAGACCTTTATTTACTTTACCGTAGCCTATATGCTTTATAAAACCGCATACACAGTAATTGATATACCTCACGTTGCCATGCTACCCGAGCTTGCGCCTGACTACGACCTTCGTATTCAGTATAACTCCGTAGGTTATATCTTCAACTCCTTCGGTATGTTCCCTTCCTTCTTCCTTGTTTCCGCAATACTCGGCTGCTTCGGCTTCAGCACACCGCAAACCGGTGCAGAAAAACCGATGCTTATAGCAGGTATTGTCCTTGCCGTTGTTTACGGTCTGAGCCTTTTTACCACCTTCAAGCGTGTAAGAGAAAAGCCCTCTCTTGACCTTCAGGTAGAAAAATTCAGCTTAAGCCATCTTCTCGGTGAATATAAGTATGTTGTTATGAACAAGGCCTTCAGAGAATACTTCTTTATGAGCCTTTGCTACAACATCGCAACCTATTTCTACACCACAACCCTTATCTACTACATCGAATACGTAGCAAAGCTTCCAAGCTACTACACCCTTTTCACTACGATTGCAGGTATCTTTGAAGCCTCGTCCTTCCCCCTCAACTATGCTCTTACAATGAAATTCGGCAAAAAGAAGTGCGGCGCTATCGTAACACCTCTTATGCTCGCAGGCTTTGCGGTATGTCTTCTTATGAATCCCACACCCGAAACAGAGGGTGCATTAATCTGGAAGATTATTCTTATGGCAACTGCCGTGCTTTATCCCTTCGGTAAATCAGGTCTCGGCTATGTTGCTATAAACATTCTTCCCGACATCTCCGATGTTGACGAGCTTATTACCGGCAGAAGACGTGAGGGTGTTATCGGCACCTTCAACACCTTCATCAAAAAGACAGTTTCAGGTGTTATGAGCTCCGTTGTTATGTTCATTCTCGGCGGCTTCGGCCTTGTTGTAGGTGACGAGCTCAAGGACAAGCTGGCTGTTGATCCCACATTCCAACAATCCGACAGCGCACTTTTAGGTGTAAGAATCTGTATCACCTTCGCACCTATCGCCTTCACACTTATTTCCCTCTTCCTCCTTCACAAGTTCCAGATGACAAAGAAGGAGCACACTCTCATCCGTGCTGCTGTTGCAACCAAGCACCGTTACGGCAGTGTAGCTCTTACAGCTGATCAGATAGAAATTATGGAAAAGATCTCCGGTCAGAAGTACGGAAACACCTGGCTCGGACAAAACAACGAGGGTTCAGACTTCGTGGTTGAAAAGAACGCTGACGGTGAGTACGATATTCTTGTCGAAATCGAAGAAGAAATGAAGAAAATCAGAACCTCAAAGGAAGGCAAGAAGGCAGAAAAAGCAATACCTTCAGCCGGAGAATAATAAAGGAGAACAGTTATGGATAAGAAAATTGACATCACAGTAAAAGAACCCCCGAAGAAAGAGAAAAACTGGAAAAACTCAATCAAGAATTTCCTCTTCTATCTCATTCAGTGGACCTGGGGTCTCCCCGTTAACCTTGTAGGCGGTATCGCATTCCTTATCTGCACAAAAATCAAGGGCTACCGTTGGCAGCGCTTCGGCTACTCAAAAATAATATACGTACCCTGGAAGGGCGGCGGACTTTCAATGGGTCTTTTCATCTTCATTAAGGCGAAACCCACAAGCAAAACCTGGCTGTACAACTGCAGAATCCACGAGTACGGTCACACCTGGCAGTGCCTTCTCCTCGGCCCTCTCTACTATCTTGTAATCGCTCTTCCTTCCGTTATCTGGTGCAACTGCTTTGCGGGTTACAGAAAGAAGAACAACGTTCCCTACAGCGCCGCATACTGCGAAAGCTGGGCAGATTTATGGGGTCAGAAATTCAGCGGTCTCGTACAGGCCCCCGAATTCAACCACAGATCATTAGCCGAAACAAAGAAGCCCTCAAAAGCCGACTAATAATCCCTACAACCAAACAGCTTAAAATCATCGGGACGTCGAATCCCGATGATTTTTTATACCCCTTCAACCTGAAAATGTGCTGTATATGCCGCGCGGGGAGCACAATGCTTCGCATTGCCGGAGAGGGCAAAAGCAGATTCTCCCCCAGGGCACACTACTGACCCGGAAAAGCACCTCCCTGCCCCGGACACCCGCCAAGCCCTCTCCGCTTCCGGCTTCGGAGAAGCCGGAAGGCTCCCCGCGCTTTCTCCGCAGCCCCTTACACAAATTAATCTTGACTTATCCTTATATTTGTAATATAATTTAAACTTGCAAAGATACAGGCTTTTATTTCTGTATATAAACCGGTCAATTATGAAAAGAGGTTAATATTATGAGCGATTTCAGACCCGCAACAAAGTGCATACACTCAGGCTATACGCCTAAAAACGGTGAGCCCAGACAGCTCCCCATCTATCAGAGCACTACATATAAATATGACTCCAGCGTTGAAATGGGCAAGCTTTTCGACCTTGAGGCTTCGGGCTACTTCTACACCCGACTTCAGAACCCCACAAACGACGCTGTTGCCGCAAAGATTGCAGACCTTGAGGGCGGTGTTGCCGCTGTTCTTACATCTTCAGGTCAGGCAGCAAACTTCTTTGCAATCTTCAACATCTGCAACGCAGGCGACCATGTTGTTGCATCAAGTGCAATTTACGGCGGTACCTTCAACCTTTTCAACGTAACACTCAGAAAGCTCGGCATCGAATTTACCTTCGTTACCCCCGACTGCAGCGAGGAAGAGCTCAACGCCGCCTTCAGAGAAAATACAAAGGCTGTTTTCGGCGAAACTCTCTCAAACCCCTCACTTCAGGTGCTTGATATTGAGAAATTCGCAAAGGCCGCTCACGCTCACGGTGTACCCCTTATCGTGGACAACACCTTTCCCACACCCATCAACTGCCAGGCATTCAAGTATGGCGTTGACATTATCACTCACTCCACCACAAAATATATGGACGGCCACGCTACACAGGTCGGCGGTGTAATTATCGACAGCGGTAACTTCGACTGGACAAAGAGTGACAAGTATCCCGGTCTCACCACTCCCGACGACAGCTACCACGGCATCACCTATACAGAGCGCTTCGGCAAGGGTGCATACATAACAAAGTGCGTTGTTCAGCTTATGAGAGACCTCGGCTCAATCCCCGGTCCCCAGAACGCTTTCCTTCTCAACCTCGGTCTTGAGACTCTCGCTTTAAGAATGGAAAGACACGTCGAAAATGCCCTCAAGGTTGCAAAGTATCTCGAACAAAGCGACCTTGTTTCCTGGGTGTCCTACCCCGGACTCGAAAACGATCCCCAGTATGAAATCGCAAAGAAATATATGCCCAAGGGTACCTGCGGCGTTGTTTCCTTCGGTGTCAAGGGCGGCAGAGAGGCTGCAACAAAGTTTATGGATTCACTTAAACTTGCATCTATCGTAACTCACGTTGCCGACACAAAGACCTGCTGTCTCCACCCCGCATCAACAACCCATCGTCAGCTTACCGAAGAGCAGCTTAACGACTGCGGTGTAAAAAGTGACCTTATCCGCCTTTCAGTAGGAATCGAGGACGCTGAAGACATCATCGCAGACATCGAGCAGGCACTTATCGCAGCTACCGCTGAATAAACACCTCAGTAAACGTAAGGCAGTAAAGCTTGAATTGCGAAGCAATTTCCTGACTACTGACTACTGACTACTGACTACTAAAAATAACGAGGTTAAATAAATTATGAAACTTGGTATAGTAGGCTTGCCCAATGTAGGCAAGAGCACACTTTTCAATGCAATCACAAACGCAGGCGCACAGTCAGCAAACTACGCCTTCTGCACAATCGAGCCTAATGTAGGCGTTGTTGCCGTTCCCGATGAAAGACTCGACAAGCTTGCAGAGATGTATAACCCCGTCAAGTTCACACCTGCCACAATCGAATTTGTTGACATCGCAGGTCTTGTAAAGGGCGCATCAAAGGGCGAAGGTCTCGGAAACAAGTTCCTTTCCCATATCCGTGAGGTTGACGCCATTATCCACGTTGTACGCTGCTTCGAGGACGACGACATTATCCACGTTGACGGAAGCGTAGATGCAAAAAGAGACATAGAAACCATCAACCTTGAGCTTATCCTTTCCGATATGGAAATGATCGACAGAAGAATCGACCGCACCTCAAAGGCTATGAAGGGCGACAAGAGCCTTGCCGCAGAAGTTGACTTCCTCAAGAGGGTCAAGGAAGCTCTCGAAAACGAGAAGCCTGCAAGAAGCGTCGAATGCACCGACGAAGAAAGAGCTATGCTTCAGGAGGTTGCACTTCTCACCTCAAAGCCCGTAATTTATGCCTGCAATATGAGCGAGGCTGACTTCGTTTCGGGCATTGACACTAACGAAAACTACAAAGCTGTTATCGCAATCGCCGAAGAGGAAGGTGCACAGGTGCTTCCCATCTGTGCAGGTCTCGAGGCTGAAATCTCCTCACTTTCAAAAGAGGATAAGGAAATGTTCCTTACAGACCTCGGCATCGAATCAAGCGGTCTTGACCTTCTTATTCAGCGCAGCTATGACCTTCTCGGCCTTATCTCCTATCTTACTGCAGGTCAGCCCGAGGTCCGTGCCTGGACAATCAAAAAGGGCACAAAGGCTCCCCAGGCGGCAGGTAAGATTCATTCCGACTTTGAAAGAGGCTTCATCAGAGCAGAGGTTGTCTCCTTCGAAAATCTTATGAATTGCGGTTCACTTGCCGCGGCGAAGGAAAAAGGCCTTGTCAAGAGTGAAGGTAAGGAGTATGTTATGAAGGACGGCGACATCGTCCACTTCCTTTTCAATGTATAATAACCGATAAATAAAGAAAAAGCAGATTCCTAGCCCTTCACTTCAGCAAGGAATTTGCTTTTTTTACAATCTGATGTACTATTAAAAATGGCTCTGTGTCATTACATGGTTGATTTTTAACTTGTAAAAATATTTACAGCTCTGCTGTCATAGAGATTACTTTACAGTAAACTATCTTACCCGGACGCTCTGTGGCCGCTAAAGCCACAGCCTCCCTGTCTACTGACTACTCTGCTTCTGCTTTTATTTCAACTATTTATCAAGACATAACCCTTACAATTACCACAAAAAGGCGGTGTAAACGTGAAAATAATATTCAGAAACCTTTCAGACAAGCATATCGAGCTTACATCAGAGGGTGAAACCCATATAATCGCTTCAGGCTCGGCATATGAACTGTACACCTACGACGGCCAGGTCAGCTTCTCACTTAACCCCTACGAAAAAAGCTTTTTAACCTACTTCATACGCAAGGCAGGTGTAATCCGTAAAAAGAATTTCTGCACCGTTTCAGACTACAAAGCAGAATTCGGCGGTGACACTGTGATAAACCTGAAAATCGACAGGGTAAAAGGAAAATTTTCCGACATATACCGCAGAGTCTCCGCTACCGTCGGCTCCGTGACCCTCGCCCCCGAAAGCTTCAGAGTTATCGATGAAGCGGAAATGAAAAAGGAATTTACTGATGCAAAGAAAAGGGGCAACCGTACTATCTTTCTTTTCGATGTACTCGATATTCTCAAAAGCGGACTTATCGTATTTCTTCTGCTTCTTATCCCCTTCGCACTTATCTGGATATTCGGTTCCCTCGAAACTGCATATACTATATGCGGATACCTTTTTATCCCTATTTTCATTATGATTATAATTTTCAACAGGATTTTTGACCGCCTGAAGAAAAAGCTCTGGTACTTTGCCAAGGGTAAGGCACTTAAAAATTCCACCTATAAAGGCACGGATTCCCACTTTGAGGAAGAATATATGCGGGAGATATTTTAAAAATTACACAAAAGCTTGTGGCAAAAACTGACAAAAAACACAATTACCCTTTTGTTTATGTTGACATATTTCTTTTATAATCGTATAATGTGAAGAAATAGAAATTTTACACGAGGTGTTATTATAATGAAAAGAGTATTCAATTTTTCAGCAGGTCCCTCAATGCTCCCTATGCAGGTGCTTGAAAAGGCTGCAGCCGAAATGTGCTGCTACGGTGAAAGCGGTATGTCCGTAATGGAAATGAGCCACCGTTCTCCCGAATACGATGCAATTATCAAGGAAGCTGAAGCCCTCCTTCGTGAGATTATGGAAATCCCCGACAACTATAAGGTTCTCTTCCTTCAGGGCGGTGCTTCAACCCAGTTTGCGGCAGTACCCCTCAACCTTATGAACAAGAACGGTAAGGCTGACTACATCCTTTCGGGACAGTTCTCAACAAAGGCTTACAAGGAAGCACAGAAGTACGGCGATGTTGTTGCCGCCGCTTCAGGCAAGGACGTAAACTTCTCCGTTATCCCCGAAACAACAAGAGAATCCTTCAGAGCCGATGCTGACTACGTGCACATCTGCTTTAACAACACAATCTACGGCACAAAGTACAATTATATCCCCGACACAGGTGATATTCCCCTTGTTGCAGATATGTCCTCCTGCATTATCTCCGAGCCCGTTGACGTAAGCAAGTTCGGACTCATTTACGCAGGCGCACAGAAGAATATGGCTCCCGCAGGTCTCACTCTTGTAATCGTACGTGAGGACCTTATCGGTAACGCCGACGAGAAGACTCCTGCTATGCTCGACTATAAGCTTATGGCAGACAACGACTCTATGTACAACACTCCTCCCTGCTACTGCATCTATATTGCAAAGCTTGTTTATGAGTGGATCAAGGAGCTCGGCGGTCTTAAGGAAATGAAGAAGCTCAACGAAAAGAAGGCAGCTCTTCTTTACGATTATCTCGATTCACAGGACTACTACATCGCACCCGTACAGAAGGAAAGCCGTTCAATGATGAATGTCACCTTCGTAACAGGCGACGCTGACCTCGATAAGAAGTTCGCTTCAGAAGCTTCCGCCGCAGGTCTCAAGAATCTCAAGGGTCACCGCAGTGTAGGCGGTATGAGAGCTTCCATCTACAACGCTATGCCCTATGAAGGTGTTGAAGCACTCGTTGCCTTTATGAAGAAATTTGCCGAAGAAAATCCCAAGGCATAAGCAACTCACATACAGAGGAGAGATAAAACTATGAAAATTATCCAGACAATGAATAAGATTGCTCCCATTGGACTCAAGGAGCTCGACAAAAACAAATATGCAATCACCGACTCAACAGAAAATCCCGATGCGATTATGGTGCGCTCGGCAAACCTCAACGCTATGGATTTCGGCTACAAGCTTACTGCAATCGTACGTTGCGGTGCAGGTGTCAACAACATTCCCGTTGACCGCTGTGCAGAGCAGGGCATCGTTGTTTTCAACACTCCCGGTGCAAATGCAAACGGCGTTAAGGAGCTTACCATCGCCGCCCTTCTTCTCGCTTCGAGAAACATCGTAGGCGGTATCGAGTGGGCAAAAACTCTCACCGAGGACGTTGCAAAGCAGGTAGAAAAAGGAAAGAGTGCCTTTGCAGGCTGTGAAATCTACGGTAAGACCCTCGGCGTAATCGGTCTTGGTGCTATCGGCGGTATGGTTGCAAACTCCGCAAAGAGCCTCGGTATGAAGGTTATCGGCTGTGACCCCTATATCACAATCGAAGCCGCCTGGCATCTTTCACGCTCCATAAACAAGGCTTCAACCTACGATGAAATCTACGAAAACGCTGACTATATCACCCTTCACATTCCTGCTACAAAGGATACAAAGGGTATGATCAACAAGGAAAGCATCGCAAAAATGAAAGACGGCGTAAAGATTATCAACCTTTCACGTGCCGACCTTGTTAACTTCGACGATCTCCGCGAGGCTCTCGAAAGCGGTAAGGTAAGCGCTTATGTGACAGACTTCCCCAACGAAGAAATCAAAAGCTGCAAGAATGCAATCGCTATCCCTCACCTCGGCGCTTCAACAGCTGAATCAGAGGATAACTGTGCAGTTATGGCTGCTCACGAGCTCGACGACTTCCTCACAAACGGCAACATCACAAACAGCGTCAACTACCCCTCAATCTCAATGCCGAGAACCGCAGACGGCGGCAGACTCCTCATTCTCCACAAGAATGTACCCAACATCATCAGCTCAATCACAACTCACATTTCCGCAGAGGGTATCAACATCGAAAACATGGCTAACCGCTCGAAGGGCTACTACGCCTGCACACTCATCGACACACCCGAGCACGCAAGCGACAAGCTGATTGAGAAGATTTCCGAGATTGATAATATTATCAGAATTATCAAGGTGGATTAATAAACAACCTGCAAGGTAAACTTTTTACGCTCCTTGCAGGTTCTTTTTTATTTACAACCCTCACTTGCTGTGCTATAATTACCTTAACGAAAAATGAAAGGCTGATACCTATGATGAATTTCCCCTTAAAGGAAGCTGCAGAAAAAAGAAAGAGCGTACGTACCTACATTGAAAAGCCTCTGTCCGACTCCGACAGAGAGAAAATCGAAAGCTTTATTGACTTTCTCGCCGCAGAGCCTCACCCTTTCTCCGCAAAGGTGAGAATCAGACTCTTCGATGTTGACAAGGACATCAGCACCAGGGACCTCGGCACCTACGGGGTAATCAAGGGCGCACGAAGCTACCTCGGTGTTGCCGTAAACGATGTACCCGACGCAATGGAGGCAGTAGGCTATGTTTTCGAAAAGCTGGTGCTTTATGCACAGAGCATCGGTCTTGGCACCTGCTGGCTGGGCGGCACATTCAACCGAAGCGAGTTTGCGAAGGCTATGGAGCTTGAAAAGGACGAATTTTTCCCCATCGCCTCACCCATAGGCTATATTGCGCCGAAAAATCATACCGTAGATAAAATTATGCGAAAGGCAATAAAGGCAGACACCCGTAAAACCTTCAGCGAGATTTTCTTTGACGGAAGCCTTGATACTCCCCTTTCACAGAGCTCTGCAGGTGAGTACCTCTATCCCCTTGAAATGACGAGACTTGCCCCTTCAGCTAAAAACGCACAGCCCTGGAGAATCGTAAAGGACGCAGACAGCTTCCACTTCTTTGAAAAAAAGACGATTCCCTCATCAAATCACGACATACAGCGCCTTGATATAGGTATAGCCATCTGTCATTTCGACCTTGCGGCAAAGGAAAAGGGCATAAAGGGAAAAATCACCGAAGCAGAAGCTCCCGCCATCGATACAAAGGGGCTTATCTACGTTATGTCCTATATCGCCGACTGAATAAAAATCTTTACAAAAATTAAACCCTGTGATATACTTTAACTATCCGGAAGGAAATTTTTACAAAAAAGGAGAAACAGCTATGAATTTACAGGATATGGAATGGTATCAGGAGCTTATGGACAGACTCGAGGCAGTTTCATTCAAACTCTTCATCAAATTTCTCCTCAAGCTTATTTTCTGATTCAGACACATTACACCTGCGGCCCTGAATTTCAGGGTCGTTTTCCGTAACTACCAAAAAGGAGAAGGACATATGAAAACAGTATCAGTAATCGGTCTTGGCAACAGAGGCACGGAGTATATGCGCTTTCTTAAAGCCTTTCACTCCAAAAAGGTCAGCATTCACTCCCTTTGCGATATACGTCAGCAGGCACTTGACGATATAGCCCCGAAGTACGGTATCCCCAAGGACAGACAGTACCTTTCTACAGCGGATTTCTTTAAAAAGGGCGTAATTTCCGATGCGCTGATTATCACCACCCAGGACGCAAGCCACTATGAGATAACAAAGGACGCTATTCTTACGGGATACAAGACAATCCTGCTTGAAAAGCCCGTCAGCGGTAAAAAGGAAGAATATACCGAGCTTCGTGACCTTGCAAAGGAGCATAACGTACTGCTCATTATCTGCCACGTGCTCAGATACTCCAACTACTACGGTAAGATAAAAGAGGTTATCGAAAGCGGTCAGATAGGCGACGTAGTTTCCATTAATCACACGGAAAACGTCGGCTATTTCCACTTTGCCCACAGCTTCGTAAGAGGTAACTGGAGAGACGAATTCACCTCGACTCCCTCAATTCTCGCGAAGTGCTGTCACGACCTCGACCTCATATCCTGGTTTATGGACAGTCCCTGCACCTCGGTAAGCTCCGTAGGTGACCTGCGCTACTTCAGAAAGGAAAACGCCCCCAGAGGTGCGGCCGAAAGCTGTATGGGTGGCTGTGTTGCAAGATTCGATTGCCCCTACGATGCCGAAAAACTCTACATAACCGACCCCTTTTACAAGGCAACCTTCATCAAGTATATGAAGCGCACCCTTACAGGCAAGCTTAAAAACAGTAAGGAAGATGTTGTGAATGCCCTTCGCTACGGCGACTACGGAAAGTGCGTATTCCTTAACGACAACAACGTATGCGACCATCAGATTGTTAAAATGACCTTCGAAAACGGAGCTGTTGCCGTACTCAATATGAATGCCTTTTCCGAAAAGATGTTCCGTGAATGCCACATCGTCGGTACAAAGGGTGAGCTTATCGGCTACGGTGAAAAGCTGCATATGAATATTTTCGGCAAGAAATCCGTTTCACTGCATACCGGTGCAGTTCAGGGTACAGGTCACGTCGAAGGCGACTTAAGACTCATCGCAGGCTTCGTGAAGCTGCTTTGCGGTGAAAATGACGACTTGACGGATATTACCACCATAGATGCTACCGTCGAAAGCCATAATATGGCCCTTGCGGCAGAGGAAAGCCGTAAGAACGGCGGCAAGGTTGTTGAGCTATGATTCAATTCGCAATTCGCAATTCGGAATTCGCAATCGCGGGAGAGCTTCGGGTAAACGAAAAAGAGTCCCCGCCACTTGAAGTATTACTGTAGGGACACGGCTTGCCGTGTCCGATGTATCTCCCTCAGTCACTTCGCGACAGCTCCTTCATTGAGAGAGATGGCGGCTCTGCCGACGGAGAGAGTGAAACAATTCGAAATTCGCAATGCGCAATCGCGGGTAGTGTTTTGCGTGAAGGATAAAGACATTCCGCCACTTAAAAAGATACATCGGACACGGCTTGCCGTGTCCGATGTATAAACTCCCTCATAAGTAAGCCTACAAGCCTCCCTCAACAACACCGTTGCGGTGTGAGGAGTAACTGTACAACCTCGGCGGAAGTCTCTTGCTGAAACATCCCCGTAGCGGCCACGACTGTCGTCCGAACTGTCATTAAAAGGCAGACGAGTAGGGAGCAAGGACGGGCGACGATAAAAGCGCAGAACATAGCGGCCCGTTATGCAAAACGTTGTTTTAAACTGAGTTGTCCGTGAACTTTTCCCTCAGGCCGAACTATAGTAATATGCGTTTTTTCGTCAGCTGTACTTCGCTGCAAATAAAACCTGTACTGATGCCACGGCTTATGGGTTGTAACAGCATATAAGCGAAAAACGCATCGCCACTGCGGACGGAGCGCACAACCAAAAAGCGCATTTTTGATTACTTTTGTTGCAAGACACAAAAGTAATGCCCCGCGGCGAGCGGAAGGTCAGAACAATGCACAATTCGGAATTCGAAATTCGCAATCGCGGGGAAGTATGCGGCTGACCCATATGCGGAATAATTTTACCGTCAAAACCACAAACTTTGACTTACGTACTTGAAATCGCTTTTACATTTTGGTAATATATTAATCACCGAAACAAAATATAAACAAAGGAGAAACATTTATGAAACAGGCAAAAAAGATTATTGCTGTCCTTCTTACGGTAGTTCTCGTTGCACTTGTTGCCGCAGTACCCGTAGGCGCAGCATCGAAGGTTGACCCTTCAGAAGGTCCTATGCAGAAGCTCGAAGCTATGTTCTATATGTTCGTGGACAAGCTTATCTATGTGCTCGGCAAGGCCCTTAATGCCGTTATTCCCGGTCTTGACTGGGGCGACAGCTGGCAGAACTACGACGACTACCAAACCCCTGCAGAATTTTATCAGGGCGAAACAGCCTTTGATACCGAGGTTAAGTCAGATGCTGTATGGAGTGCAGGCTATTCCTACGCTTCACTTCTCGAGGGTCTCGACATTCTCGGCGGCAGCTTCTATATGGCAGGCTCACTTCAGCCCGTTCAGGCACAGAAGCCCACAGCAATCGTTGACGACCAGGGTGTTGCTGTCTACGCTATTTCCGACGGTGTAAGCGGTACTGTTGTTCAGGCTGTTATCGACGGTTACGGTATTGCAAGAGCAGACGTTCTCGAAATAAGAAGCCGCCTTGCAGCTTTTGCCGCTGAAAACGACATTATCAGCATCAACATCTCCGTGCTTCATCAGCATTCAGCTATTGATATTCTCGGTCTCGCTGTTCCCCTTCTTCCTGCTATCATTATGAATCCCGGTATGAGCATAACAGGCATCGACAAGGACGAATTTATGACCGGTAAAAACAAGGTGTTTATGGATAACCTTTATAACGTGGTTACAAGCACCATCACAGAAGCTGTAGAGGATATGGAGGAAGGCACTCTCTACTACGGCAGTGCAGATGTAGGCGACCTTATGTACGACAAGCGTAAGCCCATCGTATTCGACGAAGAAATCCACCGTTTCCGTTTCGACCCCGCTGACGAAGGCTCCGAGGAAATCTGGATCTGCGAAGCAGGTATCCACTGCACAGGCGCAGACGGTGACAAGGTTTCCGCTGACTATCCCTACTACTTCAAGGAATATATCAAAGAGCAGACAGGTGCTGACGTTGTATTCGTTCAGGGCGCAGAGCTTGCAATTACCGCAGAGCGTGAAAACGTACCCGAAACCGAAGGCAATCACGAGGTAAAGGACTACGGCATTGAGCTCGGCAAGAGAGTAGTCGCAATCAATAACGACGAGGAGCTTGCTCCCGTGCTCAACATAGCTGTTAAGGAAGTACCCATCACGGCAGATAATCAGATTCTCACTCTCGCAGTAAGACTCGGAATCGTTGACTCCCTTATCACAAAGGGCGGTCAGGAATTCACCCTCATAACAGAGCTCGGATATATGGAGCTCGGCAACAAGATAGGCGTAGTTCTTGTTCCCGGTGAAATCGCTCCCGAAATTCTCTGGGGCGGCGTAGTTTCAAAGGAAGAAAGCTGGACAAATGAAAGCTGGGATTTCGCTCCCATGGAAGAAACCGCAGGCGTGGACAAGCTTCTGTGCTTCGGTCTTAACAATGACCAGATAGGCTACATTCTTCCCGACAACGATATTCGCTCACTTCTTACGGAAAACGAAGAAATCAGCGCATCGTCAACAAAGTCAGGTTCAGATATTACAAGAGCCTTTGAAGAGCTTATAGCAAGCGTTAAATAAGCTTATCTCAATATCAAAAGCACCGTTTCGGCATAGCCTTAACGGTGCTTGATTTATTTATATACTGAATTTATCTTACCACTTAACCGGCTCAAGTCCATTCTGTTCGAGTATGGCGTTTGCCTTTGAAAAGTGCTTACAGCCGAAAAAGCCCCTTGAGGCGGAAAGAGGGCTCGGGTGCACCGTCATCAGCTTGTAGTGAATCGGATTAGTGATAATCTCTGCCTTTTTCTGTGCGTGGGCGCCCCAGAGGAGAAACACTACGGGCGTCTCCTTACGGTTAAGTTCGCTTATGACTCTGTCGGTGAAAATCTCCCAACCCATTTTACTGTGGCTTGTAGGCTGACCCTCTCTTACTGTCAGCACATTATTCAGAAGCAGTACGCCCTGCTTTGCCCAGTCTGTAAGCTCACCGTGAGACGGAATCGGCTTACCGACATCGCTTTGCAGCTCCTTGAAAATGTTTTTAAGTGAGGGCGGAGGCATTACTCCCTGCTTTACGGAAAAGCAGAGTCCGTGCGCCTGACCCGCTCCGTGATAAGGGTCCTGACCGATAATTACCACCTTTGTATCCTCGAAGGATGTATACTTAAGGGCATTGAAAATGTCGTTCATATGAGGATAAATCCGTCTTGTGGAATACTCGGACTTAAGAAATCTCCGTAAATTCTGATAATATGGCTTCGCCCACTCGTCAGCGAGAATCCCGTCCCAATCGTTACCGATATGTACCATAGCTGTCTCCCTTCCTTTAAGAGATCTTTTTATAATAATACCACACACCGGACAAAAAGTAAATCAGCAGAATATCTTTTCTTTATTGACAAAATCCGTCACACACTGTACACTTGATAATACACAGTATAAACCAAGGAGATAAAGCTATGAATTCAAAGAAAAAAGCTATAATCATAGTCGTTGTAGCTTTAACGGCAATAGGAATATTCGGAAATATTATGTCCCGAGTCACCACAGATTCCTCTTCACCCTCCTATCCCTCTGCTCCTGCCGTATCACTTCAGGTTGTCCCGGGAGATTCTGTCATTGACGGCGAGGTGCTTGCGAAAACAGTTATGATTTACCTTGACGGTGCTGACCTTGAAAAAAGCAGCAGATTTGCCACGAGAGTAATCCACGATATAATGGATTCAGGACTTAACACCGATTTTCACAATATTCTGATTTATACCTGTGGCAGCGATTACTGGAATGATTACGATATTCCCACCGACAGGGACTGCATATATCTTCTTCGTGGCGGAAAGCTCAATCTTCTCACGGACTATCCGGCACAGAATGTCGGAAACGGAAAAACCCTCGAGACCTTTATGCGCTACTGTGTAACAAACTATCCTGCACAGCAGTACGGTCTTATTCTTTCAGACCACGGCGGCGGTCCGAATTACGGAGTGTGCGCCGATTACCGCAACAGTATGGATGTGCTTAATATGTCCGAGCTGCAGAATGCCTTCAGGGCGGTCGGCTTCGGACCCGAAGCAAAAATGGAATTCATCATCTTCGAAGCCTGCCTTATGGCATCGGCAGAGGTCGCTTTCTGTATGAAGGACTACGCTAACTATATGATGGGCTCTGAAAATGTCGCCTACGCCTACGGCTCGGATTTTGCTTTTATAAAATGCCTCGACACATATAACAGCGGTGCGCAGATAGGCGCCGATTTTGTGGACTGCTTCTATGACAAAAGCACTGAACTGGTTCAGCGCCTTTCCCCCAACAGCAAAGACTTTTACGATATTACTTATTCCTGCGTCGACCTTTCGAAGATAGACAGGGTTGAGAAGGCTCTTGATGCCTTATTCTCCGAATCAAACGGTACAATTTTTCTTCAGCATATGCTTTCCTCGTCATCACTTCACGCAAGAGGTGTGATGGAATATGCCGACTCCTACGGCGAGGCTACCGATGCCACCTACGACCTTATCGACCTTGCCGATTGGATGAAAAGTAATATACTTTTCGAGGGAAACGCTCTGATGCAGAATCTCGTTACCGCTGTAGAAGATGCCGTGGTATATAACAGGGCAAGTACTCCGCATATGAACGGGCTTTCAATTTACTATCCCCACAATATTAAAGGAGACTACAGCTACAGCGTCTTCGGATTCTCCGATGAATATTCAAAGCACGTAAAAATGTGCTACGATGAATCCCTGACAAAATCAAAGGAATCGGACTGGGATTCTCTGACCCATTCCGTAACAGCGGCAGAAACACCCGAGCTCTCACTCAAGCTCTCCGATGTTCAGGCAGAAAGCTTTGCCCGTGCCAGATACTATATTCTGGCAAAATATGACCTTGAGGGCTACAGCTTTTCACAGGACGAATATGTAATTATCTCAAGCGAAGATATATTCTCCGCAGACGCGGATAATACCCTTCACGCAAAAATCGATCTGCGTGTTCCCGTAGTATACAGTAAAGCCGGTTCAGACCGTACCCCCTTCTTTTCTCCCTTATTCCGTAAGACCTCAGAAAGCGGTGAAACCATATACACAACCTACTGCGGACTTATAGACGTACCCGATGCAGAGGTCGGCGCCGACGGACTTTATGATTTAAGTGGCAGCACAGAAAATCTGCGTATGGATACAGTCTGGCTTACGCTGACGGCCGAGAAGGACAGTCTCACCCCGGCTTATGCGGAAAAATCCGGTGAAAACGGTCTTCCCTCACGAATGCTCCTCGATCCCTATTCCTATAAGGAAATAGAGTTTTTCAGTCCCTTAAGGCGTGTTACATACGGCAGTGACGGCAAGCCTCTTCCCGTTTCCTCATGGGAAAGTGTCGGAGATAATCTTGTCAGCAATTTCCCTGTAAATGACATATCCGTAAAGCTTGAGGCATTATCCGAGGATGTGGACTATTACGCCTTTACAGTTGTAACAGACATATACGGTAACGAATACACAACGGACATTACAGCACTATAAAAATTCAAAAAGGTGATTAATTATGACAGTCAATGAACTTTTACAGGAATGGGTAAACACCGATTACGATACCCTTTTGATAGCAGGAGCGAATGCTCTTTTAAGGCTCAAGCCCTATATTGATATATTTGCCGACGAAAACTCCTCGGGTATTAAGGAGAAGTTCGCCTTCGAAAGAACAACGTTATCATTTATTATTGCACACGCAGTATTTGCCGACAGAGAAATAACCGAAACCGAACAGCGCTTCATAACCGATCTTTTCGGCTTTAATGATACTACCCTTCAGGAGGCTGTCAGGCTTTCATCTGACGATAACCGCCGCACGTTTGATATGTTTGTGGAGTCACTGGACCGCGAGGGAAAGGGTGCCCTTCTTGACCTTATCACAAGCATAGCCGCCTGCGACTGCACCATACCCTCAAGCGAGAAGGGTCTGCTTCTTGAAATCTACAACAGAATGCTTTGAAGCAGGGAAATTTACAAAAAGTAACAGCGGAGTGATTTTTCTCACTCCGCTTTGTTTTTACCCGACAGGCACTATAGAACACACAATATTGTTCAGGTACTCACTGTTATTTTCATAATAAGACGGCATAGCAGAAACCAGCACCCAGGCGAAGGTTTCAGCCTCGGGGAAATCAAGAAGATACATTCCGTAATAGTTTCTGATACCCTCTCTTTCTCCCGAATATATCTCGTGAGCTATAACCTTCGACGGAAGATTCTTTGCCTCAAGCTCTTCGGCACGCTCGACGTTGGTTCTGCGGCCGGAAATATCTTCCTTTTGTAAATCAAAGACATCTATCGGCTGCTTGCCCTCAGGCAGATCGATATACTCGTACGCCATAATACTCACATAGGAGTCACCGTTACATATCTGCAGATCAAACTCGCCCATAGTATCCTCCCTGAAGGTGCTGTCAGCCGTTATCTGCAGCTGATAATCATCTACGGTAAACACCTTTTCCGTCACCTCGGAAAGAGAGCACCCCGTTGCAGAAAGGAGCATACACACAGCAAGAAGAAAAACAGTCACTTTTTTCATAATGATTACCACCTTTGAAGTTTTTTTAATTATACCATACATTTTTTAAAAAGTAAACCGGTGCAGTATAATTCACCTGCGTTTACAGATACTAACATTGAAACTTGTAAATTAAGGAGAAATGTATATATGAAAGCAACAGGTATTGTCCGCCGTATAGATGCCGGTGTTATAATAGGCAAACCGCCTGAAACCCGCATAAACGCAGGAGTTTTCCCGGTTTTTGATTGAACCCAATTTGCACAAAACATAATATACATAACAAAAGCGAGGTGAAATTCACCCCGCTTTTGTTATAGGTTTTCAATACTTTCTTTAAGTATAATTTTGTTTAATGTTTCAAGATTGATTGAGTAAAACTTATAATTACTTTTCTTTTTAACAACTATCATATCCTCGGGAATTTTATCGAAAAGACCTTTTATTATATATTGGCTTTTCTTCATATTTTCCTGTAATTCTAACATAGATATACCTTTTTCACTAAAGAGTGCGGCTTGTATGAGAAAATTGTACAGTCTAAGCAATTCAAAGTCGTTACAATGTGATTTTATCATCACTTTATATTTATCCCATGTCGCCAATTTTTCTTGTAATGATTTTTTCAATTCTTCCATAGAAGATAATAACATTCCTAATTGCATTAAGAGAAATGGAGTTAAGTCTCCAAGATTACGTTGGTCATTACATGTTTTAAAAGCCTTATAATATGCACTAATGTTTTCTTTGATGGTTTCTGATATTCTAAAAGAAATTAATGGAGACAAGACATTTGAAATACCGTAACTTAGAATAAATCTACCGAGTCTGCCATTCCCATCATAGAAAGGATGGATATACTCGATGAGATAATGAAAAATACAAATTCTAAACAACTCTTCTATGGATTCATCGTTTAAAAATTGTAAAGCTAAAGTAACAGCTTCAATTATTTTGCTTTCCGGAGTTAATCCCATATGAATAACTTTATCTGTTTCACTATAAACGGAAACAGACTCTTTTCTGAAAAATTTACCGTCAGGCTTGTTGTTGGGTTCTTCACTAATTACTTCTTCAAGGAAAACTTCATCATAAATATCTCTAATATTTTCACAACTTTCCAAGGATATAGGTTCATTTTTGATTAGTTTGAGATACTTGTTAACTAAACTTATAAACCGTTTCCGCTTTCCTTTAGCTTTTGATTGTGTTTCCAATATATCCAGTGCTTCGCCAATCTCTTTTCTGCTACTATGGACGCCCTCGATTTTATTGGTTATTACTATTTCATCTATCAAGCACTTTTTTGAATATTGATCTAGCGCAACACCGGGAAGCATATCACACAATTTGCTTATTTCCTTATCTGCTTTGGCAATTTTGTATGCAAGCATCATAACTTCCGTGTTTTGCACAAAAAATGCTTGGTTTTCCCCAATTTGAAAATTAATTTTTATTGTTGTTTCAGAATTTAACCTGTTTAAATATTCCTGTGCGTAAACTTCATTATTTCCATAATATAAGCTTTTTAGCTCTTTATAGGCCATAAAATACACCTCTTCTTTGATTGTGAAACTAATAATATCATAAAACAAATTAAAAATCAAGCGTTTTTTTATTTACTTTTATAAATTTGAATTAAATAAATAAAAATAAGTCACTATTTTTAACTCTTTAAATATATATTTAAAAAGAAATTAAAATCTTTTCTAATATTTATATGTAAATGCAACTAAATTATTCGATACGAAAAACAATATACGTGTAAACAATACAATTGGGAATAGATTTATAATTTCAGTATAAATCCCCTCTTCTTACAAATACTAACAACACAATCAGCATCAAGAGGAGAAAGATATATATGAAAGCCACTGGAATAGTTCGTAGAATAGACGACCTTGGCAGAGTCGTAATCCCCAAGGAAATACGCCGCACTTTAAGAATCCGTGAGGGCGACCCCCTTGAAATCTTTACACAGTCAGACGGTGAGGTTATCTTCAAAAAATACTCTCCCATCGGTGAGCTCGGTCCCTACACAAAGCAGTACGTCGATGTACTTTCCCGCACAAGCGGTATGAGCGTTGCCATATGCGACAGAGACAGAGTTGTTGCCGTTGCGGGTATGCCTAAAAAAGATGTTGTGGGTAAGAGGATTTCTCCTATGCTCGAAAGCTATATGGAAAAGCGCTCACCCTTCGTTTTCGGCTCGGGTAAGGATGAGCTTGTTATAAGTGAAGATGTGCCCGCCAAAATCTCCGTTATGAACCCTATAATCGGTGGAGGCGACGTGATGGGCGCAGTTGCCCTCATTTCCGGCAAACAGGGTGTGACACCCTCACAGACCGACATAAAGCTCGCCCAGGTTGCCGCAGGCTTCTTGAGTAAGCAGATGGAGGAATAAAAACTGAACTTAACCGCTGTTGACCCTTTTTTTCAAAAGGTCTTGACAAGCGGTTTTATTTTCTCTAAAATTAAATTATATAGAACATTTGTTCGTTTTATTGTTTGTTTTTTCAGAGAAAGGAGATTATTTATGAAACCGAAATCACTGCTTATACCACACAATATGTATGATGCCTTTAAGCTTCTGAACAACGAGGAATGCGGCATACTGATTAAAGCACTCTTTGAATATGATGTGCACGGTCAGGAAACCGAATTTGAAGATGTTGCACTGCAGATACTTTACATACAGCTGAAAAATGTCCTCGATTACAACCACAGACGTTACGAGGAAATATGCCACAAAAGGTCGGAGATTGCCAAAAAGCGCTGGGAAAGAGAGTGAAACACGGAAGACAAGGATAAATAAGACACAGCTTATACATTTGCATTCAAGCATAGGTAAATATAAATATAAAAAGAAAAAGAAAAATAAATGAAATGAAAATGTAAATGAAAATGAAAATGAAACGCAGGCTGTAGCAACTGCATACAACCTGCATTTTTAACACACAAACAAATTCAATCAGTTAAATTTTACTTTTTTGACTTTGCGGCTTCCTTTTCAGCCTTGATAGCTGCCTTCTGTGCAGCCTTTTCCTCGTCAAGGCGCTTCTGCTCGGCAAGTTGTGCTTCTCTTTCAGCCTCTACACGTGCCTTGGCTTCATCATATTCTGCAGAAATCTCTTCGAGGTGGGTGAAGTTTTCCTTTTCCTTATAGAGCTTTTCAGCATCAAGGAAGGGCTTTACAGCCTGATTAAAGCGTGCGTGTACGTCCATTTCAGCTTTTTGCTTTTTAAGAACGGCTTCCTTTTCTTTCTTAAGAGACTTTATCTGTGTCTTGATTTCAGCGATACGGGCTTTTGCGCCCTCCTTCTTTGACTTTTCAATCTCGAGATAAAGAGCCTTCATTCTTTCGTTGAGCTCGTCCTCTTTTCTGTAAAGCTTATCAAGCACGGCGAAATCGGGTCTTACAAGCTCTGTATCACGGTAATACTTTGCGATAACCCTGCAGGCACGGAGCTTGTTTCTTGCCATACCTGTTGCAAACTCTCTTAAATTCTTCTCGTCCTCATTTGATTTGGGAAGGGCTTTTGCTTCTTTAAGCTCTCTCTTTGCGTCCTCGTATGAAATCAGCTTCATACCGTCAATACCCTGTCTGTAAACAGACTCACAAAGCTTGAGCTTACGTGCAGTTGTGTCAGAGGAGAACTTGTCAAGCTCCTTGCATACGAACTGTGAAATCTCGATTTCCTCGTTGAACTTAACAGCCTCTCTGTATGCCTTCTTATCGCTCTTCTTAAGAGCCTTATCTGCTATAACAGGAGTCTTGAGTGCGGTTTCCCTTGCTACGCGGATAATATCAACAGCCTCAACGAGCTCTCTGTCTCCCAATACGCCATTGCCATAGTCCTCAAAGAGAGCACGAACACGAAGAACGCGGATAATCGATTTCTGCTTTTTCTCGTTGAAGTCATACCAGAAATAGGGAATGAAGTTCATAAATGCGCCGAATGCGGAAACGAGGATAAGCACTATAAGAAGCGACTTAAGAATTTCAGGGTCATAAAGAGCTGAGGTGGGGTTGATATAGTTGTTCTGACCCTTTTCGAGCTGCTCGGCAAGAATCTGACCTACGGTTTTGCCGTCACCGAGCATACGGTTAAGGATTTCGGGTCTTTGTGTAACCTGCTTTGCCACTGCTTCCGTAAGGCCATTCTTTTCGTAAATCTGCGGAAGCACGGAGGATGTAAGGAGGGTTATAACAGTACCGATTGTACTTACGGCGGCAAACATACCGTCGATTCTCTCGCCTGACTTATACTGCTGATAGTCACGTATATCCGCCTGGATTGCCGGGTTGAGAATATGAGCAAAGGAGCCCATAAATGCGTTAAGATACAGACAGCACATAATAAGCCAGATGGTTGTTCTTGCTGTAACGTCCTGAAGCACGGGGAGCATCATAAGAATGAAGATAACATTGAAGATGTTGGTAACAACAAGCACCATCTTTTTACCCCAGCGACGGATACAGAAGGGAGCAAGAAGCATACCCCAGAGAGATGCGTTACCGTAGATAGTGCTGATAATGCCAAGCTCTGTACCCGAGCAGCAACCGCCGTAGCTCTGAAGCCAGTCGAGAATATTTGCATAAGCGATTTCCAGGAAGCCGATCCAGCCTGCAAGAGAGATAATCCAGAAGTACTTGTTTTTCGAAACCTCTCTCAAAGCATCAATGAAGTTGATTTTGATAACGTGGCTTCTTGCCTGAATGATTTTTTCTTCTGTGTACTTATAAACAACGATACAAAGAAGGATACCTATAATACCGAAAATGGGATATAAAAGTCTGTAAACACGTATGTCGGTTTTATTCGAACCGAAGGCAAGACCTGCGACAATAGGCGTGATAAGCTGAACTACTGTAGGTGAGAAGGAATAAACAACAGCCTTTATCGAGGTAACATCGGCTCTCTCCTGGGTATCCGGTGAGAGAACGTGGATAAGGTTTTCATATCCGTCATAGAAGAAGTAGTAGAAGAAATGAAGAAGCAGGTTAAGTATAAGGATAACCGCACACTTTGCTACATATGAAAGGCTCTTTTCACCGAAAAGAATTTCAATTCCCGTAAGGTCGGTAAGGAAGGTTCCGAATGCCTCATAGGGGAACCATACCATAGCGATGCAGATAATTGCTGTGGGAACTGCCATTGAAACTATGTACGGTCTGTATTTACCTGCTTTATTACGGGTATTATCGATAATATTGGCTCTTATACCGGTAAAGAGAATATTTGTAAGCACTGCGATAACGTGCATAATATACATATCTGTAGGGCCGACACCGAGAGCACCTGAGATAAGAGTATTACCTACACCGAGAAGGCAGGCAGTACCGAGAGTGATTATAAGATATGCACCGATGCCGCCGCCTGAATATGCAGCGATTTCCCTGAAGGGAATATATTTTCCGGGCATTGGAATTTTCCAATATGTACGTAAGTCTGAAAGTAAGTTTGAGATTTTGTTAGCCAAATTTTTTCCTCCTCATTTTTTCAGATTCAAAGGCAGAAACCGCCTTTATCTAATTAGGTATTATATCATAAGCCTCTGTTTAAATCTATATTTTATTGCATCTCACCTGAAAATCGGGACTTTTGACAGATGTGCTGCTTTTTTTTTGGTTAAAATGCCAATAAATATGTGTTGTGACGTTTTTGTCGGGCTGCCGGGAACAGCGCGGTGAGTTTT
>JAZSGW010000016.1:0-124919 GCA_045532935.1 Acutalibacteraceae bacterium
AACACACTGAATAACTCCCTTTGTATTCTCAGTTGTCGTTGGCAGACTGCAACTTTGTTATATACGAAGGGTTCTTTTCTATTCAACTATATAATTTGTCCCGAACCACGCGTCCAACGCGTGGTTTTACATTACAAAAAACAGGGCAACGGTTTTCCGCGCCCTGAAAAATTGTTCATTTTTATTAATAGGTGAATTCCCAAACCTCATCAAGAGCGCCTTCAAAATTAGCATCACCCGAAAGGAAGCCGATTTTAGCAGCACCGTAACCGGTCATAGGCATCTTGTTAACAAGCTTGATAACCTGGCCTGCAGAGTTAACAGTAACCTCAACGGTTGAGCCGGGATACTGCATGGTTGAATCGGTAATGCTTATACCTGAAGGAAGTGGAAGACCGAGGAGATTAAGATAACCGATAGCCTTTGAGTTGTGTGTGGGAATGGGACTTGCTGCAGTTGTGCTTTCTGATATAAGAACAACTGTGTAAACTGTGTTGTCACCCTGCTTTGTTGCTGTTGCTGTTGCAACACCGTCAGCTGTGAGTGCAAAATCCTTTGTTGCGTCATTTGAGGGAGGAATAGCTTCCTTTATGGGCTTTGTTGAACCGTCGGGATATGTAGCAGTACCGTTTGCAACATTGATAACTTCATCGGTAGGCTCACCTACGATACTTGAAATAATGCTGTTTACAGGATTTCTCAATGACTCTGCCGAAAGAGATGTAAGATTAACTACAATATTCTCTGTCTTGTGGGCTGTCATATTCTGCTCACTCTTTACCTTGTTTACTGCTTCGGCAACCTTGGCTACGATCTGTTCCTTGGAAAGATTTGAAACATCACCGGTGTCAGCTGCAGGAGTTGAAGGTGTTGTTGCTGAAGGAGTTGTTGCTGCAGGAACTGAAGGTATTGTTGTCTGTCCGCCGGGAATATCGGCACCGTTGGGAGCTATGGGCTCGGGAGTCTGTGTAGTCGACTCGGTTGTAGTGGTTGTAGTTGTAGTGGTTGAATTTACAGCGGCAAGCTTCTTCTTTTCTCTGAGGGCACCGATTTCAATACCCATAAGCAGAATCCATACCGCCAGAACAGCAGCAATTATTGCTTTTACTTCTTTTTTCATTGTGTTGCATCTCCTTATACTATTAAAGAATATAAACTGTTTACCCAGTTACATTACAAAAATATACTTGCTAATACAATACCCAAATTTCGTCAGTTTGTCAATAGCATAGCAAAAAAATTAATTCATTTTCAAATTTTTCTTTTTTTATTACCGTATTTTATCTTTCTGTTGCGACACAATCCACACACAGCCCGGGTTATTATACATTCATATCCGTTACCCCCCTTTTTTTTACTGAATTATCCTGTAACAACGCTTCTAACAAACTGCACAAATACTTATGTAAATTTTTAATCAAAGTGTTACATTTTACCAAATTCTATTGAATTTTGTTTTTCATAGTGCTATTATGTTATATGTATAAAAATCATTATAAAAAGGGGTGTTTAAATGACTGACAAAAAAAATCTCGGTGACGACGTCGCTTTGTATCTTTTTCACCAGGGCAACAATATGAAAGCTTATGAATACATGGGTTGCCACAAAGTCAAGGGAGAAAAAGACCTCTTCTCGTTCCGCGTATGGGCGCCTCATGCAAAATCAGTAAGCGTTATCGGTTCATTTAACAACTGGAATGAAAACGCAGCTGTCATGAATAAAATCAACGATGCCGGTATGTGGGAATGCTATCTCACTGGAATAAAGGTTTATGACACTTACAAATTCCTTGTTACAGCTGCCGACGGAAAGAAAACCGCAAAGGCTGACCCCTATGCCTTCCATACTGAAACCAGACCCGGTACCGCCTCTAAATATTTCGAGCTTGACGGCTACAAATGGGGCGACAGCAAATGGTTGGAGAAAAAGAAAAGTATGAACGTCTACGCCTCACCTATGAATATATATGAGGTTCACGCAGGCTCATGGAAAAATCACGACGACGGCAACCCCTACACCTATCGCGAGCTTGCCGACGAGTTAGTCCCCTATGTAAAGGATATGGGCTACACCCACATAGAATTCATGCCTCTTTCAGAATATCCCTTTGACGGATCCTGGGGCTATCAGGTAACCGGTTACTTCTCGGCAACCTCACGCTTCGGTACACCGCACGATTTTATGTATCTCGTGGATACCTGCCATAAAAACGGTATCTCCGTAATTTTAGACTGGGTACCCGCTCACTTTCCGAAGGACGAGCACGGACTGCGTATGTTTGACGGTGAACCCTGCTACGAGTACAAGGACCCTAAAAAGGGTGAGCACAAGGAATGGGGAACAATGGTCTTTGACTTCGGCAGAAACGAGGTCGTTTCCTTCCTTACAAGCTCCGCCGCCTTCTGGCTTGACAAGTACCACATCGACGGTCTTCGTGTAGACGCTGTAGCTTCAATGCTCTACCTCGACTACGGCAGAAATGACGGTCAGTGGATTGCAAACAAGTACGGCGGAAACGAAAACCTTGAGGCTGTCGAATTCTTCCGCAAGCTGAACAGCGGAATCTTCCGTGAATTCACCAATCCTCTTATGATTGCAGAGGAAAGCACTGCCTGGCCTCTTGTTACAAAGCCGGCTGACATCGGCGGACTCGGCTTCAACTTCAAGTGGAATATGGGTTGGATGAACGATGCTCTCAAGTACTTCTCTATGGACGGTCTTTCAAGAAAGTATAACCACAACCTTCTGACCTTCTCCTTCTTCTACGCATTTTCGGAAAACTTTATCCTTCCTATCTCACACGACGAGGTTGTTCACGGCAAATGCTCACTTATCGGTAAGATGCCCGGCGAATACGAGGATAAGTTCAGAGGTATACGCTCCTTCCTCGGCTATCTTATGACCCATCCCGGAAAGAAGCTGACCTTTATGGGTCAGGAATTCGGTCAGTTTATCGAGTGGAAGTACGATACAGGCCTTGACTGGGTGCTTCTCGACTACGAAAAACACCGTCAGCTGAAAGACTATGTAAGAAAGCTCAACCATATTTACCTTAAGTATCCCCCGCTGTGGGAAATCGATTACAGCTGGGAGGGCTTCAAGTGGCTCGTAAGTGATGACCACACCAACAGCGTAATTGCTTTCTCCCGAAGAGACAGTAACGGTGAAGAGGTTGTAGCAGTTGCAAACCTCACCCCCGTAACACGGGAAAAATACTCCTTCGGAGTCGAAAGAGAAGGTGTCTATGAGGTTATCATAAACTCTGACAGCACCGAATTCGGCGGCGAAGGAAAGGGCACAAAAACCAAGGTAACCTCAAAGAAAAAGGGAATGCACGGATTTGAAAACAGCATCACGCTCAATCTCCCCGGTCTTTCCTTCATTCTTCTCAGATACAAAGCAAAACAAACAAAAAAAGCATCACCAAAATCTGACAAAAATAAATAAACAGGAGGAATTTTTATGCTCAAGAAAACAGAGTGCCTTGCAATGCTTCTGGCAGGCGGACAAGGCAGCAGACTCGGTATTCTCACCAAAAACATCGCAAAACCTGCAGTACCTTACGGCGGCAAGTACCGCATCATTGACTTCCCTCTTTCAAACTGCATCAATTCAGGCATTGAAACCGTCGGTGTACTTACACAGTATCAGCCCCTCGAGCTCAACGACTACATCGGCAACGGTCAGCCCTGGGATCTCGACAGAGCCTACGGCGGTGTACACGTTCTCTCTCCCTATCAGCAGATAGAAGGCACCGAATGGTACAAGGGCACAGCCAATGCAATTTATCAGAACATTAATTTCATCGACAGATACAACCCTGAATACGTTGCTGTTCTTTCAGGTGACCATATCTACAAGATGGACTACAACAAAATGCTTAAGTTCCACAAGGAAAAGAACGCAGCCTGTACCATCGCTATGCTTGAGGTACCTTGGGAAGAGGCATCACGCTTCGGTCTTATGTTCGTAAATGACGACGGCTCCATCACAGACTTTGAGGAAAAGCCGAAGAATCCCAAGAGCAACAAGGCTTCCATGGGTGTTTACATCTTCACCTGGAGCAAACTGCGTCAGTACCTTATCGACGACGAAGCAGACCCCGAATCACACAACGACTTCGGTCACAACGTCATTCCCGCTATGCACCGCAACGGCGAGAGAATGTTCGCATACAAGTTCGACGGCTACTGGAAGGACGTAGGTACAATCGACAGCCTCTGGGAAGCAAACCTTGACCTCCTCAATCCCAAGGTTGACCTCGACCTTTCCGACAACAGCTGGAAAATCTACTCACGCAACCCCGTTGCACCTCCCCACTTTGTAGCAAAAACCGCAAAGGTTGAAAACTCCATGGTAGGCGAAGGCTGCTACATCGCAGGTAATGTTGACTACTCGATTCTCTTCTCAAACGTTACCGTTGAAGAGGGCGCTGTAGTAAAATATTCAATCATTATGCCCGGTACAACCGTAAAGAAGGGCGCAGTTGTTGAGTACGCTATCGTAGCAGAAAACGCTGTAATCGAAGAAAACGCTCACGTAGGTGAAAGCCCCGAAAAGATTGACAACCTTGACTCCTGGGGTGTTACCGTTATCGGCGAAAAGGTAACAATCGGTGAGGGCGTCCACGTAAAAGCCAAAGAAATGATCGCTGAAGATATAAAGGGGGTTTAAACAATGGCTGCATCAAATGTACTCGGTATTATTTATTCAAATGCTTATGACTCACTTTTAAGCGAGCTCACAAGTGTCCGCACCATGGGTTCAGTACCTTTTGCAGGCAGATACAGACTTATCGACTTCGTGCTTTCCAGCATGGTAAACAGCGGTATGGTCAAGGTCGGCGTAAGCACAAAGGCAAATTATCAGTCACTTATGGATCACCTCGGTTCAGGTAAGCCCTGGGACCTTTCAAGAAAAAGAGACGGTATCACCTTCCTTCCTCCCTTCGCAGGTGAGAAGTATGAAAACCGCATCAACGCTCTTGAGGCTATGCTCCCCTACATCTCCAAGTCAACAAACGAATACGTGCTTATGGCAGACTGTAATGTTGTGTGCAACCTCGATTATAATGAAATTATCGACGGTCACATCGAAAGCGGCGCTGACATCACAATCGCTTACAAAAGAGGCATCGCTCCGAAGCTCAGCCACGTTATGACCTTTGAAATGGGCGAAGGAAGCAAAATCGCATCGGTAAAAATCGGCGAAACAGCCGACACAGCCTGCGACTATTCACTCAACATCATCGTTATGAGCCGCGTGCTTCTCGAAAGACTTCTCAGAAGTGCTCAGGTTATGGGCGCAAAGAATTTCGAAAGAGACATCATCGCTGCAAACGTAGCTTCTCTCAACATCAGAGGCCACAAGATTGACACCTACGCAAAGGTTATCGACTCTCTTCAGAGCTACTATGACATCAGCATGGAGCTTCTTTCAGGCGAATACAGAGATCTTTTCACTCCCGAAAATCCTGTTTACACCAAAGTAAGAGACGATATGCCCGCAATTTACGGCATCTGTTCAGAAGCTACAAATTCACTTATCGCTGACGGCTGCATAATCAAGGGTAAGGTTGAAAACTCCATTCTCTTCAGAGGCGTTCACGTTGCAGAAGGCGCTGTTATAAGAAACGCTATCGTTATGCAGGACAGCTTCATCGGTGCAAACGCAAAGGTTAACTGTGCTATCCTCGATAAAGATGTTGTAATCAAGCCCGGCAGAGAAATCAGCGGTGCAGAGACTTATCCGATTTACATCGGCAAGGGAATTACAGTATAATTCAGAATTTCGAAATTCCGGATTTTCCAAACCACTCCAGAAAGGACTAACTTAAAACTATGAAAGTATTATACGTAGCAAGTGAGGCTCTGCCCTTTATGGCCAGCGGCGGTCTGGGTGATGTTGCAGGTTCACTCCCCCAGGCTCTTCGCAAAAGACTTATCGGCTGCCGTGTTGTTATGCCTCTTTATGACACAATCAAGCAGGAATGGAAGGACAAGATGACCTTCATTACAAATATTTCTGTTCCCGTCGCCTGGAGAAGACAGTACTGCGGTATCTTCCAGGCAAAGCACGAGGGTGTTATCTATTACCTTATCGACAACCAGTACTATTTCAAGAGAGATACCATCTACGGCCACTACGATGATGCCGAGCGCTTCACCTTCTTCTCCCGTGCCGTTCTTGAGATTCTCCCCGTTGTTGACTTCAAGCCCGACATCATTCACTGTAACGACTGGCAGTCAGCTCTTACACCTGTTTTCTACTCAACCTTCTATAGCAAGGATCCCTGGTATCAGGGCATCAAAACTGTTTTCACCATTCACAACATCCAGTATCAGGGCACATACGGTATGGAGCTTGTAAACGATGTTATCGGCCTCAACCCTGCCGATACTGCTATCGTTGAGTATGACGGTGATGTTAACTTTATGAAGGGTGCTATTGAGTGTGCAAACAAGGTTACTACCGTTTCACCCTCATATGCCAATGAAATCCTTGACCCCTGGTACAGCCACGGTCTCGACACGATTCTCCGTGAGCGTCAGTGGAAGCTTCAGGGTATCCTCAACGGCATTGACACCGTAAACTACGACCCCGAAACCGATGCAAGCATCGCCAGAAACTACACCGTAAAAGATGTAAAGGAAGGCAAGGCAGAAAACAAGCGTCAGCTTCAGGAAAACATGGGACTTCCCCAGAGAGCAGACGTACCCGTTATCGGTCTCGTTTCCCGTCTTGTTTCCCACAAGGGTCTCGACCTTATCAAGGGTATTCTCGATGAGCTGCTTTACACGACAGATGTTCAGGTTGCTGTCGTCGGTTCAGGCGACTGGCAGTATGAAAACTTCTTCAAGGAAATGGCAAACAAGTATCCCGACAAGCTCGCAGTAAGAATCGGCTTTGTCCCCTCCCTTGCAAGAAAGATTTACGCCGGTGCTGACCTCTTCCTTATGCCCTCAAAGAGTGAGCCCTGCGGTCTTTCACAGATGGTAGCTCTGCGTTACGGAACAGTACCCATCGTCCGCGAAACAGGCGGTCTTCGTGACTCCATCTCCGACAGCGGTGACGGTCAGGGTAACGGCTTCACCTTCAAGACCTACAACGCTCACGATATGCTCGGCGCAATCAGACGCGGTCTCGATGCTTACGCAAACACAGAGTACTGGGATTCCCTTGTTATCCGCGCTATGGAATGTGACTGTAGCTGGGGCAAGAGCGCAAACGAATACATCAAGATGTATAAGGAACTGCTGAAGTAATGCCGTAAAGCCGCAGTGCGCAAATAAACTTTTAACAATTAAAGCAGGTGCTTCGCTTGAAACACCTGCTTTAATTTTCTGTATTCTGCACCCGAAGGGTGCTATGACTACTGACTACTCTTATCAGATACCTGAGCCTGTTGAATAGTTGGGAGCTTCCTTGGTGATAGAAATGTCGTGAGGATGGCTTTCGATAAGACCTGCGTTTGTGATACGGATAAACTGTGTCTTTGTCTTAAGCTCGTCTATTGTAGCACAGCCGCAGTAGCCCATACCTGCACGAAGACCGCCCATCATCTGATATACGGTTTCGCCGAGTGTTCCCTTGTAAGGCACACGTCCTTCAACGCCTTCGGGAACAAGCTTCTTGTTGTTTGCCTGGAAGTATCTGTCCTTACTGCCCTTGTTCATAGCAGCGATTGAACCCATACCTCTGTAAACCTTATACTTTCTGCCCTGATAGATTTCTGTATCGCTGGGTGATTCCTCACAGCCTGCAACAAGTGAGCCGACCATAATAGCTGATGCACCTGCGGCAATAGCCTTTACGATTTCACCTGAATACTTGAAGCCGCCGTCACCTATAACATTGATACCGTACTTTGCAGCAGCCTCTGCACAGTCATAAATAGCTGTAATCTGGGGTACACCGATACCTGCAACGACACGGGTTGTACAGATTGAGCCGGGGCCGATACCAACCTTTACGCAGTCAGCACCTGCTTCGATAAGTGCCTGAGTAGCAGCTGCAGTAGCAACGTTACCTGCGATAAGTGAAACCTCGGGGAAGGCAGCCTTAACCTTTTCAACAGCCTTGAGGATATTTTTACTGTGACCGTGAGCAGAGTCAAGGACAAATGCGTCAACACCTGCAGCAACAAGAGGAGCTGCTCTGTCAAGCACGTCTGCAGTTGCGCCGAGAGCAGCCGCACAGAGAAGTCTGCCGCGAGCATCACGTGCTGATGCGGGATACTGAACAGCCTTTTCAATATCCTTGATTGTGATAAGTCCCTTGAGCATACCGTTTGCATCAACAAGGGGAAGCTTTTCAATCTTATGCTTCATAAGGATGATTTTTGCTTCCTCAAGAGTTGTATTCTCTTTACCGGTAACAAGGTTATCCTTTGTCATAACCTCGCTGATTCTGATATTGTAATCAGAAAGGAAACGAAGGTCACGGTTTGTGAGGATACCTACAAGCTTTCCGTTTTCACAGACGGGCACACCTGAGATACGGTAGTTGTGCATAAGCTCTTCCGCTTCATAAACATAGTTGTCGGGAGCAAGGAACATAGGATTGGTGATAACGCCGTTTTCACTTCTCTTAACCTTGTCAACCTCTGCAACCTGCTCCTCGATTGTCATATTCTTATGAATAACACCGAGACCGCCTTCACGTGCGATAGCGATAGCCATTCTGGACTCAGTAACGGTATCCATAGCAGCAGTCATTACGGGAATGTTGAGTCTGATACCCTTTGTAAGCTGAGTTTCAAGGCTTACGTCAGCAGGAAGAACATCAGATTCTGCAGGGATAAGCAGAACATCGTCAAATGTGAGACCTTCTTTTACGAACTTTGAATTGAATTCCATAATCTTTTTTCCTTTCCGTAGTTTATTGTAGGCTGAAAAAATATATTAACGCATTATAACACGGATTTCACTTCTTTTTCAAGAGGTTCAACAAAAAAATAAAGCAATTTTTTTATCTTTTACAGTAATAAATTTTATATATGTTGTCAGATATATGTATCATCTACTGTATAAACCAAAAAATGAAAGCAGCAGGCAGAAGAAACACGCGCGGTGAGCCAACGCCTGCGGCGTTGTACGCAGAGCCCTGCCTATCAGCAAATTATACCCACACACCTTCCTGTCAGACAACCCGGACAGGGAACAGCTCTCGCGCGGCTCTGCGCTTTTCTGACTTTTGCAGAAAGTCAGAAAGCTCACCGCGTCTCCCGTCATTTCCCACACTCTGACAAACAGCAGCAGAGATTAACTTTATTTTCTTTTGCTCTTGACCCGTGCACAATAAAGTTATATAATACATTAACAAAGTAAATTTCCCGAAAGGACGATATAGAAATGGAAGAAAAAATCATCACAGCAGAAAATGCACAACCGGAAAAGAAAAAGAAGATTCTCTCCTGCATTCAGCCTTCAGGTATTCCCACTCTCGGCAACTACCTCGGAGCACTTAAAAACTGGAAGCTTCTTTCCGATGAGTTTGACTCAGCATTTGCTGTTGCCGATCTTCATGCCATCACCGTAAGACAGGACCCCAAAAAGCTCCGCCAGCAGATTACAGAGGTTTTTGCTCTGCTTCTCGCAATAGGTCTCGACCCCGAAAAAAGCATAATCTTTATTCAGAGCCAGGTGCCCGCCCACGCACAGCTCGCATGGATTCTCAACTGTTATACACAGTTCGGTGAAATGTCAAGAATGACACAGTTCAAGGATAAATCCCAGTCGCACGCTGACAATGTAAACGTAGGACTTTTCTCCTACCCTGTACTGATGGCAGCTGATATTCTTCTTTATCAGGCTGACCTCGTTCCCGTAGGCGCAGACCAGAAGCAGCATCTCGAAATTGCAAGAGATATTGCCTCACGCTTTAACGGCATCTACGGCAAGACCTTCACCATTCCCGATCCTTATATCGGAAAGCAGGGTGCAAGAGTTATGTCACTTCAGGATCCAACAAAGAAGATGAGCAAGTCCGATCCCAACCCCAAGTCCTTCGTATCCGTTTTTGATGAGCCGGGCACAATTATGAAAAAGATAAGAAGTGCCGTCACCGATTCTGAAGGCGGTGTTTATTACGGCGAAGGCAAGGAAGGCATCAACAATCTTATGGGCATTTACTCCTGCTGTACAGGTCTTTCTATGGAACAGATAGAAAGAGACTTCGCAGGCAAGGGCTACGGCGATTTCAAAAATGCGGTAGGTGAAGCTGTAGTTGAAGAGCTTCGTCCCGTCCGTGAACGCTTCAATATGCTTATGAAGGATCAGGCATATCTTATGTCACTTGCCGACAAGGGTGCCGAAACGGCTTCACGTATTGCCGACAGAACACTCCATAAGGCTATGAAAAAGTGCGGATTTATTGTAAAATAAATCACCGTTTTAACGAACAGATGCTTTCACGCCCTACGGATAAAGCATCTGTTCGTTTTTAATGTGACGTAATAATTAATTAACATTTTTAAAAAAAACAGTTGAAAAGCCCTTTGACCAGGTGTATAATATAAGCAATAATATATATGGAGGTATGTCCTATGAAAAAACTCATTGCTTTGGTTTTATCTCTGATTATGCTTACAGGCTACGCTCTTCCCGCTGCTGCAATCGGAGTTGAATCAGAAAAGAATCTTCCCGTAATCTACATCGTCGGCAAGCAGAACACTCCTGTTTACAAAACCGATGCAGAAGGAAACTTCCTTCTTGACGAAAACGGCAAAAAGATTCAGGTTGACAATGTAAACAATCCGCTCGGTATGACAAGAGAGGAATATATTCTCACTCAGATAGAGCCGGTTATCAAGGAGCTTGTTCCTGCTGTGATTTCAGGCGATTATGATGAGTACACCCAGACTCTCATCAACACCTTCGTCCCTGTTTACGAAGAAGTAGTACTCAATGAAGACGGTGTAGACCCCGACGGCAGAATTGACTGGGATTATTCCGTTCAGAAGCCCTCCAAGGGCGCAGGCGGACTCAACTACTACTATTTCCGCTATGACTGGCGTTATTCTCCTTATGAAACAGCAGATGAGCTTCATCAGTTCGTTGAATATGTCTGCAAAAAGGAAGGCGTTGAAAAGGTCAACATTCACGCACGCTGCTACGGCTCAAATGTAGCTATGGCTTATATTGCAAAAAGTGAAAAGGGCTTTTACGATGCTCCCTTCAGAGTAAACAATCTTGCTCTTAACACTACTCCTCTTGACGGCTATATAGTTGTCGGAGCTCTTATGTCCGGCTCTATTACCTTTGACAGCGATATGATCGACCGATACGTTTCGCTCTATCTTAACGGTAATGATATTTTTGATGATCCCCTTCTTGAAACAACAGCAGTTGTTCTTATTTCAGTTCTGAATCAGGCAAAGGTACTCGGATGGGGTCTTGATAAGATTCAGGAAATATACGATGAAATTGCTGACGAGGTAGTTCCCGGTCTTGCGCTTGTTTCCTACGGCACATTCCCCTCATACTGGAGTATGATTGGCGAAAGGTACTATGATAAGGCAAAGCTTACCGTTTTCGGAACAACTGAACCCGAAGGAAAATATGCAAACTTTATCACCAAAATTGACAACTATCACGAGCTTATCGGTGAAACAGACGAAGAAACCGGAATGCCCCGTTACGCATCTCTCCTGAAAAGATGCGAAGAAAAATTCAATATGAAAACTGCTATTCTCGCTAAATACGGCTCCATCTCCTTCCCCTTCTTTGAAGGCAGCGACATCACCGGCGACGCAAGAGGCACCGTAACCGAGCTTTCACTCGGTGCAAAGGGTACGGTTATCGGCGAAACCTTCACAAAAAAGGAGCTTGCTGAATTCAGAGCTCTTGAGGATTACGACGAGAGATACCTCTCACCTGACAACAAGGTTTATGCCGGCACCTGTCTTTTCCCCGAAACAACCTGGTTCTCGAAGAATCTCAGACATATGGATCTTACTCAGATTGACCCCATCGTAACAGAGTTTTTCCTTTCCGACGGTACGCTTACCGTTCACAGCGACGAGAGATACCCCCAGTTCCACGAATATGATAACGGTAAATTCACAGAAGTTGCTGAAGAAGACGAAATCGACAAGGTGTGGACCGACAATCCCTATGCAGTTCTTGTCCGCTTCATCACTCTTGTGCTTCAGATTCTGACAGCACTTATCAACGGTGATTTATCATTTAACTTCAATCACAAATAAACATAAAACAAAATCAATACCTGCCGTTATAAACACAGTAACGGCAGGTATCATTCTATACTTTATCTATATTAAATTTAAGTAAATTTAAACAAAAAAACTTGACGGCAAATGCTACACGGTGCTATTATATCAATGTCAGTAATATGGAAAATTATGCTGAAAAATACAAGGCAAAAAAGGAGTGCTTTTTTATGAAGAGAACCTTCGCTATTATCCTCTCACTTACCCTTCTTCTGGGTATGTGTCTGCCTGTTCTTGCAACAGACGGAAACGTTACGCCCTCGAATACTTCCGCGGCATTCAGACTTATCGTTCCAGAAAACTGGGAGCTTGAAATCGGCGACAGCAGAACTGTCGACTATGTTTTCGGCGGCACAGAAAACCGTGTACTCACCTGGAGCGTTGACCCTGCCGACGTGGCAAAGGTCGATATGTGGGGCAGAGTAACTGCTCTTAAAGAAGGCTCGGCTGTTGTTACAGCACAAAACAGTGACGGACTTACAGACAGTGTTGAATTAAGCGTTGTAAAACAGAGCACAAAGCTCACGCAGAGCATTAAAAAAGTAGATTTTACCGGCGAAGCAGCAGAAGAAGGCAAAAATCTTCAAAAAATAGTTACACGCTATGACCTTGACAGCAAGGACGTACCTTCTGACGTAAAGGATTCAGCAAAGTATGCTGATGCACAGACCGCCGTTACCGCTGACGGTGCAAAATGGGAAATCACCGCTTACGGTGTACTTCGTACTGACGAAAAGGCAGAAAACGAAAGAGACATCGAGCAGCGTTTCATGGGAGACAGATACTTCTATGCAAACGATACCACCGACGGCAAGGTACTCGCTATCTTCCCTGACGGTAAAAACGGCATCTGGACAGTAATGGCAGAGGGCTACAGCCACATCGAAATGGTAGAAATGAACGGCACAGATAAAGCCGCAAAAATGAGCGACGACACCCAGAAATACGTTGCAAGACGCGGCATGGTTTCCAACGCTTATCTTATAGACGGCGAATGGATTCCCGAGGAAAGCGATAACGACGGCCTCTGGACATCAATGTACGGTGGCGGTGAGCTTATGCGTTACGCTGTTTTAAAGAACGACCCCAACGCAACCGCAGAGGAAATTGCAGCAGCAAAAAAGACAGCTACTCTCTCTGTAGAAGCAGTTCTTCTTCTTACATATATCTCTATGCGTGAAGGCACAGTAGAGTCCTACAACCGCGCACAGAGAAACGGCAGTGCCAATGATTACGAAAAGGGTAAGTATTACACCGACGAAGCAACACTTGTCGGCGGCGACTATTCACAGAATATCCCCTACGAAAGCCCTGCAGATGCCTTTAACAATATGCACAGTGCATATATGAGAACCGGCAAGAGATCCTATGTCCAGGACTATGCCGACAACCCTAATCTCACTCTCTACAATACCGAGGGCTGGGCAGACCCGAATACAACTGACGGAGACTATGCAAAGCGCACAAGACTTCTCGAAGGCTTCTGGGCAAGAACATATTCCTTCAAGAGTGAAAAAGAAGCAGGTCACAGCGACTACGACGGCTACGCTTATTGGTCACATAACGGAGACGGCACCGCAACAGGTATGTCAACAAAGACCTACGGTGACGGCAGCGACTTCCTTCTCCATAACGAAAATTACCGCGGCCTCAAGGTAAACGCTACCGGTTCAGTTCCCGAAAGACTCTGGAATGACCTTATCGGCGCAAACTATGATGTTTCCGACATCGTTTACAAGGGCGACACAAGCTCCGATGAAATTATCGGTCACCTCTTCCTCTACAAGCTCGCTTACGATATTCTCGCACCTGAAGATCCCGAATTAAAAGCAATGCTTGAAGAAACAATGGAAAAGTTTGCGCAGCATCTTTCAGACAACTCCTACTGTATGGTTGACGGTTCAGGTCAGCCCACAACATGGGCTAAATTCTCGAGAACCTACTTCCACAACGGCCAGGTCCTCGGCGGTGCTCCTCTTAATGCACTTGTTATGCTCACCGGCTTCAAGGTTGCCGCTTACATCACAGGCAATCAGAAGTGGGAAGATGAATACAGAATGGCCGCTCTTGAGGAAGGCTATGAATTTGCCGAAATTATGACTCAGGAAGGCGAAAGATACGATATGTGTATCCTCGAGGTTGTAAACGGTGTTTCACCCGTTTTAGGCTTCATTCTCCGTCCTCTTGTAGGCACAAACATCTTTAAGTCAATTTACCGTCTTATCCTCAACTACTCCGACGAGGAAATGGCTATGCTCGGCTTCTACACCCTCTTCCAGCTTGAGAACGACGAAGAGCTTCTCACCTATTACAGAGCCGCTCTTGAGGATTGGTGGTACTCCATGAGCTACAGTGAAAACGCTCTCTGGTACTATGTCTATCAGCTTGCTTATCCCGACGAGGTAAAAACCGACGCTTACGGCAACAGTCTCATCGACACTGCCTCCTGGGTGCTCAACCGTCATCCCATCGATCTTCGCCGTCTCGGCGCAAGTAACTCCAAGCGTGACGACGTATATGAGCTCGACCTTGACGATGTAGGTATCGGTGAAACCGAAGAGCTTTCCTTCGACGCAAACGGCTATGTTCCTCCCTTCTGGCATTCAGAGAACAACACCCTCAAAATGATCGGTATCGTTCTCGGTCTCGGCAAGCTTGACTGGGCAGTAGCTCCCGCTGACGAAAGAGCACTTCACAAGTATAACGGTTCAACCTACGTAATGGACGGCGCCTATAATCCCGGCGAAATGGAAGGTTCAACAACCTACTCACTTCCCTACTGGATGGGCAGATACCACAATATGCTGGTTGAAAACTAAACACAAAATGATATTTAAAATAGCAGCACCTGCGACTGTTGGGTCGCAGGTGCTGCTATTTTCAGCAAAGCCAATTCAGATTATATTCTATGACTTTTTTAATATCAGATGATGAAAGAAAGCAATGTTTCTGAATTCCTCAAGTTCTGAAACAGAAAGCTCAACGTCAAGCATTTTATCAAGCCAGTTTTTTTGGTATTTGATTTTGTTATCCTGCAGACCGTAAAAGGTGCAGATTCCGTAACACTTGTATATTTTAAAACCACCCACTAATAGTGCGTTATCTTCATAAGCCTTAATTTCACCGAAGTTTTTTGAAATGTTTCTTCCGCCGTTTAGTAAAGTTTTCACAGCATCAATATCATAATCAAAAATTGCTTTTTGCATTATCCGTCCGGCTTTATTGTGTTTTATAACCGAAATAAATCCATCCGCCTTTAATATTCTCGAAAATTCAGCAAGTATTGTGTTTCTGTCTTCGACATATTCTAAAACATTATGACATATTATGCAGTCAAAAGAGCTGTCAGGAAATTGCTTCACTTCTTCAAGACTGCCAACTATTTGCTCAAAATCAGGATTTATGTTGCTGATTTTCAGCATATCTTTTGACGGCTCAACAGCGATTACATCGTTTTCCTTTGATAAATGTTCCGCCGTAATTCCAAAGCCACTTCCGAAATCAAGTATTTTTTTACCTTTCAGTTCAGGAAGCTGTTTCCATGCACACAAATAAAAAAGTCTTCCCCAAGGCTCATTAACATAATCGAAGTATGAATAAAGTTTCTTATTTTTAAATTTTTCAAGCATATAAATCACACCCTTATAATCTATATATACAGATTATATATAGTGTAAAACAGAAAATCAATACAAAATAGCAATCCCACAGAACAAAATCTGTGGGATTGTTGCTTATTTATATACAGTAAAATCAACTGGTCCGAAGGATGCCCTGACTACTGACTGCTTATTACGCCTTCTTCTTTGCAATAGCTCTCTGCACAGCCTTAACTACTTCAACGATGGGAATTACAAGGAATGCAAGACCGATTGAAATAGCGTATGCCTTGAAGTCAAGGTGTGTGAACTCAAACATATCAGCGAGGAAGGGGATTTCAATAATTGCTGTTGTAAGAAGAAGTGATACAACCATTGCACCGTAAAGCACGATGTTGTGTGACTTCTGACCGAAGCTCATTGCCACTGCAGAGCCTCTCTGTGAGCGCATATTGAAGGAGTGGAAGATTTCACACATAGACATAGTAAGGAATGCCATAGTCATACCCTCTTCACAGTTTGCGATGTTCATAAACTGCCAGTGACCAGTTTCAAGGAATTCACCGATAAAGAATGATGCAAGAGTAAGAACTGTAACAAGTGCGCCCTGATAGAATACGTCAAAGCCCATACCGCCGGCGAAAACGCCTTCCTTACTGCTTCTGGGCTTACGCTGCATAATGTCTCTTTCGGGCTTTTCAAGTCCAAGAGCAAGAGCAGGAATACTGTCTGTTACAAGATTAATGAAAAGAAGGTGAACGGGCTTGAGAATTGTAAAGTTGAGAATGGTTGCTGCGAAGATTGAAAGAACCTCTGAAAGGTTTGAGCCAAGAAGGAACTGAATAGCCTTTCTGATATTGTCATAGATTCTTCTGCCCTCGGAAACTGCACCGACGATTGTAGCGAAGTTGTCGTCAGCAAGAACCATATCGGCAACGTTCTTTGTAACGTCGGTACCGGTAATACCCATACCTACACCGATGTCCGCGCTCTTTATTGAAGGAGCGTCGTTTACACCGTCGCCGGTCATAGCGGTAATCATACCGCGTGAACGCCAGGCATTGACGATTCTTGTCTTGTGTTCAGGCTGAACACGTGCGTAAACATGGTATTCGGTAACCTTTTCAATAAAGTCCTCATCACTGATCTTATCAAGGTCAGCGCCAGTAATAGCTTCTGATTCATCTACAAGAATGCCGAGCTCTTTTGCGATTGCAACAGCAGTGTCCTTATGGTCGCCGGTAATCATAATAGGCGTGATACCTGCGCTACGGCACTCTGCGATAGCATCCTTGACTTCAGGACGTACGGGGTCGATCATACCTGCAAGGCCGACAAATACAAGCTCATTTTCAAGAGCCTCGCTTGTCTGCTCAGTGGGAACAGCTGAAAGCTTCTTCATAGAAAGAGCAAGAACACGAAGAGCCTTATCAGCCATAGCCTTGTTCTGCGCCATAATTTCAGCTTTGATTTCGTCGGTAAGAGGAACTTCCTTACCATCAATAACAGCTGTCTTACAACGGCCAAGAATAACATCGGGGCCACCCTTTGTAAACTGTACATATGATCCGTCATACTCATGTACGGTGGTCATCATCTTTCTGCCGGAATCAAAGGGTACTTCAGCAACTCTGGGATATTTAACCTTGAGGTCATTTTTGTTGAGATCTCTTGAAAGAGCGTAAGCAACAAGAGCAGCCTCTGTAGGCTCACCGTTAACCTTGTCACCGTCAACCTCTGCATCAGTGCAAAGTGCCATACCTGTAGCGAAGAAGTCCTTATCGGAGCAGAACTCCTCAACAACAGTCATCTTATTCTGAGTAAGAGTACCTGTCTTGTCAGAGCAGATAATCTGTGCACAGCCGAGAGTTTCAACAGCTGTAAGCTTACGGATAATAGCATTCTTCTTCGACATATTGGTAACGCCGATGGAAAGAACGATTGTAACAACTGCAGCAAGACCTTCGGGAATAGCGGCAACTGCAAGTGAAACGGCAACCATAAAGCTTTCAAGGAACACTTCAAAGCTTACAGCACCTGTGTTTCTGTAGGACATAAATGCCTGGAATGCGAAGATAAATACGCAGATACCGAGAACAAGCCAGGTAAGAATCTTTGAAAGCTGGGAAAGCTTTATCTGAAGAGGTGTCTGTCCCTCTTCTGCTTGAGCGATAGCATCAGCGATCTTACCCATTTCTGTCTGCATACCTGTTGCAACAACTACAGCCTTTCCTCTGCCGTAAACAACAGTTGAGCCCATATATGCCATATTCTTTCTGTCACCGAGAGGAATTTCACTTTCTTCCTTACCGCCGCCAAGTATAGCTATAAGCTTATCAACGGGAACAGATTCACCGGTAAGAGCCGCTTCCTCAATCTTCATGCTTGCGCATTCGATAATACGGCAGTCCGCGGGAACAGCGTCACCTGCTTCAAGGAGAATAACATCACCTACAACAAGATCTTCACTTCTTACGGAAACCATCTTTCCGTCACGGTAAACCTTACTTGTTGCGGCAGACATCTCCTGCAAGGCCTCAATCGCAGCTTCAGCCTTGCTCTCCTGCAATACGCCGAGAACTGTGTTGATAACAACAACAACGAGAATAATTACTGTGTCTGTAGGGAAAACAAAACCCTTTGCTTCAAACCATTCTGTACCTGCCGAAACGATAGCAGCAACGATAAGAATGATAATCATAGGGTCTGAAAGCTGCTCGAGAACACGGGCAAACATCGTCTTCTTTTTGCCCTCATCGAGCTTGTTCTTACCGTTTTCCTCAAGTCTCTTCTGAGCCTCTTGTCCGGTAAGACCTGTCTCTGATGAAGCTACGTGACCGAAAACCTCATCAACCGAGTGTAAATAGTGTTTCATGTGGGTCTTCCTTTCGTTTTTTAATAATATTTTCTCTTATTTAAACGCATATATCAAAAAAGACCTTTAACGAAGCAATTTCAACTTCGTTAAAGGTCTTGCTACCTGAATAAGGCTTACAAACCAGCCCGTAAGGGCATGATGTTGATTTGCAACGAGAGCTACTCCCCTTTAATTTTTCTAAATCAAGTTTAACATACGAAAAAGGAATTGTCAATAATTTCAGACAATCTCGTTGTGCACAAGAATTTTTTCTTTGCCGATATATATATCGGTTATCACGCACTTTTTACGGTAGATTCTAACCGTCATTTTGCCACTGAATTGCTTTTCATAGCTTACAATATCCTGTATGTATCCGGAAAGATTATTTATATCAAAATTATATATTCTGTCGGGTGTTTCAAAAAATTCCTCGAGCTCCTCACGGCTTTTATAAGTTTCGCCGCAGAAGGAATAATCCTCATATTTCACGAAAGCAGAACAGTATTCTCCGTTCATCTGAATATCACCTTTATCGGTATAATCGGTATATGCAAATCCGTCTTCATCTACAAAAACACCAACATCTTCTTTGACATAGTAAAAATTTTCCGCAGTAAGAAAAAATCCGGTTTCGTCATATTCGGAAACACCTGAAAGCTTTACGGTATACTCTGTGCCTTTTCTTATTACTGTCTCATCTGTAACATTACGCGGGTGAAGTGGCGACACGGCATACCCTATTATGCCAGCCCCGACACAGAAAAGCAAAGCGGCAACTACTGATAAAATTTTCCAAAGGTTATTTTTCATAGTAAACACCACCTTTAAAGCATATTAAAAGCTGAAGCAGTAAAGACAGAAAACATCTTCCTTACTGCTTCAATTATAACAACCTTTACTTTAAAAGTAAATTAAAAAATTTATTTCAGCCTGAGTATCAGCTCATCACCGAGATAAAGCTCGGTGATTTTCGCAAAGCCGTTATACACCTTGAGCGTGATTTTACCCTCAAAGGGTACCATATAAAAGCCGCCGTAATAGCCGTCCTCCGCCAGGAAGCCATCAACATCAAAGGATTCGTCAACATACTCATCACTCACATAATTTGCAAGCTCAACAAGCTCTCTGAGACCAATACTTTCATTTACAAAATCGTACTCCTCAAACCTTATGAAAAAGGTTGACTGTACGTTGAACCAATTATCCTTTTCTATAAGAGAGCTGTCACAGGTTTCCGCATCGTAAAACTCATATATTCCGTTTTCATTTTCTCTGATAACAACCTTACGGTAAACCGAAAGAGTGTTAGCCGGAATAAAGTTCGTGTATCCTTTAAGCTGCTCTATATCCATTGTATAGCCCACAGTATAAAGGTCGTCAGTGTTAAGGTGTACGCTTTCCTTATAGAAATGATTGAACCTTGAATACTCAAGAGTATAGCTTGTACCCTTTTCGACAACGGCTTTCATAGTGATTTTTTCGTAAGCCATAAAGCTCAAAGGAAACACTAACTGAAAAACAGACAGTATAACAAGCAATACTACAATCTTTTTGTTTTTCATTGCACTTCCTCCTCTCCCTGTTCGGTTAAGGAAGCCTTTTCTTTTTCACGAATACGCGAAAATTTAAGATTCACAAAGAGAAGCGCCGCACCGCACACAATAAGCATCAGACCGGTAGCTATCAGACCAAGATCGAGAAGATAAAGCTTTGCTGTTACCGATACGCAGGAAAGGATAAATCCGAGGTTGAGGTAAAGAAGCTTTCTTTCCTTTGCACCGTAAATTATAAGCATAATGAGCGCAGCAAGGCATACGGGGAAGCTTAAATTCATAAGTGCACCGAAGAAAAAGTCATACACCTTGAAGCTTCCGAGATGTTCAAGCTTATAGTAGTCGGGGCTCCTGAAAGCGAGCATAACAAAAAGCATATTGAAAATGAAAAGTGCAACCGTGGCAAGAATCCCGTAAAGCCTGAGATATTGACTTTCAGGCTTCGTCTTACCGTAAACAAACAGAAACAACGGTAACACGCCTATGATAAGCACAAGTATACTCACCCACTTGCCCGTTCCCGCATCAACAACTGCGGACACAATGGAAAAGAAGCACAGCGCCCCCGCAGTAACCGGAAGTCCGAGAACCCTGTAAGGCGAAACTATATCTTTTTGCTTATGACCTACAGCAAAGAAAGCTATCGCCGCAGTAAAAGCAAGAGAAATAAACCCCTCGTCTATATCTGTCCTTTCAAGCGCCAGACAAATAAAAGCTGTCACCGCCGCAAAGTTTATCCACTCCGCAAAGGTATAGCGTACAATGTTCTGCTCTTTCGTGCAAAGCTTTTTTGATACAAAGACAACACAGCCTATAAAAACGGCTTCCATAAGAACCGCAACACAGTAGCGGAATATCTGCGCAGCGCTTACCGTTGCATCGAGAGCAAGGTGATATACTCTTATATCTGCAATTACATATTCCAGCCAGATAATACTTAAAGTATGCACAACAGGCAAGGGGGAAACAGTGTCAAAAATCAGCATAAGCAGAAAATACGTAGCCGCAAGAAAAATGAAAATAAGCTCCGTTTTCACAAACTGATATGACACAAATCCCGTCACAATTGCCGTAGTCACACCCACACCAAGCATCCATAACACACAGGCGCCCTCACACCAGGCACGGCTTTCTTTTTTCTTTATATACGTGTATATACCGAAGGCCTGACCTGCAAGTGCAGGGATAAAGCAGGTGAGGAGTTTGAGTATATCAGGAAAATCCTCCCACCACTTTATAAAAATCATAACAACACCGACACCGATAAGAAGACAGCCTAAAACAGACAATACCGTAACAAGAGTATTTCCGAAAAGCTGTTTTTCCCTTTCCTCGGCGGTGTTTCTCTTTTTGCCGTAGATTATCTCTTCCGGTTCCGTGCCGAACACCTCTGCAATACTTTGCAGAATCTGTAAATCAGGTTGAGTACGTCCTGTTTCCCAGCTTGAAACAGTTTGCCGTGTAACGTGAATTTTTAACGCAAGCTCCTCCTGTGTCATATTGTTTGCTGTTCTCAATTTTCTGATGTTTTTGGAGATTTTACTCATTAAACCTCACCGTCCTTTCTTTTGGAATGATTAAATTTTAACATATATAAAGGTACGAATAAAGCTTTTTCGCCTCAAAACACGCGCAACAATATGTTGCAAGGAGGTTATAAACCCAAAAGAGAAATATAAGTATCCATTTCACGACTTATGCCTTCAAGAAAAAACCTGCACTCTTCATTCTCTTTAAGAAGCCTGCCGACCTTCTTTACACGTCTTAAAAAACGTCGGTCAAGCTTTGTTTCAGCAAAGTTTCTCACAACAGGACAGACATCATATCCTCTTATATCCGGAATCACCTTCACCCTTCCTTCTTCTGTAATATACGGAAAGAAAGGGAAAATCATACAGGAAAGCGGTCTTTCTTCACGGTCACAGCTACCGTCACAGACACAAAGTCTGACACCGTCCTTTTCGGTTACATCAAGAGTTGTTTCTTCATTCGGGAAAAGAAGCATCCCCGTTTCACCGTCGCCCTTACAGCAGGCTTTTCCGCAGATAAGTCCGCAGTCCTTTTTAAGAGGTGTCTTATCCTCCATTATTCTCCTTGCTTTTTTATAAAGTCTGTCGTGGCTGTTTTTCATTAATGTCATCTCTTTCTCCATATCGTTTTCAGTTTGAAACTCCCGTTTTAACAATAGTGCACAATTATTGGGGTACAATTATTATACAGTATTTTCTATGAGAAAGATAGGATTTCAGTTGAAAAATAATGTTTTTTGTGTTATATTATTTTGTGTGGTTTTTTGAAACGATTTTATCACACAAAATGAGGGATTAAAAATGAGAATTGGTTTTGACAACGACAAATATATAAGAACGCAGTCAGAGCACATCAGAAAGAGACTTTCCCAGTTCGGTGGCAAGCTCTATCTTGAATTCGGCGGCAAGCTCTTTGACGACAACCACGCAGCAAGGGTACTTCCCGGATTCAAGCCCGACAGTAAGCTTCAGATGCTCCTTGAGCTTAAAGATGAGGCTGAAATCGTCATCGCTGTAAGCGCAAAGGCTATTGAGCAGAAAAAACTCCGCCGTGACCTAAACATCTCCTACGACAAGGAAGTGCTCAGACTTATCGACCTTTTCCGAAGTGTCGGACTTTTTGTAGGCAGTGTAGTAATAACCCAGTATGACGGTCAGAGAACAGCCGATATTTTCAGAACACAGCTTCAGAATCTCGGAATCAAGGTTTTCACTCATTATCTCATTCCCGGATACCCCTCAAACGTACCCCTGATTGTTTCAGAAAACGGTTACGGCAAGGACGAGTATGTAGAAACTCAGAGAAAGATTGTTGTTGTCACCGCACCGGGCCCCGGCAGCGGAAAAATGGCAGTCTGCCTTTCACAGCTTTATCACGAGCATTTAAGAGGTGTCGAAGCAGGATACGCAAAATTTGAGACCTTCCCTATATGGAATCTGCCTCTTAATCACCCTGTCAATCTCGCCTATGAAGCAGCAACCGCCGATCTTAACGATATGAATATGATTGATCCCTTCCACCTTGAAGCTTATGGGAAGGCTACGGTCAACTACAACCGTGATGTGGAAATCTTCCCAGTACTTCAGGCGATTTTCACCAAAATTTACGGTACTTCTCCCTACAAATCACCAACAGATATGGGTGTGAATATGGCAGGTAACTGCATCACCAATGAAAATACTGTCTGTGAAGCCGCAAAGCAGGAAATTCTGCGCAGATATTACACCTGCCTTTGTGATGCTCATTCAGGCAACGGTCACAGCAAGGAAAAGGATAAAATCCTCCTTCTTATGAACAAAGCCGGAATCAGCATCGAGGACAGAACAGTCGCAAGCAAAGCCAATGCAGTTGCAGAAAGCACATCAAAGCCTGCTGCAGCCATCGAATTAGACGACGGCACGATAGTAATAGGTAAAACAAAGGATCTTTTAGGTGCAGCCTCGGCAGCGGTGCTTAATGCACTCAAGCATCTTGCGGGACTCGATGACAAGCTTCTGCTTCTTCCCGAATATCTTATAGAGCCTGTTCAGAGTCTCAAAGTTAATTATCTCGGAAGCAAAAACCCGAGACTTCACGTTGACGAGGTACTCGTAGCCCTTTCAGTAAGTGCAGCAACCGATGACGATGCAGCAAAGGCTCTCGCCTGCCTCCCACAGCTTCGCGGCTGTCAGGCTCACATTTCCGTTATACCTTCAAGCGTAGATTCAATCATGTTCAACAAGCTCGGCTTACAGCTCACCTGCGAGCCCGAGTATGAAAAATCAAACCTTTTTGTAAAATAAAATTAAAAAGTCAGGAGAAAAATTATGAGAGACTGGAGTAATTTATTAAGCAAGGTTCAGAAAATGAGTTACGAGGAAATCGTTGTAAAGGGCAAAGAAATCGTTGACGATGTGCTCGAAAGCGTTGCAAAATATTCTGACAGCGACGCTGCACCGATTATGCTTGTAGGTCTCGCAGCCTATACTGCATCTGTTGACGATGAGCTTTCAGACATCGAGCTTCAGCTGATTAACGATGTTGTGGGAATCAGAGAGAAGGATTTCCGCGGTTTCGTAAAAATCGTAAAGGGTGACAAAAAAATTGTCAACGAGCTTCGTGAAATCGCCCTTTGTATGACAAGTGATGAAATGGATAATTTTGCACTTATGCTTGCTATGATTTTTGCCGTTGACGGTGAAATCAGCAACGAAGAAATCGAATTTCTCAAGGAGCTTTGCGGCTAATACTGCAAAGTACATATTAATATTCAAAAGCCGCGGATTTAATCCGCGGCTTTTATTATGCCGGGCAGCTACGACAAGAACAAGTTGTCCCGCAGGTCAGGTCTGCCGGGAGGCACTTTGACCCTTTTGAGGGTCAAATATCCGAATAGGAAATCGGGTTCGGGGGGATGGACCCGATTTCCTATTCGGATAAACGCGCCTGCGCGCGTTGTGCCTCCCGATGTTCATATCCGCCTCGTATTTTATATTTCAATATATTTTTTATGTTTTTTGTTTATTTTTTATTGACAAACAATAATTTATGTGATATTTTATATTTGAAATCAGAACCAAGGAGGAGTTAGAATGAATAACAATCAATATAATCTGTTTACTTACGAAAACACAACTATATCCACAAAACCGACAGTTCCGAAATCCACTCTTAAAGACGTAAGTACCGCTATTGTTGTATTTTCAAGCGTTTTCGTTTTTTCTCTGTTTAATTCTCCCACATTCAGTGTCAACTATGGTATATATCTCGGAGGATACTTTAAGGCATTCGCTCTTTTTTCTATTCTTTTTTCGGCTGTTTTTTATGTGAAACGCGATAAAAAAGATTTCAACCGCTTATCTGCATTTTATACCATATGCTGCACAGCAATTATAGCTCCTTACTTTTTTACAAACAGCAATCAGACATATACTTTGCCTCTTTTCGCCTATCTCATAGGCGCCTTGTGTACCTCAAAAACAAAAAGCGTTAATATTAAAAGAGGTAGCTACCATTATTTTATCGAAGAAGTAAGCGATATGCTTCTTACTCCTTTAAAAAATATCTTTCTGCCGATTAAAAGCATTTTAAAATCAATTCGTATCACAAGAAATAAAAAGTTCAGCGGTGTATTTCTTGGTGTAGTGCTTTCCATTCCGGTAATAGCAGTGCTTTTTGCTCTTCTTGCTTCGGGTGACGCCGCATTCAACAATGTAACCGTTGGAGTTTTTGACAAGCTTGTCGACGCTTTTTTCGACCTTCTCGATACACTTCTTACAGAATATCTGTTCTACTCTTTTCAAGCATTAATTTTAACATTGATTTTTGCTCCTCTCGCCTTCTCATCGCTTTTCTGTTTTCATCACGGAATACAGAAAGAGTTGAAACACAACGCCCCACCTAAAAAGGAAAATCCGAATCGCCGTATACCGGAAAATGTAGCAACCGGCTTTTTCTTTACCGTGTGCGCTCTTTATGTGCTGTATCTTTTTACACAGCTCTCCTATTTCTTCGGTGCTTTTTCAGGAAAAATCCCTCTTTCGGTTGACATGAGCCTTTCAGAATATGCCCGTCGCGGTTTCTTTGAAATGAGTGCTATTGCCGTTATAAACCTCAGCCTTATCGCCTTCGGTGTGATATTTGTTAAAAGAAGAGATGATGGAAAAATTTCGAAACTCTTCAAAGGTATTTTCACCTTTCTCTGTCTTTTTACCGCGCTTCTTGTAATAACTGCCGTTTCAAAAATGGCACTTTATATCACAGAATTAGGTCTTACACATACCCGTATTCTTGTTTGCATTATTGACTTCCTGATTCTCACAACACTTTTATGTGTCCTCATAAAGCTTTTCAAGGAAAATTTCCCTTATATGAAAGTAATCGTCAGCCTTTGCTGTGCAGTATTGAGCCTCTACTGTCTTTTAGGCGACAGTGCTCTTATAGCAGCTTTCAACACAAACGCTTACCTTAAAGGCTATCATACGGAATTTGATGTGCATACAATCCATCTTGAAACCGAGAACTATCACGTAGCAAAAAGCCTTCACAAAATCGCACTGAACGCCGACACAGACACAAGTTATGCAGCAAAGTACTGGGTAGGTTGCTGTGTTTTACATTCATCAAATTACGGTATAGAAGGCAAACTTGAAATGAGCACGATAAAAAATTTCTTCACCACCGATTCGGTTGCAGACTTTCTTTTCTGGGAATATGTAAAGGATAACGGTGATTTCTTTAAGGAATGTATCGAAATTTACAGAACATACTATCACGACCCGTACCGTGACACCTACTACCCTGACGATTAACTTCTCTTATTGACACCGAGGGATAAATAGGATATAATCTACACCGAAATTAAAATCTGAGGTGTTAACCATGAGAATGAGAAAAAAGAAATACCTTGACGAAAGACTCGACGCGGTAAAAAGCTATATCCTTGACACAGACCGTGAGGAGAGAGACTTCGGCAAGGCAGTACAGATAAAGGAATATTTCAACTTCGAGGAGATGTTCGGTAACAGCAATCCCGTGCACCTTGAAATAGGTTGCGGTAAGGGTCAGTTCGTCTGCGAAATGGCAAAGAGATGTCCCGACATCAACTTCATCGCTGTTGAAAAGGAAAGAAACGTCATTGTCGCTGCTGTGGAAAAAATTGAAGAGGCAGAGCTCACCAATGTACGCTTTATTGCAGGTTGTGCCGAATACCTGCCGAGGTTCATCCCTTCACACAGCATCGAAAGAATATATCTCAATTTCTCCTGCCCTTATCCCAAGGAGAAATACAGAAAGCACCGTCTTACTCACAGCTTCTTCCTTAAAATTTACCGTGATCTGTTAAAAGAAAGCGGTGATATTCATCAGAAAACCGACAATATGCACTTTTTCGAATTCTCACTTCAGGAGTTCAGCGCAGAGCATTTCAGGCTCGCAAACGTATCCCTTGACCTGCATAACAGCAGCTTTGAAGGAAACATTGTCACCGAATATGAAAAGCGCTTTACCGACCTCGGACAGCCTATATACAGACTTGAAGCAAAGCCGATGTAAGCGCTACAGATAATATCAAAAGCCGTCAGGTTGTAAGACCCGGCGGCTTTCTGCGTTTTGTTATTCGCCTACCGGCTTGTTCGTAAGCGTGGTAACGGTAAGCTTTTTCATATTGACCTTTGACATTTGTGTTGAGCTGTCGGTAAAGCACATAACGGATTTTCTGTCGGTACATTTTTTCCACTCGGGCAGATTCTCTCCGTCGGGAGAACCCGAAGCTGCAAAATTGCAAAGATAGGATACCATCTGTCCGCTCAGTTCACGGTCCCGTTCCGTCATAGGACGCCAACAGTTGCCGAGTGTTCCGAACCAGTACCAGAGGTCACTGCTGTGCCATGCTCCGTTTTCATCGCCCGGCAGCATCCGTGCAAAGTGCCAGATGTAAGCTCCGTTTTTTCTGCCCCATTTTTCAGTCATAAGCTGAAGAACGGCAGGAGCCATATCGTGGCTTGTCGCTCCCGCCATATAGGCAATGCGGTGTGCGGTTGCGTTATCCTTTATCAGTATGCCGTCCTTTACGGGGAAGCACGACGTACCGCTTCCCTTTGTTTCCTTCCACGCTCTGAAAAGAAGCTCGGGAGAAACTCTGCGGAACTGCTCAAGACTTGCGGCTCCGGTTTTTGCCATAACCTCTTTCCAGAAGTCGTATTTCTTTTCGGGAACGGATGTCATAAATGAGCCGAGGCCTACACCGCTTGACATAACGGCACCGCGGAAAAGTCCCTTTGTAAGGTCGCTGAGACACAGGTGCTGTACGCTCATAGCGCCGGCGCTTTGTCCCATAACCGTTATTCTGTCACTGTCACCGCCAAAGGCTGAGATGTTGTCCTTTACCCATTTTATGGCGGTAATCTGGTCGAAAAGGCCGTAGTTACCCGTGTGACCCGCTTCTTCTTTAAGCTCGGGCAGACAAACAAAGCCCATAGGTCCGAGTCGGTAATTTACCGTTACGGCAATGACATTCTTCTGAGCCCATACGGGGCCGTCAAAGTGCTTTTCGTGGCCGCAGCCGCCCGTGAAGCCGCCACCGTGGATGTAAACGATAACGGGTAGTCTGCTGTCTGCTGTTGCGTTGTCGGGCATCCATATATTAAGAAAGAGACAGTCCTCGTCGTAGGTATAGGTTTCGCCCTTGCGGAATTCGTTATAGTAAAAAATCTTTTTTAAGTTTTCCTCTTCGTTATAGAAGGCTCTCAGCTGATAGGAGCAGTTTCCGTATGCCGAAGCATCATAGAGTCCGTCCCATTGCGTGACGGGAACGGCGTATTCCCATCTGCCTGCCGTAGCGTATCGGATGCCCTTGAAGGCGGTGACTCCGTCAGCTTTGCAGCTGCAGCCCTTTATTTCTCCGCAGGGGGTAGAGATTATTCTGTGCATAATTGCTGCTCCTTCTGCGATGCCTTGAATTCATCGATTTTTCTTCTTGTTTCATCATCCATTTTCCAAAGAAATCTGAATGCTGCCCATGAACCGAAAACGAAAAGTCCGGGAAGAAGCACGGCGATAATCTTGATGCCGGAAACGGTGGTTGCGGACTGAACAGCAAGGTCGGCATCATAGCCGGTCCAACCGAGCATAAGCACAGTTGCGGAGTTGCCGATAGTCTGGCCTACACGGCGGGAAAGGTTGAAGGTGCCGTATATGGAGCCTTCTGTTCTCTTTCCGGTAATCATCTCGTTATAGTCGATAGCTTCGCTGACAAGACCCCATTGCATATAAATCGATACGCTGGCAAGACCCATTGCGGAGTTGCTGAGAATCATATGAACATAGGGGTTCACATCGGTAATCATATGCAGACCGAAAAGTCCTACATACATAACTGCACCTGCAAAAAGTCCGAAGCGTATGAACTTTTCAAGACCGTATTTTTTTGCGAAGAAGGGACCGCCGAAAAGGGTAACCATCATAAAGGGTGCCGAAACGATTGAACCGTAGGTGACGAGCTTGAGATCATCATAAACTGCCGAGAACATATAGTTGGTAATGGTGTTGTTGACATACTGCATGGTGCAGATGCAAAGGCCGTGTATGCAAAGAGCGAGGAAGGGTCTGTTTACACGGAAGACATTGAGAATATCCGTGATTTTTATGTTCTGCTGTTCGGCTTCTTCGGTTACGGTAACATTTCTTTCTTCCGTCAGAGCGTAGTGACCAAGACACATTGCAAAGCCGAGTGCCGCACAGATGACTGCGCCGATAGCGTAGCCCTTGGAATTTGTCTGGCCGAATTTGTCGATAAGCATAGGCATAAGCACAACGGGTATGGCGTTGCCTACTGCGGAGCCGAGACCTCTTGCAGACGAAAGGGTGGCGCGCTCCTTGTCGTTGTCAGCCATTGCGGACAGCAGAGAGCCCATAGGGATGTTGAACATAGTGTATGCACCCTCATAGAGGATTTTAAGGCCGAAAAGAACGCAGATGAGCGAAAGGCCTTCAAAAAGTGAGGGTACGGACCACAGGGCAATAAAGCTTACAAAGATAAGCGGTGAGCTTCTTAAAAGCCAGGGACGGAACTTGCCTTTTGCGTTCTGCTTTTTTGCAAAGGCTCTGTCCATAAACGCACCCATAAGCGGGTCGTTGATGAAGTCCCACACATTCCATACCGCAAGAAGAATTGCGAGTAATTCCGTGTTGATTTTAAGCGCGTCGGTGCAATACATCGCAAAGGTGCTGCCCATAATTGCGAAGGTCATACATCCGCCCGCGTCACCGAGACCGTAGCCGATTTTGTGCTTCATCGTAAGACCGGATGAAGCTTTCTGCTTTGTAGTGTTCATATTTTTCTCCTCGAGTTATAACAGAATATAATAACAAGTAAATGATACCATAAACATAGTAAAAAAAGCAACTTGATTTATATAAAATTCCTGACTTTTTGCGTTGCCGTACCGTGAGTGATATATCTCACAGACCGATGCAGATAAAAAGCCCTCAGGAGCAGAATTCCTGAGGGCGTTTGATATTTTCCGGCAGTGCGGATTATTGCTTTGCACCGTTGTCGAACATCTCAAGCACCTTTACACTTGCAGCAAAGCAATCTGCAAGACAGGAAGCGTTAAGAGCTTCAGGTGTGTCGAGTCTTGTGTGATAGAAATCGGGAAGTGCATGATTAAGAGCAGTGATACCTGTTGCACGGAAACCGCCCTGAGCAAAAGCTGCAGAGTCAGTAGCACCACCAAGAGGAGGAACATAACCCTTCTTAACAGGAATCTTAAGCTCTTCACAAGCCTCCATAAAGAGGTCAGATACATCCTTGTCAACCTTAACTGTTGCGTTAAGGTCGCGGTAGTTTACCATAAGCTGTTCGTTCTGTGCGATTGTGTCGTATGAATAAATGAAAGTGGGAACATCGTCAAATTCACCCTTGTGAGCTGCAGCCCATGCCTTTGCACCGCGAAGACCTGCTTCTTCAGAGCCTGTAAGAACAACGCCGATTTCAGTGTGTTCAAGCTCGATGCCTTCGTCGTGGAGCATCTTGAGGATAGCCATACCTATGTAACAGCCGGAAAGGTTATCATTTGCGCCGTCAACAACCTTCTTTTCGTTCCACATAAAGTAGAGGCCGAACCAGAAGGGGATGAATACACAGCCGATAAAGCCGAGGATTTTTACAAGGTCACCCTCGATAACACCGGCAAGCTTGAGAATTGAAATAATGAGAGTGTAGAAGGCGCCGATGAAGCACACTATCATATGTATGTCAAAGCCGAGATATGAGAATCTGTACTTGAAGGGCCATTCCCAGGAAGCATCGGGATGACCGTTGAAGATGATCCTGCGCTTGACTTCGCCTGTGGGCTTCTTGAAGCCGGCAGCGTTGTGACCGGTCTTTTCCTTGAAGAGCTTGTCTACAACCTTTTTGTAAAGTCCGAACTGAAGCACGCAGAGAAGAAGGCCGATGATGATGGCGATAATTGAAACTGCGGGAGCAAAGAAGTATCCTGCAAGAGCAATAAAGCAGCAAGTGATTGTGATGTAAATCCAGCCGAGGAAGGCATTTGGGTTTTCCTTGAAGCCTTCAACATATACTGTGTCACAGCCGTATTCCTTCATCTGCTCTGCGGCATATTCGCAGGCCTGCTTCTCACCCGGGTCACCGGGGCCGCGCTTCTCAAATTTTGTGCATATATGAGTGATTGAGTCAATCATATACTGTGCGGCAATGTCTTTTTTGTCAATAATTCTTTTAAGATCCATTTTAATTTTTCTCCCTTCATAAATGAGTAATCTTAACAGAAATAATTTACCACATTACAAAGATTTATTTATTAACTTTTTGTTAACTTGAGCGTTTTCGACGAAAAAAATTTACGGGTGTCCCAGGCGAGCACCTGAAACACCCGTTTTAATCAAAGACTTAATGAAAGTTCGCCGTTCAGGAGCTTTGAGAAGAAGTTGAGCAGAGCGGATATGAAACGGAAAAGACTGACAAGCTTGTTTTCGGCAGGCTTATCGTAATCCTCATCGGGGGTTACCCCTGCCATATTGTTATTGTTGTCCATATACTGGGGGAATACGTCCTGATCGGAAACGTTGTAATCGTTGTTCATAATTACAAGGCTTACGTCCTCAATTGAGCCCCAATGATCGTGGTGAAGATTTTTGATAAACCAGGTATTCTCGGGAAGAAGACAGGTGGATGCATCGATTTTGTGGTCGGGAGAGAGATACTTCAGGTTTTCTGCGGATATTGAGTCGATGTAGTTCTTGCTGAGTACCTTGCCGTAATCTGCTGCGGTTGCGCCGAAGGTCTGACGGGGGATAGACGTATCACCGTCGCCCTGCACTGCGGCACCCTCGTAAAGGGGATAGTCGGGGAAGTTGTACTTTGCGAAAATGTTGTAGCGTACGCCTCTTTCTCTCATTTCGAGAACGGTAGCGTTATGGTCCTTCTGTACTGTATCGTAATATGTGCGTACCTTTGTGATGAAGCTGCTGTATTCTTCCTCAACACCGCCGAAAATGAAGCTGATAGCCTTTTCGAGATTACCCTGAGTTACCATAGCCCAGTATGAAGGCCAGGAGGCGAAGGTGTCTCTGAGGATGGGCGGTAGAAGGTCTGTTTTGATGCGGTCAACAAGAAGGTCAATGGCATCTGCAGTAAAGCCGAGTACCTCAACCTGATTGAAAAGCTCAATAAGGGTCATAATGAGAGCTGCAAGAGCATCGTCTTCAATAAGATTTTCGTTTTCGATGTACCAATCGGCAAAATTGTTTACTGCATCGGGGTCAAGATAAATATCGCCGGTGAAAAGAGCTGTCATAAAGTCGATACCGTCGATGGAGGGTGCATAGTAGGAAATGTCGTCAACATGTGCCTCTGCGTGTTCTTTGTTTGTTGCAACGTAAGCGGCAATAACGTTTGCACCGTAGCAGCGGCCTGCGAGATTCACCCTGGTTTCGCCGGTTGCTTCAAGAACTCTGTCAATGTAAGCTCTGAGCTCATTACCGGTTACAAGGGGATCAAGACGCCAGTCGTACCAGAAGCGGTAGTCCCACATTTTGTAGCCCTCTGTTTTTTCTTCAACGTCAACAGTTGAGGAGTGCTTTGCGGGATGTGAGCCGTTTGATGGCTCGCCGTTTTTGTCGAGTGCGGAGTTGCCGTAGATATCCACAACAACGTCGTGGAAGTCGCTTGCCCACTGTTTATAATCGTCTGTAAGCATACCGAGAGCAAATTCCTTGAGAAGTCCCATACCCTTTTCTTCGAGTACGGCTTCAAGATCGATGTCAAAATCAGATACAAGCTCACCGTCGGCACTATAGATATCGTTTGTCTGCGCACCGGTTACATAAATCGTCGGGTGCTCTCCGTCGGTGGCAAAAGCCGGAACAAAAAGTGAAAACATCAGTAAAACCGACAAAATAACAGAAATCATTTTTTTCATATAAGCATCTCCTTTTGTAAAATATTTTGTAACACAATAATTATATTTTATTAACAATATATTGTCAATAAAAAAAGAACAAATCAAACGTTTTTAAAACTTTCTGATGCGATACAACGTTGCATTATTTTTACTTTATTGTATTTTAGATAAAATTACCTTATAAGGAAAAAGATTTTTCTCAAAATTGTATTTACAACTTGACAAATAAGTGTTAGAATATCAAGTGGTAATTTCTTTGCAAATTATTATTTGAAAATTTAAAAATATCAGGAGGAAAAATCCAATGGCCAGAAAAATGAAAACCATGGACGGTAACAATGCCGCTGCTCACGTTTCTTATGCGTTTACAGAAGTAGCAGGTATTTACCCCATCACCCCTTCAAGTCCTATGGCAGACTATGTTGATCAGTGGTCCGCTCAGGGTCTCAAGAACATTTTCGGCACAAGAGTAAATGTTGTTGAAATGCAGTCAGAAGCAGGTGCTGCAGGTACCGTTCACGGTTCACTCGGCGCAGGCGCACTCACAACAACCTACACAGCTTCACAGGGTCTTCTTCTTATGATCCCCAACATGTACAAAATTGCCGGTGAGCTTCTCCCCTGCGTTTTCCATGTTTCCGCACGTTGTGTAGCATCACACGCTCTTAACATCTTCGGTGATCATTCCGACGTTTACGCTTGCCGTCAGACAGGCTTCCCAATGCTCGCTGAAACAAATACCCAGGAAGTTATGGACCTTGGTGCTGTTGCTCACCTTGCAACAATCAAGAGCCGCGTTCCCTTCCTCAACTTCTTTGACGGTTTCCGTACATCTCACGAGCTTCAGAAGATTGAAGTCTGGGATTTCGACGACCTTAAGGAAATGTGCGATATGGACGCTGTTGAAGCTTTCCGCAAGAGAGCTCTCAACCCCGAGCGCCCCGTAATGCGCGGTTCACACGAAAACGACGACATCTTCTTCCAGAACAGAGAAGCCTGCAACAAGTACTATGATGCAGTTCCCGAAATCGTAGAAGAATATATGGGCAAGGTAAACGCCAAGCTCGGCACAGACTATCAGCTCTTCAACTACTACGGTGCTCCCGATGCTGAAAAGATCATCATCGCTATGGGTTCAATCAACGACGTTGCTGAAGAAGTTATCGACTACCTCACAGCAGCAGGCGAAAAAGTTGGTCTTGTCAAGGTTCGTCTTTACAGACCCTTCTCAGCAAAGCACCTTCTTGCAGCTATTCCTGCATCAGTTAAGAAGATCGCTGTTCTCGACAGAACAAAGGAACCCGGCTCCCTCGGCGAACCCCTCTATCTTGACGTTGTTACTGCTCTTGCAACAAACGGCAGAGCTGACATCAAGGTAATCGGCGGCCGCTACGGTCTCGGTTCAAAGGATACACCTCCCTCAAGCATCTTCGCTATCTTCAACGAGCTTAAGAAGGACGCTCCCAAGGCTCAGTTTACTCTCGGCATCGTTGACGACGTAACAAATCTTTCACTTGAAGAGGAAGTTGCTCCCAATACTGCAGCTGAAGGCACCATCGAATGTAAGTTCTGGGGTCTCGGCGGTGACGGTACTGTTGGTGCTAATAAGAACTCCATCAAGATTATCGGTGACCATACTGACAAGTACGTTCAGGCTTACTTCCAGTACGACTCAAAGAAGACCGGTGGTATCACAATTTCTCACCTTCGTTTCGGCGACAAGCCCATCAAGAGCCCCTACTACATCAACAAGGCTGACTTTGTTGCATGTCACAACCCCTCATACATTGACAAGGGCTTCAAGATGGTTAACGATGTTAAGCCCGGCGGTGTATTCCTTATCAACTGCCAGTGGTCAGACGAAGAACTCGACAAGCACCTTGCAGCAGATGCAAAGAGATATATCGCAAAGAACAATATCCAGCTTTACACAGTTAACGCTATTGACCTTGCTGTTAAGGTTGGTATGGGCAAGAGAACAAACACTATTCTCCAGTCCGCTTTCTTTGCTCTTGCAAACGTTATGCCTTCAGACGAAGCAATTCAGTACATGAAGGACGCTGCAACAAAGTCCTACTCAAAGAAGGGTCAGGATATTGTTGACGCTAACCACAACGCTATCGATGCAGGCGCAACCGCATTCCATAAGGTTGACGTTCCCGCAGCATGGGCAGATGCAGAGGATACAGCTGTTGCCGCCAAGTCAGAAGGCGCTGAAAAGCTCGTTAAGATGGTTGACTCAATCCTTAAGCCCGTTGGTCTTATGGAAGGTAGCTCACTTCCCGTTTCAGCTTTCGTTGACCACGCTGACGGTACCTTCGAGCACGGCGCATCCGCTCACGAAAAGAGAGGCGTTGCTGTTCTCGTTCCCGAATGGGATCCCACAACCTGTGCAAAATGTAACCAGTGTGCTTACGTTTGTCCTCACGCTACTATCCGTCCCTTCGCTATGAACGAAGAAGAAGTAGCAGCAGCTCCTGCACAGATGAAGAAGGCAGAAAAGCCCGTTGTAAAGACAAACTACACCTACACCCTCGCTGTTTCACCTATGGACTGTATGGGTTGCGGCGTATGTATCGGCGTATGTCCCACAAAGTCTCTCAAGATGGTTTCCAAGGAATCACAGCTTGCACAGCAGGAAGTATTCGATTACTGCGTAGCAAACGTAACAGAAAAGGAAGAAACAACAAAGGTTCTCAACGTTGTTTCCAGCCAGTACAAGAAGCCGCTTCTTGAGTTCTCAGGCTCATGCGCAGGCTGTGCTGAAACATCATATGCACGTCTTATCACTCAGCTCTTCGGTGACAGAATGTACATCTCCAACGCTACAGGCTGTTCATCAATCTGGGGCGGCCCCGCAGCTACATCACCCTACACCGTTAACAAGGACGGTCACGGTCCTGCATGGGCAAACTCACTCTTCGAAGACAACGCTGAACACGGTCTCGGTATGTTCTACGGTCAGGATGCTATCAGATCAAGACTTATCGAAGACGTTAAGGGTATGGTTGCTTCCGATGCATGTGCAGCAGAAGTTAAGGCTGCAGGCGAAGAATACCTCGCAACTCTCGACGACGGCGAAAAGAACGCAAAGGCTTCAAAGGCACTCGTTGCAGCTATCGAAGCAGCCGGTGCTACCTGCGAGCTTTGCAAGGACGTTCTCGACAACAGCGAATACCTTTCAAAGAAATCAGTATGGATCTTCGGTGGTGACGGCTGGGCATACGATATCGGTTACGGCGGTCTTGACCATGTTCTTGCTTCAGGTAAGAATGTAAACGTAATGGTATTCGATACAGAAGTTTACTCCAACACCGGCGGTCAGGCTTCAAAGGCTTCCAACATCGGTCAGGTTGCACAGTTCGCAGCTGCAGGTAAGGAAATCAACAAGAAGAGCCTTGCTGAAATCGCTATGAGCTACGGTTATGTTTACGTTGCACAGATCGCTATGGGTGCTAACATGGCTCAGACCCTCAAGGCAATCCAGGAAGCAGAAGCATATAACGGTCCCTCACTCATCATCGGTTACTCACCCTGCGAAATGCACTCAATCAAGGGTGGTATGGTTAACTGCCAGGCTGAAATGAAGAAGGCTGTTGAATGCGGTTACTGGAACCTCTTCCGCTTCAATCCTGCTCTTAAGGCAGAAGGCAAGAATCCCTTCACCCTTGACAGCAAGGAACCCAACGCTGAGTACCAGGCATTCATCAAGAACGAAGCACGTTACACAAGACTTATGCGTGAATTCCCCGACAGAGCAGACGCACTCTTCCAGAAGAGTGAAGATGTTGCAAAGGCAAGATATGCACATCTTCTTAAGCTTAAGGATCTCTACGCTCCCGAAGCATAAGTCGGCTTAAGATAAGCGCACAGGAACGCGCTGATAAGCGAGTTAATTAACGGCTTGAATAAAAGAAAGAGCAGACCTTCAGGTTTGCTCTTTTTCTTCAGGCGCTTGTCGTTTTTTCTCTCTCGGAGTATTTTCATACACCTTCGCTCGAAGAAAACACCCTCCTGCACACTTCTCTTAAGCCTTGAGGTTTCATCTGATTCTGCAAGCGCACAGAAACACGCTAAAAAGCAAGTTAATTAACGGCTTAAATAAAATAAAGAGCAGACCTTCGGGTTTGCTCTTTTTCTTCAGGCGCTTGACTGCTTTGCTTTTTTTATTGAAAAACACTATAATGAGTGCTATAATTTAGTTAACCGAGAAAAGGAGGCTTTCAATATGAAAACAAAAAAGCTGCTGATGCTTTTATCTTCTGTCGCTTTAATTCTTGAAGCTCTGCCCTTTGGTGCTGTTTTAAATTTTGCCACCCCTGACGGAGAATCAACAAGAAAAACCTTTTCCTATTTCAGTCTCACTCCCTATGGCTATGCAAATTTTGCCCCTTTAATTACGGCAATATGTACCTGTATTGTTTTCATCTTGCTTCTGCTTTACTGCTTAACCGATAAAAAAACGCCTTTCACTGTCGCCAAATATTTTCTTATTATAGGCGCCGTTTTATCATTATGTCCTTTGTTTTTCGGATTCGCTTCATTTTCTATTGTCGGTGGACTTATTTCAGCAACTCTTATCTCCGAGCTTATAATTATTTTCTGTTCAGAAAAAATCCAACATTTAAACGCGAGGTGAAATAATGAACACGAAACTTTTCATTCAGGCTATAATAAAATTCTCTCTTGGCATTGTTCTTGTCAGCTTGATGATATTCCTTCCCGCAGGCAGCTTCAGTTACATAAACGGTTGGATTTTTATGTGTATAGTCTTTATCCCGATGCTTATTGCAGGTATCGTTATGATGTTAAAAAATCCTTCCCTTCTCAAAAGCCGGCTTGATGCCAAGGAAAAACAAAAGGAGCAGGATTCCGTCGTAAAAATAAGCGGACTTATGTTTCTTGCAGGCTTCATTGTTGCAGGTCTCAACTTCCGATTCGGTTGGCACAGTCTTCCTGATGCTGTTGTAATTGCTTCAGCGATTCTGCTTCTCCTCTCCTATGGGCTGTATGCGGAGGTTATGCGCGAAAACACTTACCTTTCACGTACCATAGAGGTACAGGAAAATCAAAAGGTTGTTGACACAGGCCTTTACGGCGTTGTAAGACATCCGATGTACAGTGCAACTCTGATTTTGTTTCTTTCTATGCCTCTTGTTTTAGGCTCGGTTTATTCCTTTATCATCTTTCTTATCTATCCGTTTATAATAGCGAAGAGAATAAAGCATGAAGAGGAATTTTTAGAAAAAGAGCTCACAGGCTACAAAGAATACAAACAGAAGGTAAAATACAAGCTCATACCCTTCATCTGGTAAAAAATCAAAAAGAAAGTATTGACTTTGACGCTACGTTATGGTGTACACTTCTGTTGAGGTGATAAAAATGAAAATGCGAATCAAAGAATTTGCAGCTCTTACGGGAGTCAGCGTGCGCACACTGCATTATTACGATGAAATAGGTTTACTCGGGCCGTCAGAAACCGACAAATTTACGGGATACCGTTTTTATGATGAAGCCTCTCTTCTTCGTATGCAGGAAATTCTCTTTTACCGTGAGCTTGATTTTCCTTTGAAAAGCATTTCCGAAATTATATCATCTCCTGATTACAACAAAAACAAAGCTCTCGACGAGCAGAAAAAGCTTCTCATTCTCAAAAAAGAACGTTTGGAAAGACTTATTTCTGCAATCGACGACGCAAAGAAAGGAGCAAACATTATGAATTCTTTTGATAACAGCGCTTACGAAAGCTACAAATCCGAAATAAAAGAAAGATGGGGTACCACTGACGCCTATGAGGAATACACAGAAAAAAGCAAAAGGTACACAAAAAACGACTTTGATTCGTTGTCAGACGGAATGAATCTGATTTTCAGCGAATTTGCCGAAATTATGAAAAGCTGTATCTCCCCCGAAAGCAAAGAGGCACAGACTCTTGTAAAGAAGCTTCAGGAATACATCACAGACAATTTCTACACCTGTACAAAGGAGATTCTCGCCGGTCTCGGTCAGATGTATGTACTCGACGAAAGATTCAGAAATAATATCGACAAGAGTGCCGACGGTACCGCTGAATTTGTAAGTTCAGCGATAAAATATTACTGCAATTTGTAAAAATATCTTTTTTCGCAGACACTTGTCCACTTTTCTCCGTCTTACTTAATGAAACCGGTTTTAGCAAAACAGAAAGTGAAAAAATATTTTGTCCAAGCTTTACGGCGGATTATCTGAACTCAAAAGCGGCGGTATGGATTTTAACGATGTACTTGCATACTATAGCGAGATGCCTCTATGAGACGGACATTACTACCGAAATCAGTATGGACGAAAGCATAGCAATACAGAAGGCTTTTTCCCGACTCAGCGAAGAGGAGAAACAGCTCCTTTCTATGGCAGAATATCTGACGAGCAAAGAAATAGGCTCTGTTCTGGGAATCTCCGCTTCATCTGTAAGAACACGGATACAGAAAGCCCGACAGAATCTCAAAGATTTACTTTCCGATATATGATTGCAAAACTTCTCATATAATGGTATAATTTGTCAATCCGTTATATGGGAAGTTTTTTTACGGTGGTATTTATGGAAACATTTTTTCTTTCTTTGTTCGCACTTGTTCTCACAGTATTTATTGCTCTGGATTTTTCAATAGTCCTTGCGCTTGCTATAGGTCTGCTCTTTTTCTCTCTTTACGCAAAGCTCAAGGGGTATTCTGTTTCTGAAATCGGCAGAATGATTATCGACGGAGCGAAAACATCAAAAAATATACTTATTGTGTTTTTTCTTATAGGCATACTCACAGCTTTATGGCGTGACTGCGGCACAATACCCGCCATCATTTCTTACACCGTGGGCTTCATAAATCCCAGGACCTTTATACTGATGACCTTTCTTTTATGTTGCCTTGTATCCTTTCTTATCGGCACATCCTTTGGCTCTGCGGCAACGATGGGCGTAATCTGTATGACTATGGGTATGGCCATGGGGGCAAATCCCGTAATTTCAGGCGGTGCGATGCTTTCGGGCGTACTTTTCGGCGACCGTTGCTCCCCTGTATCAACAAGTGCCCTTCTTGTAAGCGAGCTTACGGGTACAAATATTTACGAAAACATAAAACGCATGTTCAGAACTGCAGCATTACCCTTCGCAGTTACCTGCGTCCTGTATTTTTTGTCGGGCTTTTTCTTTGAATGTACGCCAAGCACCACTGATACAGCAGAGCTTTTTTCAAAAGAATTCACCATCACACCTATGACCCTTATACCTGCAGCAATAATCCTTGTGCTGTCACTTTTTAAAGTAAAAACAAAGATTTCTATGCTCATAAGCATAATATCCGCCTTTTTTGTGAGCCTTTTTGTGCAGAAAACAGAGCTTCTCACCCTGCTCGAGTGTGCAGTAACAGGATACAAAGCAGTAACTCCCGAGCTTTCCTCTATGCTTGACGGCGGTGGAATAGCTTCTATGGTAAGAGTTCTTCTTATCGTGTGCATCTCCTCGGCATACTCGGGAATTTTTAATAAAACAGGAATGCTTGATTCCCTTAAAGAAAAGCTTGAAGCTCTTGCCGGAAAGACAGACGGCTTTGCCGTTACCGTTCTCGTTTCAGTTATCACCTCGATGATTTCCTGCAACCAGACCCTCGCAATCATACTTACGGAAAAGCTCTGCGATAAGCTTAACACTGACAGAAAGGATTTTGCAATCGATCTTGAAAACTCCGTTGTAGTAATTGCTCCGCTTATCCCCTGGTCTATAGCAGGTGCTGTTCCTCTTACTTCAGCAGGAGCTCCTACGGCGAGTCTTTTTACCGCATGCTTTCTTTACCTTGTGCCTGTTTATACCCTCATAGTTAAAGGTATTGGCAAGAAACACTTTATAGTAAAATAATTTTTCCTTAACACTGTATTAACACATAAGTTATAGTATTATTATATTACACACAGAAAGAGGTGTTTTTTATGAAAAAAGCTTTGTCAGTTTTACTCTCAGTTTTAATTCTGTTTACCGCACTGTCATTTTCAGTCTGCGCCACAGACAACACTACCGTTGCAAGAATGTGGCTATGCGCAGAAAAGAGCACCAACTCAGGTGTAGGTCACATTTTTCTCTACTTCGAGAATCTGACTGAAGAAACGATTACCGTCGGCAGATACAAGGTAGCCCCCTACGGTGATGTTTCCGTCGGCTCCTTCGGTACGGAGGGTCCCCGAGGCGGCGGTGTTTACTACAACAACGAAACAGCTCTCACCCACTACAGCAATCTTGTCGGTCTTTCAACTGAGCTTGACGCAAATGAGCTTAACGCAGTCAACAACAAAATAAAGAACTACAACCGTTGGGATCCTATTTTCAACTGCAATTACTTTGCACTTTTAGGCTGGAATGCAGGCTCAGACAGCGACATACCCTTCCTTATCATCCCTGCCTTCACCAGACTGTTTATCACCCTCAAGGGCGGCATCGCAGACCCCTACGATCCATACACAAGAACAGATCCCGTTGTAAAGCAGACAGAGCTGTAATTCACTGCAAATATCAAGCCGGCCAATATGACCGGCTTCTTTTTTCATTATTAATCTTTTCACCCTTGACTATACTGACAATAATCTATATAATGTAATGGTATTAAAATAAAGGAGAATGACCTATGTATACTTTAGCTTCTAAAATCAAGGTAAACAGCGCAATCATCAGCCACAAGGATTTTGACAACGCACACTTCAGCTTTGACCTCAAAGATGACGGTAAGTTCATCAAGGGTGTACTCACAGCTAAAACTGATATGGTAATGGAAAGCTTTTCTGTAACAAAAGCTATGGAATTTACCGATGAATCCCTTTTCTTCGGCAACGGTTATCAGTCCTGGTCAACTACCAAGGAATACGGCAAAGGTGACAACACAAAAGACATCATTCCCGCTGCAAGAGTACTCGGAGGCTTTGCAGAATTCGCTGCAGGTGAATTCGCCGACTACACCTTCAAGTCCTATGTAAACTACGGCAAGAGAAACTGCTTCCGTGCATACACCTATACATATATCCGCAACAAGGGCGATTTCAGCAAAATCACTCTTTACGGCTCAAAAAGTGAAAGAAAGGGCTTCACCGTATTCGAATGTGATATGGAAAAGAACCTCTTCACCGTAAGAAAAGACGTTGAAGGTCTCAGACTTACCGCAGGTCAGGAATACGAGATGTTTGATATCGCTATCATCGAAAACGAATACGAAAAGGCTTTCGATGAATACTTCTTCGACTTTATGGGTATCAAGGAGCCCAGAATCAAGCATCTTGCCGGCTACACCTCATGGTACAACTACTTCTCAAAAATTAACGAGGAAATCTGCCTTCGTGATCTCGACGGTATTGACAGAGCAAAGGAATGTGTTGATATTTTCCAGCTTGACGACGGTTACCAGACTGCAACAGGTGACTGGTTGAGCGTTGACAAGAAAAAGTTCCCCCACGGTCTCAAGAGTCTCGCACAGAAGATTCACGCAAAGGGCTACCTTGCAGGCATCTGGCTTGCGCCCTTCTGCGCACAGCTTACAAGCCAGGTTGCAAAGGATCACCCCGACTGGCTCATCAAGGACGAAAATACAGGCAAAAAGCTTCTGCGTCACATCGGTTGGGGCGGTGCTTACGCTCTTGACATCTACAACGAAGGCGCAAGAGAATACATCAAGCATTTCTTCGATGTTATCCTCAACGACTGGGGCTTCGACCTTGTAAAGCTCGACTTCCTCTTCACACAGTGTCTTACTCCCAGATACGGAAAGACCCGCGGCGAAATCATGTGCGACGGTGTAGACCTTCTCCGTGAGGCCTGCGGCGATAAGTTTATTCTCGGCTGCGGTGTACCTCTCGGCGCATGTATGGGTATCTTCGATGCCTGTCGTATCAGTTGTGACGTAAACAAGATGTTCGAGGGCAATATCGTAAATCTCCTCGGTCTCAACAATGAGGTTCCTTCAGCTCAGGGCGCAATCAATAACACTGTTTTCCGCCGCCACCTCGACGGCAGAGCATTCTGTAATGACCCCGACGTACTTTTCCTTCGCAAGAACAACCTTAAGTTCACCGATGAACAGAAGTACCTTCTCGGTAAAATCAATGCTGTCTGCGGTAACGTTCTTTTCGTTTCCGATAACGCCGGCGACTACGATTACAAGGCTCTTACACTTATGAGAGAGTTCTTCACCGCTAAGGACTACAAGGTAACCTTCGCAGAGTATGTTACCCCTTCAATCATCAAGCTCGACTTTATCGAAGACGGTGTTGAAAGAAGCATGAACTTCGACATCAGAAACGGTAAGACCTGGGGACTTGTATAATTCACAATTCACGATTCACAATTAAGGGAGGCATCAGCCTCCCTTTTTTTATCAGCAGTACTTACCCGCAACTGCGCGGGGAGTTTTCAGGCTTTCTGCGAAAGCCTGAAAGCAGAGAGTCCTGCACCGTATTCCCTTTAAATAATATCTGCAAAAATTATGTTTTTTCGATTTCAGGTAAGTATTCGCAGGGCTCTCCGGAGGCAACGCCGCAGGCGTTGCCGCCTCCCCGCGCGTCTCACCTGTTCCTGACAAGCTTTACCGCTACTGCAGTAAGATCGTCCCCGGTATATCTGTCCTGACGAAGTGCCGCAAGCTCCACAATATGACAGGCAAGGTCGTCCATATTGTTCGTGCTCCAGGATAAAAGCTCGTCATTTATCCAACCGCAGTCCTCTGCAGTAATACCGTCGCTTACCATAAGCACTATGTCCCCCACCTTGAGATTAACTACAGTTTTACTGTACTTCACCTCTCTTAAAATGCCGAGAGGTAAGGAGCTTTCCTCTATAACAATAATCTCTCTGTCGCTTCTTATCAGGCTTATGGCGGCACCGGCCTTATAAAATTCCGCTTCTCCGGTGTAAAGATTCACATTCAGTCCGTCCATAGTGGCCATTGACTCGTCAGTAGATTTCATAATAAGTGAGGAATTCACTATCTTTACACTGCTTTCGAAGGAAAATCCCGCACTTAACAGCTTTTCCGTGAGACTGACAGCCATCATACTGTCAAGAGCTGCAGAGCTACCCGTACCCATACCGTCGCTAAGAAGCACCGAACCGCTGACATCGTTTCTCTTGCAGAAGGCGACACTGTCTCCGCAGGGCGAGTCTCGCACAAATGGTCTTTGTGCCGAGCCCACCAACAAGATAAAGGGAGATTTTTCTTCAAATTTTATAAGAGTACCTACATCTGTCACGCTGATTTCAGGCTCATCAAAAACACACGATGTTGCTTCTTCAAGTATGCTCTTTATCTTACGGTAATCCGTTTCAAAAGGTTTTTCAAGGCAAATGATTTCAATTCCGAGTCTTCCCTCATCACCACCGATGCAGCTGAGAGCATCTATGTAGATACCTTTATCTATAACCGCCGCACGCAGAGCTGTAGATTTCACAGTATCAACAGCTCTGCTTTTTGCTATCTTTTCCGCAAGCTCTCCTAAAAAATCTCCCATACCCGAGAACTGATCCGTCAATATACATCGCATCTCACGGTTTTTCATTTTGGTAAGTATACTTAAGCTATACTGTGACTTACTGTGATAAAGCTGTTTTTTCAGCTCGTGAAGCCTCGGACATTCCTTTTCCAGGCGAAGCTTGCCCTTTCCTCTTTTCTCGATACCGGTTATTGCAAGTATATCTCCTGCCGTAAGATTGAAGTTACTGTTCCAGCATATACTCTTTTTACTGCAACCGTCGCACACATTCTGTTGCACCTCAAAAAAGAGCTTGTTTGCTTCAGGATTTATAACACGGTCAAGTCTCGCGCTGACATCATCAACGGTTTTACAGAAGGAATATATGTTACATGATGCCTTTTTCAGTAATGCCGACACCTGCAGGTTGACATCGTCATCGCCTACTACACCGCTCTTCTTTATGATTTCTGTAAAATTTGCAAGCTGCACCGAAGGAATAATCATAAACGTAGCGCAGGCTACACCGCACTCAATTACAGGAAGAAGAAAATTCTCCTGTCCACCTGACACGATGCACACAAAGCAAAAGCAGATACACTGAGAAATGCCCACAGCAAGCTGACCCAAAGGAGAAAAAATACCGCCCACAAGCCCCCCGAGGGCAAAAGCAGGAAAGATGAAGTTGCCTTCAGAAGAAAAGCTTAAAGACGCTCCTAAACAGCTGCCAAGCACACTTCCCGCTGAAGCACCCTTACAGTAAGATGCCGCACAAAGAATAAAGCACCCCATAAGCCGCGCAGGTGAAAAGCCCTCCACGCTTATACCGGAAAAGCATAGCATAAAAATACAAAAGCTTATCCCTATGCTGATTCTGTCACCTATAGCAAGATTTGCAAGGCCCATACGTACGACAGGAGTTCTGAAGCTTCTTGAAAAGAAGTAGCTCGCACAAAAAGACATCGCAGCCTCAACTACCGATGTAATAACAGTCGCAAAGCTGTAGCCTGTAATTATCTGTTGTATAACCGAAGAAACAATGATGCCGAAAAGCACAAGAAAGCTTTCCGCCTTACTGCCGGTATAATCAGGAAACCTCTTGTTTATAATAAGCCTTACAAGGCATATAAATAAAAGACACGCCACACTTCTTACTGTAAAAGAATCGGAAAAAGAAACAAGGTATCCTATCACGCTGCCAACAAACGCACCGGGATAAAATCTGAAGGGTACTGTCCCTACAAACGCAGGGGCAAAGGGCGACATTACGGAAAACAGTTTTGCCTGGCTAAGGCAAAATCCGGCAAAAGCAACACCTAACTGTGTGGCAAATATTTTAAGCTTTTCTTTGTCCTCATTCTCCGTTTTATCCTCCAGATAGCTGTCAGCCTTTTCGGCTTCCTTTATTTCTGTCATCTAAACTCATCCTTTCAGTTAAAAATCTCACTACCGAAGGATTATACCCCGTACAAACAGAAAAAAAGAGCAGAATTTAGGGAAATGTAAAAGAGATATGGTACAGATTTTTATTAACTGTATGTAAATTTTATTAAATAGAGATTGATTATTTTTTAATGAAGTGATACTATAAATATACTAAAAAGGATAGTTCTTATCCTTTATTAATTTCGATACTTTCATTTTCATAGTTACCTCATTCAAATTACTGCAAAAGCACCGATACATTAAAGGTATCGGTGTTTTTGCGTTTTAATACATTTGTCAATAGCTCCAATAATCAGCACCTCTGTTTGACAAAACCTCCAAACTTTTCCTACACTTATTGCCATTTGTCTACTAATGTAATATAATTATATTTATCATATGAGTAAGGAGAATAACAATGAAGTTTAACCCGTTTTTCATGTTTTCGCGCGAAGAATCGGATACAAAGGTAGCTAACGACCGACTGCTTTCCTATGCAGCAGGTCTTACCGGTCAGAATATGACCTACGGCTTTGTATCGTCCCGACTTTTTGTCTTTCTTAACACCGTACTTGAAATTCCTGCTGAAAAGACAGGTGTTATCACCGGTGTAAGCACTCTTTGGGACGCAATCAACGACCCTCTTATCGGCGGACTTATCGACCGAAGAAAACACAAGCCCGGTCAGAAAATGCGCCCATTCCTTTTATGGACTCCGCTTATAATAGGTATTCTTGTTGTTCTGATGTTTGCCGACTTCGGCTTCAACCAGAGTCAGACCATCGCTTTTGTTCTGATTCTTTATATTCTTTTTGATGTTTTCTACTCACTTCAGGACATCTCAATCTGGGGTATCGCCGCGATGTCTAGTCCTGACTCCAACGAACGAAAACGAGTTATTCAGTGGATCTCAATCGCCGCAGGCTTCGGCGGCACAATCGCAAGCCTTTTCCCCACCTTCAAGGATATAGTAGTAAAAAACAGCATTATGAGCGAAAAAACCTCTTACTTGTACGGCGCTATCGTTTTCGGTCTCGGCGGTATGATTATTGCTATGCTCGCCTACCGAATGAAGGAAAAGGTTGAGCCTATCGAAGAAAAGAAAACCAGCATTTTCAAGGATATAATGGATTTAAGGCACAACAAAACCCTTATTATTGTCTGCCTTGCCAGAATTGTTCAGAGTTTTTCTATCGCTCTTCCCTGGGAATACTTCTTCGAAACAAAAGGAATTTCCTATAATGTTTTCGGTGCTGAAATTTCCGGCGGTACCGCACAGGTTGTGTACGGATTTATAATGGGTATTCCCGGTGCCTTTGCAATGTTCTTTGCAGTCAAGCTCATCAACAAGCTCGGCGGTAACAAGAAGCTCCTCGTATTCTCGGAAGCAATAACAATAGTTGCCCGTATTGCTGCTTTCTTCATCGGCGCAAATGACCGTTTCCTCAACATCGGTTACCTTGCAGTTGTTATGGCGCTTCTCGGAACAGCACAGATTTTCACAAATATGAAGGACATCGCACACCGCTCCCTTCTCACAAACTCCATTGACGAGGTTGAGCTTAAAACAGGCAAACGCACCGAAGGTATTACATTCTCAATGCAGAACTTCGTTTCAAAGCTTACAGGTGCAATTCCCAACTTCATCAAGGGTATAGTTCTTGCATTCCTTGGCTTTGACGAAAAGGCTCCTGTTCCCGACGGAATGACAAAAATCGGTGTTCAGACAGCTCCCCGTTTCCTTAAGTACCGCTGGCACCACTTCATTCTCGGCCCGGCTATCGGTTCGGTATTTTATCTTATCGTTATCCTCTTCCTCGACAACGACGATGCAGAGCATATGGCAGAGGTTGAAAAAGCTCTTACAGAAAAGAGACAGGCTGCCGCACATGCAGAATAATTATCCAAAAAGAATTATTGCTTTTTTGTTAATTATATGATAGAATTAAAAAAATAACTGTGAAAGGAGAAATCAACTATGATGACAGTAGGCGAAGTAATCGAAATCCTCATGAAGGTATTTGAAATGATTGCAGAGATTTTCGGCGGTCTTTTCGGCTCAGCTGAAGGCGACACAGAAACAGAGGAACCCTCCGGCGAAGAAAACGCATAAATGATAATCAATGCACGGTATTGTTTATGCCTGCACTTATAACAGCAATCCTTATTACAACAAAAATTCAACCCACGGTTCGGTTTTCACCTTGCCGTGGGCTTCTTTTTTTACTGTTCAGTCTGCTCATCAAGACTGAGATGAAACGACGGAATAAACACCTCAAGGAAAACGTCAACCTCGGGAAGCTTCATTTCCCTGATTGCCCTTTCGGTGCTCTGCAGAGCCTTTTCAAACTCGCGGTTTCCCGCATTTTTTTCCTCAATGCACTTTATAAGAGCGGAAAGCTTATCCGCCGCCTTGACAAGGCGCCAGAGGTATCCGTCCTCCTCCTGCTTGAAGAATGCACCGCAATAATACTCTCTCATATCCTCGGGGAGCATTGACAGAAGCTTCTCACAGGCTACGTTTTCCACCTTGAGAAATTCCTCGTGCATTTCCTTACTGTGATACTTTACGGGAGTCGGCATATCTCCGGTTATTATCTCCGGCATATCGTGATAGAGGCCGAGAAAGGCCGCTCTTTCTGCATTGAGATTTCCGCCGAAGCGAAGATTCTTTATAACAGCAAGCGCGTGAGCTATTGCGGCAACATCATTGCTGTGCTCACTTATATTTTCACTCGCCGTATTGCGCATAAGTGCCCAGCGGTTGATATATTTCATTCTTGAATGCATCGCAAAGAAGCTGTATGCCACAATTTCTCACTCCCTTCTGCAATGTGAGTTACAAATTAAAGAATGTCGCCCTCAAGACCGAGTGTGCAGGAAGCGGCATTGCTTTCATCGGTATCGATGTGCATTGCAAGAGCATAAGAGGGGCTTACTCTTACGATAACATCGCCGAAGATAAGTGAACGGCCGTCTGTCTCAACCTTTACATTTACAATCTGCTTGTCCTGAAGGTCATACTTTGCAGCATCATCGGGAGTCATATGAATATGTCTCTTTGCAATAATAACGCCGTCATTGAGTTCAACCTCACCCTTGGGGCCAACAAGCTTACAGCCGCCGCTGCCTTCAAGGTCGCCTGATTCACGAATGGGAGCCTTTACACCTATTGAACGTGCATCGCCTGCTGAAAGCTCAACCTGGGTTTCAGGACGAACAGGTCCGAGAATTGAAACGCCGGGGAAGCTGCCCTTGGGTCCGATAACCTGAACTCTTTCCTCACAAGCGTACTGACCGGGCTGTGAAAGATCCTTTTTCTTTGTAAGCTCGTAGCCTTCACCGAAAAGAATATCGAGTACTCTGCGGCTTACGTGTACGTGTCTTGCTGATGTTTCAACTAATACGGGTTTTGCCATGGTTTTTACCTCCAATATTTGAACATAAATTTTTTACCGTTTATTATTTTACAACATTATACAGTTAAATTCAACCTTGAAAGCAAAAATAATCATTAAAAAACAGAGAAAAAGGGACGGTACCGTACCGCCCCTTAAGTAAATCAATATATCTTTACGTTATTTAACCGTTAAAGCAACATTTTTATACATTATAAAGCTTAACCTTCAGCGTTTGCACCCGGTCTTCCGCAGCACTTTTTATACTTCTTTCCGCTTCCGCAGGGACAGGGGTCATTAACACCGACTTTTTTGCCTTCGTTACGCTTGGGTCTTGCCTTTTCGCTGCCATCTCCGCCGGTTGATGTGCTTGTCACCTTTGCAACGGCTTCGCGCTTGATTTCCTCGTCAGTCTTGAAGCGTACAGCAAGTACAGTCTTTACTGTGTCCTCACGGATTGATGTTGTCATTTCATCGAACATATCATAACTTAATTCTCTGAAAGCAACAACGGGGTCCTTCTGACCGTAAGCAAGAAGTCCGACACTGCGCTTAAGCTCGTCCATAGCGTCGATGTAATCCATCCACTTCATATCAACATTACGAAGGAGCATCTCACGCTCAATGTTACGCATCATTTCTTCACCGTAAAGAGCTTCTCTTTCCTCGTGAAGTCTGTGAGCACGCTCGGTGAGAAGCTCATAGACTTCCTCGGCTTTGTATTTCCTATCCTCGGTGAAGTCGTCCTCTGTTGTAAGCCAACCCATATACTTTTCCTTAAGTGAAGCGAAGTGCCACTCGCTTGAAGGTACATTTGCAGGGCAGAAGAATTCCACGGTATCACCGATGGATTCATCAATCATCTTTGTGATAACAGGCTTCATATCCTCGCCTTTGAGAACCTGGTCGCGCTGGGTGTAAATAATTTCTCTCTGGCGGTTCATAACGTCATCGAAGGAGATAACGTGACGGCGTGCGGCAAAGTTGTTGCCTTCAACCTTACGCTGTGCGGATTCAACCTGCTTTGTGAGCATTCCCACCTCGATGGGAGTATCCTTATCAACAGGCATACTGTTCATAATAGCGAGCATTCTGTCGCCGCCGAAAAGTCGCAGAAGGTCGTCCTGCATTGAAAGGAAGAAACGGCTTTCGCCCGGGTCGCCCTGACGACCGCTACGGCCTCGGAGCTGATTATCGATTCGTCTTGAATCGTGGCGTTCTGTACCGATAATGTAAAGACCGCCCGCCTGACGCACCTTTTCAGCCTCTTCAGCTATTTCCTCTTTGAACTGCTTCTCGAGACGCTTGAAGGTCTCTCTTGCCTCGATGATGTCCTCGTTATCGGTGTCACCGAAGGCTGTAGCCTCACTGATAAGCTCCTCGGAATATTCCATCTTTCTCATCTGGCTCTTTGCAAGGAATTCTGCATTGCCGCCAAGCATAATATCGGTGCCTCGACCTGCCATATTGGTAGCGATGGTAACTGCACCTAATTTACCTGCCTGAGCGACGATTTCCGCTTCCTTGTCATGATGCTTTGCGTTAAGGACATTGTGCTTGATGCCACGCTTTTTAAGTGCAGCGGAAAGTCTTTCACTCTTTTCGATTGAGATTGTACCTACAAGCACGGGCTGACCCTTTGCGTGGCAACGGAGAATTTCTTCTATAATAGCATTGAACTTGAACTGCTCTGTCTGATAGATGACATCGTTGTTATCCTTACGAAGCAGAGGCTTATTAGTAGGAATTTCTACAGCGTCGAGTGAGTAAATCTCACGGAATTCGTTAACCTCTGTCATAGCAGTACCGGTCATACCGGAAAGCTTTTCATAAAGGCGGAAATAATTCTGGAAGGTAATGGTTGCAAGAGTCTTATTTTCACGGGCAACCTTGACATTTTCCTTTGCTTCTATAGCCTGATGCAGACCGTCATTGTAGCGTCTGCCGAGCATAATACGTCCGGTAAACTCATCAACGATAAGCACCTGACCATCCTTTACAACATAATCGATGTCCCTTGTCATAACACCGTGAGCCTTGATGGCGATGTTAAGGTGGTGAGAAAGGGTAAGATTTTCAGGATCGGAAAGATTTTCTACATTAAAGAAACGTTCAGCCTTCTGTATACCGCTTTTAGTAAGGTTACAGGTCTTGGCTTTTTCGTCAACAATGTAATCCGCACCGCTTTCTGCCGCCATATCCTCAAGATTCATTTTTGAGTTGGTTTCGGCTATTTTAAGGCACTTGAGGGTGCGTACAAAGCTGTTTGCAACGGAATAAAGCTCTGATGATTTACCGCCCATACCGGAAATGATAAGAGGTGTTCTTGCCTCGTCAATAAGAATAGAGTCAACCTCATCGACAATGGCATAGTTGTGACCTCTCTGTACCTTCTGGTCAAGATAAAGAACCATATTGTCACGAAGATAGTCAAAGCCCATCTCGTTATTTGTACCGTAAGTAATATCTGCAGCATATGCCTTACGACGCTCTGCATTTTCAAGACCGTTTACTATAAGACCTACAGTAAGTCCGAGGAAGCGATAAACCTTGCCCATCCACTCGCTGTCACGGCGTGCAAGATAGTCGTTGACAGTAACAATGTGCACACCCTTACCTGAAAGAGCATTAAGATAAGCAGGAAGTGTAGCTACAAGGGTTTTACCTTCACCGGTTTTCATTTCTGCGATTCTGCCCTGATGCAGTACGATACCGCCCATAATCTGTACGGGGAAATGCTTCATACCAAGCACACGCCAGGAAGCTTCACGGCAGGTAGCAAAAGCTTCAACGAGAATATCGTCAAGAGTTTCGCCGTCAGCAAGTCTTTTCTTGAGCTCGGCTGTCTTTCCCTTGAGCTCGGCATCTGAAAGCTTGCTGTACTCCTCATCAAGAGCGAGAACCTTATTTACAGTAGGTGTGATTCTTTTTATTTCCTTCGAAGAATAGTCTCCGAAGAGCATTTTAAGTAAGCCCATTTATTTCACCTCATTTTTTAATTAAGTGTCAGGATTATATTTATCTGTTACATAATTTTATATTTTACCATAAAAGAGATAATTTTTCAACTGTTTTATATTTCATACTTGTTTTTTGTATATTATTGATAGTTGATTTTTGCTTTACAGAGTGGTATAATTATCATCAGAAATAAGGTAACTCACCGAGCACCAAGTGTTCGGTGTGATTGATTTATATGAGAGGAGATTGCTACGATGGATATTCCGGCACTTATAAAGCAATTTCTGGAGCTTCCGCAGGTTGGATACGCCTTTGACGCTGTAGTAAAGATGCTTCTCGCGATTTTACTCAGTGGTATAATCGGTTACGAAAGAGAGCATTCCCACAGACCTGCAGGCTTCAGAACACATATTCTTGTTGCTGTAGGCTCCGCACTCGTTATGATGACATCAAAGTATGTGTTTCTCGAGTACGAGGGACTTGCAAACTTTGACCCGACGAGACTCGGTGCCCAGGTAATCAGCGGTATCGGTTTCCTCGGTGCAGGTACGATTCTGCGTGAAGGCTTTTCCGTAAAAGGTCTTACAACAGCTGCTTCCCTTTGGGCGGTTTCCTGTATCGGTCTTGCAGTAGGATCCGGATACTATGTAGGTGCTGTTGTTACAACACTCGTTATTTATCTTACACTCAACACCTTCAAACGTTTTGTCGCAAAAAGCAATCCATCGAAAAATCTTTATATTGAGGCAGAAAACATGTCCCGTCACGCAGCGGAAATAGGCGCCATAGTAAAGCGCTACGGAGGAAACCTGCACACCCTTGAGGTGCTTTACGCTGACTCGTCCCCTTCAAAACGCAAAAGCGATTCCGTTGTTATGAAGGCGGTTGTTTTCCCCCGTGACGAAGAAAGTCTCAGTCTTACAATTTCTGCGATCAGAAGCCTCGAAGGAATAAGAGACCTGTATATCGATTAACTGTAGTAAGCGCCCTTAAAATCCGCATATACGCTACAATCATCGTTTAAGCATCATCAATAAAAAAATAAGCAAGCAAAAATCCTGCAACTTAAAGCTGCAGGATTTTTTGTAATCTTAAATTATTCAGCGGACTCGATTTCGTCAGCTCTGCCGAGAACAAGAAGAATGTACTTTCTGATTGTATCAAAAATCATTGTGATGAGATCAAGAACTTCCTGCATATTTTCCATGTGTGAAAACTCCTTTTCTAATTTATTTCTGATAATATAATATCATTAAAAGGCTTTTGTGTCAATAGGCCTATAATTCAAAATCAGAAATAAATATTGCTAAAAATTCATAATTTTACATATATCGGTCAAATCCTTGCCTTTTTTCAGCTTTGGTGGTAAAATAATAAAAAAAACAAAATAAAGGAGCAAGTTTCATATGAAAAAGACTACTCTTATTGTTATGGCTGCAGGAATGGGCAGCAGATATGGCGGACTCAAACAAATAGACCCTATCGGACCAAACGGTGAAATCATTCTCGACTACTCCGTTTTTGATGCGGCAGAAGCCGGCTTTGACAGGGTTATTTTTGTAATCAAACACGAAATTGAAGAGGATTTCAAAAAAATCACCTATGGCAGATACGATGATAAAATAAAGGTGGAATACGCTTTCCAGGATATGTCCGACCTTCCTGACGGTTTTTCAGTTCCCGAAGGAAGAGTTAAACCCTGGGGTACAGGCCAGGCTGTTCTTGCTTGCAGAAAGCTTATTGACGGTCCCTTTACCGTTATAAACGCCGATGATTACTACGGCAAGCAAACCTTCAGACTCGTCCACGACGAGCTCGTAAAAGAAAAATCTCCCGAAGGAAAGTACGATTTCTGTATGGTCGGCTTCAGAATAGAGAACACTCTTACAGAAAACGGAAGCGTTGCAAGAGGTGTATGTCAGACCGATTCAGACGGATTCCTTTCGGACATTGTTGAAAGAACGAAGATCGCTATAAACGGCGACAAAATTCAGTTTACCGAAAACGACGGTGAAACCTGGACAGACATTCCTTCAGGCACGACCGTATCTATGAATTGCTGGGGCTTTTCTCCCGAAATGATGAAGGAGCTCGAGAACAGATTTTCAGCATTCCTCGAAAAGGGAATAAAAGAAAATCCTCTCAAGTGCGAATACTTCCTGCCCTTTGTTGTTGACGAACTTCTCAAGGAAGGCAAGGCACAGGTCAAGGTACTTGAAACAAGCGAGAAGTGGTACGGCGTAACCTATAAAGAGGACAGAAAATTTGTTTCAGATGCCCTCGGAAAGAAGGTCGCAGACGGTATATACCCCGAAAAGCTCTGGTAAACAATCATTCGGATTCACGATTCTCAACAGACAGAAACCTTTCTGTAATGTATACGACAAAAGCTGTGGACATTTCCACAGCTTTTTATTACCCCAAAATAAATACTATTTAATTTCAGGCACAAACGAATGGCGCAATTTTACTCGCGTCCTTCGTTTTGTGCATTTTTACCGTTCTTTTGCCTTTTCATATAGATTTTACCGTACTGCTGCTTTTTCTCACCGATAGCCTCTTTGCGTCTCTCAAGAAAGCCGTCAATTTTTTCAAAGTTGTACGGATCTTTGTTGTTATTTTTCATATTATTCACCCTTAATTATTTTGTGCCATTAGGACACATAAATGAAAGGAAATTTTTTCATTTTAACTACTCACAGATTATGTATAAAAAGCAAAAGTCACGGAGAATTCCCCCGCGACCGTAACTTTACATTTTGTGTTAATGCTCTGTATTAAATTATATTTTTCCCGGATCAAGGCTAAGCGTGATGCTGTCACGCTTGGGTTTAAGCATTGTAAGCTTCACCCCTGCAGCGTTGAACATTCTCTTTGACGCACGGACGCCCGGCGAGTCAGCATACTTATCCGAAAGGTAAACTACCTCTTTTATGCCGCTTTGAATAATAGCCTTCGCACACTCGTTACAAGGAAAAAGAGCTACATAGATACGGCACCCCTCGAGGTTTGCACCACGGCTGTTAAGAATTGCATTAAGCTCTGCGTGACATACATAAGCATACTTCGTATTATATTCGTCGCCCACTCTTTCCCAAGGAAATTCGTCGTCGTCACAGCCTGCAGGAAAGCCGTTATAGCCCATTGACATAATTCTGTTTTTTTCGTTTACTATGCAGGCTCCTACCTGTGTGCTCGGGTCTTTACTTCTGTATGATGAAAGCACTGCTATCCCCATAAAGTATTCGTCCCACGATAAATAATCCTGTCTCTTTGCCATTTTTTATCTTCTCCTCGCTTTTATGTTTTCGTTTTGTCTTATTATGCCAAAGTCATACCGACTACCGGTTACTGACTTACTTATTACTCCGCGCCCCGATAGTAGAGTCCTCTTGTGTAATCTCCCTTAACTGCTTTCCCCTTACGGTAGGCATCGAGTATCGCCTCGGCAACCTCTTTCTTTTCTTTGGTAAAATACAATGTAAGGAAATCCACATTCTTAATTTCGGCAAGTCTGTCCGCCATATAAATCGGCTGACTGTTAAGAATCTCACTACAACCGAAATTACACATCACCGGAAATTTCTTATTCATTCTGTCGGTAAGATAACCTCCGCCCTTACACTCGTCACAGTCCCTTGAATTTTTAAGCGGACAGTTTCTCGTAAGCATCAACGGAAGATGGCCGTAGGCAATTATGCCCCTTTTTGCTTCACTTCTGATTTTTTCAATCTGCGAAAGCGAGAGTTCAGGTGACAAGGTTGAAACCTTTACACCAAAACTCTCCAGAGCCCTTGCCGAGAAACTGTTAAAAACGTTCATCGAAAATCCTGTGTGTATTTCGAAGCCAAGCTTTTTCGCGATTGCGACGGCATCAAGGGTACTGCAATAGGCGATGTTGATTCCGTGATTTTTAAACATAAGAAGTCTTTTTTCCACAAGCTCTTCTGCACCGAAAATCCCTCTCGGAACCTCGATTCCCACAGAAACAGGGAGGTTTTTAACTTTTTCCACCGAGTTTTCCGCAGTTTTTAAGGGTATGTATAAGTTTTCCACATTTTCAAGATTATCCGGAATTCTGCTCACAGAAGCAACTCTTACGTTGAATTTCGGCTTGTTTGTGCACCTTCTGTCGGAAAGTGATATTTCTTTCCTGTCATATATCACCTTGTTTCCGTCATCGGCGAAGCTCACATCTGTAAAGTTTATAACCTTTACAGATTTCAATGCCTTTTCGAGCTCTTCGAGAGCACTTCTGCGAAGATTATTTATAACACTCGCAGGCACAATCAAGCCCTCATCAAGCTCAACCTCGACCTTATCAGCATAAAACTGTGTGCCGCCACATTTGGAGATTCTTTCCGCAAGACTTTCTTTTGTAAGCGGCTTGTTAAGAGCCCCTTCAGGATATACATCTTCACTTACAAAGACTCTGTGTCCATCACAGCTTGCCGTGAGACTGACTTTTTCCCCCCGTACAACCGTGAGGTAAAACTCCACAGGAAGGCGAGGCTGTTCTTTTTCATAAAGCCTTGACAAGTCCTTCAGCAATCCGCTTGTTGCCGAAGTGACGTCCTCCTTCTGTCTTGTGCCGAACATATCTCTGCCGAGACAGTTTTCGAAATATCCGTCGGTAAAGCCCGAGCGTGAAAACACAGCTCTCAGCTTCTGCAGAATATCACCGTCGACTTCTCTGTCACGGCTCTGTCTTACAGCAGTAACCGCCGCCGCAACATACTCGGGACGCTTCATTCTGCCCTCAATTTTAAGCGATGCAACACCGAGACTTTCAAGCTCTCCTATCTTTCCCACAAGAGATAAATCCTTCAGGCTTAAATCAAATCCCGTACCGCCCTGCGCTGAAAACGGCAATCGGCAGGGTTGGGCACAAAGACCTCGGTTTCCGCTTCTTCCGCCAAACATACTGCTCATATAACACTGTCCCGAAACAGACATACAATGCGCACCGTGAACGAACACTTCTATTTCGACATCGGTGCTGTCGCAGATTCTTTTTATCTCCGCCTTGTTCATTTCTCTCGGTAGCACGACCCGCTCGAAGCCCATATCCTCAAGCAGCTTCACACCCGATACCGTCTGCACGGACATCTGGGTTGAAGCATGGCGTGAAAGTTCGGGAGCAAGCTCCTTCACAAGAGAAGCAAAACCTATATCCTGAAGAATTACCGCATCTGCGCCTACAGAGCAAATCTCCTTCAAAACAGCTAAAGCGGCGGATATTTCACCGTCGCTTATAAGTGTGTTCATTGTTACGTGAACCTTCATACCGTGACTATGACAAAGCTCAACGGCATTCTTAAGAAGGTCGCCGTCGAAATTGTCCGCCTTTATTCTGGCATTGAAGCTCTTTGCTCCCATATATACCGCATCGGCCTTACAGCGCACAGCGGCAAGCACGGCATCGTATGAGCCGGCAGGAGCAAGTATCTCTAAAGATTTTTTCATTTTCAGCTACCGATTCTGTCAAGTACGGCTGAAAGCTCTTTTCTGAGTCTTTCGTTTTCTGTTCTGAGACTTTCAAGCTCTTTCTTGTACTTTTCAGATTCATGTCTTGCAACATCGGCCTTACTCTTTGCACTTGATGCGTCATCAAGATAATCCTTGATCTGCTCACGGAGTCTGTCAGCAGTTGCAATAGCCTTTTTGCTTTCATCGGCATAATCCAGAGCTGCAAGAACTGCTGCCTGGGTAACCGACAGGCGTTTATTCGCCTTGATGATACCGTCCATTTTTGCGTCGAGCTCTTTTCCGAGAAGCTGTACATACTGCACGTCGTCCTCGGCTATTACAGAGTAATCCGCACCCATTATTGTCATTTTAACCTTATTTGCTGCCATGAATTATCACCCTTTCTGTTTATTGAAAATTAAAATTTGTACTTTCATTTTGTTACTGTCTTATATCCGGACTATTGCGTTTTACCTACGCAACAGTCTTTTCTACTGCCGAAGCTGCAGAGATTCCGCCTTCAGCTTTTTCCTCATAGGAAACCTTTACCGAATCACCGATATTGAGAATAACCACACCCTCTTCATCGCTTGCCTTTATTGAGAAATATCCCTCATCGTTTTCAAGGCTGATATAGTAAACACTGTCTCCGCCGATAACTGCTGTACGGATATCGTCGATTTTACCCTCGAGGGTAAGCAGAGTAACCTCTTCCTTTTCAGGCTCGCTGTCGGTATTGTTTGTAGCGTTTTCAATCTCGTTTATATCGACATCAATCTTGATATTGTTCATCTTAAGTGTGTCAACATAATCCTTTGTACATTCAGCTATAGTAGCGCCTGTCGAAACAACCTGATAGTTCTGCACGTTAACCATTGCATAGCGCTTAACCAGACTGTCACTGTCCTTAAGAGACATAAAATAGGTAGGCTCGCCGCTGATGTTAAGGAGAATCGGGAAGGTTGCCTGATACTTGTAGTCCTGAACCTCGCCCTGTGCTGATGCCATAGCGGAATATTCCTTTGCACCTGAAACCTCATAGAAGTTTGCTTCCTTCGTTCTCATGTTCATAAGAACAAAGCCGATTATAGCCTGATCATTACCTGCAGAGGTAACACCGGTGTATGCGTAAACGTCATCGTCCTTTGCGATATAGTTAGTACCCTCCGTAGCTATCTTAACGCCTTCCTGACCGAGAATGGAGTTGATAAAGCCCTTCTGGTACTGTCCGTAATAGTTGAACTGCTCTACAAGAAGTGCATCGGAATAGATACCGTCAATCCACTGAAGCTCTTTATTGTTTTTAACTTCATCACGGGTGTATTCTGTCATTTCACCTGTGATAGCATCAACAATTACAACACCCTTGACATCTGTACCGCCGAAAAGACCTATTGTCTTATCAAGCACAGTACAAAGCCAGAAGGGTCTGCCTTCTTCGTCGATTTCAAATCTGGGAGTATCAAAAATGTATGTGGGATAATTAAAACGCACGTGACGCATAAGGTATTTACCGAAATGCTCCGTTGTTGCGTATCTGATGTACTCACCCTCGGGAAGTGTAACAAGCTCCGCCTTCTGCGTAACCATATTTACAACAACATATCCGGGAAGACCCGTAGAGGTATTCTTAAGCCACTTGAATACGTCACCGTAAGCAAGGGTTGTAAGCTTAACAGGATTGTTCTTGTAGTTTATCTGTGTGAAGGAGCTCGAAATTTCGAACTGTGAAACCTTGCCGATTGCCGCAAGGTCACCGAGCGTACGGTTTGCAAGAGCCTTTGCTGATGCGTTGTCAAGCACAGGCACATTCGAAAAGTCAGCCTCCGCAATATCGCTGGAAAAGCTTTTGCTTTCGTCAACGCTGATAATCTTACTGTATGTTTTAGCTCTGAAGAAAACAGAGGATACAACCATACCGATACCTACAACTACAACAAGAACACCTGCAATAATAATAGGTATGATTGATTTTTTCTTCGCATAGGGTGCGTATTCCGGTCTTAAATGTGCACCACTTGTAACAAATACAAGTGCCATAAAAATGACAACCAGCGTGCCAAGGAAGAGATAAGTATCAGTACTTTTAAAATTCAGAGGAGGAAGCATAAAATAGTATGCTATTACTCCGCCGATCACTGTGCCGATAAAGCTTATCAAAAGCTTAAGTCCGGCTTTTTTCGGCACAAGATAAGCATTTTTACCCTTACCTTTTCCGTTACCGTTACCACCGGTAAAATCAACTTTAATAGGTTCCATAAATTAACTCCTTCTGTTTTGCTTTATATTATTGACCGCTGTTGCACAATCAATACTTTCTTGAAAGAAGACTTTCTGCTTCAGTTTTTGAAATCTTACCCACGTTATAGTCAGCCATAATCTGGACATCCTTATCATTAAGCTTATAGAAGCTCCAGATAATAAGGGCAATTACAAGACCTATGATGGGTACAACGTTATAGGTAATCCAGAGGCCGTTAAGCGCTTCGGTAGTCTGCTGTGAAATAGCGTCGATTGCCTGAAGGTCAGCGAATGTGCTTACCTCTGCCTCAACACCGTCAACCATAAACTTGGTCTTGAAGTTGAATACACCGAGAAGAACAAGTGCAAGTGAGCCGGAAATTGCGGCTGCAAGCTTAACTGCAAATGTCTGGATAGCGAAGGTGATACCTTTTGCCTCTGTGCCTGTTGTATACTGTCCGTACTCTGCACAGTCGGGAGTAAAGGTGAATGCAAGAACACCGATAATACCGAGAGGAATTGAACGGAGCATAAATGTAACTATAAAGAGAACAAGATTTTCCTTTGTAGGAACAACAAGAATTGAAAGAATGATTGATGCTACAACGGAAATCATAAACAGCTTGGTCTTGTCCATCTTTCTGATGATTTTCGGAACAAAGAGAGCCATAATAAGCTGGGGAACAGCGGCAACTGTACCGGTAATAAGAGAGATAAGCTCGTTACCAAAAATATAGTACGATGTAAGAAGATGAAGAGATGTGTAGGTCTGTGCACCCGAATAGAAGATATATCCGAGATAATAGATAAGAAGATATTTGTTGCTGATAACATACTTTATCATTCTTCTTACAGTAAACTGTTCTTCATCGATTGTCTTGTTTCTTTCCTTACACTTGAAGCAGACAGGGAACATTGTCACAGCAGCAATAACAGCAATAATAACTGTAGTAAAGCCGTAGCCGATATTAATTGACTGGCTAATGAAAAGTGAAACTATAACTGTTGTAAGAGCTGAACCGATACCGCCTGTTATACCCTTGAGTGAAAGAATGGTATTTCTTTCCTCAACATTACTTGTCATAGCTGTGATAATACCGAAAGCGGGTACGTCACAGATTGTATAAGCTGTATCCCATACAATGTAAGCAAGGGCAAACCAGATAAGCTTGACGGTTTCGCTTGCAGCGCTCGGGATAATAAACACAGCTATTGTTGCAGCAGGAGTAAGTGCACAGGCTATCTTAAGCCAGGGTATGTATTTTTGTTCGCTCTTGAATTTGATTTTGTCAAAGATAACGCCGAAGATTGCATCGTTTACTGCGTCCCAGACCTTAACAGCCATAACTACAGCACCTGACTTAATAGGATCAATTCCCTTAAAAACAAGGAAGGTCGTCAGGTATGCCGCAAGCATACTGTAGATCATGTTCTGACCGAGGAAATAAAAATAATAGCTTTTTCTTTCGGTGGAATTGGTTTCCCACAAGGGATTTTTGTTAGGTTTCATATTGACTTCTCCTTTTCCGCCCCACACAGGTGAAGCAAAAATAATTATTCATTTTATTTTACCATTAAGTATCAAATTAGTCAATGATATACCCGCTTTTTTACTTTTATTTAACGCTTTTTCAGTTTTACGAATAAAAAGGCGGACGAGAGTCATAATATATACAAAACAGCAAACAGAAAAAGGAGTCCGTTTTTATGAAAAAATTTCTTTCAGTTTTAGTTATACTTGCCGTTTTCGTTGCAATTCTTTCTCTTGCTGCCTGCGGCGACAAAGCAGGCAACGAAATCAAAGATGAAATGTCAACCATGAAAGATGACAGCATGTCTATGCTGGACGACCTCAGCTCTGCCATAAGCGATATTGACGACGGTATGACCCAGGGTGGCAATGTAACAAAGGACAACAGCTCAACAGGACTTTTCGAAACAATGACCACAGAAAGCACTACCGAAGCCTCATCTGCAGCGGATAAGACAACAGACATCACATCACACGATTCTGCCCTTACCTCCACCGAAGGCAACCGATAAAGCTACAAATCCACAAGGCCGTCCGCACTACTACGGACGGCTTTTTTTGTATGTCACAAATTTGATTATTTTAAAAAAACTGTTATAATGTGAAAGGATCATGGCTTTTCATTCGTATTACTTATGAATTCGCCTATCGGTAGGATTCACAAATAAAAAAACGGAGGTGATACAAATGAAAAAGCTTCTCGCAATTATCCTCACCGCTCTCCTGCTCGTTTCTGTAGCTGCAGTAAGTGCATCTGCTTACGGAAGAAGACAGATCGCAGATTGTCGGAGAAACGCAGCAGGCTTTGTCGATTCCGACAATGACGGTATCTGCGACAACAGACCTGCTTCAGGTAAATGTCAGTACACAGAAAACAACTGCGGTGCAAACTTCACAGATTCCGACAATGACGGCATCTGCGATAACAGACCTGCTTCAGGTAAATGTCAGTACACAGAAAACAACTGCGGTACAAACTTCACAGACTCCGATAATGACGGCATCTGCGACAACAGACCTACTTCAGGCAAGGGTAAACACTGTGGCAAAAACAGATAATGTAATTATCTAAAAAAGAAAGGAGGGCAGAATATATGAGAAGTGAAAAGGAAGCTAACATAGCCATCGAAAAATACTCCGATATGATACGTCGCATATGTATGGTCAACCTGAAAAATTATGCTGACACGGAAGATGTTTTCCAGACCGTCTTTATGAAATATATTCTGTCTTCCCGTAACTTCGAAAGCGAAGAACACGAAAAAGCCTGGTTTATACGGGTAACGCTCAATGCCTGCAAAGATGTTTTCAAAAGCTTTTTCCGTTCAAAAACGGATCCCCTTGACGTTCTCGACAGCTATAAAGGAGAGCTTTCAACCGATGCAACAGAGCTTCTGCAGGTTATACTGACTCTTCCCGAAAAATACCGTCAGGTTATATATCTTTACTTTTACGAAGGATATTCTGCCGTAGAAATCGGTAAAATACTCGGTAAAAATACAAACACAGTCTACACTTTACTTTCAAGAGCAAAGAAATTACTCAAAGATGAATTGGCAGGTGATTACAATGAATGAAAAAATAAAAGCCGCCTTCGGTGAAATCGAAGCAGAACAGGAACTGAAAACTACAACAAAATATTTCCTTTACGATAGATACAACAATCTCCGGGAACCAAAAAGAGCCTTCCTTCCTGTAAAAATCCCCGTTGCTGCAGCTGTTTGCTTGCTTGTTGTAATCTGCACATCAGTTTTCACATATATAACCCCCGTAAGTGCCATAAGTCTTGACGGAAACACATCATCGGTTGAGCTCGGCGTTAACCGATTCGACAAAGTGGTAAAAATCACCTGCTTCGGAGATACCCGCGCAGCAGATGTGCTTACGCTGAAAAATTCAGATTACAGAGAAGCTGTTTCCGCCTTGCTTGAACAGACAGAAGATTTCGACGATTCTACCGTGCTTACCGTCAACTGCAAAAACAGCGAAAAAGCAACAGAAATGGCAGAAGAAATCCACAACTGTCACCCTGCAAGTGCTTCTGTACACCATCAGAACGGAAACCACGCCATATCAGCAGAAGCGCACAATCAAGGTATAAGCACCGGTAAATATCAAGCATATCTCATACTCAAAGAATATGAACCAGCGCTTACTGTCGACGAGGCTCGTAATATGACTATGAAGGAGCTTCGGGAAAGAATCTCACTTCATACCGAAGAATCAGATTCCACAAACGGCGTTGCGACCGCTCCGTCTGCAACGCAGACAGAGTGTTCTTCTCCGTCAAGCGGACACCACCAACACAAAAACGGAAATCATTGATGTATTATAAATAAGCTCCCGTGCATTTGCTGCACGGGAGCTTATTTATAACCGTTATGTGAAACTATATTTCAGTTTTCTTTACTTTCGAGATATTCCTGCTCTGTCATAAATTTTACAGTGCTGTAGCCCAAAGCTTTTTTAACAGCCTCCTGCTTATTGAGAGGACAGTCGAAAATATAATAAGTATAAAAGTCAAAATTTCCTGCGAACGCTTCAAAATCTATATCCACGCTGTAATCAAGAACGATCTCACTTCCTGTGTAACCATAGTCCTTTGCAGGACCTGTAACGGCATTACCGTAAAAAGCAAGTCTTCTGAAGCTCTTTGCAAACGGCAAAGTAAGCTCTGTTACCTTGTTGTTGCTGATGTCTATTTCAAGTGCTTCGGTTTTACTCATGGCCTCTAAAGCTTTTATCGAGCTTATATCATTATCCGCCAGATTAATGTATCTTAACTTTTTGCATTTTTCAAGAGGTGATATATCCGTAATGCTGTTTTTTGAAGCAGAAAGCTCTTCAAGCACAGTATGATTACCAAGACCTCGAAGAGACGTCAGCTTATTACTGTCTATGTAAAGTTTCTTGAGATTTGTGCAATCTGAAAGAACCTCGATGCTACCTATTGAATTAGAAGACAGATAAAGATTTGTAAGTGTTTCCGCAGAGAAAGCAAGAAGGGAAATATCCGTTATCATATTGTTGCTGAGATCAACATCCTTAAGAAGAGTTGCATTTTTAATTCCGTCAATATTAATAAGATTGTTTCCACTCACCTTAAGTGTGGTAAGCTTAAGAGCCTTTTCCAGACCGTCAAGATTTGTAAGCTTATTATTTTCCGCAGAAATGTGCATCAGTCTTGCATCTGAAGGTACCTCATAAAGTGCAGTAAGCTCATTATCCGAAAGCTTTACAGAGGTAAGTGTTGTACAGTTTCCAAGAGAAGACACATCTGTGAGCCTGTTGCCTGATGCGTGTATGCAATCAAGCTTTGTAAAATCCGCAAAAACGCTGATGTCGCTTACCGAACAGTTGTCTATATACACGCTTAACAGACTGTCCTTCATTGAAGCGAGTCTTGTAACGCTTGTGATTCCGGGATTGTCGTTAAACACCAGCTTATGCGCACTCCAGCGGGCAAAATCGAAGCTTTTGAACATTTCATCGGTAACATTACAGTTACTGAGCTCTACCTCAAGCTGAACCTTTTCGAGTATACGGTTCAGATCAGTATTTTCAGGAAAGCTGCACTGGGTTACAGTAAACCGTTTCAATGACTTCAGCTTTATAAGATTTTTTATGTCCTCATCTGTAAAAGCGTATTCTTTTACAGATATGTAGTTATCATCATTCACACCGTACTTCTCGCCGGCAATTTCAACCATAGTCATTCCCTTATAACCCACAAAGAAGAGGACAGCCACAAGAATGATAGCCAGAGCAGCTATAATAAACGGCTTTATGTTTTTCTTCGGGCTTTGGGTTCCGACTTGCTTTTCACGGTTCTTTTTCCTGTTCTGTTTTGCTTCAGATTTTGACTTCGGCTTCTCCAGCGTTTCAAAATATTCCCCATACACAGTATCATCTGCAAGATTCACTTTTTCAGTTTCTGTTTCAGACTTTTCTTCGCCCGACACATTTTCTCCGAGCACAGACTTTATTTCTCTTAACATTTTCTCCATCGCTGCACTTTTGCTCTCATAGGCTCTGTAGCGCTGAACGTTTGTAAGATAAAAATTAAAGTCGTCCTTAAGCGAGCAGTTATCAAGCATAAAAGGAAATATTATCTTTCCTGCGTTCAGAGCCTGATCAACCTCTTTAGGAACCCAGGTTGAAGCCTGTGACTTTTCTGAAAGAATAAGAACAAATACTCTGCAAGTCTTGATAGCACGGGGAATTTCCACAGCATAGCTTGAACCTCCGGGAATACACATAGGCGCCATCCAGCAGGAAATACCGTTTGTTTCAAGAGTTGTTTTGACCCACATAGCTTCATCGAATTCTTCTGCCTTATAGCTTATAAAAACGTCACTCATACTTTTCCCTCCTGTTGTTTTTTAATCGTCATCTTTTTTCTTTTGCTCTTCACTGAGCTCGCCGAACGGAACCATCAGCGGATGCACCTTTGCAAGGTCATTTCTCTTCTCTCCGTATACATAACCCTCTGAACGCATATAAGCATTCCAGCGTTTATGCTCGAGCTCTCTTATAGCATCTCTCTGTGCCGGGGTGCGATCTTCTAATTTTTTATCTATACCGGGAATTCCGCACTGAATTTTCAGCTTACGGTGTATTGCCGAAGCATAGGAGGATTTACGGTTATAGTCATACTGCCAGAAAGACGCTTCATCTCCCCAGCACATATGACGCGCCTTCGCCTTATCCTCAAGCTCCGAGCCCAAAATAACACTTTCCGAATACGAGGTTGTAATGTCACCGATAAAATCAATGTCGTATATCTCTTTTCTGTAGGTTCTGATACTGTTAAGAGCTTCCTTCTTTTCCTTGCTGTATATTATCGCCTGAATTTCAGGGTTGTAGCCCTTTCTCGCAAAAAACGAGAACAGTCTGTGTGCCGCATTAGCATTTTTATCGTCATCGCCAAGAGCAACAAAAACATATGTTGTCTGCGGAAAGCCGTCCACAAGATCAAAGAAGCTCTGTGTTTCAACATCTACTCCGGAATAAATATCTATACTGTAGCCTGCATCTCCTTCGATATCGTAGTGATGATTGAATTTTTCGTCCATAAGCCCTGAACAGCAGGCAGTAAATTTATCCTTGGCGTTTTCAGCAGCATCAACACAGTTTACACGCAGACGGTATCCGTCCATCTGACAAAGCCAGGAAAGAGCCTTGGTCATCTCTGTACCGTGCTGACCCATTCCCACCACAAGAGCATTTATCCATTTTATTCCATTTTCGTCCTCAACGGCACTTTTAAAGATTTTCTCATATCCTTTTTCATAGAGATTCTTAGTAATAAGAGAATACACATCATCGACCTTGCGTATTTTCATACGCACGTCACGTCCCTTTTCTCCCTCAAGATTAAAAAGGTTTGCCATAAGGATTTCCGATTCAACCTTTGTGGAAAACACATACATATTAGTGTTTTCCATATATTTATACTTCTCGGCTATTTTAAGAGCCTGACCGATATTTTCATTGGAAACCTCACCTATAACAAAGAAGTTTACCGAAGCGAACCTGTAATAGGACTTTGTGAAATCGATACTGACAATATCCTTTTTAAAGCAGATAGCTTTTATTTTCTTTGTCTCATAGACAAACTCATACTGTTTCTCCTCACGGCTCTCGAAAACATCAGTAAAAATAGCAATACTTTTTCTACCCTCCGAAACAGCCTTCTCCCTTATGCTTTTCGCAAGAACAAGGGACTTTTCATTAAGCTCCGAAAAAACGTATACATCTGTATTACGGCAAAGAAGAAGTCTTATATTTGCCGAAGCATTTTTAAAAAATGACAGTACAAATCCGAAGGTGAGCATCGGAGCAACGATATAAAGAATTACAAAAAATGCGTAATATACATATGTAACGATACCGTTCTTTTCTGTATTCTGAACAACAAAAGAAAAATCTCCGTCAAGCACAAAAAGACGCATCGCATTATGAAGTGAAAGCAAAACAGTTTCCACAAGGTGCTTGATACCGGACTTTGCCTGCGAAGATAAAAAGCCGTACCATACCGGTATGTACATCACAAAAGAGGAAAAAAACACGCCGCAGATAAGTATCCTTGTCCAATCAAGAAAATTCGGATCCCTGTTTTTATTTTTTTCCGTAACCACCGCAAAGCCAACCGAACAAGCCAGAAAAACCAACGCTGTAATTACTGATATTTCCATACAATTTCACCTCCGGAATTTTGCTTTTAAATATCATCATACAAAGCTGAAGCCCGAAATATACCACTCATCGGCATAGTATTCACAATCGAAAACAGCCTCTCTGACGTTCTGCTCACCGAAAAGCTCATAGGTCACAACAGTATCCGCTGTAGCGTACTCCTCGTCTTCTGAAAGAATAATCTGCTGGACTTCAATTTCAAGTGTTGTAAGGAAGTTTACATCACTGAGCTCCTCACCTGAAAGCCAGTTAGCAAGTGCCAGAAACATTTCCTCCTCGGATTTCTGTGAAAACATACCCATAATACCCGTAGCGACCTTTATTTTGTCAGAAACACTTGGTATGATATAATCCAGCGCCATCGAAACATCGTTATAATTACAGGCGTCCTGAAAATCCATAAGAAGTGACTCCACCTTTGCAGTTTTAAAGGCACCGCAGGCCGTAAAGGCGCACATCATACATATAGCCAGAACAACCGCTACAACTTTCTTTACCATTTTCTTTTTTATAACCGCATTTAAAATACGGTTATTCCCCTTTCTTTTTTTACATCTTATATATTTATACATACAGTAAAACAATCATACCGCACCGGAGTTTTTTTGTCAATATTAACCCCGGGTGTATTTTTCATTCAAAGCCGTATAAAAGCAGGACGTTCGTGAAATCTTGCATGATATTTTATGCAATCCGTTTTTGAGATTAAATCTAATTCTTCCTGACCGCCGGATCTATAAACAAACTTATTTTTCAAACAAAAAAAAAGCTGACTCAACGTCAGCTGTTTTTTGGCACCCCCTGCGGGAATCGAACCCACAACTAACCCTTAGGAGGGGTTTATTATATCCATTTAACTAAGGAGGCATATAGTTTAATCATTTTAGCACTCTTTTTTCTTTATGTCAACTCAATTTTTGTCACACCGGGTTCATTATTTTCATTTTTTTCATAATAAATTCAGCGCGTTGACACAATTTGTCTTTATATTCTCTTGACTTTGTTACACAGAGATGTTAAAATTTTCTCTATATGCGTTCAGGTGAAGTCTCTGTTTATTTCCTGAAATGCACAAATAAAATTTAAAGGAAGTGTTGCTTATAAGACCTGAAAAATCAAAAAGAGAACCACTGAAGAAAACTTATTTATGAGAGAAATATTTTTTATTTGCAAAATTACTTTAACAATATCAGTTCAACTGTTTATCAATATATATTAACTCAACCCGGAGGATTAATTAAAAATGAAACTTCCTGAAATAAATATGACACCGGTTACCGGCAAGCCCTATCCGGAAACCACTATGTTTGGTGTTATTGCCGAATCAGCAAAAAGAACACCCGGTGCACCCGCACTCGACTTTATGGGCAAGATAACAACATTTTCCGAATTCGTAAAAAAAATCGAACTTGTTGCAGGCGCTTTTCTCAAATACGGCATCAAGGAGGGTGACAGAGTTACAATCTGTATGCCCAATACACCCCAGGGTGTTATCTGCCTTTATGCACTTAACAGAATCGGCGCAGTAGCAAATATGGTCCACCCCCTTTCTTCAAAAAAGAATATCACCTTCTACCTTGACTACTCCAAGAGCAAAATGATCCTTACTCTTGATCAGTTCTACGAAAAGGTAAAGGCCGCCGTCAGCGAAAGCGAAACAAATGCCGATATTCTTGTAGCAAGAATCCAGGACGAGCTTCCTCTTGTAAAAGCAATCGCTTACAAATATCTCAAGAACAGAGAAAATCTCAAATTCCCCACCGATAAGAAAAAAGATCTCATATGGTCAGAATTCATTAAGACAGGTGAGGGCGTAAAGCTTCCCGAGATAAAGTTCGATAAAAACAAGGGTGCCGCTATCCTTTACTCAGGCGGTACAAGCGGCTCACCCAAGGGAATTATGCTTTCCGACTACAACTTCAACGCTCTCGGCGTACAGATTGCTGAAATCGCAGGCTGCAGACTTGACTACGGCTGCAAGTTCCTTTCTGTTATGCCTATTTTCCACGGCTTCGGTCTTGGTATAGGCATTCACACAGTTCTGCAAAACAGCGCTATGTGCATACTTATTCCCCAGTTCACAAAGGAAACCTACGCAAAGGCTGTTATCAAAAGCAAACCCAACTTCATCGCAGGTGTCCCCACCCTCTATGAAGCACTTCTTAAAGTTGATCTCTTCGACGGCAAGGATCTCTCCTTCCTTATCGGTGTATTCAGCGGTGGCGACTCACTCAGTCCCGAACTCAAAAAGAGAGCTGACAAGTTCTTCAAGGAGCACAACGCAGGTGTACAGATCCGCGAAGGCTACGGTCTTACCGAATGTGTTACCGCTTCCTGCGTAACCCCCGTTGACAAAGCAAAAGAGGGCAGCATTGGTCTTCCTCTTCGTGATATGGAATACAAGGTTGTTGAGCCCGGCACCTTCAATGAGCTTCCCCGCGGCGAAAAGGGTGAGCTTATCATTTCAGGTCCTACTCTTATGCTCGGCTACATCGATGCGCCCGAAGAAAACGCAAAAACTCTGCGTACCGACGAAAACGGCAAAACCTGGATGTTCTCCGGTGATATGGGCTACATCGACGAAGAGGGCTTCGTTTACTTCAAGCAGAGAATCAAGCGCCTTATCGTCACAAGTGGCTACAATGTATATCCCACTCATATCGAAAATATTCTCGACAAACACGAAGCAGTTGACTACAGCTGCGTAATCGGTGTCAAGGACAGCTACAAAATGCAGAGAGTGAGAGCCTACATCGTACTCAAAGAAGGCTTCAAGGCAACAGAAGAAACAAAGAAAGAAATTCTCGAATACTGCAAGGAATACCTCGATGTTTTCGAAAGACCGAAGGAAATTATATTCAGGGACGAGCTTCCCAAGACTCTCGTAGGTAAGGTTGCATACCACTCCCTCGAAGAAGAAGCTGAAAAGGAGGTACTCGCACAATGACAAACAAAGAAAGACGCCAGATAAGAAAAGGCTATCTTTTCAACTGCTTCGCAGTAAAAACAATCTTCGCCGTGCTTAAAAACAAGGTAATCAAAGAAAATAACGTTCACCTTGATTATCACAAGCCTCAACACAAATCCTTCATTCTCATCTCAAATCACACCGATGCTATGGATCCCGGATTTGAGATGGAATCCCTTGGCAAATATGTAAGATATGTTGCCAGCGACCACACCGCAAGAATGAAGCTCGGCTGGGTATTCAAGTATATCGGCGGCGTAATCATCAAATACAGAGACAGACCCTCTTCTATTCTTACAGAAGAAATCATTCGCAACGTACAGGCAGGCATTCCCGTAGGACTCCACGCTGAAGGCGCAATGAGTATAAACGGACAGACCGGCTTTATCTCACAGCACACAGGTCAGCTTGTAAAGGATTCCGGTGTTGCGCTTATCACCTACAGATTTGTAGGCGGATATTTAAGAAAACCCCGTTGGGCAAACGAAAAAAGGAGTGGCCCCATCATCGGTCACTTTGTCGGTGAATATTCCCCTGAAGAGCTCAGCAAGCTCTCCGTAGAAGAAATCACCGAAATCATAAGAAGAGATACATATGTAAACGCTTACGAGGAACAGCGCAAGGAGGCCTTCGACTACGACGGTGAAAACCTTGCTGAGTGCGTCGAAAGAATTCTTTACATATGTCCCAAATGCGGTGCTGTAGGCACCCTTCACAGTAAAGGTAACTTCCTCACCTGCGACTGCGGATACGAGACAGAGATGAAAAAGGACGGCTTCTTCCACGACTGCGGAAAAGGACTCATACACGATAACGTGCTTTCCTGGGATCTCTGGCAGAGAGACATCTGGAAGGAACGTGTTCTTTCGGCAGAAAAAGGCAGTCTTATCTTCTCTGAAGGCGGACAGATTATAAAAAAGGTTGACGGCGAAACTGAAGAGATTCTCAGTGAAAATGCAACCATCAGCCTATATCCTGAGAAGTTTGTTGTTTCCCTTGACGGCAGCAAAGAGGACATCGTAATGGAAATGAGCAAAATCAAGCAGCTCTCACTTGCAGGAAAGGATTCCATTCTCGTCGTTGATGACAAGATTTTCCTCGACATCGGAACACAGATTCCCCGCTCGCCCACAAAATATATTGCCGCATGGAGATACCTCACCGGCAAAGAATACAGATAATTCAAAAAAGGAGACACTTCAGAAAGAGGTTGTCTCCTTTTTTTGTCTATGGCGATTAATCCGAAGCTGCACCGGGCAAATGTCCGTTCTTTACAAAAAAAGAAAGCGCGGCGAGTTTTTTTGCTTTTCCGAAAGCAAAAAAACAGAGAGCCCCGTAGCGAGCTCTTTCACCGCACAATGCTGTATCCGCAAGCCAGCATACTATAAAACACCTGCAACTCGGGGCTCTCTGAGCAATGCCTGCGGCGTTGCCCTCGCCGCGCCCCACCTGCATCTTCTTGCGTACAAAAAGCATCTGCGATCTGCAGATGCTTTTTGCTGTTATTATTCTATGTTATCAGCTACCGATTGATGAACCTGCAAGATTCATAAGCCACTCAAGGTTAAGATACTTGTAATCTGCGGGGATTGCAAAAAGTGAATCATCAACACTTGTTGTAATCATTGAGAAGTCTGTTGCAGTTGCTGAACCTGAAGGTGATATTGTTTCGCTTCTTACAAGCACATCACCGTCAAAGTAATAGTTGAGAGTGTTGCCGTTACCGTCGGTTGTGCTTTCACAAACGAGAAGAGAACCGTCAACATCAACAATATCTGTTGTATAAACGAGGTTGTCCTCTTCCTGTGCAAAGCCCTTGGTAATTGAAGCTACATCCATATCACCGAGCATATCTGAAGGCATCTTTGAATAGCTCTTAAGTGAGTCAAGCATAAGATACCATGTACCGTCGGGATTTTCCTTATCCTTCACATCGCCGTTGAAGATAAGCTTGAGAGACATATCCTCCATAGATGCTTCGACATACATTTTGTTACCCTTCATAGCCATAGTAACATCACCGAGATCAGGATCATTGACCTTCATAAGGAAGTTACCAGACTTGAACACCTGCTGATAAACATCTATCTTATTTCCTGTCTGCTGAGCAGGAGCCTTAGTTGTAGTTGTTGTGGTGACCGGTGTCTGCTGCTGTGAGCCACTGTCAGAAGACGGCGCAACAGTTGTTGTGGTAGTTGTAGTTGACGACTGGTTATTACCTGTCTGACCGCTTGGATTCTTTGTTGTAGATACGGAAACATCAATATGAGGACCTGTATAATTAGTGGGAAGATCGCCCTGAACCTCACCCTCGGAAACAGGAACAGTTGTACCGCCTACTGTCTGTCCGTCGAATTCTGCCTTATACTTCTCTCCGTTTTCATTGGTAACAACAACCATGGTGCTTCCCGTGTTGGGGTCAGTAACTGCATAGTAGGTTGTACCCGCAGCATCGGTAACCGTAGGCTGTGTTTCAATCTTGTTTGATTTGTCGGGATCATAGAACATAAATCTGTATACAGCGGCGCCGAGTACAACAACCACGGCAAGAACACCGACCAGAATCTTCTTAATAATATCCTTCATATATGTATACCTCCTGAAACGCTCTTGAGAAAGCCGTTTTCTTTAATTATCTATAGATTACAATAAATCTACTTTAAAAATCAAGTATCAGCTGTAAAAGTTGTGTTAATTCACTCCACGCATTTTGCAGGTTTTTAGCAGATTTATTAATTTTTTCCGAAAATCCGCCAATTAAAGCTTCTTTGCAATCTCAACGAAAGCATCAGTGTCACAAAGCTCAATAGCACCCTTGTCTGCAAGAGCAGGTGTTCTTGTATCAATAGGAAGCTTTGCGAGCACGGGGATACCGTATTCTGCAGCGATTTCGTCAATCTTTCCTTCGCCGAAAATACTGTGCTTCTTTCCGCAGTCAGGGCACTCAAAATAACTCATATTCTCTATAAGACCTACAATGGGAATATTCATCATGTTAGCCATATTGATTGCCTTTTTGACGATAAGACCTACGAGGTCCTGTGGTGTTGCAACAACAATAATGCCGTCAACCTTGAGCTGCTGGAAAACAGTAAGAGGAACATCACCGGTTCCCGGAGGCATGTCAACAAACATATAGTCAACATCGCCCCACGCAACTTCTGTAAAAAACTGCTGGATAACACCGCTGATAACGGGACCTCTCCACACAACGGGCGAAGCCTCATCAGGAAGAAGAAGGTTTACACTCATCACACGGATACCTGTACCTGACTCCTTCGGAAGAAGACCCGTTGCATCAGCTTCTGCTCTGCCCTTTATGCCGAACATTTTAGGAATTGAAGGACCTGTCACGTCAGCATCAAGTACGGCCACCTGATGACCGAGAGACTGGGTTGCTGTTGCGAGCATTGCGGTAACGCTCGATTTACCTACGCCGCCCTTACCGCTGACTACGGCATAGATTTTTTTAATATCACTGTATTCATTCTGCTTGAGATGCATATCCTTATCCTTGCAGCCATCAGCTGAAGAACAGGACGAACAGTTACCTGAACACGAACTCATTTAAAACACGCCTTTCTGAACATTAACGATATATTAACAATAACATTCTTTCATATATTATTGCAATTAAATTATATAATAATACAAATTTAAGAATATGTCAAACCTTTAGTCAAATTTTTCTTGACAAAAAAAGGAACTTTTGATAAAATACCTCTTGCATAAATTAAATAGGGAGAGTTGTCCGAGTGGTCGAAGGTGCAGCACTCGAAATGCTGTGTGGGGAAACTCACCCAGGGTTCGAATCCCTGACTCTCCGCCAGAAAAGAACCCACACTTGTCGTAGACAAATGTGGGTTCTTTTCAATGAAATAAATCCCTTGCGGGATTTGTAAAATAACGCTTTGCGTTATGAAATACGCTGCGGCGTATGAGGGATTTATTTCATTTCATATTCTGCCGCAGGGCAGAATATTTCATAATCCGTCAGGATTATTTCATATTGCGTACAATATTTCATTAAAACTATTTGTTGCTAATTTAACATGTAAAAACAAAAACCGACAGTCTTCTTCGGAGGGTTGTCGATTTTTACTTATTGCCTATATATACATTCTCCATTTTTAGCTAATCCTTCGGATCGATTCCGGGCGAATTAATATATAAGAAACAGTGACATATTTTAAAAAATACACTTGCTTATATTAAAAAATTATTACTCCTCATAAAAAGGAGAGCCCGGTATGAAAAAATTTCTTTCGTTTTTTATTGCTCTGACAGTTTTTTTCACTGTTATGTCACCTGTTGCTTCTGCCGTCGGCCAAAAAGCCAAAGATATAACACCCATTGTTTATATAAGAGGTAATGGCGAACCAATTTACGACGAAAACGGCGATGAGATTCCCGTTGAATTTGCGGATCTTTTTAATAAAAGCATCGTTCCCGAGGAAGAAGGTATCACAAAGGATAAGCTTATTGAATCCTGTGCTAATATCCTTCTACCATTTCTTGCCGAAGGCCTGATTATGGACAAATGGGACAATTACGGTAAAGCTATATATAATGAGTTTTCACCGTTGTTTGAAAAGGCTTCTCTCGACGGCGATGGCAACCCTCAGTACAGTACCGGCGTTTCACCGATGACAGAAGAAAACTGTGCAAACTTCGAATGGCTCAGCACAGCAGAAAAAAATCCTACACTTCAGACTAAAATTTCATCATTATTGAGATTTATTACAGCAATTCTGAAGCTCCTTACAAAACTTCTGAACGGTTCAATAGTTTTAGGTGGCAACATATAAATTATACTTTTATCCGAGATACAATAATACCCCCGGTTCAACCGGGGGTATTATTACTGCATAAAACATTTGCATTGATATTACCGGAGCTTTATAGTATAATGATTGCAGGTTCAGCAATTACACACTACAAAAAGGCGGTGCATCTATGAATAAAAAGCCGAACATTCTTTTCATCGTTACCGACGATCAGCGATTTGACACTATTCACGCTCTCGGGAACGAAGAAATAATCACACCTAATCTCGACAGACTCGCAGCACGAGGCACATCTTTTGTCCGTGCCCACATCGCAGGCGGCACCTGCGGAGCCGTATGTATGCCGAGCCGCGCTATGATTCTGACAGGCAGAAATCCCTTTCACCTTGAAGAACTCGGAGGTAATATTCCCGAAGAACACAAAACCCTTGCAGAAACCTTCAGAAACAACGGATACGAAACTGTCGGTCTCGGAAAATGGCACAATGGCTGTCCCTCCTATGCCAGGAGTTTCACCCAGGGCTCAAAAATATTCTTCGGTGGAATGTGGGATCACTGGAATGTACCCACTTGCCGTTTTGACCCTACCGGCAAATATGATAATACCATAAACTTCGTAGTTGATTTTTTCAACGACAACAAGCCTCTGCAACAGCACTGTGACGAATTTGATCTAGGCAGACATTCAAGCGAGCTTCTTACCGATGCTGCAATAGAGCTACTCGAAAAAAACGTCGGAAAAGATAAGCCGCTGTTTATGTATCTGGCCTACCTTGCACCACACGACCCTCGCACAATGCCTGACAGGTTCCGTGAGATGTACGATCCCGAAAAAATCACCCTGCCGCCTAATTTTATGGAAACCATAGAGACAAATTACCCGCTTATGGTACACCGTGACGAGCATCTTGCAGCATACCCACGTGATGAGAAGGAAATAAAGCACCATATCGCCGAATACTTCGCAATGATAACTCATCTCGACTACGAAATTGGGCGGCTTCTTGATGCACTTCATAATTCAGGCGAAGAAGACAACACCATCATAGTATTTACCGGTGACAACGGACTTGCTGTCGGACAGCACGGTTGGCTCGGTAAAGAGGACATATACGAGCACGGCGTCCGCATTCCCCTTATAATGGCAGGTCCCGGAATAGCAGAAAACAAAAGGAACGATGCTTATGTCTATCTTTACGATATTTTCCCGACACTCTGCGATAAAGCAGATATAGATACACCGTCTTCTGTTGACGGCAGAAGCTTCGCACATCTTCTCGACGGAAATCACGGTGAAGTCTTCCGTGACGAGCTGTATCTGATTTTCGACAAATTCGTCCGTGGAGTCAAGGATAATAAGTACAAGCTTATCGAATACCGTAACGGTGACAGCGAAGAGGACAGATGGACCTTCCTCTACAACATCGAAAACGACCCTTGGGAGACTGTTAATCTTGCACAGGATGAAAACTACAAGGAAAAAATCAGCGAAATGAGAGAAAAACTCCTTAAGCACCGTGATGAATGGGAAGAGCAGTCGCATCCCTGGGGTGTGGACTTCTGGAAAAGATTCTGAAAACTGCATACGCTATAAAATATCAGCACCTGATAAAACCGTCTTCTGCGATTTTATCAGGTGCTGTTCGTCAGTTATCTTCAACCACTTCAATATAAAAGCTAACGGGTCTGAATCCGTCGTTGCAGGAAATCATAGCCGATTTCCTGTTTTTCATCCAGCCGTCGTAAAAATTCTCGCCTCCGTGAGCAAGTGTCATCACAAAGGGAGAAACCGTATCCCATGCGCTGTCACAAAAGCCTTCAGGCTTTTGCCAGCCGTCGGCAATAAATACCATTCCCTCCTCGAGGTCGCAGGCGTGTTCTATCGGGTTTTCATATTTCTCTATAAGGTCGTCATATCTAACCTTACGCATAACGGTTATTTTTATCTTTTTCATTTCAGCACCTTCTCTGCCCATTCCTTATCACGAAATCCCGTACACACAAAGTCGTCACCTACAAGAAGGGGTCTTTTAACAAGCATTCCGTCTGTAGAAAGAAGGCGGAGCTGTTCTTCTTCGCTCATATCGGGAAGCTTGGTTTTAAGCTCCATGGATTTATAAAGAAGTCCGCTTGTGTTAAAAAACCTCTTAATCGGCATATCCGATAAGCGTAGCCATTCTTCGAGCTCGTCAAATGTGGGATTTTCCTCCTTTATATTGCGCAGCTCATAGTTTATATTGTTTTCGTCAAGCCACTTCTTAGCCTTCTGACAAGTAGTGCATTTAGGGTAACAGATAAATTTCAACATCATTTTTCTCCTTTTCCTTTAAGTAAACGGTGACGGCAAAGTGCGCGGCGAGTGCGACGCCGCAGGCGTCGCTCAGAGAGCCGCCGACACGAGCAAGACAAACCGAAGCCACAGATGTCGCGGCAAAGTGCAGCAAATCAATGCGCTTTCCGGCTCTCTGCTTTCCGGCTTTCTGCGAAAGCCGGAAACCTCGCCGCGCGTCTCTTTTCTCCGACTTGCATATTATACCACAAAGCAACCCATTATTCAAGAGAAAAGCTCCTTTGTGAACCGCTGTGTAAATTCATTAAGTTTTTCAAAATTCATAGCTTCAGTATAGATTTTTTCAAGCTTATCGTGAACGCTTTTAGCCTTTTTAAGACAGCTTACGCTCTCTATAACAAGCTCATCTCTTACCCTGCGGTTAAGCTTAAGCACAGATCGGTTTTCATTAAAGCCATCTGTCATAAATCTACCCGTATGGATAACTCTGTTGCATTCAATTTCGGCCGAAGCTCCGTTGAGTCTGACAAAGGCTACGCCCTTTTCAGGAATAATAATATGCTCACACTCGGCAGGATTCATCGGACAGTAGCAATAAATTGCATTATAGCCGTTTCTTATCGCTCCCTCGCCTATCCTTTCAGCGATAAGCGTTGCCGCAACACCCTCGCTGTCATCAATACCCACAACATAAGGGCAAAGACTCCTCACCGTATCTGCAAGAAAAATATTCCCCTGCGGAGATATAGCACTTAAAAATCGCTTCTGTCTTTCCCCGGGCTCACTTTTTTTCTTCGGCATAAGCTCACGGTAAATAAAACGTGAGGCAAAGCTATCGATTTTCTCACGCCTTATATATTCAGAAGCAATCTGTCTATTCTGCATGTTTATATGGCCTGCAGCTGCAAGATACGCCGCACTACGCCTGTGATAAATCGAATTTTCGAAAAAGAGTCGTCTTATCTCATCTGCATTTTTCCTTAGCGTTCTGTTGTCCCAGAAATCGCCGAGATTGATTATATTTTCCACAGCTCCCGGGAATCTCGGCTCCATTACGTGCGGTGCCGTACCGTCGCAAAATGAAATGTTTCTTTCAGGTATAAGCAAAGCATCAAGACTTGACGGGTCCGAGGAGCAGAAAAATCTTTCCGTAGAAAGCCCCTTTTTCTCGGCATAGCTCGCAATACTTCTCATAAATGATGACTTACCCGTACCCGGTCCGCCTTTTATTATATATGCTTCGCAGTTCCTGTAGGGATTATAAAGCTCATCGAAAAAGGACACAAAGCCCTTCGGAGTATTAGCCGCAGGAAAAAATGCACTTTTTGCCTTCATAAATATCCTCCTTATTGAATTTTCATTAATATATTATTCCTTAATTACGGTTTTTGTCACAAATATATGTTGATTTTTAACAGCCTTTTGGTGTACAATAAGATGTAATGCTTTAGCCTGTTTTATTCCACACAGGCAAAAAATTTGCGGAGGTAAAAAAATGACAGTTTACAATTCCATCAGCAAGCTTATCTCTTACGGACTTTCCTGCGGTCTTATCGAGGAAAGCGACAAAATTTTTGCAACTAACAGAATCCTTGAGATTCTTCATCTTAACGAATATGAACAGCCCGAAGGCGACACAGAATGTGAAAGCCTCGAGGAAACCCTGAAGGAGCTTCTCGACTTTGCCGTAGAAAAGGAGCTTATCTCCGATGACATCACAAGCCGTGATCTTTTTGATACAAAGCTTATGAGTGCTCTTGTTCCCCGCCCCTCCGAGGTTATCGACACCTTCTATAAAATCTATGACGAAATCTCTCCGGAAAGTGCAACGGATTACTATTATAAATTAAGCCGTGACACCGACTACATAAGAAGATACCGCATTGTAAAGGATATGAAGTGGAAAACCTCCACAGACTACGGCGAGCTCGACATCACCGTAAACCTTTCCAAGCCCGAAAAGGATCCCAAAGCTATTGCGGCGGCAAAGAATGCACCGCAAAGCTCCTATCCCAAGTGTCTGCTTTGTATCGAAAACGAGGGCTACGCAGGAAGAATGAATCACCCTGCAAGACAGAATCACCGTATTATCCCCGTAACAATCGACGGCACCCAGTGGGGCTTCCAGTATTCACCCTATGTCTACTATAACGAGCACTGCATCGTTTTCAACTCTCTTCACACCCCTATGAAAATCGATGCTTCCGCTTTCAAAAAACTTTTTGACTTTGTTAAGCTCTTCCCCCACTACTTCGTAGGCTCAAATGCTGACCTTCCCATCGTAGGAGGTTCAATCCTTGCTCACGAGCATTTCCAGGGCGGCAACTACGAATTCCCTATGGCAAAATCACCTGTAGAAAAAGAGATTATCTTCAAAGGCTTTGAAGATGTAACAGCAGGCATCGTTAAGTGGCCTATGTCTGTAATCAGAATCAGCAGCAAGGATACCGACAGACTCGTTGCTCTCGGTGACAAAATACTCAAGGCGTGGAGAGGTTATACCGACGCTGAAGCTTACATCTTCGCAGAAACCGAGGGCAAGCCTCACAACACCATCACACCTATTGCAAGAAAACGCGGTGAGCTTTTCGAGCTTGACCTTGTTCTTCGTAATAACATCACAACAGATGAACACCCTGACGGTCTCTATCACCCTCACAGCGAGCTTCATAACATCAAAAAGGAAAACATCGGTCTTATCGAGGTTATGGGACTTGCCGTGCTTCCTTCAAGACTCAAGAAGGAGCTCAAGGCTGTAGAGGAAGCTATCCTTTCAGGTGCAGATCTCAATACAAGTGAAGAAACCGCAAAGCACAGCGCCTGGGTTGACTCCTTCAGAGCCGACTACACCTTTACACCCGAAAATACCGAAGCTATCCTCAAGGAAGAAACCGGAAAGGTTTTTGCAAAGTGTCTTGAGCACGCAGGTGTATACGAAAGAAGTGAAAAGGGTATGGAAGCCTTCCTTCGTTTCGTAAGCAAGGTAAACGAATAATTATCAGACCAAAGGTAAACCATAAAACCAAAGAATTCTATTTTTCTCAATCAAGGGAGGACCACTAATGGATAACTATATTGTAAATGACGGCAAAAACGAAATCATTGAGGTTGACGGAGTAAAATACAGCAGACTCTGTCTTCGCACTCATGTTATCACCGATAAAGACGACATCGTAGATGTTGCCACCAAATACGCCAAGCCCCACCTTCAGGCAGACGATGTTCTTTTCATCACAGAAAAAATTGTCGGCTGCACCCAGGGCAGAGCTATTCCTCTTTCCGAAATTCATCCCAGAAAGCTTGCGGTAATTCTTTCGAGATTCGTTCTTAAGACCCCCTACGGTATCGGCCTTGCAATGCCCGAAACCATGGAAATGGCTCTTCAGGAATGCGGTACAATGAGAATTCTCTTTGCCGCTGCTGTTTCCGCAGTAGGTAAGCTCCTCGGCAAGCGCGGTTGGTTCTATATGATTGCAGGTGAAAAGGCAAGATCAATCGACGGTCCCTGTGACTGCACTCTTCCTCCTTACAACGAATGTGTTTCACTCGCTCCCCTTAATCCCGATGAGGTTGCAAAAAAGGTAAGCGACGCTGTAGGTGCTGCCGTTATAATCACTGACATCAACGACCTTGGCGGTAACATTCTCGGCACCTCCTCACCTTCAATGGACAGAGAGCTTTACGTTAAAATTCTCAAGGATAACCCCCTCGGACAGTCAAGCGAGCAGACTCCTATGGGAATTATCCGCAAAAGCAACTGAACAAGTATTTTCTGTTGAAAGGAGAATATAAATGAGCAAATATACAAAAGAAGATATAGTCAGAATCTGTAATGACGAGAAGGTAAGCTTCATAAACCTTCAGTTTACCGATATTATGGGAACACTAAAAAGCGTCTGCCTTACCGTAAGCCAGCTTCAGAAGGCACTTGACAACAAGTGTATGTTTGACGGCTCCTCAATTGACGGCTTTGTCCGCATCGAGGAAAGTGATATGCAGCTTCACCCCGACCTCGACTCCTTCGTAATCCTTCCCTGGGACTGCGAATCAGGCAAAACCGCAAGACTTATCTGTGACGTTTATAATTCTGACGGTACACCCTTTGAGGGCGATCCCAGATATGTGCTTCGCCGCGCAATAAAAAAAGCAAAGGATATGGGCTTCGACTGCTATGTAGGTCCTGAATGCGAATTCTTCCTTTTCCATCTCGATGCGCACGGCAAGGCAACCACCGAAACCTATGATATGGGCGGATATTTTGACCTTGGTCCCGTAGACAGAGGAGAAGGCTGCCGCAAGGAAATCTGTCTCTGCCTTGAAAAGATGGGCTTTGAAATCGAAGCCTCACACCACGAAAATGCGACAGCTCAGCACGAAATCGACTTCAAGTATGATGAAGTACTGCGCACTGCTGACAATGTAATGACATTCAAGTATGTTGTAAAGAACCTTGCAAACCGTCACGGACTTTACGCCACCTTTATGCCGAAGCCTATTTACGGAATCTGCGGCTCGGGTATGCATATCAACCTCTCCCTTTTCAGAGACGGTAAAAATGTATTCTGCGACGAAGGTGATCAGGCAGGTCTTTCAGCTGTAGCATACAACTTTATCGCAGGTCTTATGCACCACATCAAGGCAATTACCATTCTGACAAACCCCATAGTCAATTCCTATAAAAGACTCGTTCCCGGCTACGAGGCTCCCGTTTATATCGCCTGGTCTGCAAAAAACAGAAGTCCTCTTATCCGTATCCCCACAGCAAGAGGCACAGGCACCCGAATAGAGCTTCGCAATCCCGACCCTGCCGCAAACCCCTATCTCGCTATGGCAGCAGTACTTCAGGCAGGTCTTGACGGTATAGAAAAAGGAATGCTTCCTCCTCCGCCGAAGGATTCAAACATCTTCGACCTTACTCCCGAAGAAAGAAGAGCTGCAGGCATACATTCACTTCCCAAGACTCTCCGCGAAGCAACAAAGGAGTTTATCGCAAGTGACTTCGCAAAGGAAGCTATGGGTGAACACATACATAAGAAATATATCGAGGCAAAACAGGAGGAGTGGCGTGAATACTCCACCAGAGTTTCCCAGTGGGAAATCGACAAGTATCTCGGTAAATATTGATTGAAAGAGAAATCATAATGAACTATAAAACAAACCCACTTGCTTTTACGGGAATTTTCGCCGTACCTGATGTGGTAGTTGACGAAAATCTCCGTCTGGCTTCAGCGGTGCATTTCAGAACCCTTCTTTATATGCTCCGTCACGGCACAAAGGACAGTATTTCCGTTTCCGAGATCGCAAAAGCAACGGGAAATGACGAGGATGACATCAGCGATGCACTGATTTTCTGGGAAGAAAGAGGCCTCATTATAAAAGACGGTGCCGCCCCGAAGCCCCCCGTAACAGCAGAAAGTTTTACACCGGCAGTTCCTGCGCAGCCTATTGCTGCAGAAACACACCAAAGTGCTTTAAAAAGTGTTAAAAAGGTAGAAGAAATTCCTGTTGTAAAGCCTAATCACGAGCAAGTTGCCGCACGGCTTCAGGAAAGCGAGGAGCTTCGGCTGCTCTTTGCCGAGGCACAGAATATTCTCGGTAAAACCATAGGCTACGACGGACAGTCTACGCTTATTATGATGCACGACAGCTACGGACTCCCCGTAGAGGTTATACTTATGGCTATTGAATATAACAAAGCTAAAGGTAAAACCGGCTTTTCCTCTATTTCACGCACAGGTAAAGAATGGAGCGAGCTCGAAATTGACAGCATTGAAGGTGCAATCGAATATATCGAGGAGCACAACATCGTTGACGAAACCTGGCATAAGCTCAGGAGCCTTACGGAAATTACAAATAAAAACCCCACGCAAAAGCAGAAGCGCTTCCTTACTGCGTGGACAAAGGAGTACGGCTACAATGCCGATATGATTTACTTTGCTTATGAGGAGTCCATTGACCACACAGGCAAAGCAACCTTTGAGTATATGGATAAGGTGCTTACAAACTGGCACAGAAGCTCCGTAAAAACTCCGCAGGATATTCAGCGCGAAAAATTAAAATGGCAGCAACAGAAATCAAAGACAGCACCGAAAAAGGATACAAGGCAGAAACCTCCGGGAGAAAGAAGAGAGCCTACCTTTGATGTTTCCGCATTCACAAGCAAGGCTGTCGGAATTAAATATACTCCCCCGAAGGATGACGACTAAAAAGAGGTGACACGATGGCATACAAGCAAATAGTTTATCAGAGAGCCAAAGCAGAGCTTGAGCGCCGCAGAAAAAAAGCGGAAAGCGAAAACGATGCCCGACGACTCAAGGTAATATCACTTTGCCCTGAAATTGCAAGAATCGAAGGCGAAATAGCTTCTTACGGACTTGATGCCGTCAAAGCTCTCGGCATGGGCGGAGAGGCTGAAAAATATATCAGAGAGCTTTCCGTAAAAAGTCTTGCGGCCCAGGACAGAAAAAAACAACTCCTCAGAGAAAACGGATTCGACGAGGATTATCTTGATATTAAATATACCTGCCCTCTCTGTAAGGACACAGGCTCAACAGGCGGCTACTTCTGCGAATGTCAGAAAAAAGAGGTTATAAATCAGGCAAAGCTTCTTTTAGGCGAAACAGCTCCCGTTAAAAGCTCTACCTTTGAAAAATTCTCACTAAACTACTATCCCGATGTTATCGACTCCCAGCTCGGTGTAAGTCAGCGTGAGCATATGGCAACCATACTCAACTTCTGCAAGGACTACGCCGAAAACTTCACAAAGAAGGCCCAAGGACTTGTTATGTACGGCGGCACGGGACTTGGCAAAACCCACCTGTCACTCGCTATTGCAAATGTGGTTATCGAGCGTGGCTACGGAGTCTACTACGGCAGCATACAGAGTATTATGGCGGCTCTCGAAAAGGAGCACTTCGGCAGAAAACAAATGTCCGATGAAAGCGAAAAAGACTCCATTGTAAACGCCGACCTTCTTATAATCGACGACCTCGGTGTTGAATTTGTCACACAGTTTACCACAGCAGCCTTACACGACATAATCAACACAAGACTTCTCAAGGGACTTCCCACCATAATCAGCACCAACCTTGAGATGGACGAAATATATGAAAAATACACCCAGCGTATAGCTTCCCGTCTTTTCGGAAGCAGTCTCCCCCTTGCCTTCTGCGGAAAGGATATAAGACAAAGAAAATAACGGTGAAAGGGTAACACTATGAAAATTCAGCAATCAGCAGAAAATTACCTTGAAACAATATATATGCTCACTAATACCAGAGGCTCCTGCAGGTCAGTTGATATTGCCAAAGAGTTGGGATTTTCCAAGCCCAGCGTAAGTGTCGCTATGAAACAGCTTCGGGAAAACGGCTATATCGATGTAATGGGCGACGGAAAGATTGTTCTTCTCGAGCCGGGCAGAAAAATTGCAACCGACCTTTATGAAAGACACACCATTCTCACAAAGTGCCTTGTTGCAATAGGGGTTTCTGAAGAAACCGCAGCAGAAGACGCCTGTCGTATCGAGCATGTAATCTCAAAGGAAACCTTTGAAGCAATAAAGAAAAGCTTTAGCAAAATACAGAAATAACAGGAGAAAGCCAAAATGAAAAATGTACTTGTAACAGGTGCTACCGGCGGTATGGGAAAAGCAATATGCGCACTTCTCAACGAAAAGGGCTACCGTGTTTTCGGTCTTGACTATAACGAGGGCGAAAATTACGGTAATGTCAGCTTTTACAGATGCGACGTAACCGATATGGCTTCGGTTGAATCGGTTTACGAAGAAATCAGTGGCGAGGTAAAAGAGCTTTCTGCAATCATACATACTGCAGGTATTTATGACCTTGATTCTCTTATTGAGATGGACGAAAAACGTTTTGTGAGGATTTTTGATGTAAACGTATTCGGTGTTTTCCGCATCAACAGGATTTTCAAACCTCTCATTTTCACAGGCAGCCGTATCATTATAACCTCAAGTGAGCTTGCGCCCCTTGACCCCCTTCCCTTTACGGGAATTTACGGCATCACAAAAACGACACTTGAAAAATATGCGTTCTCACTTCGTCAGGAGGTTCAGCTGTTAGGTATTCCTGTTTCGGTTATCCGTCCCGGTGCAGTCAAAACCGGTCTGCTCAATGTTTCAAATGTAGCTCTCGAGCGTTTCCGTAACAACACGAAGCTTTATGTCAACAATGCCAAGAAGTTTCAGACAATCGTTGACAGCGTTGAGTCGAGACACATACCTGCAGAAAAGATAGCCGAGCTTGCTCTTGAAGCACTCGAGTCAAAAAAGCCAAAATATCTTTACAACATCAACCGGAATCCCCTTCTGATGCTTCTTAATGTATTACCTGCCAAAGCTCAGGTCTTTGCAATCGGTCTTATTCTTAAATCATAATTTTTGCCGGGCGTCTTTAAAGACGCCCGGCTGTTTCTTTCCCTGAACACCGACGCTGCAGGAAAGGCGCGGTGAGGCAACGCCGCAGGCGTTGCCTCAGAGAGCCGCAGACAGCTCCGCTCCCCGCAAGCTCCCGACACACATTTTCGCACCTGTCAACCGTAATGCAAAGCTGTTTGTGGCTCTCTGTTTTTTGACTTTCGAAGAAAGTCAAAAAATCACCGCGCGCTCTCAAAGGCTACTCTGCAATAAAATATTTTCATCAGAACTCTTGACAAAGATAAAAACAGATGCTATAATTCATTTAACGTTTAAGTTAAATGTTAAATATCAAAAAAAGGAGGTTATATTTATGGGCATTCAGAACACTATGAAGGCTCTCTCTGACCCTATACGGCGCGACATTCTCACAATGCTGAAAAAAGGGCGGAAATCTGCAGGTGAGATAAGCGATGCCTTTCCCGTTTCAGGTGCGGCGATTTCAAGACATCTTTCTGTTTTAAAAGACGCCGACCTTATAAGAGATGAGCGTGAAGGGAAATATATTTATTATGAGCTGAACGCATCTGTACTTGAAGAAATTATGCTTTGGATTAAACAACTGAAAGGAGCTGACACCGATGATTAAAAAGCATCTTAAAACAATAATTATAACTTCTGTTATTACCCTCGCACCGATGATTATCGGTCTTATTCTGTGGAATAAGCTTCCCGAAAGTATTCCCACCCATTTCAGCATAAACAATGAGCCTGACGGTTGGAGCAGTAAGCCCTTTACCGTTTTCGGTCTGCCACTTTTTATGCTCGCAATGCACCTCGTATGTATTTTCGCTACAAAACTCGACCCGAAGCACAGCAATATAAGCGACAAAATTTTCAACCTAGTGCTTTATATTATCCCTGCTGTTAGTCTTCTTGTGTGCGCAATGATTTACCCTGTAGCTCTCGGAAAAGAGATTGAAGTCGGTCTAATCACAATGCTTTTCATGGGTTTAGTTTTTATAATAATAGGAAATTATCTTCCCAAGTGCAAGCAAACCTACACCATAGGCATCAAGCTCCCCTGGACACTTGACGACAGCGAAAACTGGACAAAAACCCATGCCTTTGCAGGCAAGCTCTGGGTAGTCTGCGGTCTCATCATAATATTAACTGCATTCCTCGAAAACCCATTCATTTTCTTCCCGATAGTTCTTATAATGGTTCTTGTTCCCACCGTTTACAGCTATATGCTTTATAAAAAGAAGAAGGATAATTCACAATGAAGATAATCGCTCACATCGAAACAGACTTCAAAGAGAAGTTCGGCATTCCGAGGCAAAGCGGTCTTGTAAAAGAAAGCACGGGTCGCATCATTTTCGAAAAAGAATATAGTGTACCCGAAGCTTTCCGCGGACTTGCAGATTTCTCCCACATATGGGTGCTGTGGCAGTTTTCCGAAGCTGTAAGAGACCGTTGGTCCCCGACAGTACGCCCGCCCCTTTTAGGCGGTAACAAGCGTATGGGTGTTTTCGCGACACGATCACCCTTCAGACCAAACTCCATCGGTCTTTCCGCACTGAAGCTCGAAAAGGTCGAGTTTTCTGAAAATGAAGGTGTCATACTTCACGTAAGTGGCGCAGACCTTCTCGACGGCACACCTGTATACGATATAAAGCCTTATCTGCCATATGCTGACAGTATCCCTGATGCCGTCGGTGGGTTTACGGAAAATCTTGCAGAAAGAAGACTTACCGTAAACATTCCCGATGAACTTTCAGAAAAAATTGCAGAAGAAAAAAGAGCCGCCCTTAAGGCGGTCCTTGAAGCTGATCCAAGACCATCATACCAGAACGATCCCGAAAGAATTTACGGTATGAGCTTCGCATCATATGAAGTGAAGTTCAAAGTTGACGGCAAAACATTAAAGGTAACAAGTATAACTAAAAATTAAGATAAAAAGCTCCGATTCCTCTTTTAAGGTAATCGGAGCTTTTTTACACACCAAGACCACCGTCAACACCTATAACCTGACCGGTTATGAAATCCGCCTTATCGCTTGCAAGGAAGGAAACAAGCTCTGCCACATCGCAGACCTTGCCTGTACGGCAAAGCGGTGTTTCTTCTATAACTTCTTTTACAGTTTCCACGTCAAAACAGTTGTTCATTTCAGTTTCAATGAAACCGGGCGCTACACAGTTGACCCTTATTCCGCTCGGTCCCGCCTCTTTCGCAAGTGCCTTTGTAAAGCCTATAAGTCCTGCCTTTGATGCGCTGTAATGCACCTCACAGGAGCCACCTGTAACACCCCATACCGATGAGATGTTAATTATGCTTCCCTTCTGATTTTTAAGCATCATAGGCATAATTTCTGCAGTAAGCTCCATAGCATTTGCCAGATTGACATTAAGAAGACTTCTTACACTTTCACTGTCAACGCATTGAAACACCCCGACAAGAGAAACACCTGCATTATTTACAAGCACGTCCACACTGTCTGTAAGCTCACGGATTTTTAAGCCCAGAAATTTACCCGCATTATCAGCTGAAAGGTCACAGCAAACAAGCGAAACCTCAACTCCGTATTTCTCAGCAATCTCTTCAGCTACCGACCGGGCTCTTTCTTCGCTGCTGTTATAATGCAATATTATATCATATCCGTCTCTTGCAAGAAGTCTACAGACCTCTGCACCGATTCCACCGGATCCGCCTGTTACAACTGCTGTCTTTTTCATAAAATCACCTTATTTACCCACACAGAATCTTGAGAAGACCTCGTCAACGACAGCCTCTCTCGCTTTTTTGCCCGTAAGCTCCAGCAAATCCTCGATTGCCGAATCAATGCACACATTCACAGCGTCCATTGTCATACCCATACTAACAGCATCGATTGCTTCTTTTATGCCCTCGAGAGCCTTCAGGGCACTTCTTCTTTGTCTCTCGGTTGTGAGCATCGCTTGGGAGGTATCTATCTTATCAGTACCGAGCTCTCTTTCTATTGCCTCGGAGAGCTCTTTTTCACCGTCACCCTTAAGCGCACTTATGAAGATTACTTCACCGAGAGCAGATTTTATTCTTTCTACATCTGCCTTGCAGGGAAGGTCAGTTTTGTTTATTACACCTATAACATCTCTGCCCTTACAAAGCTCAAGAATTTCTTCATCACTTTCGTCAAGACCTCTTGAAACGTCGAAAACTGCAAGTACAAGCCCCGCCTTTCCGATGCGCTCCTTTGCCATCTCGACTCCTATACTTTCTACTGTATCTTCGCTGTCACGTATACCCGCCGTATCAGCAAGATTAAGAATAACCCTGCCTACACGTACCGTTTCTTCAACAACATCTCTTGTAGTGCCCGCAATATCCGTAACTATAGAGCGTCTGAAGCCCGAAAGCATATTCATAAGTGCAGATTTTCCTACGTTGGGTTTTCCTACTATAGCAGTATCAACTCCGTCGGTAATCGCCTTACCTGCATCAAATCTGCTTAAAAGCCCCTCTATTCCGCTGTAAACCTCCGAAAGGCTTTTCTTAAGCTCCCCGAAATCCAGCTCAGGTATTTCATCGTCTGGATAATCCACCCATGCCGCCATATTTGCTGCGGCAGAAACAAGAATATTGCAGTACGAATCAATCTTTTTACTCAAAGCTCCATCAAGAGCCGTAAGAGCAGCCTTCATTCCGCCCTCACCTCTTGCGTTGATAAGACCCATAACAGCCTCCGCCTCGGAAAGGTCCATCTTACCGTTCAGGAATGCTCTTTTAGTAAACTCTCCGCCCTCGGCAGGTCGCGCACCAGCTGAAAAAAGAGCTCTTAACACACGACTTGTAACAAGCACACCTCCGTGACAGGAGATTTCTACCGTGTCCTCACCGGTATAGCTTTTCGGTCGACGGAAAACAAGAGCAACACACTCGTCAAGCAGCTCCTTACCGTCATAAACCTTACCGTGAGCCGCAGTATAACCCTTAAGAGACGAAAGCTTTTTACCCGATGTGGTCTTTATAACACTGTCAGCAATTTCGATCGCTGCATCTCCCGATACTCTTATAACACCGATTCCGCCGGGAGCGAACGGCGTTGAAAGAGCCGCTATTGTATCACTCATTTTTTATTCCTCGCTTTTAATTCTTTTAGGAAAGTCCGTTGCTTTTAAGTAAAGCCTGCATTACCTCGTTGGCAACAGGAATCGCATCGTCATAACCGGCGCCGCCGTTTTCCAGGCATACAACTACAGCATATGGGAAATCACTTCTTGCGGAAAAGCCCACAAACCATGCGTGGTCTTCATCAGGCGGGACCTCTGCAGTACCTGTTTTTCCGCACATCTTAAGCCCGGGAAACTTTTCGTCACCGTAATAGCTTTCAACGTTATATCTTAACATCTTTTTAATTGTGAGTGCTGTCTCCGGAGCAAGTGTAAAGCCTGAATTAATTTTACCCTTTACGTCCACAAGCTCTGAGGAATCCTCTACAAGATAAGGAATGACAGCTTTTCCGTCATTGGCAATTCCGCCCATAAGCATAAGCATCTGACAGGGGTTTACCAGAGTCGTAAACTGACCGATACCTGCCCAACCAAGGTCAAGCTTTGTACTACCGCTGACATCGAAAGTGCTCCTTACAGCCTCGGCCTTACTTATTGTAACATTTGTGCCAAAACCGAGCATACGCACTGTGTTTGTAAGTGCCTCTGCCCCGAGCTCATTGGCAAGCGTAGCAAAAACGACATTACAAGAATGACTCAATCCGTCGATAAAGTTTATTTTTCCGTGTTGACTGTGACAGATAACATCTCCGGTACCGTCACCGCTTTCTGTAGTATACTTACCTGTACAGTTGAACTCCTTTTTGAACACATCAGGTATATTCTCTATAGCAGAAATCGCTGTTACAACCTTGAAGGTTGAACCCGGCGTGAACACACCCGAAATCGCTCTGTTAAGGTAAATGCCCTCATATTTTCCGCTCGTGTCGGTATCTATGTCCTCAGGCTTGTCCATGGGGTCATAATCGGGAGCAGATACCATACACGGTGTTTCACCGGTTTTATAGTTGTACACGATAACTGTACCCTTTTTACCGTCCATAGCCTCATATGCCGTAGCAGAAACACCTGCATCAACAGTAAGCCTTATGTCACAGCCCGCATCTGACGTGAGAACGCCGTAAATGCCTTCAGCGAAATTGTAACCTACAAGATTTGAACGGTAGAGGGTCTGTATTCCCGTAGAAATATATCCCGAGGAATCGCCTATAACGTGTAAGGTTGAACGGCGCACAGCCTCGTCCTCGTTGTAGATTCTTTCACCGTCAACTGTCGAAATAAGAGCTACTCCCTTACGGTCATAAATCGTACCTGCAACGGTAAGACTTCCTTCGGAATATATGTGCTCGTTACCTCTGTCTGCAACCCAGGTTGTGCCGTCAGTTATGAAAGTATACAGCATAAAGCCGAGTCCCGCAAAGAAAGCGACCACCAGCAAAAGCACAATGTATACACGTTTTGTTGTATTTTTCACCGATAGTCCCCCTTACGCAGTTTTATATAGATTCGGATAAGCACGGATATCTGCCGCCTTTATAAAGGCAAAAAGAGCCCAGCAGCAGACCATACTTGAACCACCCTGACTTATAAAAGGCAGAGTAACACCTGTGAGAGGAAGTATGTCCGTAACGCCGAAAATATTAAGACAGGTCTGAAAAAGAATCAGCGATGCCGCAGCCGCCGCTGAAATCGAATAAAAGGTTGACGGTGCACTCTTTGAACACTTGACGGTATAAACAACAAGCACCGCAAAAACTATTACAACGGTAAACGCAATAATAAGTCCGAGCTCCTCACAAAGCACACCGAAAATAAGGTCTGTCGTGCTTGCGTAAACATCTCTTAACCTACCGTTTCCTATTCCAAGACCCTGAAGACCGCCGCTGACAGCATAAATAAGAAGTCTCGTCTGCTGATAGCCCGTATCATAGGGATCGTCCCATATGTGTCTGTAGGTTGCAAAACGCGCCGCGACGTGAGGTCGGAAATAAAGAATAAGAAAAGCTCCGATTAAAGCACCTACACAGATAAAAGCGATCGAACGTATATCACCCGAGCGCATAAACGCGATAACAACGAATGTAAAAAAGAAGATAAGTGCCGTACCGAAATCCTTCATAAGGAAAAGTACACCTATACAGCCCATAGCAAAAAGTATGAAGAGGTATATATTTTTCGATGTAAGCATTTTATCAAGAGTTGCCGCACCGACAAAAACAAAGGCAATTTTGACAAACTCCGAGGGCTGAAATGATACAGGGCCGAGTGTTATCCAGTTATAGGCTCCGTTTATTTCGTTTCCCGTAAGACGGATAAAAAGAAAACAGCCCACGAAAAACACTATCGTAAAAATCGCAAGGGGTGACCTTATGAGCATTACTCTTTTTACGTCCTTGATAAACCAGAGCAACACATCATAAACAATAACGCCGCCTATCACTGTAATAAGCTGCATAAGCATACTGCCTCTTTCAACGCTTTCCGTTATACACAGACCTATGCCACTTAAGAAAAAGGCAATCAGCTCGATTTCAAAGTTAACCTTTTTTGCCACGCCTTGCATAAAGGCTACATAAAGCCACTCAAAAGCAATATAGGAAAATGCCATCATTGTCGACTCAGCATAAAATACTCCGTCGGCAAATATTACGGGAATGAAGGTGATAATCTGAAAAACTGTTACAAGAAAGAGAATGAAGCTACTGTCAACGTATTTGTATTTTTTTCTGATTTTGTCACGCCTTGCTGACAGAGTTGAACTTTTTTTCATTTATATCGCCTCCTTATCATTCATAATAATTCAGTCTTTCCTCTCCGATGCCGATTATATCGCTTGAGAAAAGAATCTGCGAAGAGCCGAGAGGTCTGCCGTTAAGATAAACTTCACCATCGTCCTCCTCTATTGCCCAGCCATTTTCACAAAGAATAAGAAGACAATGATTTTTTTCCACGCCGGAGGACTTGAGTCTTATATCGCACTTCCTGCCGTGGCCTATCGACACCTCATTACCGCAAAGCAGGAAGGTTTCCCCTGTTTCTCTGTTGACTATACGGGGCTGCTTCTTTGCTTTTTTTCTGGGTTGAGGTCTGCTGCCCGTTTCAACCGTAAAGCTGTCTCGCCTCTGATTGTAAGAAGGCGCTGCAGTATGCGGTTTATCAAATTTGAGCCGGGGCTTGTTATCGGCGCTGTAGTGTTGTGCACTGTCCGGCTTTTGTGAAGAGCTCTTTTTCCTTTGTGCAGACTGATTGCCGCTCCTTGTTCCCTGCCCGCTCTTACCTTTATTGGCAGAACGCTTTGTTTTTCTTCCCACATTCTGAATCGGATCGTTAACCACTTCGAAACGGAAGCGTTTTTTACCGAATTCAATATGGTCACCGTTTCGGATAAGCTCCTTCTGCTCTACCTGATGTCCGTTAACCTTAAGTGGCGATTTCGTCATAAGGTCGTGCACATACCATCCGTCAATACGCCGTGTTATTACAGCGTGAGAACGTGAAACACTGTCGTAAGGCAGTACAATATCACAGCTCTTACTCCTTCCGACAGAGGTCTCCCACATATTAAGCGGATACTTTTCTCCGCCGGACAAATCCACAATATATCCGTAAATTTTCTCCTTGGGGTGACCGAGCATGAGCGTCATTATGCACTTGACAAGTATGACAACCGTAATTACGGGAAGTACATACCGTGATAAAGACCATACTATTTCCATAATTAACCTCTTTTTGCCTGTTATTCTTCAAATATTCTTCTGAGAAACTCGATACGCTTTTTCATACACACAGCGTAAGTTTCGCTTCCCGTGGCTATATCGTAGCCGTGCATTGTGCCCTTGGTCTGAAAAAGCTCCGCTTTTACATTACTCTGACACAGCTTATTATAATATTTCACTCCACCGTCGCGAAGACAGTCGAATTCTGCTGTTTCTATATATGCTTCAGGTAAATTTTCGTGACTTTCCGCATCAACTGCCGAAAACCATTCTTTAGGGCTGTAGTTCACATCTTTTATATATGCCTTATTGTAGCCGACAGCGGCCTTGGAGTTACACATCGGGGTGTCTGTAAATTCGAGCATACTTTCCGTTGTCATATCACCGTCAACAAAGGGGTAAAGCAGCATTTGTGCCGCAGGTACAGATACACCCTTATCTCTTGCGATAAGGCAGGCAACTGCAGAAAGATTTCCGCCTGCACTGTCTCCGCAAAGAACAATTCTGTCTTTATCAATTTTGTAGCTGTCAGCATTTTCTCTTATATGCAGGTAACTATAAAAGGCATCTTCAACTGCCGCCGGAAAAGGATAACGGGGAGCCAGACGGTAATCGATAAAAAACACCTTTGCGCCTGTTTCACGGGCAAGATTTTTCGCAAGAGTAAAATGATGTGGTGCCGCATTATAAACGAAGCCTCCGCCGTGATAAAACACAATGCAGGGAGCTTTCTTTTCGTAAGCTGAATCAGGAGTATAAACTATCGCCCTGATTTTCACACCGTCCTTAACGGGAATTTCAATCTTTTCCCTTTTAAGTCCCTTTCCGGTAAAATCCGTATAATAAAACGCCTTCATAAAAAACTGCATAAAGGGTAACGTCGGTATAATAACCGGCGGCTTCACATATTCAAAAAGCTTAAGGTCCTTATTATAGCTGTATTTTTTCTTACCGGACATCGCCGCACCTTCTTTCAGGGTATAATCATAATTGATTATAACATATATATCACAAAATTAAAAGACACCTTAAAACAAAAAATCTGCCGCACCGAAATTCAGCGCAGCAGGTTTTCTGATTATACAACATATTTTTTGAGAACAGGAATCTTTGATATTGCCCAGGACACCAAAAACGAGCCTGCGATTACGAGTGCCGTCAGCACCGGTACACCGATTATTGGCGGTATATGAATATATGGCATAAAGCTCATATCAACAGTAGCGTGTTCGGGACTTATATGAATTACCTGTATTCCGAAATATTGGAATGCTCGCATCACAAATACGTGACACAGATAAACTCCGAAAGACCTTGCGGAAAGCCACTTGATAGCCTTTACCGTTTTTTCCTTGAACTCTATTTTAGAAACGAAGTGCTGGAAGAAAGTAAAGATCGCATAGGCTATCATTACACTGCAGCCAAGATTGGCGCCAAGCATATCCTTAACGGATTTATCCTTATAGAAGGAAATCCAGATATTGCCTCCTACCGTTATAATATATCCCAGAACACCAAGAATATATATAACCTTCCTTATCTTTTTCTCAAAGGGATACCGCATCATATACTGACCGGCAATATAAACACCGACATAACCGCCGATAAATCCTATGTTTAGATCCTCATAAACATCATCAAAGGTAAACTGTTTTAAAAAAGGGATTTCAAGAAGCATAGGGATAAAATGCGAAAAAACAAAAGAGAGTGCCATAAAAGCTTCAAGCTGCTTCTTTGTTGCATTATCGGAGAACACCCTTATAAGCGGAGTAAGCAAATATAAAAGAGCAATCATATACAGATACCACATATGATACTCACCGACAATAAGCTCACTTAAAAAGAACTTCTTTGAAAAAGGTTGCACCGTTTCCGCCTGAGCGTGAGGTCTGAATAAGGTCCACTGTAAAGCATAAAGGAATGACCAGAAAATAAAAGCCGTAGCCATTCGGACAACATTTTTCTGAAAAATCTTTTTAGGGTCGCAAGGCTTTGATGGATTAAGAAAAAAAACGCCGCTTATCATTACAAAAACCGGAACAACCCACCTGCACAAAGCGCTGAAGAAATTAAGCGTGATATAATCCGAGGAGTGAACACCTGCTGTCAGATTCCAGCAATTAGAGCAAAGATGAGCAAGAGGCACCATACACGTTGCAATAACACGCAACAGATCAAGCCATATAACACGCGGTTTATTAAGCTGTTCAGCCATATTAACATTCCTTTCTTTTATTATAAACTCTAATAATTATACAATGTAATGAATAACCAACTATTAATTATCTCAAAATGTGATAATTATAAATCATTAAAAAAGAAAAGGGAACCTTTGCAGATTCCCTTTTCTTTTCCGATTTTTCATATAAAGAAGGTAGATTAATATCAATAATGATTTCTCTCTACTCCAATATATTAACACCAAACTCCTCTTTTTTCAACATTTTTCCCTATTACAATTTTGTCACCAATATTATAATCTTGTAATAAAAGCCGGTTCTGTGTAGCAGCATTCCTGTAAAAAACAGCAAGCAGATATTTTCAAACGAAAACATCTGCTTTACTTTCAGAAAAAGTTGTTTTTATTTTTCTATTTCCTGCACACCGTAGGCGTCAACCAGAGCATAATACTCTGCCTCGCTTATCGCAACAACAGAGCCGTGTCTCGGCTTAAGATGATTTACTGAATATCTTGCCCTCTGCACCTGACGGAAATTCTCAAAATCTCTTGTCATCTGTGCAAAGAAGGTACCCTCGCCGTACTCGTCCATAATCATCATCCAGGCATTTGTGCCGGTGATATTGTACATAGTGCTGCCCTCTACACCGAACCAGTTAAGCGAGCAGATTGTATAATCGCCTTCAAAAGGACCCGATGCGTTCTTTGATCTTACGTAAGCGATTTTCTGTGTAAGATCCTCTTTGAAATAAAGATAATAGTAGCCGTCCTTTTCATTGTAAATCATATCGCCGTCGATACACTGAACACCGTTTATAACATATCCGTCTTCTCTTGTAATAACCTCGTTACGTCTGCCGTAGAGATACTCGGGATTTGTAAAGTTCTTGAAGTCTGATGTGTAGAGGTAATAATGCTGTGCTGCGTCCTCGTTTTCCTCAGTTTCAGGGTCGTCCCACTCGGAAAGTGCAAGGTAAAGCATATATTTGCCCGCCTCTTTATCCCATATTACCTGGGGAGCCCATGCACGGTTGCAGTTTTCAAAGCCTTCAAACTGACGGAAATCAAGAAGGTACTCATCTTCCCAGTTAATAAGATCATAGGATTTCCAGAATATGATTCTGTGGTTTGATGTCCAGCCGTCAAGGGCGTTCATATCCGTTGCGACGATATAGTAGCAATCCTCGCCCTCTTCGTCAACAGCTTTGAATATATATGGGTCACGGACGCAGCCTGTACCCTTAGTCTGGTCGATGATTTTACCGTTATCATTGAGAGCCTGAAAATTGTAACCATCAGTGCTGACTGCAAGATGAATTGTCTGCTCGTCAACCTCATTACCTGTGAAATAGCAGAAAACATAGGCACCCGACATGCTTACAGCGGGATAAGCGTAATCGTTGAAGGTGTAATTGAAGAGATTTACAATAACCATAAGCATCGCCATCATAAACCTGGTAAAGGACATAATTGTCATAACTGATTTCTCCTTTGTTTTTATTTTAGAAAATTATACCATCTAATTATTGTGAAATCAATACCCGATTTTCTTCATTTCTTTTTTCAACCTGGCAAAATTAAGATCCTCCCAAAGCGGTACAATGTGTCCACCCTTAAGTCTCATTGCAGCTTCAAGCATCGCACCGTAATAAGCTACCCTGAAATCCGTAAATTCAGATGTTTTGCATTTTCTTTTATAGGTTTCATAAAGCCCGTATGCGTCACCCCACATATTTCTCAACTGAAACAGGTCGTACTCTCTGTCTGCCCATATACTGCCGCAAGGGTCAATAAAAGCAATCAGCTTAAGAGTTTTCGGGTCAGCCATAATGTTCATTATGTTAAGATCGGCATGTATAAGCACGGGCTTTGTGTTTTCCTCAGGAAGGGCATTAAAAAGCTCTGTTGCTTCATAAAGCAGTTGCATTTTTTTCTTGCTGAATTTTCCCTTATCGGATAATTCTTTCAAGCCCTTAAGCCAGGGCTCCTGTCTTTCTGCTTTGTAATAATCATACCAGGTGTCATAAAGTGGTTCTGACAAAGAGCCGAATTTATCGTTTGTAACACTGTGCCATTCAAGCATACCTGAAATAACCTCATTGGCAAAGCTTTGCTTCTGCGCCTTGCTCTTCAGTAGAAACAAGGGATTCAACACATTCTGTCCCTTAACGAAGCTCATAGCTAAAACAGCAGTATTATCGTCCTCGTATGAAAAAAGCACCTCCGGCATTTTAACACTTGTATTCTTAGCCAATATGTTAAGCTGGTGTGCTTCTTCTTCATTCATTCCCGGAAGTCTGTAGCCCTTGACAGCAATCTCTTCTCCGCCGGAAAGCATAGCTTTATAAACCCTACCATAGCTGCCGCCGCCGATAAATTTAAAGCTCTCAACCTTCCTGTTGAGCTTTTCAGATATTACATCAGGTAAAACAGATATAAGATGCCTGTCGCTGTTATCAAGAAATTTCATTTCATATACTCCTTTGCTGTTTTTATCTATTTTAGCATAATGATTTACTTTTATCAAGGAATTTTACTTACAAGAATAATAAAACAAGATTACAGAAAACCTATAAGCTGTATTTTATCGCCACCCTCTGTTTATTAAATATCTAAAATCTCTTGACTGAAAATGAAAAATATAGTATGATTATTGTGAATTGTTAACAAACAATGAATCGAACAAACGGAGGTACATTAAATGAAAAACCTTTTAAAGAAATCCGCGGCAGTTTTCCTTACACTCGTTATGCTTTCAGGTATATTCACCTGCTTTGCATATGACTTTGGCGATAAGGATGTTTCCGGCTATAAGTCATACCTTCTTCTCGGCGACAGCATCGCAAGCGGCTGGAGCGACGTAATGGATATTGAGTCACGCTTTGTACGCGTTGAGGGCTCCTACGGCGCATATGTTGCCGACGACCTTGGTGTAGAAAACTACTATCCTATGGCTTGCATCGGCTTCAGGACAGTTGAAATGCGCTACATTCTTGAAGAAAACTTTGAGCCCGACCGTTTCCTCTATTATTCAATAGATGAAGAGCTTATGGACACAGTTTACGCCCCCGCTATGCGTAAGGCTATCGCTGAAACCGATCTCATCACCCTCAACATAGGCGGCAATGACTGGGGCTCATTCCTCGGCTGGCACGTTATGGAGGAAATGGATAAGCAGGAAGACGTAAACGAAGAGTTCATAGAAGAAGCAAAGAAGTATCTCGAGACAGCAGGCACTACAGAAGACACTATGGACGCTCTTGTTGACATTGCTGCACTTTGCGGTGCACTTCCCGATATTGCCCAGGCTTTACCCAAGGCTCTTGAGACAGGTCTTAGAAACTACTTTATAAACTGGAACTATATGATCGAGGACATTCTTGCACTCAATCCCGATGTAACACTTCTTGTTATAGGTATGTTTGACAACTCACTTCAGGATCCTAACTCCGAATATGTTACTGTAAATGAAAACGAAGACCCTGCAGTTACCAATCTTAAGCAGACAATCGGTCAGACAGTAGTTGACTTTGCAAACATTCCGATGAAGGAAGGCGCAAGCAAATACGGATATATTTTCGTTGATACAACAGGCACACTCTGTGAAGAATTCCATCCCAGCCGCACAGAAAACGGCGGTCACAGATTCATCGCTGACAGAATTCTCGAAGCACTTCCCGATTCAGCTTTCCCCTTCACCGATGTTGAAAAGTCATCTAAATACTTCAATGCTGTTGAATATCTCTACCGCAACGGCATTATGGACGGTACAACAGTAACCACCTTCGCTCCTGATGAAGAAATCACATCTGCAGAGCTTGAAAAGGCTCTTTTCGCAATCACAGGCAAAGAAAATCTCGCATCAAAGTCTGATTTAAGCGTTTCACGCGTAAGCCTTGCAGCTTCACTTTTCAACGCATCTTCTGCACTTAAGGGCGGTATTTCAGGCTTCGTAAGCGGAATAAAGCTTTTTGTCGGTACAATTTTTGCAGCAGGTCCCTTCGGTATGTTTGCAAACATTACACGCGGAGATGCTGCTTTGTCCCTTATGACTCTTATCAACGACTGATTTTATCGCATAACAGCAAAATACCTGTCAGTAATTCCGGCAGGTATTTTTTAATGTAAAAATTATTCTTTTGCATACTTTCACACTCTGTGAAGTATCACTTTTCATATTTACATAAACTCTCTGTTACGCTAAAATTTAATCATCAGATAAAAAAGGAGAAACAAAAAAATGGAAGAAAACAACATATCCGGTTATAAAAAGAAAGCAGGCATATTTATCACTGCCATAATCCTTACAGATTATCTTGTACGCATCTGCGCCAATATGCTTTTATCGTACTTTTCGGTATCATTATATGAAACAGGCGATTATGTAAACAACTATAAAATTATTAATCAAATTGTAAACATCTGCTTGTCAGTATTTTCAATTTTTCTGATTCTCTTTGCAAGCTACATTTTCACCAAGGATAAGAGAAAGACAGTGATTCTTGCCGGCTCAATCTATTTTGGAAAGTGTGCAGCCGGACTCGTCTCTTCGCTTATCAGCACAGTTGCCGACTGTCTGACGTATACAGCTGTCCTGTATGAAAGACACAGATCTTTTATTCTCTCTGCAGGCCACATAATTACAATTCCGCTGATTATTGCAGTTGCTTACTTCGTATTTACAGCTTTCGAGGGAATCAATCCAAAGCTCGAAACAAATCTCGGCAGTTCAGAAATGCTCCTGCCCCGTGCTAAAAAAAGATATGTTGTTACATATATTATTGTTGCAATTATTACTTCGGTTTTAACAAGCGTTTCAACGATTATTATCCCCTACTTCTCATCATATGATAACAGTGCAGTTATTCCCGTACTGACTAAAGTTTCAAGCTGGCTTAGCGGCATAATCAGCTTCACTATTATTTACTACGCAGGCTACAATCCCTACAGGAACCATATTGACGGTATGTCCTTTGTGTGTGTTTCAGAAATTACAGGAGCAATAAGCGGTTTGCTTATAAATATTGCAATGCTGCCGTTCAACTTTTTCTTAACGTCGCTTCAAAGCAGCGGAAATTATACGGTCGCGCTCATCTTTTCGGGTATAGCCGGTGCCTCCGCTTTAATTACACTTGCTATAGATATTATTCTTATAATATATATGCTACGTTTCTTCTTCGAAAAATCAAAAATCAGCCTTTTTGCCGAAGATACCGCTGTAAAAAGCTTTGAAGAAACTGACGGTTACATCGAAAACTAATCTTCTCTTATCCTCTCTTATGTACAGAACAACCCATTGAGCACAGAAATTGCCTCAATGGGTTGTTCTCATTTATTAAGCTGAAACACCATATAATTAAGATACGCCGCAAAGGTAACCCACAGAAGATAGGGTATCTGCAGAAGACCTGCGATTTTATCCGCCTGATAAAACTTTACTATCATCAGCAATATCAGCAACCACAGACCTATAATCCACAAAAAAGCGAGTCCGTAAGCCTCGAAATTAAAGAAAAGCACACTCCAGAAGAAGTTGAAGAAAAGCTGAATGAAGTACACTATCATAGCGTGGTTGCGAAGTCTTGAGTTATCCGTAAGCCACACTCTTGCCGCACTTATCGCCATAAGAGTAAAAAGAATCGACCACACTATGGGAAAGACAATGTCCGGCGGTGTCAACGGTGGCTTTTCTGCCGCCTTGTAGCTTTCCATTCCCATATTAGTCAGCAGTGCCGAAAGTCCGCCTACAGCGCCCGTTATCAGCAGAAACACGCCGTAAACCTTAAGCTTACTTTTATCAAGTTTCATATTATATCACCCCTTTTTATAATATGACATTTTGTTTGCGTATATACACCGATTGACAATCTGTTCTTCTTTTTGCTATAATGTAAAAAAGGAGGAATTGTTATGTTTTCAAAATTTTTCAGATTTTTAGTAGCGGTCTTAATGGCGCTTTCACCTACTTTACCCCACCTTTTCGGTTTACCTGCACTCCCCAAGGGACAGGAAATCAACCTCGACAAATTCGAGCTTGTCTGGAGCGACGAATTTGACGGTGAAGAGCTGGACAAAACAAAATGGATTTATAACTGGTGGGAACGCGAAAGGAAGGGCGGCTACTGGCACGAGGATATGGTAGATGTAAGAGACGGAAAGCTCGTTATCACCACGGCCTATTACGAAGAGGGTCTTCCTACCCCTGATGCTTATAAAGGATACTTTGCCAACCGCCCCGACGACAAAAACTACGGTCCCGGCTGGTACACGGGCATTGTTGAAACACGCAACAAATTCGAGCAGTGCTACGGTTATTTTGAGTGCCGTGCGATTCTTCCTGCTTCGACAGGTATGTGGTCAGCCTTCTGGATGATGAATGATCAGGTCGAAAATGTCGACGGCTCGGGCAAGGACGGCACAGAGGTTGATATTTTTGAGTCAATGTATTACAAAGATGTTTCCCTCGGCTACGGTGACGCAGTTGTCAGCGGAATCCACTACGACGGATACGGCGAAGGTCATCAGGGCGACAGCATAGGCAAATGGTTCTGTAATAACCCCTACGAGGAGTTCAACACCTACGGCCTTGAGTGGAACGAAAATGAATACATATTCTACATTAACGGCGTTGAAACAGGCAGACTTTCAACCGGAGGCGTAAGTCAGAATCCTGAATATCTCATTCTTTCCTGCGAAGTTGCCGGTGAAAACGGAGTGGCAAATGCCGACAGACACGGCACAGGCAAAATGAGTATGCAACCCGGAGATACTGCTGAGTTCATCGTGGATTATGTAAGGGTTTATCAGTATAAGTAAAAATAACAAATCCACCGCTTTAACAGTGAATTAAGCGGTGGATTTATTCTGATGTTTATTTCACACTAATCGCACATTCCCAGACGCCTTTGATAGCAAGGTCCTGCTCTGCCTTTGCTCCGCCAACGAACTCATCGATAACAAGGCTGTACTCACCGGGAAGAAGCTCTTCGCAGGCAAGCTCTACTACAGCTTTACCGTCCTTGACTTCGGCCTTCCGAGAAGAAACACCCTCAAGGATAATCTCGCCCTCAGAATCAATTATCTTGCAACTGCCTACACCGAGAACATCAAGATAAAGGTAGGGAGCTTCCTCTTTTTGCAATAAAACAGCCTTTACGGTTATTACGCTATCCTTTACCTCTGCCTCTACTGCAATCTCATCCGTTGCATCGTTCTGATTCCCGAGAATAATAAGGCTCAATCGAAACAGCATATCACCGTAAGTACTTACAACAGATTCGATTTCATCAGCCGGCCGTGCCGATGTTTTTTTCACTTCATCAACCTCCCTTCACCTAATATACGTTTGAAAACAGCTAAAAGTCAATTTAAAATAAAAAAACGCCCCCACGGGACGTAAAACACAGATATAAAAAAAGAAATAACCCCCGGGCACCGATGTTTCTTTACACATCATTTTTGGTGCGGGGGGTTATTTCTGTTCTGTCTTGTTATCTAACTTCATTTGGACAACCTCTCTTTCTACAGATTGTGATGTCTTCATTTTTATTTTTGCCCCGTACTCTTGTTATAGGTTTATTTTCTTCTTTGTATGTTTTTTATTATCTATTTATTCATACAAGGCTTTTAATGAAGACTTTTGGTTTTTACCTGTACATCGGTATCACCTTTCCCTTTCTGTGTCTATAATATACCATAAAAAATTCCACATTTCAATATCTTTTTTGTACAAAATTAACTACTATGTTTTTATGCAAGAGGGAGAAAGTGCTCAAATGCCCTCATAAGGTATTGACAAGGGGATACAGTATTTGCTATGATGGATATGTTAGGGCGCTTGTCGGCGCTTTTTTTATTGAAAGAAAGAAGGAGAGAATATGACAAAACAAGAAAAAAAGGCAACAAGAACCAAAGCCTTTGAAGACAGACAGCTGTCCTCGCTTAAGAAAAAATCCCTTAAAGGCAATTCGAGCAGTTATTTTTTCATTCTGCTTGTGATTATCGCCTTTGTAAATATCATCGATGAAGTAACGAGCAACCTTTCAGTTTCCGTTCAGTCTTCCTTTGTAACGGAGTTCTTCGTAAACCGTCCCTTTATGGGAAAGATGTATACCTTCCAGGAGGGACTTTCGCTTCACACATCCGTCAGTGTTATCAGCTATGTGCTCGGTGCAATCACACCCTTTTACAAGGCTCTTGCAGATAAGTGGGGCAGAAAGCCACTTTTCGCGATTTCCACCCTCGGTATGAGTCTGGGCCTTCTCATTATCTATTTCTCACCGAATTATATTGTTTTCCTTTTAGGCTATGCAGTTATCGGATTTTTCTTCGGTCACGACATACAGATTATCTACATTCTTGAAGAAGCTCCCGACAAATACAGAGCCGCCATTTACAGTGTACTGAAGGCACTCGGCATCTTCGGCGTTGTTTGCATTCCGATGCTCCGTAATCTTCTTATGGGCGATGATCCAACACTCTGGAGAAGAATCTTCCTTGCACCTGCAATTGCCGGTGTTGTTGCGGCACTTATGGTGGTGCTTCTTGCCAAGGACACCAAAGTATTCATGAGCGAAAGAATCGCCTACCTTTCAATTCCCTACGAAGAAAGACAGGCGCAGAAATTAAAGCAGAAGCAGGAGAAAAAAGCACAAAGAAATCAGTCAGGCGTTTTCAATGCAGTAAAATACATATTTGCAAACAAGGACACAAAGAGTCTTATAATCTCCCATATCATTTTCGACGCAGGTATGCCTGCCATCGCTCTTTACTATGAATCCTCAATGCACATCGCAGGAATGAGCACATCAGACATTACAAAGTCGATGTTTGTACTTCCCATTGTTTATGCAACGCTCACCTTCTTTTCAGGCTTTATTGCTGATAAGCTTGGCAGAAAGAAGACGATAGTCGGTGCAAGCGTGCTTTGTATAACAGGCTTCATCCTCTTTGCAGTCGGCATCAATAATCTCTGGAATCCCTATCTTATCGGCGGCTTCTGCGGACTTTACCAGGGCTGCTACTGGATAGGCAGAGACTATATGAACATTATGATGACAGAAAAGGTTCCTACCGACATCAGAGCCTCCGTTGTAGGTGCTGAAGGCCTTCTCGTTATCATTGGTCTTGCAGTAGGCTACATTCTTGCCGCTGTGGGAATGCTTGTGATTCCCGTATATCTCACCTGCCTTCTTGTTGCACTTCCATGTGTTGCTGTTGCGGCTGTTATTCTCGGTACAAGGGTCAAGGAGACAAAGGGTGCAAACCTTGACGAGATTGGTGCAGAAGAAGCAGTATAAAGCATATATGATAAAGTTATCCCCTTTGGTTTGTGCTTACCAAAGGGGATTGTTTTATTTTATCAGATAACTTATTCCCATAAGAAGATACAGCGGACCAAGGCAGTATACCATAAACAGCTCCTTATGCGGCACCTTTGTTTTAAAGCAGTCTGTAAGCAACAGACACTCGAAAACATAAGCACCCGCACCGCAGAAATAAGCTATACCCTTTAAGATATGATATATATCAATATGATATAATCCGTCAAAAATAAAGGATAAAATAAAGAGAAGTGCCGCCGCACCTACAAGTATATTACGCAGTATAAGCAGCACATAGTCGCGCTTTTTATGTCCCTCGTGTACAAGCTCATCACTGTCCGGGGAAATGGTGTCAACAGTATGTTTAATCTGCTCGAGCAAATCCGACATATTATCCACTCTTTCCTTTTTTTCTTTAATATAACATATTTTGTAAAAAATGGCAACATAAAACCGCCCTTGAGTTTTTCAAGAGCGGTAATTTATTATGCTGCTTTCTCCTTCTTCTCCGGTATAAGGAATATAAACACCAGCGAGCTCAAAAGAAGCATCATCGGATAGAAAAGCTTTCCGATAATTTCAAAAGCGGTAATCTCCTTGCCGAGAGTATTGACTGCAGAGATTGCGACAAGTATCTGTGCACCGTAGGGAAGGAAGCCTTGAACAATACAGGAAAATGTATCAAGAAGAGATGCCGTCTTTCTCTTTGAAATACCAAAATCCTTTGACATTTCGCTTGCGATAGGGTTAGCCATAACGATAGCAACGGTATTGTTTGCCGTAGCAACGTCCATAAGCCCTACAAGAAGACCGATACCAAGCTGTCCGCCCTTTCTTCCCTTGAATACCTTACGGATACCTCCAAGGAGTGCTTCAAAGCCGCCGTTATGTTTTATAAGTGCACAAAGTGCCGCAACGAGAATTGCAACCATCGAGGTTTCAAACATACCCGATGCACCTGCACCCATACCTGAAAGAAGCCCCGGAAAATCAACAGCTCCCATAGCAAGCATTATAATACTGCCTGAAACTATACCGATAATAAGCGTAAGGAAAACATTAACGCCAAAAATACCGCTTAACAGTACAAGCACATAAGGAATAACCTGAATCATATCATATTCCTTTGTGATGCCCTCGGAAATATCAGCCCCCATTGACATCACAACAATAAGAATAAGGGTTACTATAGCAGCAGGAAGAACGATTGCAAAGTTTGTACGGAACTTATCCTTCATCTGACAACCCTGACCGTTACAGGCAGCAATAGTCGTATCCGAAATAAAAGAAAGATTATCGCCGAACATCGCACCGCCGACAACAGTGCCCACACAAAGAGGAAGCGAAAAACCCGATCCCTCGGAAATTGCAACAGCGATAGGCGTAAGAAGAGTAATGGTACCAACAGATGTGCCCATAGCCGTTGAAACGAAACAGCTTACAAGGAATATTACCACAACCGCCATTCTCGGAGGAGTTACCGAAAGCATAAAATATGCCACACTTTCAGCCGAGCTTCTGCCCACAACACCTACAAAAATACCTGCAAGCATAAAAATAAGAAGCATAGTAACAATGTTCTTATCGCCGACGCCCTGACCCATTATTTCAAATTTTCGGTCAAGACTTTCACCCTTTGTCTGCAGCACAGCGACAAAAAGCGCCACAAGAAAGGCTACTACAACAGGTACGCTATAAAAGCCCATAGAGATTTTCATAACATACTCAAAAACTATTCCCAACGTCAGATAAAACACAACAAATACTCCGATAGGAATAAGAGCAAGTGCATTTGATTTTTTCATTTTTTCATCTCTTTTCTTTTTAATTCATCTTTTAGCACATACTCGTTAATTATATCACATACGTATAAAAAAAACAATGCAGATTTATCCCTTCGAACGAAAATTATTAAAAAACTTCAATTATAAGAACAATAATCATTGCATATTGTCCCGATTTATGATAAACTATATCGGCACAAAATTTTTCAATGTAAATACGGAGGATATCAAAATGGAATTTTTCGGCTTCACCCTTTTCGGATCCCTTTCAGGCGGAGCACTTATCGCAGTTGCGGCTGTAATTTTCGTTGTAGGTCTTGTACTTACAATCAAGGGCGGCGACTGGTTTGTTGATTCTGCTTCCTGGTTTGCAGAAGCTACCGGCATTCCCAAGTTTGTTGTCGGTGCAACAGTCGTTTCCTTTGCAACTACTCTCCCCGAGCTTCTTGTTTCCGTAAGAGCTGCTATGAACGGCTCGGCACAGCTCGCAATCGGTAATGCCGTAGGCTCTGTTACAGCTAACACAACGCTCATTATGGGTGTTTCGCTTGTTGCTATGGCAGGCCTTGTAAACAGAAAGAGCTTCTCCCTCAAGGGCGGACTTCTCCTTGCGGCAATCGTAGGTCTTACTCTTCTTTCACTCGGCAATTCGCTCCCCACCTGGTCAGCATATGTACTTTGGGCTATCTTCCTCATCTTTATGGTAAGCAACCTTATCGAAGGTAAAAAGGGCGCAGAATCAGACGAAATCGACTCCTACGAAAAGAAGGAAATCCCTTCAAAGGTCTTCTTCTTCATTATAGGTACAGCTTCAATCGTTTTCGGTGCGGAATTCCTCGTTTCTTCGGGTAAGACAATTGCATCGGGTATCGGCATCAGCGAGACGATCATCGGCTTTACCGTAATTGCTCTTGGCACCTCACTTCCCGAGCTTGTTACAACTCTCACCGCTATACGTAAGAAGGAAGCATCCCTTTCAGTCGGTAACATCGTCGGCGCCAACATCATCGATACAACCCTCATTCTTCCTCTTTGCGCGGTTATTAACGGCACAGCACTCCCCGTTGAAAAAATCAACCTTATTTTCGACTTCCCCGTTTGTATTCTTGCCTGTGCTGTTGCAATCATTCCCACGATCATTATGGGCAAGTTCAAGAAGTGGCAGGGCTTCGCACTGCTTGCAATTTACGCTTCATATATGGCGCTTCTTGTTCTCAACGAAACCGGCATAATCGCTTTGGGATAAGCATAATCCAAACAAAAAAAGAGCTGTTCTGAAATCATGATGAACAGCTCTTTTTATTCACTTCATCCCGTATCTTTCACAATAATTAAGAACAATGTTTTTGAAGTGTGCGTGCTTAAAATTCTTTTTTATGTCGCTTACATCAACGTATCTGCCCCGCATTATGTTTTGTATAACAGTCTCTGCAAGAAAAGCCTCAAAGGTATAATCATCCCGGAAAGCATCTTCAATATCAGTGTTAAGCTTACAGTTTATACCGTTTATTGCCGAACGGTATATAATGCTTTCCTTACCGAGAAGCTCTCCCATACTTTTAAGGCAAGTAAGCCCCCTTATCATATCTGCGACATTGATTTTTCCTTTATACTCAACCTGTCTTTCACCGCCGAGAAGAATGTTGTCAATGCTCGTCTCAAGAACATTCGCTAAATCCGGCAAAACGACTATATCCGGAAGAGTTTCTCCTCTTTCCCACTTACTTACCGCCTGAAATGAAACGCCCACACGTTCACCTAATTCACTTTGTGTAAGACCTTTAGATTTACGTAGTAAAGCAATTTGTTCGGCAATTTTTGATGTGTTCATATAAAACAACCTCCCCTTGATTACTGATAACAGTATAACAAGAGGAGATTTAATTGTAAATAACCGGGTGGGCGAGAAATAACATTTAATCTAAACTATTATTTGAAAAGCATTTTAATTTTTAACTGTTTATCTGAATGTTGTGCAATCCTCGCATACAACCCATTTCCCGTTTTCTTTGTGGCTTATCACCTCAAAAATCCTGCCTTCTACCTGGAAGGTAACTTCGTTTGTATCTCCTTTCACGATTATTCCTACACCCGAAAGAGAAATCCATTTTACTCTCTCCTCATTAATATTAAGTCTTTTAAAGCTTTCACTTTCTATAAGATAATTATAGGCAGCTTGGTACGGCTCACTCTTTTCCAATCCGAAAGCCATTGAAAAAGCAATACCGGTAAATACAAAGAAAACAAGTACATATATAATCAAGAAAACCAGGGTTCGCTTTTTATCTTTTTTCGCAGGTACAAAATGATTTATATTATTTACATTATCAGAAAAAATCTCTTTATTTTCCAACTGGTCTTTAGAAACAACAAAAGTCTGCGCTACGCTGTCTCCTATGCTTATTCCTCTGACAAGCATTATAATTCCATCAATCGTACGCACAAAAAAGAAAAGATTTCGTACAAGAAGTTGCTTTTTAGATGGAGTTTCTCCACTGTTACGGTCAATAACAGTAAGCCCAAAAAATCTTTTACCCGGACTTCTGCCTTTAAAGATAAAATCTCTGAAACTAAAGCATAAAAGCCATATCACCATAAACAACAACATAACAACCGCAATAACAGGCATACTCGCTTCAGGCACTTTATTACCTAGAAACGGAAATGCAATAAACATAATCACGCTAAACAAAACCGGTAAGCATCCTATAAGGCACCAATCAAAAACATAAGCACATATTCTGCTGATTCTTACTCTACCCGTAAGCAGGGAGTCAAGGCTTCTCAAATATTCATACTTTTTATCAACTACTTCTTCATTCTGCCTGACAATGAACTCACCCGCCATAAGCTCTTCTACAGTTACACTAAAAATTTTGGCAAGTTTAAATAATGTTTCTATTCTGGGTTTTGACTCGCCGTTTTCCCATTTTGAAACTGCAGCTGGTGTAACATCAAGCATTTTTGCAAGTTCAAGCTGTGTCAGCCCTTTTGCCTCGCGCAACTCAAACAGAAAGTTTCCGAATTTATAGTCATTCATTTTTTTGTTATCCTTTCAAATAGTCTGAGTGAATTATAACAAAAAACAGGCGGTATATCAACAAAAAAACAGGTTGAATTTCAGTTGATATTTGATTTTCAGAGATTTCAGTGTGAAATAATGAAAAAAGGCGAGCCGCAACTCGAACCTGTGACACCATCGGTCAAAAACATAGTCGTCTCACTTCGCTTGGTGACTCCCCACAGTGTGGGGAGATGTCAGCCAAAGGCTGACAGAGGGGACGGCCGCCGTCAGCGGTGCTCGTGATACTCCTTGTTTTTCCTGTTCATCGCTCCCTTTCATCGTCCACCGGACGCAGGACACGATGAACCAGTTAACAGCCGCATTACGTATGTAGAAACACAGTTACACAGTTGGATTTCTACTTGAATTGCCAAAACAAAAACCACCCGGTTTGGGTGGTTTCTGTTTTGTGTTTACACTACGAAAATGCAAACACCTGAAATGCCTTGATTTTATTGAATTTTCAGCGATTCTTTTCTTACTGTGATAAGTATAGCATAAAACACTCAGAAAATCAATTATTTTCCGAGTGTTCTATGTAAGCACAGAATTAATTCCGCTTTCAAGTTTTTTTATTCAATTGGATGGATTTCTTCTACTACCGTATCCCCACCTTTCATATTAATTACAAGTTTAAAGTCCTCGGTTATATAGATTCTTTCGACCAAGTATCGCACGATGTCATCATTATATTCTGCAAATGATATTTCATCCGCTTCTATCCACCCGCCGATTTGTTCTAACTCCGCTTGAAAACTTTCATTTCTTTCAAGTTTCTTTTTTAGTTCCGCATCCCGTTCCCTCAACTGTGCAATGGAAGCATAGTATTTTTTAATCCGTTCCATATACGGTTCTTTGTTGCCTTGCGTTTTGAAACACATTGCTTCAGCAGCGTCAGCTTTTCTCATCAGCTCTTTAATTTCTTTCTGAACCTCCTGCCATTCCATCAACATTTTATCTTTTGATGTAGCACATGCCAACATCAAAGCAACCATATTTTTTACTTCACCTGTTTCCGGAATACAATTTGTCAGGCCACGACAAACCGCATTGTGTAGTACTGTTTCTTCAATCCCCCTCGCCTGCGGACATCCTTTGCATTTATTTTGACTCTAACCACTCACTCAATTTAGACCGATAATACGAGGCTTTTTCAAACAATTCCAGTTCCTCACACACAGTAATTAGATTTTCGTGGATCACATTGATTGTTTTATCATCACCAGAAAAATGCTCGCACCTTGCTTCATATTCAGGCTCAATCATATCAAGGTACTTCCTTGGATCTTTAGCCTCGTTAATCAATTTCTGAAAATCAAATACCTTTTTGGTGTTTCCGAGCCTTTTGTATATGTCCCGTATTTTCACATAGTACGTGATAAGAGTTTCGCGCGACATCATTGGAGCATTGCAAACTACGAATCGAGTGAGATGATGTTCGCGCTTAGCTAATTCCTTGTCATTACGTTCATCTGCGGTTTTAATGATTTCATCCATTCTGTCTCACTTCCTTTCGCATTTTATACAATACCCCAACAAACTCCCACCAGGTCAAAACTGTGTTTCTTCTCATAGTTCTACCAATAGTGTGGAAAAGGAGTTTTCTCCTTGAATCGATGAGAGCTTGTTTGAATTTTGGGTTTGCTAACATAGAACGGTAGGCATCCTCTAATAAAGAACGGTATGCCTTTGAGAATCTATCCACTTTCTTGCCTTCCCAGTATAGGTATCTGATCCAACTTTTCTCGCCACCATAGGATTTAGCTTCTTTTGCCGTCATATACAACACCCGTTGTTGTTCGTTAGAGTCTTCAAATTTCAATGACTGCAAAAAAGATTCCATACAGGGGATTTGTTTGTAGCCAGCAAAGTCAAATTCGTTTGCCGCAAAATTTGACAAAACGTTCGCAGGATATTTACCCTTAGAGTATATATTAATTAACATCTCTTCACACCTATATTGCAAATTTATCAGCTAATTCAAAGAGAATTTTCATTTGGATCATGTAGGCATCCTGGTCGAAAACATCCCTTGTACTAAAAACAATAGAACGTTTTCCTTCAGCAAATCTTTGCCGGAGCAATTCATACATGATTTTCTGAGAACGTTCCTTTCCTGCCATCACCTCAAAATCAGTTACAAAAAGTATATCTGTATTTTGAATTTTGGGAATGATTTTCTGCTCACGAGGTTCCTGAAGAGCTTCTACTAGAAGAGCTGCAATCTCTTTTCGAGTTATAAAACAGCCACTATTTGCTGTTTCAAGCAGAGCTTCGCAGAGTCGTTCCAGTTCTTTTTTGTCCTCTGAGAGTATAAATAATAAAGACTTGTTTTCAATACAACATAGGGATCTCTTGCACGCATCTAGTAGGCGCAATATACTTTTATCATAACTTCTCATACACGAACTCCTAAAAAACAATCCACCTCACAGTATGATTCTGCAAGGTGGATTATCTCGGCTATTTACTTGCTGCCGCCACCGCCACCGGACGAATTGCTGCTCCAGCCACCGGACTGATAATAGCCCTTGCCATCATAGCCACCCTCTCCGGAGCTACGATAGACACCCTTGCTATCATAACCGCCTTCGCCCGGACTGCGATAGACACCATTGTAGTCATAGCCGCCTTCGCCAGGGCTGCGATAAATACCTTTCGCATCATAACCGCCCTCTCCGTCGCTTCTGTAAACGCCTTTGCCATCATAGTAACCCATAATCATTTCTCCTTTACATTAGTTTTTGATTTTTGAGATAATTCTTTCATGTTTGCTGTAAAACTTGTCTCTTGAAATAGTTAGAATATGTAACGGAAAATACTCACCTCCATAGAATCGATACTCAGGTAAAACTGCAACCTCCTCAAAGCCTCCCTTCAGATTATTTGCAATGCTGTTCTGGTTGTAATCGAAAACTGAGATAAAAATCCTTCTCAAGGGATATTTACTGAACAGATAATCAATCATCTTGATACCGGCAACCGCTCCTAATCCGTGATTCTGATACTCTTCGAAAAGACACAGTGTATATTTGCAGTGGGCATCATAGTTAAAGAACTCATATGAGAACGTGAATCCAATCGTTTTGCCCTGAGTATCCTCAATCATAAAGAAATCGTGGTACTCATTATGTGCAAACTTATCTGAAATCCATCTTTCAAACATCGGGAGATTATGTACTTGAAAGCCGTGAGAAAAAAGAATCTGATTTTCTTCCTTCATCATATAATCAAACAATGGAGCTAAGTCCTTTGCGTAATCAAAGCTTCTAAACCTTACTTGTAACATAACAACCTCCCGAGTACTTTCTTTGTTTTACATATTTATTATAAGGGCTGAATTCTGTTAAAACTGTAGGTGGTAAAGTAATGAAAGTTGAAAAAATCAGAAGATATATTCCTGTAGGAACAGAACGAAATTAGATCTTTCTAACCATCCATCCCGTACACCAAGGAAGGTCAAATCATATTCCTTAAGCATCTGTGCGTGTTTTTCGAACACCAAGCTTCTCTTTAATTTGTGCATAATATCGTTAACGCACTCTTTCATATAAGAGTTTGCTTTTGTCCTTTCGGGCCATTTACCATATAAAAAACATACAATGCATCGGATATAAAGAACTACTCCAAGAAAATTATCTATCACACACTCGTCATCGTCGAACTTGCTATGAAACGCAATTGCCTCATTGTAACTTTCGAATGCCTCTTGATAATTGCTCTGAATAAAGAGTTCATCCCCAATTCTCTTCTTTTCTATATAGTTGTCATAGAAATCTTTGTTTGCCCAGAACACACCCGAAGAAAGAGCTTCACATTCGTTTCGTAAATATAGTTCTTCGGTTCCCAAAGTTGATGCGCGTATTCTCAAGGAGTGCTCATTCAATCCGGGGATATCGATCATTTCAGCAATACCATATAATAATGAAAATTCTCCGGGGAGTTCAGTCACTACAATCACGGGAATCTTTTTTCCTACTTCTCTCACGATTTCAAAGAACTCATCCAAAAACGAAAACTCCTTTGGAAAAACACCTTTATCTTCAAGAATGATATACTCCGGATTATGCTTTTTCATATATCGAATAGCCCTGCGTTTAGCATCTCTTTCTAACGTTTTGCCATCGTGAGAAATCTGCTGTGCTAATTCAGAAAAACTTATTTTTGATATTGCAAAGTTTGAATGAGCAACAAAAAATTCAACAAGTTGTCTAACTCGATTTATATTTACCGAGAACAATATTGCGACCTTGTTGTCATCCTTTTTTTGAGCTTTAACAGGGATTCATAGGCGTATCTAAAAGATACTTTCATATTATTTCTTACCTCCTGAAAATTTCCTGGAACAATCGGCAATAGAACGTGAATGTTCCAGAAAATTTCAAGTTCCTGTGTTCCGGTTATTCGTAGCTTTCTGTATTTTGAATCAGAATGATAGCATTCATAAATCTGAGTATGTAATTGCGAACCTCAGTATAGCCATCTTTCGTATCAAAGGTTTTGGAAGCGAGAGCAATGGTGAATTCACCCTCTTCAATTGACTCGACTCCAATATTGGCATCTGTCTCTGCCCCAAGTGAGATGTCCTCAAACGTTTTGTTGAGTACACTTTTTTTCTTAAGGATCCTCGACGCCTGTTCCTCGGTGAAAGTATGCGTAAAGTTTCCTTTTACACTTGTCGCTTCATCGTGTCGCTCCAATTCAATATGTAACAATGCATTCTCCGGAGGATCCAAGAGAAAGTTTTCTCCTCCGAGATCAAATGTATCGATGTTTTTTAAAGCCTCTTCGCTGAAAAAATTCGCATGGATGCTCATATTATCTTCTCCTTTACTTTCATGCATTAGGTATTCAAAGTAATCTTCGTCTTCCTCATAATCGTCGTCAAAAATACTTCCGAAAATAGGAAACATAAATGTGCCTAGAACGGCTAACCACGTGTTAGATTCATTTTTCTTGTCAAGCAGGTTGCTGAAAAAGAATAACGCAACATGGAATAAGATGTCTATGCTTAGGGTTATAACGGTTTTAACAACTGAATAGCGCATAGAAATATAGTCAGAGGTTAGTGTTGCCACAAGAGCAAACACCAAAAACGCTATCATTCCAAAGGAATAGAACCTCAGCATATTCTTGTGGGCTATCGGGATAAGTAATAGCGCAACTATACGCACAATAAGAATTGCAGTAACAATTTCCGATAATCTACCTAAAAACCCACAGCAGAAAACAGAAAATTCAGAGGCACCATCCGAAAACCAAAGAAGCATTGCCTGCACCAAATAGAGAACAAATATTCCTGCAACAAATACGCGACCTTTGATATGTCTCATTTTTCTCTCCATTATTGAGAAAATAAGGAGAGCAACAAATGGTGCAGCTAAAAATAGATCGTTAAGAACACTAAGTCTCCACCCGTATGTATGGTATAAGTGGTAAATTCCCTAACCATAAGATTGTAGCAAAGAGCAAAAAGCACAAAAGAGACTAGAGCGATCGAGCTCAGGATGATTCTTAAATTACTTGTTCGATTAACTTTCTCCATGTTCTTCCTCCGTTTCTGCACGTAGAATCTGCTTTCTTTTTATGCGGCTCAGGACTGCTGCTCCTGCGATCAGAACAATAAGGCATCCTGTTAGAATAATAACGGACCACACAGAAGAATTAAAATCTGAAGTGTAGAGATTGATGCAATCCCAGTCGAAATTGGTTATGTTGATAAACCTTTCAATGTTACCGTTAAAGTAGATGGGGATAGTTTTTGGGACTTCGTGGAATGCACCCCAATTCATGCGTTCAATAGACGGTGGCACATGAACCTCACTCAGCCGTCCTTCCTCCGATGGGTATTCAAAAGCTCCATCAGCAATGATAGCAATTCCGTTAGGTATATAGCAGCTTGTAACGTCGTGCGCCACTTTGATTAAGTATCTGTCAGATACAACGAGCAATCCGTTTTGGTAATTTGATACATTGGACACGAATCTTGTAAAGAGAAAAGCCGTATCATCTATTACCCTAATATTATCTCCAAGAGTAACTTTATTCAGTTTTTCACAAGATTCAAACAGACAATACTTTAACTCGTCTATGCCGTCTCCAATCTCTACCTCCTTAAGATTAAGGCAACAATTAAATGCATATTTCCCCAGGTAGTATACGTTATCGGGGATACTAATTGACTCGATTGAATTACAATAAGAAAATGCACTTGTATCGATGTATTCCAGTGTTTCAGGTAGAACCACATCAGAGAGGTTTTCGCATGTAGAGAAGGCTGAATTCCCTATAAATACGCATCCCTCAGGTATTTCGATGGATTCCATTTCTGTACACCACTCGAAGGCATAGGCGTGTATTTTCTTAATTGTGTACGGTAAGACAACCCTTCCTTGAATCATCTGTGGGCACTTTACCACTGAGGATAGGTGATGATTATATAAGACACCATCGGATACCGTAAAATTCTCATTGTCCTCATGAACAGTGATTGTCTCTAATTTGTTACACATTCGAAAAGGTCCACGTCCAAGAGTTTCAACCGATTATCCAAGGCTGATGCTCACAAGCTCCTGACAATCCCAAAAGGCATTGTGACCGATGTACCTTAGTGTATCTAGGGTTGTAACCTCTGTAACCTTAGCATGTTCAAACGCGCAGTCCGCAATTGTTCTTATGCCATCCGGAACAGAGAAAACACCATTATATTCTTTATCAACGGCAATCAGCACGTGGTCTATGATTAAGGCATTGTTGGCCCAATTCACTTTATTGTTCATTAGGCTGGTTCCCGAGAATGCGTCCGCACCAATATACTCAACCGTATCAGGTAATTCTATGGCTGCGAGGTTCTCGCAATTCTCAAACGCACCGTCAGCTATAAGACGAGTGCCTGCTTTAATCTGATAGCTCTCTGAAATCACATTAGGATCAGCTTTAATTAATGTATCACCAATGTACAGAACTCCATCAGACCAATTATCAGCATCCTCATAAAGTTCTGTTTTCTCGAATGCTTGTTTTCCTATCCTCTGGATCTTGTCGTGAAGCTTAATCTGATAAAGATTTGTGCAAGAATAAAAAGCCTGATCACCTAAACGAACAATATTCTCAGGTACAATAACCCTATATACTTCTTCATCATAACTATAGGAATCTGATATTCCCGTCACAGGGTACGCGGTCCCGTCATCCTCAGGCAACGTAAGTACACCCTCTTTATCGGCTGCCGATGCCGACACAGTTACCATCGAAAGCATCAGTATGATGCAGATCAAAATAGAACCTAATTTTTTCATGTACTGCTTCCTTTCTTTTATTATTGAGAATGGCCCGACCATCGTAACTGGTCGGGCCATATCCAGTTAGCGGATGGTACAGTTCTTCGCATTCGAAATCTTCCACTTGTACGCGCTTCCCAGATTAGTGAAGTTGTTGCCCTGCGAAATGATGTTGTTTCCAGGGTTATCATAGTAACTCACGTAGATGCGGTAGGTGCGGTGATCGTCGCCGAGTTTGAAGGTGTCTCCACCCTTTGCAATCCAACTGGTGATATATCGGCCATTACCGTCACGCAGCGTGATTCGAACCTTGGCACCGGTGTTCCACCAACCTGTCATGTCATAGGTTTTGAACTTTACGGTAGCGTACTGCTTTCCCTTTTTGTTAATCAGCGACTGGCTGATATTTACTGTGCAATAAGACGAAGAAGAGCTGGTCTTTGCACTGGTTGCTGCAGATGCAGTCATAGTTGCCGCAGGGATCATCGAGAACACCATTACGAGAGTAAGTACGATAGTAAGAATTCTTTTTTTCATAAGGATTACCTCTTTCTTTTTTGTTTTTTTGTCTGTTGACATTGTCAATTATAGTCCTTCCAAATACAGAAGTAACTTCTGTTATAAGAAACGAAAGTTGAAAATTATGACGATCTCATTTTTCTCATACGCGCCTGTATTTTTATGATTCGTTTGTTTGCATTTGAAACGCCATTATGCAATGTGGACATCGTTCTTCGGTCTGGTGTTTCATAAGAATAAACTTCTAAATAGCGCTTTAAATAAAGACCATATACGAGACTCACTGCATATGTATCTGCTATATAATCTCCGTACTTATTAGAAAACCTAGCCGTTAGATTACAAACACCGAGTATCCCTTTTAGACAAGCCTCACATACTCTCCTAATGAAGGTTGTTAGACGCTCACTCACAAATAAGGAGAGGATATTAAATCGAACGACACCAATTATAAAGAGCAGAAGCACAAAGAGATAGATTGCTGCCAAAAATACGAAATGGTTTATTAGAAGAAGAAAGAAAAAACCAAGGAAGTTAACTATTGCAACATTCGCAAGAATAACACTGCCATTCATTATATGTCCGTATTCATGCGCAAGCAGAGCCTCCAATACTCGTGGCTCCATTTGGAGTGCACCTTCTGTGATTCCAATTGTTTTCCAATTAACCATCGTTGAGTGTGCATCATTGCCAGGAATGATAAGTACATCAATTCGAGGGGAATATTGGTGTTTCAATTTAACCTTATTCTGTATGCGTGACATGCATAGTTGAAGCTTTCTCTCATTCTCCAAGCGTCCCTCACAACTATAAGTGTTCAGCCTTTTTTATTTATCAGTCCGTGGAGCAAAAAGATGGAGAGTGCGGAGACAGCAGCCAATAGCCAACCCCCGTGTGAGGAAAGAAACAAATCAATAATAAGAAGAATTGTGGCTAAGATATATCCAATTTAACACCATATCACCTCCGGTTTACAGCACTCATAATGTAGTTTTTATCACAGTGGCACACAAGGTTCTGGCCATGTTCTGTTATTACAGTTCTTCCATCGTCAAAACAGGTTACACCCCAATGAAAGAGAGGATCCTTCATACCAATGGCATCTGTAACATCAATATAAAACCAACCACCCATAACATAGATCATATTCCAAGCGTGACCTTCATTGTTCTTGGTACCACAAATATATTTACAGGGGATTCCAAGTTCCTTAAATATTGCACATACTGCAAGTGAGAAACCCATACAAACGGCTCTTTTATTGACAAGAGCTCCATATGATGTAAACTCTAAGCCTGTGCCAGATCCCAACTCGTATTCCCAATTGTTTACACAGAATTTAAGCACTTCATAGGCCTTTTTCCAATCTTCAATGCCAGCACTACGTGCTAGTGATACGATGCGGTTAATTTCCTTATTCCTTTGATTTTTTCTTTCTTTTGCGGTTCTGTAATCGCAACTGTACATCAGTCTGACGATAATACCCACATATTCAGATTCGGCGCGATCCAGCACGGATGGCTGCACTCCCGACACAAATGAATTTAGATGTTCGGGAGAAGTAACGATGCTCTTGATTGCAGATAACACCATCGCAGAATCTGATTTGCGGCAAACAAAGTATTCTTGCTTTCTATGAGCATCTGCAGTCTCTAACAGCATACTCTTTACCTGATATTCAGTATCAACAAGCTTAACAAATGACGGATAAACATCGTTATATGTTACAGTGACGGTGTAGTTGTTCCATAGGCCTAAGCAAATCACACTTGATGCCATGGTTTCGACGCACAACAAGAGCTCCGGTTTCTCTGATACAACGCGACCGTAAACCTCTGCTATGTCTATATTCATCAGTGAGCTAACAAAGGAAATCTCCCTTTTTCTATTATGGTTTATTTCCTTGCATAGGTACGCGACCACGTCATTTAATGTTCTTAAAATCATTTCTTTGCTCCTTTACGGAATAAGAAAATAGTCAAGCAGAGCAAATAGCGTCATAAATCCAAGGTTCGTAAAAAGCACCTTTCTAATCTCTTCAGTATTAAATTTGCTCTTCTTAGTACATGCATTTGCAATTACGGCAATCACAAACAATGCAAGCATAACCATTGAAAAAACAAATGTGTATGCTGCTAATGCAGAAAACCCATTTTCCATAATTGTTTTTATCATTGTTCTAACCTCTCTTCCGTCATAACGTATTGTATCCGTTCCATTAGCTTATCGAATCGTTCCGAGAACGTATCGGAAATATGTATAGATTTAGATTGATCCTGGTGTTCAAAATCCCGAAGCTGATATTCCTTTGAAAACACACCGACAAGAATTGATGCAATAATAAGGAAACAAAGAGATGCATACTTTATAAATCGTAGTGATTTATTAAACGCCCTTATTATTCTTCTGAGGGTAGGATGATCAATTTCAACTCTTCGAGTGTGATGAATCGGTTCTTCGGATACCGTGAATTTCTGTACGACACATTGATTACGATATTTCCTTTCAAAGCATTCCTCACATACAAAGAGGACACTGTCCACATTGCGATTAGCGTACCTGATATAGTATCCTTTTTCTGTATAACATCCACAGCTCCTGTTGCTGCACTCTTTCTTTATGTCAAGTGTCGCTTTCTTCGCAATGTATTGACTCATACTATTGTCACTCCATACTCGTATTCAGGAAAGTTCTTATCCCTCACAGAAATTTGAATCTCACTGCATCCTCCAATGATGACATATGGCATCACATTGACCATGTCACTGATAGTCTTGGTATCAAGGGCATTGAAATCGGGAGAACCGCTCGGGCTTGTTCTGTAGAGTCCGATAATAGCAATTCCTTTCTCTCGGGCTCTTTTTCGGATTTTCATAACGTCATCCGGAGAAAAGAAGGAAATAGTTCCCTTGCCGGTGGGTAAGCAGTTTAAGAAATCTGTTACGACCAATTTCTGCACACCGTCAACAGTCTCTCTCTTTCCGAGCAAATACCCTGCTTGAAATGTAGGTTTCTTTTCATTCGGTGCAATGAGGGATAGTACATTTCTATTGATTTCAATCATGTTTCCACAAATAGGATACTCATTAGCATAATTTTGATAACACTCATCACAGACGAAACGGGAAACATTATTATCCCTCAACCCATAACCTGTCTGCGTGTAACCGTGGCAGCAAGTGCATTCCTTTAATTCTGTTAAGACTTTAGGCATTCCAATTTTCATTTCTATTCTCCTTTATGTGAGGGTGTGCGACATTCCTGACGCACACCCATATCCTTAGTTATCATCAAAGACGATTTCAACAAGATAATCGTTCTCATCACCTTCAACCAGGTAAACGTGTTTAGGTGGAAGATCATTTAGGGTTGAATCAACTCCAGAATTCATCGCAACCTCAAGCTTTGCGCAGGCGCCGATGCTTCTGTATGCCACCGGAATATTCAGGCTCCACTCCAGATTCAATCTGTAGTTCGGAACATCTTCTTTGAACATTTCATTGAGCTGTTCCCAGAGTTCATGCTTAGGCCTGTTTCGATCAAATGTCACGGTTGGAATATCTAACGAAGGAGAAAAAACAGAAAAAAGCTCACTGTTTATCCCTGACGGAAGCTGACCATACTTAAACGGCCTTAAGGCAACCTTATCCCTGATAAATCCGTTACCAATGGCATTAAGGATGTATTTTGTAGTTACTGCATGCTCTTTCATTTTGCCCAGAAGATACTTGAGCGCGATGTCCATCGTCATACCGGCGATCTGCGAGGAGAAACCCATTACCTGTGCCTGCGTTTCCTCGGCAATATCACTACAACTTCTTCGCTCCTTCAGTTTTTCGCGATATCCAGTACCCCAAACATATTCAAGATCTACTGGTGCATCCGCCGGGAAAGCAATGATATTACCAGTAAAATCGCCGTCTACAATTCCAGTACCGCAGGTAATGTGAGGAACTTTATAAAGTTTACATCCACGATCAATGTACTGACGGACAGCTGCACTATCCACGGGAGAAAGCACTATATCGAAATCCTTCAAAAATCCCCAGCCGAGATCACAAATGTCTGCGTTGATACCTGTGACCTTAATCGGGAAAGAACTTTTTTCTGCTACTGCTTTTGCAAGTTCAAGTGCCTTAGGTTTTCCGAGTGCATCTTCTCCTACCATACTGGAACGAGGAAGATTCCAATATTGATAAGCATCCATATCGACGATGACAAGATCACTTATACCGCTGTTCATTGCGTATTCAGCAAGCAGATTTCCAATGGTTCCAGCACCTACAATCAGAACCTTTTTCCCTTTAAGTTCCGTAATAGAGTGAAGAAATCTTTTGTCAAACTCCTTTTGCTGCGTTTCGGAATAAAATCGCGAGGTGCGAAAGGTATGGATTTGACTTTTTCTCCCGTTAAGCACGGTCTCTTTTTTTGTATGCTCGATTGTTTTTCGAAAAGTGGTTTCATCCAGACCGTCATTTACGATACGTACATTGCATTCGTGAAACTTGTGATCGCTGTCCTTATATCTAACAGCCCATCGCCCCGTTCTAGGAGAAACGACCATATACAAGTAATTAAATCTTCCATCTACTTGCGTGTACTCATCCTGTCCAGAAAAAAACGCATCAAATTGCGCATGAGAATGCACATCTCCAACCCAATGATAATCCTTGTAATTCTTTCGAATGTATGTGCCACATCTTGATTTGAAATCTATATCAAATTCAAAACCGGCTGCAGTACCACACTGATCCTCGTAATAAACATCTTCAACCAAGACAGTGTATTTCCGTGTTTTTTCATCCTGAGAGAAGTTGCCTATAAGTGTTCCTCCGCACTCGTGATAAGGATCTCTGTGAATCATGCAACTGATTTTATTAATTGCTTTCCTTGTAATTAATACATCCGCAGACTGTGAATCCCATACCATGATTTCCTTATTAGCGTTCATATACGTTCCTCCTTAACCGACACGTGTTAGAATGGTGATCTTATTGCACCATCTCTTGCTCACGTAGTTTTCAAGCTTTCTGCGATCCTTGATAATGGGTTTGCACTTCAAACTGTCGAGAACGCGCTTCTGCTGCTTCTGTGCGTTGGACAACGCCTCCATTTTGACTCCCATAATTCCGGATGCGCACAAGCCAACTGTTACCGAATCCTTTGTTACATTGAGCAAAGAAAGTGTCTCGATAATGTTTGCAATAAAATCTGTAGGACGCTCTCTGGAACTGCCATCCCAACACGGATGACCATCATTGTAAATGTGGGGGTGTGCAAGCTGAGTTCCCATCTGTTCCTGATAGTATCTGCACTGTGCCTGCTGGATAGGTGTGAAATACACGTTACCTCTTCTTACATAAAAGGTCGAACGTGGAAACTGAACGAAAACCTTTCCTTTTTGTCTCTGGGCATACAAGGGATACCCGTCAAATTCCATAATGACGTTGTTGCCGTCAGAACTGTATCTGGTGTTGGCTGTAATGCCATTACCCATAACATCAACAACAATGCCTGCAGCAATCTTTGCCAAATCCATAGAATAATCTCTCATAAATACATCTCCTTAAATTCTTTTTCCACCCGTTTTGATGGATTTCACTTATATTATAAAATTTACACATTACACTTGATGTAGTAGCAAACGAAATGAAGGTTGAAATAAACAGCCACCCGTCAAACGGGTGGTTTTTCATATGCGGGCAAAGCCCTCTATTCCTCGCCGAACGCGTTAACGTGTAAGTACGACTGCCAACTGCGTAAGGATTGCTACTTGCTGCCCTTAAAAGGGCTCATTCCAGGTATCATCAACTGTTCACCAAGTTGATCTTCCTTTAACTGATTGGCTATATATTCAGCAATTCGGCTCGTATTCTTTCCAACGGTATCTACATAATAACCTTTGCACCAAAACTCTCTGTTTCGGTACTTATATTTCAGTTCGCCGAATTGTTCATACAGCATTGTGCTACTTTTTCCTTTTAAATATCCCATAAAACTTGATACCGCTATTTTGGGCGGTATTTCCACTAACATATGTATGTGGTCTGGACACACTTCTGCCTCTATTATTTTTACCCCTTTCCACTCACATAATTGCCTCATTATTTTCCCTATTGCCGCTTTGTGTTCTCCGTAAAATACTTTTCGCCGATATTTCGGAGCAAATACTATATGATATTTGCAATTCCATTTTGTATGTGATAAACTGTTAATATCATTCAATCCCACTTGAATGACCTCCTTTTTATTATTTTTGTTGCAGTTGACAGACCGCAATTCAATTATAATATAAGGAGGATTTTCTGTTCAACTATTTAATTCTTACCGAACCACGCGTCTAACGCGTGGTTTTACATTACAAAAAAGCATCCCACACTCGTCTGAATGCGGGATGCTATGGGGGAAGCTTAGCAGGCCAAGATCGCAGGGATCGACATGATAAGCCAGGCACTGCCGACAACAGAACCAGCAGACAGTAATCCAGCTGCAAACAAACGTCCGGTAGCTTCCACGTTAGAAACTTCTTTGATTTCGAACATTGTTATATCCTCCTTGTTAGATTTGGAGCGAGGTAGTTGCTTGCCTTAGCAAGCAACAGCACCCCAGAGAAGGGCTACAGAAGCCCAAGTGCCAAGACAGCTGATAGCGGAACCCCAGAGAGAACCGGTAGCTTCTACCTTGGATACTTCCTTGATCTCGAACATA
>JAZSGW010000006.1:0-11984 GCA_045532935.1 Acutalibacteraceae bacterium
GCTTGAACACATCTGTTTAGCTTTTGGGTGTGCAATTATTTGTCGGGAAAATTTTGCGATCCCGCAAGCGGCATCGCCGGGGCGCGGGGAGGTCTTTTGCCGCCGGAGGCGGCAAAAGCATAGCGGAGCGAAGCTCCGCTATGGCAACGCAGCAAGCTGCGTTGCGCCTCCCCGCGTCTTTGGCTTGCCGTAATAATGCTGTTAAAGGTCGTCTGCGTCCTGCACAGGAGCGTCAAAGGGGTTGAGAGGTACACCTGTGTATGAGCCGAGAATATCCGTAGGAATGTCCTCGTTTTTCTTGTTGAACTTAGGCGAGTCGATGTTCTTATCTGTTGCCTTCTTGTCTCTGTGGCTGTGTCTCTGACTCTTCTTTTTTTCCATTTTTATCACCTCATAAGTATTATCTGCAGGTGTTTTTTTATTATAGTTGTAAAAATTTGCAAAATAAGTTAAAATGTATGCAACAAAACCATTCTCCGAAACATCTTATAAGTGAACGGATGTGATAAAACTATGAGCTCAAATGTTGAAAATCTGGTCAAAAAATCAAAGCAGGGGGACACCGCCGCATTCGGTGACCTCTACGAAATTTACAGTACGGATATGTTTCGCTTTGCCTATTATTATACGGGCAGTACAGCTATAGCAGAGGACTGTGTTAGTGAAGCTGTGCTTATAGCCTTTCGTAAAATAGGTGAGCTTAAGAACATTTCCTCCTTTAAATCCTGGCTTTTCAGAATATTGCGTAATTGCTGTAACGCAAGCTTTCGCAAGGGCGCACGGGAGAGTCTCGCTGAGGATACGCGTCAGGGTGTACATAGCTTCGAAAAAGAGTCTGACGACAGGCTGAGTCTTAAAAATGCGCTTCTGAGGCTTTCTGCAGATGAAAGGGAGCTGCTTATTCTTCACTACTGCAACGGTTACACCTCGAAGGAGATAAGCCTTATGCTTACACTTAACGAGAATACAGTGCGTTCGAGGATTTCACGCGGTACTGAAAAGCTGAAAAAAGAGTTAAAGGACGGTGAGTAAGATGAATGAAGATATGAATTTCGAATTTATGCTGAAGGAAGATTTCAGAAGGGAGGCACCACCGCTTCCCGACGGACTCAAAAAGGAGAATGTGATTGCTATGTTGGAGAAAGAAAAAGCTACCCCGAAAAAGAAGAAAAAGCACATTTTGTTAAAAGCAGTTTCCGTTGCTGCGACACTTGTTATAGTTGTTGTTTCAGCACTTACTCTGCCGCTTCTTATCCCTGAAAAGGGGCTTATTGAGGCAGCAACTACTACAACCGTACCTGTAACACAGCAGGCTTCATATAAGCCTATAGAAAACGGTCTTAAACCTACAAAGCTTATGCAGGCAGAGTCAAACGAAGATCTTAAGAATCACTTCTTGAGAATTTACCGTGAAAACAGACTTGATGAATTTGTTGACGACGTTTTCACTTACGGCCTTTATGCGAAAAGCGAAAATGCTGCTGATGGTGCGATGAATGAGAGCTTTATCGATTCGGTAGGTGATATGGAGGAGATAGGCGCAACTGCAGCGCCCGCCGCTCCCGCAGGTACAACAGCCGCTATGACAACCCAGGCAGTTGCGCAGAATGTGACTTCTTCAGGTGTCGAAACCGATGCCATGACAGATTCCAAGACAGAAGAGAACTACGGAAAAACCAATACCCAGGTTGAAAACGTTGATGAAGCTGATATTATCAAAAATGACGGCAAATACCTTTATATTCTTTCAGGCGGTATCCATCAGGTGGAAAGAAGGGTCACAATCTTTTCTGCTGCTGATATGAAGGTTATGTCAAGAATCAAGCTTGACGATGACGGTTATTACTACAACATACAGGAAATGTATGTAAACGGGGACAGACTCGTGCTTCTTGCTACGGAGACTGAAAAGATGGAGTACGACGAAGATGATAACCGTATTATGTATGACAGACCTTATTATGACGGTTATTACTACGGCGAGAGTGATATAGTATCCTTCGTCTATGATATTTCCGACAGAGAGAATCCCTCTTTTGTACGCAAGGTAAGTCAGGACGGCTCAAGATATATAAGCTCACGAATGATAGACGGAGTGCTTTACACTGTAAGCTCTTACTGGGTAAGAGGTGACAGCGAAGAGGAAATTATGGAAAACTCAATCCCCAAAGTTGACGGTAAGGAAATTGCCTGTGACTGTATCTATATCTATGATTACGACAGTAAGGAATATATTATACTTTCAGCTTATGATACAAAGCTTGATGATGGAACTGTTACCTCACTTTCACTTTTAGGTTCGGGCGATGAGGTTTACTGTTCAAGAGATGCTCTCTACGTTGCAGGGTGGCAATATGACGATGTAAACGGAAACGCTACCGAGATTTACTCCTTCAACCTCGACGGTACAGACATTTCCTACAGAGCATCAGGCGCTGTCAAGGGTAATATTCTTAATCAGTTCTCACTTGACGAGTACGAGGAAAATCTCCGCATCGCTACTACCTATTACAGCTACAAGCACGATGTTGATGTAAGCAGTGTTTATGTTCTGAATAAGGATTTACAGCTTATCGGTCAGCTCGAGGATATTGCCTACGATGAGCAGGTAAAATCCGTACGCTTTATGGGTGATACAGGCTATATCGTAACCTTTCGCAACACTGATCCGCTGTTCACTCTTGATCTTTCCGACCCAACAGCACCCAAAACTGTAGGCGAGGTAAAGCTCCCCGGATTTTCGAGCTATCTGCATCCTGTAGGTGACGGACTTGTGGTAGGTCTCGGCTATGACGGTGACGATGAAAGTGCAGACTTTTCAAGCATCAAGGTTTCACTTTTTGATGTAAGCGATCTTAAAAATCCCAAAGAGGTTGACACCTTTGTGCTTAAAAATGTCTACTCACAGGCACTCAATGATCCGAAGGCGTTCATTTACTATCCCGAAGAAAACCTTATCGGCTTCCCCGTTGAGCACTACGACAACACTACAGTTTTAAGCTATAAGCTCCTTAGAATCGAAAACAGAGTAATCGAAAGCCATCTCGGTTATGTTCACGAAACCGAAAGATTTACGGGTGATGTTTTCCGTGGCACTTATATCGGACAGAAGCTCTACACTATTGACAATTATAACGTGTGCGAGTTCGACATAGCAACGGCAGAAATGCTTCGAAGCTGTGAGATTCTTGATGTTGAGGACGATGTGCCCGATTATAACGAGTATAAGTACGGTTACTATGGAGGATACGAGGTTACGACACCTGCAGTTCCTCCGGGAGCAGTTGCTACAACAGTTGTCGTTGACAGCGGAGCACCCGATGAGAATTGGGCGACAGAAGCTACTACGGTAGGTGTAACGGTAAGCGGTGTTACAGAGCAGACAACAGTTCCTGTTACTTACGAAACTACAGTGGCTCCTTACCTCAACTTTGAAGCAAAGGTTGTTGAGGTGCTTGAAAAAAGCTTACTTGTAGAAGTTACAGAAAGCCACGACAGTCTTATTTCTGTAGGAACACAGGTCAGCTTTTCTTCCGGCGGTGGCGTCTTTAAGGTTGGTGATAGGGTTAAGGTTACCTTTGACGGTGTTGTTCAGGAGACCTATCCTGTGCAGCTACCTGATGTATTGAGTATTATAACTTTGGATTAACAAAAATGCCGGGACATCGAGTCCCGGCATTTTTCATAGTGCGTTATGGGGATAAGTTAAATGAAAAAAATTGCCGCAAAGCTGCAAGGCGGGGAGGCCCGATGCCCCTGCGGGGGCATCGGCACACCGCAAAAAATCGCTTCTTTCCCCAGAAGCGATTTTTGCGGCGCGGCAACGCGTAGCGTTGCGCCTCCCCGCCGTGTCCGGGTTTTCGCATACGCAAAAAGCCGCAGGCATTGCCTGCGGCCCCTATCTTTATCATACAAGACTGACGAATCCTTCAAGAATATCCACAGCCTTTTCGTAGCCCTCAAAGGGCGATTTTTTCTGTGAGAAGTAGCTTCTGAGTCCCGTGAAAATTCCGACGTCCTCTTCTTTTTTCTCAACTTCGGTTTTAGGTGTGATAATCGGGAAGGGGATAATCGAGTGGAGGGGCGACTCTGTTGCTTCAGCTTTTTCTGGCTTCGAGGACTTTTCGCTCTTTTCTGTTTTTTCAGCCGCCTTTGCATTCTTTTCTTCTTCCTTTTCGATTATAGCAGCCTTTTCCTGTTCGTATGCGGTCTTAAGGGCGAACATAAAGCTCTCCTCGGAGTAGATTTCGCAAAGTGAGAGACCGAGCTTGTGGGCAAATCGCTCCAGCTCATATACCTCATCTGCACCGTACTTTTGCACGAAGGAGCGGAAAACGAAGGGCAGAAAGTGGAAAATATTACCCAAAAGCTCACCGAAAGCCTTTTTTGCATCGAGATAGCCCATAGTCATACGCTTTTCGGTAAGAGCAGGGTCAAAGTCGAAAGCGGCACCAAGGTCATCGGTGTCATAGGGCTTGATGTGTACAACACGGCTGTTAGTGAAGTCGAGGTTGTAGGCAACACCCTTGATGTTTGCTATGTCAATTACTATGAGGTTGTTGTAGCCGCGCTTTTTGAGGGTCATAACAGGAGTGTTGTCGTAAACACCGCCATCGAGGAATTTTTCGCCTTCGGGTCCGATGTTTGTTACGAGGGGAATGCTCGATGAAGCAAGCAGATAGTCGACAAGCTCACCTTCGGGTATGTCTTCGATGAAAAGCTCGAGACCGTTGACCTTCTGTCCCATCTGTACGGTGATTATGCCGAGTGGTATATTGTTTTCACGGATTTTCTTTTCGTCTACATAGATTTTTATGTATTCATTGAGAGGTGAAGCATCAATACCTCCGTTTTTGATAACCTCTCTGAAAAGAGCCCCCCAGTTCTTTTTGCTGAAAAGATTGTCGGGGTCAGGGAGAGTGCTGTTGATTTTTACACCTTTGTCAAGGGATACGCTCTGCCACATTTCGAGGGCTTTGTTATAGTCGCCTGCAGCGATAAGTGCACCGTTGATTGAGCCGATGGAAACACCGGCGATAGCATCGAAGGTGATGCCCATTTCACGAAGAGCCTTCCAGGCACCTATCTGATATGCGCCTTTAGCTCCGCCGCCTGCAAGTACAAGTCCGTATCTTGCCATAATATCAACTCCTTGTTGGTCTTGATTCATATGTCGGTAAGTTCTGATATGATTGTGTTTGAAAGAAGAAATCCTTTTTCGTTAAGTCGTATACCCTTGCTGTCGAGAGTAAGAAGCCCCATCTGACGGAATTTCTCCGCTTTTTTTATTATATTCTGCGGAAAAGGTTTGCTGTACTTTTTTTCGTAAAGGTAGAAATCTATACCCTCGGTAAGTCTCAGGCGGAGCATAATGTATTCCTCCTCATCGCCACCCTCACCGTCATAAATTGCGGCAGTTTTTTTAATGAAGGAATCAAAATCACGGGGAAAGTAAAATCTTTTGCCACCGAGAAAAGAGTGCGCAGAAGGTCCGATGCCGAGATATTCTTCGCATTTCCAGTATCGGAGATTATGTCTGCTCTCGAAGCCCTTGAGGGCAAAGTTAGAGATTTCATACTGTAAAAAGCCTTTTTCCTTAAGGTAGCGCACCGTTTCAAGGTAAAGCTCACATACCTCGTCCTCGTCGGGAAGGGGAAGAGCCATACTATAAAAAGGGGTGCCCACTTCGATTTTGAGCATATATGCGCTGATGTGAGTCGCTCCGCTTTCTGTGGCAAAGTCGAGGCTTTCCTTAAGGCTTTCTTTGCTCTGGTGCGGTATGCCGAGCATAAGGTCAAGGGATATGTTGTTTATTCCCTCTTCTTTGAAAAGGGCGATTGCTTTTTTTGTGTCAGCCTTACCCGAAATCCTTCCAAGGCTCTGTCTTTCTCTGTCGACGGCTGACTGCATACCCATTGATATGCGGTTTACGCCCGCTTTTTTCAGGTGGGCAACAAGCTCTTTATCTACGCTTGACGGGTTGCACTCGACGGTAATTTCCGCATCAGGTGTGAGACTGAAATTCTCTCTTATGAAGTCTATAACCTCTGCGATTCTTTCTCCGCCGAAAACCGAGGGAGTACCTCCGCCGAAATACACGGTGTCGATAAGTCCTTCAATTTTGATTTTGTATTCTGAAAGGCATAAAAGGACAGCCTTTAAGTAGCTGTCCTTCTGTTGATTTTCGGCTTTGAAGGAATAGAAATCACAGTAGGGACATTTCGCTTTACAAAAGGGTATGTGTATATATATTCCTGTCATAATATTTGAATTATTGCGTGTCGTCAAGCTTAAGCACAGCCATAAATGCCTCCTGAGGCACCTCGACAGTACCGAACTGACGCATTCGCTTTTTACCTTCTTTCTGTTTTTCAAGAAGCTTCTTTTTTCTTGTGATGTCGCCGCCGTAGCACTTTGCAAGAACGTCTTTTCTCATAGCCTTGACGGTTTCTCTTGCGATAACCTTACTGCCGATGGCAACCTGAATGGGAATCTCAAACATCTGTCTGGGGATATGCTCCTTGAGCTTTTCGGCGATCTTTCTTGCTCTGCCCATAGCCTTGTCCGTGTGGATAATGAAGGAGAGAGCATCGATGATGTCGCCGTTAAGAAGCACGTCAACCTTCTGAAGAGTAGAGCGTCTGTATTCGAAGATCTCATAATCGAAGGAGGCATAGCCTCTTGTTCTCGACTTGAGGGCGTCAAAGAAGTCGTAGATGATTTCGTTAAGAGGAAGCTCGTAATGAATGTCAACTCTGTCGGTGGTGATGTACTTCATATCCTTGAAAACACCGCGTCTGTCCTGACAAAGGTCCATTATTGTACCGACGTAATCGCTCGGAGCGTAGATGTGTGCATTAGCGATAGGCTCCTCGCAGTAGTCGATTTTAGCCTGCTCGGGATAATTGGTGGGGTTGTCGATTTCGACCATTGTGCCGTCGGTAAGGTGGATTTTATAAACAACCGAGGGGACAGTTGTCACGAGATCGAGGTTGTACTCTCTTTCGAGTCTTTCCTGAATGATTTCAAGGTGGAGAAGTCCGAGGAAACCGCAACGAAAACCGAAGCCGAGAGCACCTGATGTTTCAGGCTCATAGGAAAGGGAGGCGTCGTTGAGTTGAAGCTTTTCGAGGGCGTCGCGCAGAGCCTCGTAGTCAGCACCGTCAGCAGGATAAACACCGCAGAAAACCATAGGGTTGACCTTGCGGTAGCCGGGGAGAGGGTCTTTTGCCTGATTCTGGAGCTTGGTTACAGTGTCACCGACCTTGGCATCGCGGACGGTTTTTATGGAGGCTGTTATGTAGCCAACCTCACCTGCTGAAAGCTCGCTACAGCTTTCAAGACCGGTAGCTCTCATATAACCTACTTCGACAACATTGAATTCAGCACCTGTAGCCATCATTTTCATAGTTTCGCCGGCTTTGAGAGTGCCCTGCATAACTCTTACATAAACGATAACACCCTTGTAGTTGTCGTAAACCGAGTCGAAGATAAGCGCTTTAAGGGGGGCACTGTCGTCGCAGTCAGAGGGCGCGGGAATGTCGGAGACAATCTTTTCAAGGACAGCTGCGACATTTTCACCGGTTTTTGCGGATACTCTCGGAGCGTCCATACAGTCGAGACCTATAATGTCTTCAACCTCTGCTGCAACTCTGTCCGGTTCTGCGGCAGGAAGGTCGATTTTGTTGATTACGGGCACAAGCTCAAGGTCGTGGTCGAGGGCGAGGTAGGTGTTTGCAAGAGTCTGTGCCTCGATGCCCTGGGAGGCGTCGATGATGAGGATTGCACCCTCGCAGGCGGCAAGGGAGCGTGAAACCTCGTAGTTGAAGTCGACGTGACCGGGAGTATCGATAAGGTTGAGCTCGTACTCTTCACCGTCGGAAGCCTTATAGTTGAGCTTAACGGCGTGAGCCTTTATAGTAATACCTCTTTCCTTTTCAAGGTCCATATCGTCGAGAATCTGTGCGGACATATCACGCTTGGAAACGGAATCCGTGATTTCAAGAAGTCTGTCAGCGAGAGTACTCTTGCCGTGATCGATATGGGCTATGATAGAAAAGTTTCTTATGTTTTCTTTTTTCTTAGCCAAAATATCACCTCTTAAGTGCATATATACCTATTATATTATCGATATATTTTAGCACAAAAAGGCTGTAATGGCAATAGTTTTTTCTTATCAGAGATTTATTTTAATAAGGATTTGGTTACTTTTATGATAATGTGCACAAAAACATATTAAACTGTTGATTTTTTAGTGCTAAAGTGCTAAAATAGCAATTAACAGATTATAAATCTGTAAGAAAAAAGGAGAGTGACTTATAATGAGTACACTGAAGAAATCTTTATCAATTATTCTTGCGATACTGATGCTTGTTTCGTCAGTACCTATAGCAGGGCTTACAGCGTTCGCGGTCGAAGCTGATGAGCCCGTTTTTATTGCAGAGGAAATCCTCGACCCGATTGTTCCCGAGGGCTGGTACCTTACGGGAAAGACTAACTTCGACGACGAGGGCTCTGCTATCTATGAGATTGACAGTCTCGATAGCAACGATGCTCTGATAATCAACCGTTGGATTTATGCTGACGGAAGAGAAGCAGATAATCCCGATGTGCTTCCTGCATACCCCGTAAATGAAGAGACAGGTGTGCCTGATGTTATGGGTGATGATGAGCTTCCTGCTTCCTACGACTCGAGAAGCTACGGTTATATCACTCCTGTAGAAAATCAGATCGGCGGTACCTGCTGGGCCCATACCTCTATTGCCTGTATCGAAACAGCTTATGTCAAGCAGGGCTACGGTGAAACCATTGACCTTTCCGAGTACCATACTGTATGGTACAGTAAGAACGGCTACTTCGAAGACAACGCAGATTCCCTCAACGACGGTTATAAAATCAAGGTCGAAGATGATGTTCTTGATGAGGGCGGTAACTATATCGATGTACAGAATGCAACGCTTAACTTTGCCGGTGCTGCACTCGAATCAAGATTTCCCCTTACCTCAACCAGTCCATCAGATATGATGACGGAGATGAAAAATACCTTTACGTATGACAATAAATATGTTCACGATGTTGTTGTTGACAGCATAAACAGTGTTTATTATTACGATAAGTATATTGAAGACAATATGTGGAAATTTGATAAGAGCAGCCCGAAAATCAACTATGTCAAGCAGGCTGTTATGGATTACGGCGCTGTTTATCTGTCATATTGCTCGGACGGAACCTACTATGCTAACCAGTATTCGGTAAGCAAGCCCTGCGCATATTACAATCCTAACGATGTTACCACTAACCATGCAGTTACACTTGTCGGTTGGGACGATAATTTCAGCCGTGATAATTTCGGCAGCGTAAAGCCGGAAAATGACGGCGCATGGCTTCTCAAAAACAGTTGGGGCACAGGTTGGGGTGATGACGGATACTTCTGGATTTCCTACGAGGATAAGAGCATCAGCGGATATATGGCTGTATTTACTGTTGACGATGCAAGTGACTATGAGGACGTTTATATGTATGACGGCTTTGGCTACAATCAGTCCTTATTTACAAGCAGCGGTGTGTTAGGTACGGCAAATGTGTTTACTGCAAAAAACGACATTTATCTTACAAAGGTAAGCTATGGTACAACTCAGTCTGTCAACTACACTCTCAAAATTTACAAGGGTCTGCCTGAAAGTTGCACAGATCCCACCACAGACGGTACCCTTATTTACACCGATGAAGGATATACATATAATAAAAAATACATCGATATTATGGGCGATGTAAAAATCGGCAAGGGCGAGCGCTTCTCGGTTGTTCTTGAAATGGAGCGTGCGGTATTTGAAGGAGCTGATACAGAGCTCGACGAGGAATACGGCAATTATACCTCAAATGCCGGAGAGAGCTTCTTTAAGCAAGGAAGCAGCGGTACATGGGTGGACACAACCGAGGGATTTACCTATAACGGCACAGAGTGTTTCTATAATAACACCTGTATCAGGGCTGTTGCAAAGCTCCAGAATGACAGCGGCACCTATAAGGTAACCTTCAGAGACGGCGATATTTATAGTGAAACCGCAATATCGGCAAACGGTGTAGTAGCGCTTCCCGAAAAGGAAGGACATACATATGTGTTTACATACAACGGAGAAGACTTCGACGGCACAAATGTAACCCAGGACAGCATTGTAACAATGCACTGTTATCCGACAAACGGCACTGTTTCCGAGGCTAATCCTTGTACAACCGAGTACAAATGTATCTACTGTGGCGATAAGGTTAAGGACGCCGAAACAAACCACAATAATGTGGTTACCATTGTTCCTGCAACAGTAAAGAGCATCGGTTACACCTTTACTGAATGCACAACCTGCGGTGCAAGTAACAAATCTGATTATACTCTTTATGAGGGTGCGGTCGGTGGCGAGTATAAAAAGACCGGATTGCCCATAAAATACCTTTGGTGGCAGTATATCGACGGTAACCTTTGTATTTTCCCGAAGGGCAACTTTTATCTTAAAATGCCTGACTTCACAAGCTCTTCAGCTACGCCTTGGGCAGCTTACCTTAATGAAATTACAACTCTTATCGTATCAGACGGAATTACATACCTTGGCGACTATATGTTCAGTGATCTTCCTGCACTCAGCGAGGTCAATCTGCCTGATACAATTACCGAAATCGGTGATTACTGCTTCAGCGGTGCCAAGGCAATCAAGACGTTTGACTGTCCCGAGTCTCTTACTAAAATCGGTACCTACGCATTTAACGATGCGGTTTCTCTTAAAGAAATAAACTATAATGATGCAATTAAGACTCTCAGCGGCTATGCCTATAATGGCTGTACCTCTCTTACCGAAGTTGTTATTCCCGGCACGGTAACATCAGTAGGCTCTTATCTGTTCTACAACTGTTCAGGCATTACAAAAATCACCGTTGAGGAAGGTGTAACACATATTCCTTATCTCGTGTGGAATAATTCAGTTCTTGAAGAAATTGTTCTGCCTTCAACTCTCACAAGTGCATATTTTATGAATTATGCTTATCTCGATAAGTACACAGTTTCGTCTGAAAACAATGTATACTGCAGCGTTGACGGTGTAGTTTACAGTAAGGATATGACAACCCTTCACGCATATCCTGCTTCTAAAGCAGATAAGTATTATAAGATTCCCGAAACTGTAGATGAAATAGACAGTTACGTTTTCAGCTTCCTGAGAAGTCTTAAGTATCTTGATATGTCGGATTGTGCTGTTACAGTTATCAAGGATAAGACCTTCAATCAGGCACAAAGCCTCCTTTATGTGAATCTTCCCGAGGGACTTACAAGCATATACAATCAGGCTTTCTACAGAACCAGAATAAGCAATATCTATGTTCCTTCAACGGTGGACACCCTTCAGGATCCTCCCTTCACAACTAATAATTATTCATCAGCATATTATTTTGTTCCCGATTTCTATACCGATAGCGAAACTGCTGCTATAAAAACATGGGCAGACACAAACGGCTTTACCTGCACAGTTCTTCATACCGATCACAGCTTCGCAACTGAAATGACCGATATGAAGAAGGCTCCCAACTGTAAAGATGAAGGCACATCGCTCAAGACCTGTGCTTGTGGCAGCTTTGAATATACCACTACTCCTGCAACGGGTGAACATTCACTTGTAAAGGGCGCTACGGTCGCTCCTACCTGTGACGAGGCGGGATATACTGCTTACACCTGTTCAGCTTGTGGCACTACGGTTAATCAGGATGAGGTAACCGCTCTCGGTCACGACTTCGCCTGGATTATCGACAAGGATGCAACCTGCGGCGCCGACGGTGAAAAGCACGAAAAGTGCAGCCGCTGTGATGCAACACAGAATCTTGACACAGTTATCCCTGCTACAGGTAAGCACTCCTACACATCAGAAATCACAACACCTGCAACACACCTTGTAACAGGCGTAAAGACCTTTACTTGTTCAGGTTGCGGCGATTCCTACACCGAA
>JAZSGW010000026.1:0-31088 GCA_045532935.1 Acutalibacteraceae bacterium
GTACGAGAGGACCGGGATGGACGCACCGCTGGCGCACCAGTTATCATGCCAATGGTACAGCTGGGCAACTAAGTGCGGATTGGATAAACGCTGAAAGCATCTAAGCGTGAAGCCATCTCCAAGATAAGATATCCCATAGCATAAGCTAGTAAGACCCCTCAAGGACTATGAGGTTGATAGGTTGCATGTGTAAGTGCAGTGATGCATTCAGCTAGGCAATACTAATAGGTCGAGGGCTTGACCAAATCCTTGGTTCAAACAAACTACAATATCCTCTTTACTTCTGCTTCCTTTGTTTAGTTTTGAAGGTACAAACGAGACTGTCTGAAAAGGCAGTCTTTTTTTTATGCAAAAATATTTGTTTTTGGTCTTGACTCTCACCTTAACTTCAGGTTTATACTATGTACATAAGGTACCTTAGATCAAGAAAAGGAGAACAGTTTTATGAAAATCGGCGAGTTTGCAAAAATGTGCGGGACAAAGATTTCTGTTCTGCGACATTATGACCGGGAAAAGCTTCTGGAACCTCAATATACAGATAAGTTTTCAGGTTACAGATATTATAGCTCTGAGCAAATTCTGACTTTTTATAGAATCAATGCTTTGAAAAAAGCAGGTTTCTCCTTGCAGGAAATCAGAGAAATTATCTCCGAGAGAAAATCAAGTAAAGAAATAGACGAGATTTTCTCTCAAAAGGAAAAAGAATTTCTTGATGCACTCAAAAATCTTAAGGAGGCAAAGCTTATGATGACAAAGTTAGATATTGCTTTTAGTGACGATATGGCTATTATCAAGCGCTGTGCTGATGACAATGCCGTTGATTTATGTACTGTTGCTGAAGCTGAAATCAAAGCAGCAGATTATCAAAGAATATCTCAATATGAAATTAAAGATGATGAAATAATCTGTAAAGTTGTAAAATTGTGTGATGAAATTATACAACCTAAAAAAGAGATACCGTTTATTAACGATGAAAATGTTATCGGTAAGTGGGAGGTTAAAGGTGTTTTTGCAGTAAAAGAAGATTATCAGCAAAACATTTTCTGCGATAACACAGGTTTTTACGGTGGTGATGTAAAATATCTGTATTTTCTCCCCGACGGTGAGGAATATTGGGGTTACAGTTGGACTAAAGGATATTTTATCAGCAATTCATATCTGTCTGGTAATACATACAATGAATACGAATGTGAAGAAAGATCTGACGGAACATATATGCTCATAACACTGAGAGAAACAGAAGTCTGCAGAGGCGGTAAGCCTGTTTATCTGTTATTGAAGAAAGTTAACAGCAATAAATATTCAGCTAAGAGCATTGCAAGGAAGGATGATATTAACAAGCCTTTTATAAATGACGAACATATCATCGGCAAATGGAAGGCTCATTCATTTTTGTGCAATAAGGCTGATTTCTCGCAGGAAGGAGAGTCTATTGACGACTTGTATTTCAAGGAACTTGAATTCTTCCCAAAAGGTAATTGCAGGTGCATATATGCTGATGCTGTTTTTGAAGGTGAAGATACTGTAGTGTGGACAAAGAATTATCTTCTTCGTAAATGGAATTGGTCAGCTTGCGAATATGAAATCAGAACTGTTAACGGTGTAGATTACATGATTATCGAATGGAAAAGCGGCGACTATCGCTACGGTGGGTTTGATACAAATTATTATGTATTTACAAGAGCATAAAGGATAATGAAGTCACTCCTTACGGGGGTGACTTCATTCGTATAAAAGCAAAGTTTATTCAAGCATAGAAAGAATTTCCTCAAATTCAGGTGTTGATTTAAACTCATCGGATAAGGGATATTTTTCCGTCAAAAGCTCTCTAACCTGCATTTTTGCAATGTAAGTACTGCCAAGGATGTGTTTGTCAAATTCCTTACCCTCAAACATTTCCGAGTGCATAACAGATATTCTGTCCATGCTGTCAAAATTAGCGGCAATTTCGCTCATTTTTCGGAAGTTTTCAAGTGCGTTTTTGGTATCGTTCAGCTCATAATAACGCAAACCCAAATATCCGTGGTTGTATAACATAACCCGCCATATTCTGCCATAGTTGCCGTCATCATAAACAAAGTTGAAAAACTCCATTGCTTTTTCTGCGAGTGCAATTCTGAATTCTGAAGAATATCTGTCATCACTTAAATAACGAAACATGGTGTTGTCAAGTAAACATATTTCTTCTTCGATAGCTTCCTGTATTATCTCATCTCTTTTGGGATGACTTTCAGGATAGCAGTTAAAATACATCTCTCTGCCATCTCTCATCCTTGGCATTTCTTTTATAATTTTTTCACAATCCGCAAAGGTAATATGACTGTTTTCATCCCTTGCCAAAAGCTCAAGATAATGTATATAAAATCTTTTTGCGCAAATGCGAATGGAATCTTTGGTGCAGTTGTTTTGAATATTCTGATACAATGATTCTATCTTTTTGGTGTTTTGGGTAGCATCATCAAAACATATTAAATACCCCATATACCTTAACTGCACACGAAAATCATTGGGATATTTATCTTTTAAATGATATATTGATTCTTTTATAAGTTTATTATCTGTAAAGTTATCATGTTCTTCTAAAAGTCTTTTTATATCTTCTTCATCTACAGCTTTATTAACACCAAGTAATTCCTCAATGCTGACTTTAAAAAAGCTTGCGATTTCGGGAAGTATGGTTATATCAGGATAACTTTCACCACGCTCCCAATTGCTGACACTTTGAAAGGTTACACCCAAAAATTCTGCAAGTGTTTCTTGAGTAAGATTGTTTTCACGTCTTAACCTTTTTATGTTTTCACTTAAATAAATAGTCATTGTTCTTATCACCTCTGATTAGATTTGTTGACCGGTCTGTGTATATAATACCTCATTGTAAATGAAAAGACAATAAACTCTTCCTTGAAAAGAACTCAAGCAGCACTTGAATAACTCAACCGTTTTTAATACTTGCCATTTTTTGTAATCTCTGTTACAATAGTAGCATTAACAGAAAAGAGGGGTACACCAATGAAAGAAGACAACATCTACAGAGCTGCCCGGAAGAAGGCCGCGCAGACAAATCCGCTTCTTAACAGCCTTGAAACGGCACAGGACGTGCTTTGTATTGACCGTCTGCGCCTTCTTAAAATCGAAAACGGACAGAAGTGCCCCAATCCGGACGATATTGCTTCAATGGCACGTGTTTATGATGCACCGGAGCTGCGTAATTATTACTGCACGAAGGAGTGCCCTCTCGGTTGCGACGAACAGCCGCTTATTTATGACGATCTCGAAAAGATCTCTGTCCGGCTGCTTTCATCGCTTCATTTTATGGAAAAGGCAAATGACCGCCTTTTTGAAATTCTTGAGGACGGTGAAGTTTCGGAGGATCAGCAAAGAGATTTCATAAGAATTCTTGATACACTTAAAAAGGTTTCCTACGGAGTTGAGTCTCTCGAGCTCTGGGCACAAAAGAACGGTTTAAGTGAATAATTAAAGTATTGCCCGATGAAGCTTAACAGGCTTTTTCGGGCCTCTTTTTATCCGTTTAATCAAAAAAACATACCAAAAAGACAAAAAAAGTGCACGAATCAGATTTTTTGTTATAATGTTGTTACAGTTTATACGTTGAAAACTGTGACGGAAATGATATGATTTACACGGGGTATCATTCAGGTCAGATCAACTATAAGGAGGAAAATACTATGAAAAAAGTTTTAGTTTTCAACCTGACACTTATTGTTGCACTTGTACTTATGATTTTCAATGTATGCGCCGTTGAACAAAGCGGCGAGGTTGTAATTGCTGAAGATTTCAGTGAATTTATGAGTCTTGTAAGTACGGTTATCGACGACAACAAAGGCGATTTGTATAATGCCGGAGTAGAGGTTGATATTGCCGGGGAGGGCAGTGATGTTGTTAACGGCACCGCTGCTGAAATCGAAAGCGGAAAGGCAGGCATACGCCTTTATTCTGCACTGGGCGGAAGACTCGGAGACATCGAAATCAGTGTTTCCCAGAAGGATAAGTTTTTCAGCGTTGATGAGGCACAGGAGCTCGGTCTGGAGGTAAATATCAGCGAAAACACAGTAGCTGTTTCAAATCCCTTTGCCACGAAGCGCCTTGTTGTAAGGGCTGAAATGCTTGAGGATACCTTCGGTGCGGTTGCCGCTATAGGTGACGGTGAGGGTCTCTTTGTCTTGCAGTATGAAAGTATAAGCGATGCAAGGGCGGCTTTTGAGCGCCTGACGGAAATCTACACAGAAGAAAATGTGGGTATTGACAGCATTTTAAAGCTCAGCAAAGCAACCTCTCCCATGGCACAGGAGAGCAGAAACCGTAAGGCTGCTGAAAGAATAGAAAGTGACAGATATGCAGCTTATCTTAAAGAAAACAACCTTACCCAGGAGATAACCGTAGCGATTATTGACTCCGGTGTTGATGCGACTCATCCTTTCCTCAAGGATAGAATTTCCGACAAGAGCACAAGCGTTGTAGAAGACGGAATGGGCAGCTCTGATGTAGAGGGTCACGGCACACACATAGCGGGTATTATTGCCGATAATACTCCCGACAATGTTAAGATTATGTCCGTCAGATGCTTTTATGAGGAAGGACTCACAACGGAGCTTCTGACAAAGCTCGGAATCAATTATGCAGTTGAAAACGGCGCAGAAGTAATAAATTTAAGCTTCGGCGGTTCCTGTAACAGCAATTTCTGCGTGCTCGAGACAGCGCTTAAAAACGCTTACAAGGCGGACGTGGTCTGTGTCGCGGCTGCAGGTAACGAAAATCAGAGAGTGGACCAGGTATGTCCCGCAAAATATGATGATTGGTGTATAACAGTAGGCTCTGTAAACGATGCAGATGTCCGTTCGGCATTTTCGAACTACGGAGCAAACGGTAAAGGAATTGACCTTGTTGCTCCCGGTGAAAACATTTGGAGTACGGTGCCTGTCAGTATGGGCAGCTACGCAGTCAACTCGGGAACCTCTATGGCATCGGCATTTGCTTCTGCCGCTGCGGCGATGGTGAAGCTTTATCTTGACGATGAGATAGTTTCAGATGTAGATGCCGAGCTTAAGAAAGCGGTTGTTGACCTTGGTGAAAAAGGCTTGGATAATAACTACGGAGCAGGCGTTCTTGACTTCGGTGTCCTTCTTGGTGACAAAGTAGAGGCAGAATCAATCAGCATCAAGGCAGGGGAAATCAACTACTACAGATTCGACTACAGTCACGGCCTGCAGCCTGCTGTGCCCGAATTCGTATTTGAGCCTGCAGATGTTACAGATAAGAGTGTTACGGTCGAGTATCTCACAGATTTAAGAGAGCCTTATTTCGACGGATATAAGTTTTCGGCATATCCTGAAAGAATGAAAGATGTAAATCCGGTGCTCCGTTTTACAACCTCAAACGGAAAAAGCTGTGAGTACACGGTAAACATTATTGACGGTGAATTCTGGCAGGCTGTCAGCTCCGCAAGCAAAGGTACAGGCAGCTATAATAACCCGAAACTTATAGAAACCGCAGCACAGCTCAACTATTATTCAAAGTTTATGCCTGTAAACAGTGATCCCATATACATAAAGCTTGTTGCCGATATTGACCTTGCAGGTAAAAGCTGGACTCCGATCACTTACAGTAACATTTATTTCGACGGTAACGGTCACACTATTTCAAATCTTACAATAAAGGACTACAACTCCGGAGTATTCACGGATTATGCAGGTCTTTTTGCAGAGAATAAGGGCGAAATCAAAAACCTTAAGCTTACGAATGTAAACATCGACTGCCCCTCGTCTTCCTATGTGGGCGCTATCTGTGCTGTTTCGTCTGGCTCTGTCAGAAACTGTTATGTCAGCGGTACGGTCAACGGTAAAACTGTAGGCGGTATTGTGGGTAAAATGAGTATAGGTGTCGCCGAGTCGGCATACGGAATCTCTGTTGCTGACTGTAGAAGTGATGCTGTCGTAAAAGGTGTTACTGCAGGCGGTATCGTAGGTGAAATCGAAAACGGAACAGTAATTAACTGTATTTCACTTGCCGAGGTAAGCGGAGAAGTATCAGGTGGTATCGCAGGCTCCTTCAGAGCTCTTAACGGTGCTGTCGGTACAGATGTCGCTGTGGATAATTCGAAGATTATAAACTGCGTTTCGGCTTCGGATATTGCAGGTATAAAGAATTACGGCTACAACATAAAGAACCGCTTTACCCCTGTTATTGACAGCTGCTATTGTGTATCAGAGGCGGCAGTTAAAAAGGATTACTGCGAGGATACAACTGCCTGCACGGTAGTTTCTGCAGACAGTCTCAAGGATAAGAGCTTCTATACTTCATCTGAGTGGAATGATACATACAGCTGGGATATGGAAAACAGCTGGAAGGCAGAGGGCGACTATCCTATACCTCGGGCAGAATACAAAGAAAGTATAAAGGATTTCTATTCATATATCGATCTTGGCGATTCAATCAAGATAACGAGATATGAAGGTGTCGGCGGTCCTCTTGTTATTCCGTCAGAAATCAACTCAAAGCCCGTAAAATACATAGGTATGGATATTATTCCCGAAGGCTGTAAGGTTACTTCTGTTGTTTTGCCTGATACGGTTGAATTTATCGGTGCGGCAGCATTCCTTAACGATAATTATATTTCAAGCATACACTTCGGCAAAAACCTCAAAACCGTAGACTCGATGGCGTTCGGGGGCTGTGCTTCACTTGGCGATGTGGTTTTCCCCGAGAGTGTTGAGGAAATCGGAAATTATGCCTTTATGTATGCAAGTACGTCAATTATTGCCTTCGAGGGCGAGGTTCCGGAGCATACGGGCAGATACGCTTTTTCCGAAAATCTCGACGGAAAGATGAAAATCTACTACATTAAGGATAACACCTCCTGGAGCACGGTAAACCTTGACAGCGTGACAGCTGTGGGCGTCGAAAAAGACGAAGCTGCCGTTCTTCTCGGAGAAAAGTATGTCACCGCCTTTACAGGCAGAGAGCACACCTTATGGTTAAGAACCTTCCCGAAGGAGGAAGAGGTCACTGTCAGCATTACTGACAACGATGTCTACAAAAAGACCTCGGAAAATACAATCACAGGCTTAAAGAAAACCGATTGGTGGGAGACTGTTCCTAAAATTAAAGTTACTCACGGGAAAAAGCAGATTACCGTAACGGTTACGGGTGGAGGAAGACTCGGTTCGATGCTGGTTTGTTTTGACGGCAACGGTGCTACTTCGGGTGAAATGAATCCGATCGTTATAAGAAGTACAAGTTCGGTAAACTATCCTGTTCCTGTTTATGAGAAGACGGGCTACAGATTTGTGGGTTGGAGTCTCACTCCTGACGGCCCCGGCGAGTATCAGAAGAATGAGGTTATGACAAATACGCTGATTGCTCTTAACAAAGAAAGCGCAACGCTTTACGCTGTATGGGCTCCTCTGCTTGAAAAGGTGCAGTTGAGTGCTTTTGCAAGTACTACAGATGCGATAGCCTTTACATGGAATAATGTAGCGAATGCAACTCACTATAAGGTATATAAAAAGGACCAGTACGGCTGGAGAGCACTCGGCACGGTAACAAATCCCAAGGCTGTGATAAAAAATCTTGAAGCAGGCACAAAGTACGAATTTGCGGTCAGAGCCGGTACGAATGTAGGCGGCAATATAGAGTGGGCAGACGATTATATAACTTTTGAAACGGCAACAAAGGCTCCTGCTCCCAAGAACGTCAGCTACAATCAGAACAACAGCGCAATTAAGCTTACATGGAATGAGTGCAAGGGTGCAGAGGGCTACAGAGTCTATCAGAAAACCTCTGCGGGCTGGAAAAACCTCGGCACTACAAAGAAGCTTTCAGCAACAATCACAAATCTTAAGGCGGGTACGACTTATACCTTTGCAATCCGTCCCGGTATAAGTACCGGCAGTGGCGCAGTATGGAGCGACTACATAACAGTAACAGCTTCTACGGCAACAGCCGCACCGACACTTAAGGCTGTTTCCTCACAAAAAGGAAAGGTCACAGTTTCCTGGAATAATGTAAGCGGTGCACAGAAGTATCTGCTTTACTACAAATCAGGAAACGGCAGCTACAAGCTTTATAATACATACACTTCAGCTAAGAATCTGAATTTCAGTAACCTTAAGTCAGGTACAGTGTATACCTTCGCGGTAAGAGGCTGCAGAACTGTAGGCGGAAAGAATATTTATTCGGGTTATACGCCGGTTTCAGTGACAGTCAGATAAAACAAATCAAATACAAAAGGGAGAGCAATCCGTTGCTCTCCTTTTATACATTGTGCAACAAAACTTTAAAAATTTTTTATGTAAATTAGTGTGTCAGGTACTTGTCAAAAGGGCATCATTTGTTATATAATTTATTTGTATAATAATAGGCAGATGTCTGCCGGGAAAGGAAAACGGCTTTTACGTAAGGAAACTTCAGCCGTGAGGTAATGATATGAAAAATTTTAAAGCTCTTTCTTTGATTGTTGCACTTGTTATGGCACTTTCACTCTTCTCCTTTTCTGCTTTTGCGGTAGAGGAAACGAGTTCTGAAACAGACCCCACAAATTCAACAGAAACTACAGATCCTACAGAGCCCGTTGATCCGGACGCTCCTGTAGTAAGCGGCGACTGGACCTATAAGCTTCTTACAGAAACAACTATTGAAATTATAGAATACAAGGGTACAGCTGCAGTATGTAAGGTTCCGGATAAGCTTGACAATAAGACTGTAACATCTCTTGCTTCAGGCGTTGTAAGAAACAATGCCGAAATCACGGAAATCGTAATTCCCGGAACAGTTACAAATCTTCCTGCAGACAGCTTTATGGGTTGTATTAACCTTAAGACGATTACTGTAGAAAGCGGTAAGCTTCTGCACTTTGACGTTGAGTTCTGTCAGAGCCTCGAAACCGTAAATCTTCCTGCAACGGTAAAGACTGTGGGTAGATTCGAGCAGTGTTCAATGCTTCAGAAAATCAATATCGATGCCAAAAATGCAGCTCTTAAGAGCGTAAACGGTGTTGTTTATTCGAAAGACGGAAAAACTCTCGTAAAGTATCCTGCAGGTAAGATGTCAGACCGTTTTGTTATTCTTTCAACAGTTACAACAGTTTCCGATTATGCTTTCTCCGGAACCAAGGGTAACATCAACGAAATTTTCGTTCCTTCTACTGTTGTAAAGATGGGAGACAACGCTTTTTCCGATTCTGTAGCAAAGATTCTTTTCCAGGCCGCTAAAATTCCTGCAGGCTGTGAAACTGCAGTAAAGGGTAAGCAGACCGCTGTCAATCAGATAAATGTCTATGCACCCAAGCAGATAAGTTCCACAGAAACTAATGCATCAATCACTCTCAAGTGGGAACAAGTAGCAGGTGCAGACGGTTATGCAGTTTATTATAAGAATGCAAAGGGCTGGAAGCACTATAAGAATTTAACAGCTAATACAATTTCATTTGTCAATCTTAAGGCAGGTGTAAGATACACCTTCGCCGTAAAATCACTTGTAAAGACTGCAGGTGGAGTGGTTGCATCAACCAACTACACAGCCTATGAAACTGCAACATGGCCTGTTGCAACAAGTAAGATCGCAAGTGCAAAGAACGATGTGGCTATAAAGATTGCCTGGGCAAAGGTAGCAGGTGCAGACGGTTACGCTATCTATAACAAGACATCAAAGGGCTGGCAGCATCTTGCAAACACTACAGGTACAAGTGCAACTCTCAAAAACCTCAAGCCCTACACAAACTACACATTTGCAGTACGTACACTTATAAAAACAGCAAACAAGATTGTAGCAGGTAACTACAGAGCTGTGACCGTAAGAACAAATCTCGGCGTTCCCACTGTTACTGCAAAGCAATCCGGTACAAACGCAGTAAAGTTCACATGGACACCCAGCATCGGTGCTTCACACTATCAGGTTTTCTATAAGGTCAACAACAGCGATTGGGCACTTCTCGGTACCTACTCCAAGGTTATGACAGCAACTATTCCCGGCCTTACAAAGGGTCTTAACATTTCCCTTACAGTACGCGGTGTAAGGGTTGAAAATTCAAAGGTTGTTGCAAAGAGTGACTATAAACCTGTAACAGTTACAATAAAATAACATCACAAAAAAAGGAAAAGCTGTTGCCTTATGCAGCAGCTTTTTTTAAACAGATAACAGAGGAGGAATATCAATGTTTAAAGGCAAAAGATTTTGTATTGCTTTAATGGCATTTCTTCTGATAATGCTTATGAGCTTTACTGCAACGGCTTATCAGGACAGAGAAATAGAGAAAATTGAATTTGAAAAAATCACTCTTATTGAAAATTGTGACGGTTATTATCTCGAGGATGAGGGATATTTCTGGTATAATACCACACCCTATGACGATGCTATCGTTACTTATACCGACGGTACGGTTGAGGCTGTAGATCCTTTTGGATTCGAATTGGACGATGATGAATTTATTGAAATTGAGGATGACCAGTCGGCTGCTAATCCGTGGACATTAGGTACTCATACCGTCAGATTTACCTTTATGGGTTACGAGGGTCAGTATGAGGTAGAAATAGTGGAATCTCCTGTTGAAAAAATCACGGTAGAGGATTTCGAGCTTACCTATATGGGTGACGGCATTTATGATGACCTTTTCACAGGAAACAGTCAGTTCAATTATTACACCGACCCCCAAAAAATGACAGTATATTATAAGGACGGCAGAGTAATAAGCGGTTCAGCCGAAGGTATATACGAGCTTACAGACTATTATGTAACCGTTGATGACGGACAGGTTGAGTCTCCCTGGGGGATCGGTAAGTATAAGTGTACCGCCAACTTTATGGGCGCTACGGCGGATTACAGTGTGACGGTCAAGCAATCTCCTGTAAAGAAAATCGCAGTTGAAAATATTACCGTTTATGAAGGTATAGACGGTATGGCAGGAGATATATTCGATGATGGAGCTTTCGAATATATAGCTAAGCCTGAAAAGGTTACGGTGTTCTATAAGGACGGTACTGCACTTACGGGAAGCCCCGAGGAAATAGAAGAAGCAACAGGCTACGCTGTAAGCTATGATGAGTGGAAAAAGTGGACTTACGGTAATCACACCGCGACAGCATCTTACCTTGGCGCGTCAACGAAGTTTACCGTAACTGTAAAGCCTTATCCTATAGAGAAGATTGAGCTTATTAAGGCTCCGACAAAGACAGAATACTACGCCGGTGAATATATCGATATTTCAGGTGCTGTTATAAAGGTTTATTATACCGACGGCAGCACAGAAGAAGTAGAGCTTAATCAGAGCTTCAACGATGAGTATTACGTATACTGCAATCTTGAAAAAATAGGCAAGACTGCAGAAATCTGGTGTTCTGAAAGTGCAGTCGAATACAACACCGTTACAACATTTGATATTTTTGACAGTTATTTTCACGTGAATTATACGGTTAAGGATAAGACAATAACCGATATTGCTCTTTCGGTTGACAGTAACGGATTCCCTGTACTGAATTTCACTTTTTCCGATTCAAGCACACAACAAAGCCCTATTTATGATTTTTCAGGTGAAAATCCTGCTGCGCTCGAAAATCATTGGTGCATTTTCGGCCTTATCTTTACTGATTTAGGTGTGTTTGATGTTGAGATAGATAAGGTTGATGAAGAGTATGCCCTTGTCTTCTGGCTTGACGAGTTTACCGGCGAGTACAAGACGAATTTCTGCGGTGGTATCAACTGGGCACTGACCACCCTTACGAAAAGAGCAGAGCTTATACACAACAACTATGACGGAGTAGATGCTTATAAGGGTCTTGTTGCGACGGATAATATTGATGCTCTTCTTGCTTTTGCAGCAGCGGGAAGCGAGGCAGGCAAGGCTAAAGAAATATATGAGGATTATTATATTTATACAGCTACCGAGATACAAAAGAGTGTAAAGGATTTCTTCTCTCTCGACGGTATCGATATTTCCTGTTCAAAGAATTATTCTTCCGCAACTAACACGGTAAAAATCAAAAGAGTCGAAGAGCCGTTTTCCTATTACAATGAAAAGAATGCGACACACCCTGTTTCATATACCTTTGAAAACGGGTACTTCAATGCAGAATATGTGTTCGGTAACGGAAAAAAGATGAATATTACCGCTGACAGCCTCGGAAGAGTAGTTTCCTATAAGGTGCTCGATCCCGTTATTCACAAGCATATTATGGTTACTGTTGCAGGTGTTCAGCCCACATATCTCAAAACAGGTCTGAGTGACGGTGTGAAGTGTTCAACCTGCGGAGAGATTCTTACCGAGCAGAAGACTCTCGATAAGCTTATTCTCGGTAAGCCTTCAAAAATTATAGCAACACAGTCTACAAGTGCAATTAAAATTACCTGGCCTGCTGTAAAAGGCGCAACAGGTTATGAGCTGTTCTATAAAACCGCTGACGGTTGGAAGAACATCACTACAACTACGGCCACAACCGAAAGCTTCAAAAATCTTCCTTCGGGAAGAAGGTACACCTTCGCAGTAAGAGCTTACGTTATTGAAAGCGGCAAGGTAATAAAGGCAAAGGAATATACCACCCTTGAAACTGCAACTATGGCAAAGGCACCTGCAAAGGTGATTTCAAAGCAGAATGCAACCGCCATACAGCTTCAGTGGGCAAAGAGTGCAGGCGCAGCTGGCTACAGAGTTTACCTTAAAACTGCAAACGGCTGGAAGATTCTCGGTGAAACAGGAAATACCGTTGCAACCTTTAAGAATCTCAATCCCGGTTCAAAGTTCACATTTGCTATAAGACCTTACATTCTTACAGCAAACGGAGCAGTATGGGGCGAAATTGCTTATTATACCGCAGCAACCATTCCACCGGCTACGACTACTGTTGCAGCATCTGCAGCAAAGGGTACAATCACTCTTAAGTTCAGTACCGTAAAGGGCGCAGACGCTTATCAGATTTTCTACAAGAAGGGTAACGGAAGCTATACTCTTTACAAAAACTATGCCACTGCAGGTACTCTTAACTTCAGAAACCTTAAAAGCGGTGACACCTATACCTTCGCAGTAAGAAGCGCGACCAAGACAAGCGGAGGCTGGATTTTCAGTTCCTATACTCCTGTGAGCGTGAAGGTAAAATAAATTAACCAATCAAGGGAGGTAGACATATGTTTATAGATAAGGCTACCATAAAAATAAAAGCAGGTGACGGAGGCAACGGTGCAGTTGCCTTCCACCGTGAAAAATATATAAACGCAGGCGGTCCCGACGGGGGTGATGGCGGAAAGGGCGGAGACATAGTCTTCGTTGTTGACGATAACCTTTCAACCCTCGCTGACTTCAAGTACAAGAGAAAGTACAAAGCGCAAAACGGCGCAGACGGACAGGGCGGCAGACGAAGCGGAAAAAAGGCCGAGGACCTTATTATCAGGGTGCCGAGAGGTACTGTTATCCGTGAAACCGAAAGCGGTACAATAATGTCCGATATGTCGGACGATGAGCCTTTTGTTGCCGCAAAGGGCGGTAAAGGCGGCTGGGGTAACAGTCATTTTTCTACACCTACAAGACAGACTCCCCGTTTTGCAAAAAGCGGTGCTCCCGGTGAGGAGTGGGAGGTAACGCTTGAGCTTAAGCTTCTGGCTGATGTGGGACTTTTAGGCTTTCCTAATGTCGGTAAATCAAGCTTTATTTCAGTTGTAAGTCAGGCAAAGCCGATTATCGCCGACTATCATTTTACAACTATCACACCTGTACTCGGTGTTGTTTCTATGGGCGAGGGCAGCTCCTTTGTAATTGCTGATATTCCCGGACTTATCGAGGGTGCAAGTGAAGGTGTAGGGCTCGGCCACGCCTTTTTAAGACACGTTGACCGCTGCAGAATGTTGCTTCATATTGTCGACGTTGCAGGCAGTGAGGGCAGAGACCCCATTGAGGATTTTGAAAAAATCAATCTTGAGCTTGAGCGATTCAATCCGGAGCTTGCTGAAAGACCGCAGATTGTAGCGGGTAACAAAATCGACCTTGCAACCGATGAGCAGAGAGAGGAATTCAGGAAGTACATCGAGGGTAAGGGCTACGAATATTTTGAAATGTGTGCACCGATTGTTGAGGGCACAAAGGAAGTAATCGATGCCGTTGCAGCAAAGCTTGCAACACTTCCGCCGGTAGTCAGATACGAAAGTGAAGAGATACCTCTTGATATGCTTGTCAAAAAGCAGAATACAGGCTTTACTATTACCGTTGAGGACGATGTTTACATTGTTGAGGCACCGTGGCTTATCAAAATTATATGCCGCACAGACCTTGACGACTATGAGTCTCTGCAGTATTTCCAAAGAGTGCTTATTTCAAGCGGAATTATTGATGCCCTCAGGGAAAAGGGTATCAACGAGGGTGATATTGTAAGCATTTACGATTACGAATTTGAATTTATGGAGTAAAAATGGAACGTCTTTACAACAAAGAATGTGATACGGAAAACTTAAGCCCGTTGACGCTTGCTTTTATAGGGGATACGGTGTTTGATATGTTTGTGCGAGAGCAGCTAATCTGTCAGGCAAACAGACCTGTAAATGCTCTTCATTCAAGTGCAACGAGGCTGGTAAAGGCTTCTGCTCAGGCAAAGGCTGTCGATAAAATTATCGATGTCCTTACAGAAAAGGAGCTTACGGTTTTCAAAAGGGGAAGAAATGCTCATACCAACCACAGAGCAAAAAATGCAAGCGAGGGAGACTATCACAGGGCGACAGGTCTTGAAGCTCTTTTCGGCTATCTTTATCTGAAAGGCGAAATTGAACGGCTAAGGGAGCTGTTTACTCTGATTTCTGATGAATAAGGGGCAATTATAAAGAAGGAGATTATATTATGGCAGGTTCAAATGACGGCTTCTGGCTGATTAAAACAGTAGATAAAAAGGTAAATGTGAAGGGGGCAGCTTATCTCGATATGGTGCTTTGTAACAGGGAGACGGAAATTCCCGCAAAGCTCTGGGATTACAGTGAGCTCGTTCACGGCATATATACACCCGGTGAAGTAATAAAGGTGCGCGGCAGCGTCACCCAGTTTAACGGCAACGACCAACTTCGTGTTGATAAAATCCGTCACGTTGAGGCGAATGACGGAATAGATATTGCTGATTTTGTTCCTACGGCAGAATACAGCGGTGAAATGATGCTCGGTGAAATAATGAATATAATCGCAGGTGTTGGTGATGAAGAACTACAGCGCCTTACCTATGAACTTGTAAAGGATTGCGAGGAATCTCTTTTACATTGGCCTGCTGCATTCAAGCTTCATCATGCAATAAGAGGCGGTCTTTTATATCACACCCTTTCGATTCTCCGCCTTTGCGAGAGTGTAAGCCGTATTTATCCCGGTGTTGACAGAGATCTTCTTATGTGCGGAGCGATAGTTCACGACCTTTGTAAAATTGACGAGTTCAATCTCAGCTCTGCCGGTCTTGTTACGGGCTACAGCGTAAAGGGTGAGCTTCTCGGACACCTTGTAATGGGGGCTATGCAGATTGAAAGAAAGGCACACGAGCTTGGAATTTCCTGTGAAAAAGCGATGCTTCTTCAGCACATGGTGATTTCTCATCACGGTGAGCCTGATTTTGGCGCAGCAGTTAGACCGATGTTCCTCGAAGCGGAAATTCTCAGTCAGCTTGATAAACTTGATGCTACAATTTACGAAATCAATGAGGCAGTTTCCGGTGTAGGTAACGGTGAATTTACCCAGAGACAGTGGGCTCTTGATAACAGAAAGCTTTTCAATCACGGCAGAAAGCAACCGCAGACAAAGGCGAATCTTGAGTAAATTAATCCCTTTTAAGGCTATTTTTGACTGATAAATTAGTTACACAATGCAAAAAATAAGCTTACAAGAGCAGATTTTTAAGTGAAAAAGTAGAAAATATAAAAATAGTGTTGCTTTTTTTCTTTAAAAATGGGATAATGTATTGTAAGTCATTATGTCTTGCGATATAGGTTAAGGAGGTGTCATTATGAGAGTTATAACGGGAAGTGCAAGAGGCAGAAAGCTTTTAACTCTTGAAGGCACCGATGTAAGACCTACTACTGACATTGTCAAAGAAGCTATGTTCAGCATTATTCAGTTTGAAATCGAGGGCAGAAAGGTGCTTGACCTTTTCGGAGGTTGCGGCCAGCTTGCGATAGAGGCTATTTCAAGAGGTGCTGACAGTGCGGTTATCGTTGATGCTTCCAAAAAGTCAGTAGACATCATAAGAAAGAATCTTGAAGCGACAGGCTTTGATAAAAAAGCGGTTGTAGTAAACAGTGATGCGATCGCTTTTCTTTCCAGAAGAGCTGAAAAGTATGACATCGCTCTGATAGACCCGCCCTATTCAAAGGGACTTATGGAAAAGGCGCTTGATAAAATTTCGGACGTTATGAACGAAGGCGGAGTTATCATCTGTGAGGCTCCCTTCGGCGATGAGATGCCTGAAAAAGCAGGTACCTTTGCGCTTAAGAAAAAATACAGATACGGTAAAACAGGTCTTTTCGTTTACCGTTATTATGAGGAAGGTAATGACTGATGTCAGAACGCATTGCCATTTATCCCGGCTCTTTTGATCCGGTTACAAGCGGTCACCTTGAAATTATTCGCAGAAGCTCAAAGCTTTTCGATAAAATTATAGTTGTCGTAATGTCAAATTACCGTAAGGTCGGCTCCTACGCATTTACTGTTGAAGAAAGAGTCAGCCTTATTAAAAAGTGTATCGGTGATTTGCCTAACGTCAGCGTTGATTCATATATGGGACTTCTCGCTGATTATGCAGGACAGACAGGAGCAACTGCTATTGTTAAGGGTTTGCGTGCTGTTTCGGATTTCGAAGACGAATTTCAGCAGGCACTCATCAACAAAAAGCTTAACAGTGATGTTGAAACTGTTTTCCTTGCGGCAAGCTCGGAGCATATGTTCTTAAGCTCGAGCGTAATCAAGCAGGTTTGTCAGCTTGGCGGCGATATTTCCCTGTTTATTCCAAAAGAAATTGCAGAAGATGTTATTGAAAAGATAAAGAAAGGGTAAAGGATATGTCAAATTATTATGATCTCGAAACAGATCTCGGAGTAGAAGACGTTGCTACCGAGGAAGGATACGAGGAATACGAAGAGTACGAGGAATATGACACATACGAGGATGCTTCGGAATTCGGCAACTATAACCCCGAAGAAGCAGACGCAAAGTGGGGCGAAATGGATTTTGATCAGCTTGTAGTTGAAATGGAGTCCATCATCTCCCGCAGTAAGAGATATTTCTTCTCAAAGAAGAAAAGAGTTGTTGACGGTGAAGACCTCACACATCTCGCACAGCATATTCAGAACAAGCTTCCTTCAGAGATTCTCGCTGCTAAAGATGTTCTTGCAAGACAGGTTCAGATTATCGATGAAGCTAACAGAGAAAGAGACGAGATTCTCGCTGCTGCTCACAGAGAAGAAACAGACACCGTAAACAGAGCAAAGGAATACTACTCAACAACCATAAAGAAGGCCCAGGACGATGCTGCAGGTATCGTTTCACGTGCTAACGAGCAGGCACAGGCTATGGTTCAGGAGAGCAACATCTACAGGCTTGCAAGAGAAGAAGCTGCAAAGCTTAAGGAAGAAGCAGCTCTTCAGGTTCAGGCTATGCTCGCTCAGGCAACAAAGGAATGCGAAACTCTCAAAGAGCAGGCCAGAATTTATGCTGTAAGTGCAACAGAAGGTGCTCACAACTTCATCACAAACAATCTTGCTGCTTATCAGAATATAGCTATGGCTAACCTTGATACAATCAACAAGGTTCACACCCAGCATCAGGCTGAGTATGCTGCACAGATGAAGTTCCTCGGAATCACACCTAAGGGTCAGTAATCAAACAGATAAATAAACGGTGCTTCAAGCCTTTGCTTGAAGCACCGTGTTTTTTTGTGTATTCGGTGTGTGCCGGACAGCGCGGTGAGGGCAACGCCGCAGGCGTTGCTCAGAGAGCCGTCGGAATCTGCAGGGCAGTATAGCGATGAACCGTACTGAAGACCGGTGCGGTAATGCGAAGAGCATCGGCTCTCTGTTTTATGACTTTCGCGGAAAGTCATAAAGCTCACCGCGCGCCCCGGTTGAAAGTCACGGCTTTATTTTGAAACATTATTTTACGAGGGTGTGCTTGAAATAGAGAATTTCACCCGTAGTGTTGAAAATAACATCGCTGACATTTTTACCGAGACCGTAATAGGTAGGATAGTCGTAAAGCGGAATAAGTACGCAGCTGTCAAGAAGATACTGCTCCGCTTCTTTGATTGCAGAAATACCTGTGTTGAAGCCGGAGGCTGTTTTAACTGCATTTACCAGATTGTCGTAGTTTTTGTCATTGTAGCCGATGAAGTTGGCAGAATTCTCACTTGTAAAGCGTATAAGGCTACTGAAAGCTGTGAGGTTCGGGAAGGAAATGTCTGTAAGTACAAGCTGCCAGTCACCGTCCTCGTTGAGAGTTTCCTTGATTTCTTCTTCAGTTGCAACCTCTACGAAAAAGCTGATTTTTACACCGAGCTCTGCCTGCCATTTCTGCATAACATTTCGTGCGGCAGCTTCGTATTCTTCGCTGCAAAGCAGAGTGACGGAAACAGAGTCCGTATCAAGCTGGTCGAGACCTGCCTGAAGATAGTTTTTGGCGTTTTCTGTTTTTGTGAGGTTGATTGTTCCTGCACTGTCACGGTATTTTGTGCCCGAGAAAAGCATAGAGCCGGGAATTATACCTCCTGCAGTGCGTTCGCCGAGAAGACTGAAAAGTAATTCCTGATCAAAGGAGTAGGCGATAGCTTTTCTGATGTTAATGTTTGAAAGAATGGAATCGTTGCAGTTGAAGGCAAGGTTGAAAATTCCGCTGTTGAAATCCTTGACGGTGTAACCGCGTTTAGCCTGAAGCTCTTTTGCTTGCGATGCTGTAAGAGGAGCAACATTATAGATTTCATCTTTTATTTTTTCTACGCGGGTACTCTGCTCGTTATTGATGGAATAATAGACGGAATAAGGCTTGACATTGTCGAAGTCGTAATAATCGTCGTTTGACATAAGAGTTATCGAGTAATCGTCTGCCCAGTTGCTCATATAGAATGGGCCGTTATACATAAGAAATCTCGTGGAAAGACCGTATTTGCCTCCTGTTGCTTCGAAAAATGCCTGATTGCAGGGCATACATTCCGGCTCGAGCAAAACATAAAGGAAGTCCGGGTCAGCCTGAGTAAGTTTTATCGTCAAGGTGTAATCATCTACAGCGTTGACTGCGAGGGATTCGGCCGGAAGAGTGCCTTTGTTTACAAGCTCGGCATTTTCTATACTGAAAAGATTTTTCGCACCCGGTGAGAGGGTTTCGGGAAGAAGAGCTCTTCTTATACCGAAAACAAAGTCGTGGGCGGTTACCCTGCTGTCAAAGGTTTCTCTGAAATTATCACCGAGAAACTCGCTTGAAGCATTCATTATTGCCCACTTGCAGTCCTTTCTCAGGACAAAGGTGTAGGTCAGTGCGTCAGGAGATACCGTCCAGCTTTCGGCACAGCCGGGAGCTATTGTACCGTCGCTGTTAAGGGTAACAAGTCCTTCAAAGCAGTTTGCGATGATGTTTTTAGCACCTGTATCAGAAACCACCTGGGGATCAAGGTAGCGTGGGTCGTTATCAATGGGAAAACAGAGGTTTGCTTCTGCACCGCGGGGTTTGCAGGCAGAAAAAAGAAAGAGCATAATAAAGCTGAGAGAAAGGCAGAGTAGCTTTTTAATCATATTTTTTCAGTCCTTACCGTTAATATTGTTTGAATTTCCTAAAAGGAAAAATACTTATCTTCTTTATTGTTATAATTGCTTTATAATTTAAAGAGGTGATGTATGTGAATAACGCTGTTACTATAATTCTGCTTATTATAGCAATACTTATATTTATTATAAGCTGTTATTCTTTGTTTATTTTGACAAAAAAGAAAAATAACAAAGATTATACAGAGCTTTTGCAAAGACAGTCAGAGCTTGAGAAGAATATTGAAAGAGCATTGCAGAGAATGGGTGTTGAATTGCGCGGCGAAATCGCATCTTCAAGACAGGAGAATCTCTCAATGCAAAGTGCACAGCGTCGAGAGCTTCAGCAGACAATCAACGATATGAGTCAGATACTCAGTAAGCTTACAAAGGATAATTATGAATTCAATCTTAAGCTGGCAGAGCTTATTTCGAGTAAGCTTACGGAGATACAGACGGGCAACGAAAAAAAGCTTGAGCAGATGAGAGCTACCGTTGACGAAAAGCTCAGCGAAACAATCACAAGAAGGCTTGACTCCTCATTCAGGGCGGTAAGTGAGCAGCTTGAAAATGTATATAAATCCCTCGGTGAGATGAAGGCGCTTTCTACGGGGGTTACGGATAATGTAGCTTCTCTTAACCGTATTCTTACCAATGTAAAGGCAAGAGGTACCTGGGCAGAGGTGCAGCTTGAGGGTATTCTTAACGAGACCATACCGGGCATGTTTGACAGAAATGTTATGACCAACCCTTTAAATAAAAACATAGTTGAATTTGCTGTAAGAATCCCGTCGGGTGACGACAGAAATGTGATAACATATCTGCCTATTGACTCGAAGTTTCCTTTGGAGGCTTATATCCGTCTTTGTAATGCGGCTGATATGGGCGATACAGCAGCTGTCGAATATGAAAGAAAGAGTCTTGAAGCAACTATTCTTCATCAGGCAAAGGAGATTAAAAAATATATCAATGAGCCGCAGACCACACCCTTTGCTATTATGTACCTTGCAACAGAGGGACTTTACAGCGAGGTGATTTCCTCTAAAAATGCGATTGCCGAGAGGTGTCAGACAGAGCACGGGGTTATGATCGCCGGTCCGAGCACGATTACTGCGCTACTCAACTCTCTTTCCGTCGGTTTCAGAGCGATGGCCATAAACGAAAAAGCTAAAGAGGTAAGGACTCTTCTTGCGGCGGCAAAGGTACAGTATGAAAAATTCGGCACTCTTCTTGATAAGGCGAGAAGAAAAATAGACGAGGCAGGCAGAAGTCTCGACGAGGCACAGGACAGAAATCGTATAATTCAGAAGAAGCTCAAGGGTGTGGAGGCTATCGATTCTGATGCTGCGACAGATCTGCTTGGATTGGAGGAATAGTATATGATAAGATTCGAAAGTGATTATACACAGGGAGCGGTAAAGGAAATAATTGATGCTCTTGTTAAAACTAATATGGAAATGACACCGGGATACGGAAAGGATAAGTACTGCCTGTCTGCAGAAGAAAAAATAAAAAAGGCTCTCGGAGATGAGCGTGTTGATGTGCATTTCCTTGTCGGAGGAACACAGACAAATCTTACTTTTATCTCTTCGGCGGTAAGACCGTATCAGGGGGTTATCTGCGCTGACTCGGGTCATATAAATGTACATGAGTGCGGTAGCATAGAAGCTTGCGGTACAAAGCTTTTGCAGATTCCGTCAAAGGACGGTAAAATCAAAGCCCGGGAAATAGAGAAGATTGCAGCCGACCACGTCGAAGATACTAACCGTGAGCACGCAGTACAGCCCGGTATGGTTTACATATCCTTCCCGACGGAAAACGGCACAGTCTATACTAAAAAGGAGCTTGAGGACATTTATGCCGTATGCAGAAAATACGATATGTTGCTTTATATCGACGGTGCAAGGCTCGGTTATGGACTTGCAAGTAAAGGAAACGATCTTGAATTAAAAGATTTTCCGAAATTATGTGATGCATTCTATATCGGAGGTACAAAAGTAGGTGCTCTCTTTGGTGAGGCACTTATAATTGTCAGCGACAGGTGTAAAAAGGATTTCAGATATATGGAAAAACAAAAAGGTGCTATGCTTGCAAAGGGCAGACTTCTGGGCTTGCAGTTTGATGTGCTTTTTACAGACGGGATTTATTCTGATATTTCCAATCGCGCTGTAGACCTTGCGATGAGAATCCGCAGAGCTTTTGAAGAAAAGGGTATAGAGCTTCTTTACGATTCACCGACAAATCAGCAGTTCCCGATTCTTACAAAGGATCAGACAGATGCTCTTTCAAAGGACTTTGCTTTTTCGTCCTGGTGCAAGGTAGAGGATAAATTGGCGGTGCGTTTTTGCACAAGCTGGGCAACAGAGGAAAAAGATGTTGATGCACTGATAAGTGCGATAAAACAGTTATGATAAATTAAAAGAGATTGCAGAGGCAAGGGTGCTGCTGCAATCTCTTTTTATGATTTAATGTTGTCAGATGAGTCCCTCAAGAACTCCGATAAGCTGTTCAGGATTTCCATCGACGTAGTAATACTGATTAGCATAGGAATTGACTGTGGAGTCGTATTCCTGCCGACTGATTTCTACGCCGTTGCGGAAGCAGCCGGTATCATACTTTCCGTTATTGTAAACAAGCTCACTTGTGACTGCGATGTCATAGAGAGTGAAGTGAACGGTAGTGTAGGTTTCTCCGCCGGTGTCGGCTGTAGGGAATATAACTAGCTGATTTTTTACGCTGTAGTACATTTCGCCGTCTACGGATTTGCCTCGGGGCTCGCTGTGGAGCTCATAGATGCCGTACTGGTCATTGTAGGTGTAAACTATACCGGAGCCCTGATAATCTTCAATAAGAAGCTCGTAGATGCCGTCACCGTTAATATCGGCAGCATCACACTGGCCGATTACCGAAGAGTTTTCTCTTAAAAATTCAATGTATTCACTATAAGCTCTTTCTTCGTAGGTAGGATTATCAAAGTGAGGCTCAGTGGTTGTGGGTCTTGTGGTGGGTTCATACCAAGTTGTTCTTGGTTTTGTGGTTCTGGGTTCAGTAGTATGGGGACGGGTGGTACGGGGTTCGGTGGCTTGGGGTCTTGTTGGCTCGTACTCGTCATAGTATCTTGTAGTTCTTTCGGTGTGTTCTTCTGTTGTGGTAGTGGTTGTAGTAGTCGTGGTTGCTAATGTATCGTCGGAGCTGATAGCAAATTTGTCTTCTGTTGTGCTTTCGGTTTTGCTTGTTGTTTTTTTCTCTTTTGTGCTGTATGAAACCTCAACTAGGTTTTCTGCTTTGAATTTACCGAAGGTTATGCTGTTGGTCTGTTTTTTTACTGTTGTATCCTTGCCTGTGTTGTCCTCAGACTCGATAAAATAAGCACCCTTGAAAAACTCCATAAATATTATTGTAAGTCTGCTGAAGATGTTTACATCGAATTCTTCGATATTGAGAATGGTTTTATAGGAGAAGGTGAAGCTGTCACCGGGCTGAAGGCAGCCGACACTTTTTGCAGTAGTACTGCTTTTCTTGTTTACAGGCTTAAGCTCATTGAAAATTGCCTGGGCATGAACATCGAAAAGGGGCTTGTCGCCCTCATTGGTAACGGTAACGGTTATTTTGGCTGTAGCCGATGTTCTGTATTTGTTTTTGTTGGTTTCTGTTTCGATTCTGATGACATCTGTACTATCCGATTCATCAGCTTTTTTTGTGTCTTCTGCAAAAGCAAAGGTAACAGAAGAAAAAACAAAGACAAGCGCAAGCAAAATGCTCACCGTTTTTTTAGTAAAATTCATTGTATATCCCTCTTTTTTTATTTATAGAGAAATAATAACATTTAGCTATTGGGTTGTCAACAAATAAAAAGAATTTGTAAAGATTTTGTCGTAATATAAGAAAGTATTGAATTTTCACAAAAATATAATATAATGGAAACATCATATTGATTATAGGAGAGAGAAAAAATGAAGAAACTTTACCTTGACACAAAGGAGAAAATTTACCGTGCCACATCAATAATTTTTGTTGTACAGCTCTTCGGAGCTCTTGGTGCAGGCTTCTTCTTTGTAATTCAGAATCTTTTTCAAACTTATCATATTTTCGGGCTTACCGGGGCAGAAAATGAGCCTACATTATGGTTTATACTTTTCTGGGCAACAGACTTCTTCTTTGTTGCTCTTGCGGTAATCGTATCATATCTTATTGCCGGGCTTCCTGCGATTGCGCCTTCGCTTGTACTCTCCATTTATTTCTGTCATTTTGTATCGTCTTCAGAAAGTGCCGAAAATATGTACAGCTGCTTTTTTGCAACCCCTGCAAATTATGCACAGGCAACGTCTATCGGCTATATGGGGTATCTTATTATGGCGGTTATGCTGTCACTTCTGATAAAACTGCTCTATGCCGGCTGGGCAGAGGCGAAAAAGCCCATAGGCAGAGGATTTGACAGCCTTATAGCAAAGCTGCGTAAAAAGATAAAGGCAATTCCCGATGATGTAAAGGGCATTGATATTATTGACGGGGTTGATCTTATTGTGCTCGTGCTTATAATTCCTGTTGCCTCCTGTGCAACTACATTTATACTTATAAAGTTCGGCATTGAGGTGCCCTTTGCAGCGTTATCCGAAAGTCTTGGTAATGCACTTACGACTCTTTCTCAAGGCAATATAATTATTACAGCACTCGTTATGGGTCTTATGGTTGGCTTTGATCTTATCGGTCCTGTTTCTCTTTCGGCATTTTCCGTTGCTACTGCGGCATATCTTACAACGGGTGACGCTCAACTTATCACAATTTATTCCGTATGCTTTATTACTGTGGGCTGGACAGCATTTTTTGGCATTCTCAACTGCAAACTTTTCAAAAAAGGCGGAATCACCGACACCGATGACTTCAATCTTGCGACTACGGGTCCCATTAATGCTTTCTTCGAAAACATCAAGCTTACCGTTGCGCCGTCTATGCCTCTTGCTATGAGGAGTCCCTTTACGATGATTCCCGGCTTTATGGCAGGCTCTGCCGTAGGCGGTGTGATCACGGCTCTTTTCGGCATTGTCAATACAGCCTATACCGACGGCACTCTTCCGAAGTACGCTACAGGCAACTATACCTACGGAGCTGTGGATTATACATACGCAGAGCTTTTTGAAAAGGGCGAAATATTTATGAGCTTTACTCTTCCTCTTCGTTCTGGCGATTTTCTTACCTGCAGACTTCCTCTCTTCTTTATAATACTTGTAAGTGCCTTCCTTGGCGGTCTTGTTGTTATGACGTTAAGACAAGGAGAATACCGTTTCCTTTCTAAAAAAGGCTGTTATTATGAACCAAAGAGTGATATGGTAATAGAGATGAGAGAGTTTTCTAAAAAGCTTGCAAAAGCTGTTAAAGGAGAAGAAAGGTGAGTTTCCGGATGAGTGAAAGAAAATATGATATTGAGCGGTTTTACGGAGAACACCGTTTGTGTTATGAAATGGCGTTAAGAGAAATAAAAAACGGTCAAAAGATAAATCACTGGATATGGTTTATTTTTCCGCAGCTTAAAAATCTGGGTTACAGCCCAAATGCGCAACTCTACGGTATGCAGAGCAAAGAAGAAGCGAGGCAATATTATGAGGACGAATATCTCGGCAGGAGTCTTAAAGAAATAACTGCAGCTCTTCTTGAGTGTAAATCCGACGATCCGGTAGAGGTTATGAACGGTTCTACAGACGCTAAAAAGCTCCGTTCCTCAATGACTCTGTTTTATGAGGCTACGGGTGATAAGATTTTTTCAGATGTACTGGATAAGTTTTACGGCGGTAAAAGAGACGGAAGAACTCTTTCGTATCTGGAAAATCACGGCTGATAGTTATTAAAAAAACGGTCGCAAAAACGACCGTTTTTTACTTTTCGGAATGTGGTGGAGAAGCGGACGGTCGGCAAGGCACTTTGCCTTTCCTGCAGGGAAAGGCAAAGACACAGAGAAAAAATCAGTTTCGGAATAAGGAGAAACTGATTTTTCTCTGTGTAAACGCACTGCGGTGCGTTTTGCCTCCCCGGTGCCTTGCCGCAGCCTCTTATTTAAGAAAAAAAGGAGACGGGTTTGCCGTGTCCATAAATGAAGTTTTTATTTGTAGGTTTTACCTGCTGCTTGAGCGATAAGCTTTACACACAGTTCGCTGCCTAAAGTGCTGCTGTCAAGAGAAATGTGGTAGTTTTCTGTTTTACCCCATTCTCTGCCGGTAAAGTATTTGTAGTTGGTGCGGCGTTTAGCATCCTTTTCTTCGAGGCGCTTTCTAGGGCTTTTGTCTCTTACACCGTAAAGCTCAACGATTCGTTTTGCGCGGTAATCGTCGTTTGCGTGGATAAATACATTAAGACAGTCGTCTCTGTTGCGCAGAATATAGTCGGCACAGCGTCCCACTATAACGCAGTTGCCTTTTTCGGCAAGCTCGGTTATAATGCGGCTTTGAGTGGACCAGAGATAGTCAGCAGCATTCATATGCTGACACGTACCATGGGGAGAAGACGAGCTGAGAGCATAGGAAAGAATACTTCTCCCCGGAGCGTATTCGCCTGCATCTGCAATATATGTAGGATCAAAACCCGTTTCTTCTGCTACCATATTTGTAAGGTCACAGTCGTAGTAATCGTAGCCAAGCTCGTCTGCAATCATTTTTGCGATGCTTCTTCCGCCCGAACCGAACTGTCGGCTTACAGTAATCACTCTTTTCATAATATTACCTCCCTTATAGTCTTTTACAGTTATATTATACATTTATATAACATAGAATGGCAATATCCAAAATCAACAAAAGGAATGCACGAAAATGTAAAAAGGAAGAGGCAGAAAGATACGGATAGAATTATGAGAGTATTATTTGTTAAGGTAGTCAGATATAAAGGAGCTTACTTTGTCGGTGGAAAGACTAAGACTGTAGGCAAACTCGTTGTGCAGAAGCTTTTCAGCCTGCGAGAAAATCATCTCGTCAGTTGCTGAAAGACCTTTATTCTTTGCTGTGTTTTCAAGCCGCTTGCTGTAAAGGCAACCAAGTAATAACACCAGATCTACACTTATACCGTTGGAAAGTATCCTGTGAAAGAGCTCGGAACGGTGCTGGCGGTTTTCGGGCCATTCTATATGTGTGTTGCGGGCCTTGTCGAGCAACTCTTCTATTTCGGACTTTGTCATCGGATATCTGAGAATGCTGTCGGCAGAGGAAACAGGTACATAGTAGGTGGAGTTTTTGTTATCCCTTGAATACAGAACAAAATATTCCTCTTTTGGCCTGTCAGGTGAGAAGGAAGTAAAACGGGTTTCTTTAATTCTACAGATTCCGTAATTACCGTATACAACGACATCATTATTTTTATATTGCATATAAATCACCGCCTTTGTTATTAATATATTATAACAGAAAAAAGATGCGGTTTTCAAAGGACAATATAAACATATTTATTAGTAGCTCGGGTTGTGCAAATTGCCAAATAGAAAAAAGTCAGAATCGGTCCGAGTGTTGCGTTGTGCTCTATATATAGTTGTCTTTTTTCGCGGTTAGCAATTTGAGGCACAGTGTAAGCTCTGAATTTATGTGCAAAACTTACAAATGTAAACTTTTTTAAAAAAAATCGTTGACAAACGGGGAACAAAGTAGTAAAATAGCGGTAGACAATTCGGGGATAGGTGTCCCCTCAGGTAAGAAAATTATTAAGAATTATTTTTTTCGAAAGGAGATACGCTATGAATTGGGACGTATTTATGGAAGTATGGGAAAGCTTCATGACTTTTATGGATAGAGTCGTTCAGTGGCTTACATGGTTATTCGAGGGCAGAGCAAATGGCGAGACTTGGCCTCCCGTGGATTACCCCGATATCGACGAAGAGAAAGAATAATAAGGACTATCGAAAGGAGTTTCAGTTATGGATTTTGATATGTTAGAAAATCTTTACCTTGCAATCAGCCGTATCTTTGATGGTTTCGTAAAATTCCTTTACGATATCTTCGGCAACAAATAATTAATGCATAAAAACAGACCGCAGTTGATTCTGCGGTCTTGTTTTTTTGCTTTCAAACCCCTTGCCAATGCTGTATAATAATGTTATAATATATCTGTGTATAATTTTAAGGAAGAAGGGAAATTATGAAGTATATCTGGGAAAATCCCGAAATCATCAAAGAAAACAAAGAAGACGGACACGTTCTTGCACTTTGCTATGATAAGGCAGACAGCGCTGCAAGACGCGAAGAGTCTCCCTACAAGCTCTCTCTTAACGGTACCTGGAAGTTTTTCTGGTACAAGGGTGTAGGTGAATTACCCGCAAAGTACAGAAAGCCTGATTTTGACGACAGCAACTGGGAGGATATTACTGTTCCAGGTGTATGGCAGTTCCAGAAGGATTACTCAAAGCCCTGGTATTATGCAAACTCTTTTCCTAACTGCATCTGTGTTGATAAGAAGAAAATTCCTTCCATTGATATTGCAGGTCAGGAAGTTGCAATGCACCGAACAAGCTTTGTTCTTCCCGAGAGCTGGGACGGAAGAGAAATCTTCCTTCATTTCGGCGCTGTCAAGGCTGGCATCAGCGTTTATGTCAACGGTAAGTACGTAGGTTATTCTCAGGGCTCAAATACTCCTCACGAATTTGATGTTACCGCCTTTGTAAATCCCGGTGTAAACACAATCGCTGCAGAGGTTTACCGTTACACTGACGGAACATATCTTGAGGACCAGGATATGTGGTTCCTTTCCGGTATCTACCGTGAGGTTTACCTTTACAGTGAGCCGAAGGTATGTATTCGTGACTTCTTCGCAAAGACTCTGCTTGTAAATGATTATACAGACGCTGACCTTGATGTTGAAGTGCTTGTTAAGGATTATACCGGTGAAAACAAAAAGGCAACGGTAGAGGTTTCGCTTCTCACTTCGGATAAGCCGGTTTCTCTTGGTGAAACAGAAGCAACCGTAAAAGACGGTCAGGCAAAACTTACCTTCAGACAGAGAATTAAGAAGCCTGTGCTTTGGTCAAGTGAAAACCCCACACTCTATACACTTTTACTTAAAATCACCTGTGACGGTGCTGTTACATATAAAGCAATCAGAATCGGCTTCAAGCAGATTGAAATCAAGGGTGAAAAGATTCTTGTTAACGGCAAGCCATTGCTTATAAGAGGTGTAAACCGTCACGACTATGACCCTGATCACGGTTGGGCTGTTCCCGATGAGAGATACATTCAGGATCTCAACATTATGAAGCGCAACAATATCAACTCAATCCGTACCAGTCACTATCCTAATGACCCGCGCTTCTATGATCTTTGCGACGAATATGGCTTCTACGTTATGGATGAGTGTGATCTTGAAACTCACGGCGTAAGAAGAAAGAATGTACCCGGTGACAATCCCATGTGGACAAAGGCTGTTGTTGACCGTATGGAAAGAATGGTGCTTCGTGACAGAAACCACGCCTGTGTATTTATGTGGAGTCTCGGTAATGAGGCAGGTGACGGCAGCAACTTCCTTCGTATGAAAGAGGCTGCACTCAGACTTGACAATACACGTCAGTTCCATTATGAAGGTGACTTTGACTTTACAAAGAGTGACGTTATCAGCCGTATGTATCCCACAGAGGATCAGGTTGAAAAGCTCGGCAAGAAAGAGCCTCTTACCATCTCCTGGTTCGATAATATCGCTAATGCTCTTGCTGCGGACAGTAAGCCCATACCAAGAGAGCTTTACACGAAGCCTGTTGTTTTCTGCGAATATGCTCACGCTATGGAAAACTCCTTGGGTAACTTCCAGGAATATATGGACGCCTTCGAAAAGTACGACAACCTTTGCGGCGGTTATATCTGGGATTTCGTTGACCAGGCTATTCACAAGGTGAACAAAGACGGCGAGGATATGTGGCTTTACGGCACAGACTATAATGAGAAGGATTGTTGGATTCAGCCACCTTATAACACCTGTGCTATCGTCGGAAGTAACACTTATTTCAACGCTAACGGTATTATTGCTTCGGACAGAAAGGTACATCCTTCAATTCACGAGGTAAGAAAGGTTTACTGCGAGATTCAGATTAAGGCTATCGATCTCAAGACAGGTAAGTTCCTTCTTAAGAATAAGCAGATGTTCTCCGATCTGAAGAAATTTGATATTCAGTATATAATTACCAATAACGGCGAAAAGATTCAGGAGGGCATTCTCAAGAGAAGCAGCTTTGAGACACTCGCTCCCTTGAGTGAAATGGAATTCACCTTTGATTACGGTATGACAGAAATGCCTGAAGGCGAAGTTATTCTTACATTCTCCTTTATCCGCCGCGATGACTGTCGCTTTGCAAAGGCCGGCTATGAGCAGGGCTTTGATCAGTTCATCATAAAGACAGCTGATGCAAAGGTTGAAAAGGAATATACTGATTCCGTTCTTATCGAGGGTACTGAAAAGGAATTCACTGTATCCGGTGAAGGCTTTAAGTATACCTTCAAAAACGGTCTTCTCACATCGCTTAACAAGGGGGGCAAGGAGTATCTCATCGGTGAGCTTAAGCCTAACTACTACAGAGCCCTCACAGATAACGATATAGATTATATCAATTTCGTACCGCCTCTCATTCCTGCACATCCTCTTCATACATGGAAGGTTGCATCAAGTACATTCAAGACCAAGGCAACTCTTATCCACCGCTACAGCCACAGCGCTTACATTGAAGCATCGGTTTCTGCAGTCGGTATGAAGGATGCAAAGCTTACCTTCACAGTTTATCCCGATGGTAAGATTGATGTGAGTGAAAAGGGTACACCTATTATGGATATGGTTCGTTTCGGCACAGTGCTTACTATGGACAGAAGCTTTGACTGCGTCAAGTGGTACGGCAGAGGTCCTCACGAAAACTATATCGACAGACGTGTGGGTGCAAGAGTCGGTCTCTATGAAATGAGTGTAGCTGACCTTGAGCATCATTATATGAGACCTCAGGAAAACGGTCACAGAACAGACATAAGAGTACTTGAAATCACAAACGCTGAGGGCGAGGGACTCCGTTTCACACATAAGGGTGAAACCTTTGAGTTCAACTGTCATCATTACACAGTAAACGATCTTGATAATGCGACTCACATTCACTCTCTTAAGCACAAGGATTTCACTACAGTATGTATCGACCATAAACAGAGAGGTATCGGCGGTGACACACCGGGTAATGCCTGCCTGCGTGAACCCTACATTATGCACGGTAATGTGCCTTACGAATTCAGCTACAGCATAGAAGTAATCTGAATATCCGTGTAATAAATTTATCAGCCGGAGAACGGAAGACCGTTCTCCGGTTTTAACATTTACGGTAAGTGTGTGCCGGGCGCCGCCGGAGGCGGCACCTGGGG
>JAZSGW010000015.1:0-8717 GCA_045532935.1 Acutalibacteraceae bacterium
TGCACTCGGTCACAGCTACTCATCAAAGGTAACTACAGCTCCCACCTGTAACGATAAGGGCGAAAAGACCTACACTTGCGCAAACTGCGGCAACACATACACAGAAGAAATCGACGCACTCGGTCACAGCTACAGCAAGAAGGTAACAGCTCCCACCTGTGAAGATGAGGGTTACACAACCTACACCTGCGCTTGCGGTGACAGCTATGTAACTGATTATGTTGATGCTCTCGGTCATAGCTTTGCATGGGTTATCGACGAGGATGCAACCTGCGGCGCCGACGGTGTGAAGCACGAAAAGTGCAGCCGCTGTGATGCAACACAGAATATTGACACAGTTATCCCTGCTACAGGTAAGCACTCCTACACATCAGAAATCACAACACCTGCAACACACCTTGTAACAGGCGTAAAGACCTTTACTTGTTCAGGTTGCGGCGATTCCTACACCGAAACAATCGCAAAGCTTGAAGGTCACAGCTACAGCAAGAAGGTAACAGCACCCACCTGTAACGATAAGGGCTACACAACTTACACCTGTGTCTGCGGTGACAGCTATGTATCAGATTATGTTGACGCTCTCGGTCACAGCTACTCATCAAAGGTAACTACAGCTCCCACCTGCGAAGATAAGGGCGTAAAGACCTATACCTGCGCAAACTGCGGCGACACATACACAGAGGAAATCGCTGCAAACGGTCACAGCGTTGTATACATTGGTGCAAAGGCTCCTACCTGTACTGAAAAGGGCTATAAGGCATACGAATACTGCACAAAGTGTGATCATACAACCTACGAGGAAGTAGCCGCAACAGGTCATTCCTATACCTCAAAGAAGACAGATCCTACCTGCGAGGGTAAGGGTTACACGACCTACACCTGTGCTTGCGGTGACAGCTATGTAGCAGATTATGTTGATGCACTCGGTCACTCTTACGGTGAATGGACACAGACAAAGGCTCCCACCTGCACAGAAAAGGGTAAGGAAGAGAGAAGCTGCTCCGCTTGCGGTGGAAAAGAATCAAGAGAGGTTGCTACAACAGGTCACTCCTACACTGTATCAGTAACAGCTCCCACTTGTGAGGGTAAGGGTTACACAACCTACACCTGCTCTGCCTGCGGAAACGGATACACATCAGATATTGTTGATGCACTCGGTCACTCTTACGGCGAATGGGCACAGACAAAGGCTCCCACCTGCACAGAAAAGGGTAAGGAAGAGAGAAGCTGCTCCGCTTGCGGTGGTAAAGAATCAAGAGAGATTGCTAAAATCGATCACTCCTATGGTGAATGGATAGAGACAAAGGCTCCTACCTGTACGGAGAAGGGCTTTAAGGTAAAGATATGTTCAGCTTGCGGAGCAAAAGCAGGATCAGAAATTATGACTACTGATCACAGCTTTGCAACAAAGGTTATAGCAGCTACCTGCACCGAAAAGGGTTACACAACTCACTATTGTAAGAACTGTACATACTCTTATAATGATACATACATTTCTGCAAAGGGTCACTTCTTTGTCGGTAATGACGGTATCTGCGAAATCTGCGGTGAGAATGTTGCCAAGAATTGCAGCTGTATGTGCCACAAGACCGGATTTATGGGCTTTATCTATAAGATAATCAGTTTCTTCTGGAAGCTGTTCAAGATGAATCCCGTCTGTGCTTGCGGAATTGAGCATTATTAAGTCATATCTTTGTTAATAAAAACAGGACCGCGGGGGAATTTCTCCGCGGTCCTGTTGTGCGCAATTTTTTTATAATCTTTAAGATTTTTTTAGGTTGTATTCTGTTTCGATTGGTGCTATAATCTTTCAAAAGGGAGGTATAAACCATGAAGAAATTATCAAAGCATTTATCTTTACTGTTGAGTATTTTAATGCTTACAATGTGTCTTTCCGTCGGTGCTTCTGCTGCGGATAAGCCTTATTATGTCGTTCTCGGCGACTCGATAGCCTACGGCTCGGGCCTTTCTAATCCCGTAGATGCCTGCTACGGAAAAATTATTGCCGACACCTGTGACTTTGACTATGTGAATCACGCAATTCCCGGTCACACCACCAACAATCTTATAGCAAGACTTGCCGAAGAAGAAGTAATTTCAGATGTATCAAAGGCAGATATTATCAGCATTTCAATCGGCGGTAACGATTTTCTTATGAGTGATCTCGTAGGACTGATGTTCGACTCTATGGTAAAGGGTGACTATTCCGAGTTTGACCGCATAGGCGAATGCTTTTATGTGAATCTGTGCGAGATAATCGGAACTATAAGAAGTGTAAATGACAGTGCTGTAATTCTTATGCAGACTCTCTACAATCCACAGGAGGGTTATCTCCGAGCTCCTTATCAGCAGGGTGCCGACCGCATAAACGCTGCCATATACCGTTTTGCTGAAGAAAACCCCGGTGCGATAACAGTTGTTGATATAGGAACAGCTCTTGGTGATGATGTGGAAAACTTTGCAGGTGACGATATTCATCCCAGCGCAAAGGGTAACGAAATAATAGCAGGGGAGATTCTTCGTACTCTCGGTGAGCTTGGCGTAACAGACAAAAGCGAGCTTTCCGTTGTTACCGAAGGTGTAGATTTTAATATCAGCCCGATTTTTTCAATGACCTTCAGAATGTACGGTCTTTTCTTCCACATTCTTTCAGTCGTCTTCGGACCGATGTTTTCTCTTTTTTAATAAAGTAAGCTGAAATTAAAGAGTCTGCTTCGGGCGGGCTCTTTTTTCGCTTTTACTATTTATCTTTTCATTTCTTTATGGTAAAATAAGCCGGTAAAGGAGATGTTCATATGAAAACCTACGGTACATATTTTCAGAACGATAAAGATAAGCCAATAAAATACGGTGTGATAAATCTTATAAATCCCGAAAGGCAGAGACTCCGCGGTGAGCCGCTTTATAAAGGAGTTGAGGCATATCCTGTTTTTCAGGGCTTTTGCGGAACTGACTTTGAGCTTATGAAAATGGGCAGAGACGGCAAGCTTTCAAAAAAATTCCCCGAAGGAGAAAACAGACTTATAAACGGTCACGAGGGTGTAGTGTGGGTGCCGTCAGAAAACCGCTTCGCAATAGTGCTTATCCGTGGCGGTGACAGCTATGACCCTACAAGATACAGAGAGGACGAAACCTACTTTGAGTATGGCTGTGACGGCGCAGACGGACTTTTCTGTGACAAAAACTACTTCAATCCCGATATGCTCTTGCATCTTCCTGAAAAATATGAGGGACTTAAGAAGCTTCCGCTTTCCGTGGCAAAGAGACTATCATTTGCTGACCCTTATGCTTGTGCTATTTTTCAACTCGAGAGAATGGAAGACCTGGGAGAAGCACACAATTTCCGCCTCGAAATGGCAAAGTATAAGTGCAGCGAAGAAGAGGCGAGAAAAATCGCCAAGGACGCTGTTTTTGAAAAGACTGTTGTTTTCGGTCTCGGTATGACAGGACTTTTTATCGCTGACTGCATAAGAAAGAATCACCCCGACGCAAAAATCCTCTTTATCGGAAGAAGTGACGAAGAGTGCAAGAAGGTTGTTTTCTCAAAGGAGATTGCTTCGGCAGACTACCTTTGCACGGCAGGACTTACCGAGGAGGAAACAGCTGAAAAAATCATAGAAATGCTCGGTGGCAGAGCGACGATGTTTGTCGGTACAAGCGGCACAAATATCGAGCACAGGGTTGCTTTTGAGCATAAGGTGCTCGGCTGTAACGGCATATACAACAGTTTTTCACTCGGCCCTGTTGTTGAGTATGATTCGATGCCCTTCGGCTTTGAAAATCACCTTATTTTTGCATCAATCAACTTCCGTCAGCAGCATATGGAGGAGGCTATCGGAATTCTTGTCGACAGCCGCTATGACGAGGTTGTTGAGCTTATAGACAAGGAAGAATTTATCGCTGACCCGCTTTATGCCTATGAGAATAAGATTTTCTCGAAGGGGGCACCCCTTAAGACGGGCATAATCTGGAACAGCAGATATATCGAGGAGGACAAATAAATGAAGGCTATAGTAATTCCTAAACCTGATGAAATAGAAATAAGAGAAGTGCCTATACCCGAGCTTAAACAGGGTGAAGCACTTCTGAAGGTGAGATATGTAGGTATCTGCGGAGCTGACCTTGCATCGTATACGGGTAATCAGCCTTTCACAACTTACCCAAGAATTCCGGGCCACGAGTTTTCGGCTGAAATAGTTGAAATCCCCGAAAATGACAAGGGCCTTAAGGTAGGGGATATAGTAACCTGTAATCCCTACTTCAACTGCGGCGGCTGTTATTCCTGTCAGCGTGGCTTTGTAAACTGCTGTACGGATAATCAGACTATGGGTGTACAGCGTGACGGAGCATTCTGTGAGTATATCGCTATGCCTGTGGAGAGAATCTTCAAGGGGAGAGGACTTTCTGCCGAGGAGCTTGCGCTTATCGAGCCCTTCTCGATTTCGCAGCACGCTGTTTCAAGAGCCGAAATCAAGCCGACAGATAAGGTGCTCGTTGTCGGTGCGGGACCTATCGGACTTTTTGCACTTCTTGCCGCAAAGCAGAAGTGCGGTAAAATCGCTGTAGCTGATATTCTCGATAACCGTCTGGCTCTTGCATCGGAATACGGCGCAGATGCAGTAGTAAACACAAAGACACAGTCCCTTGAGGAGTTTGTGAAGGAGTTTACCGACGGCAACGGCTTTGATGTGTGCATTGAGGCCTGCGGTGCTCCCGAAACCTTCCTTGCATGCGTCGATTCTGCCGCCTTTGCAGGTAATATTATACTTATCGGTAACGGTAAGCGTGAGACTATCTTTAACCATTCTGTGCTTCTTAAAAAGGAGCTTAACGTGCACGGTAGCAGAAACGCCCTTAAGGATGACTTTATAAATAATATTGACCTTGTAGCAGAGGGCAGAGCCGACGTGATGAAAATGGTAAGCGGTATCTATCCTATGGAAAAGGCTATTGATGCTTTTGAGGCTTTAAGAAACAACAACGGTGACCTTGCAAAGCTGCTTATCAAAATTTCTGATTAAGAGGTAGATAATATGATAATTGATGCACACGCTCATCTGTGGAAGAAACAGCAGGGCAGGGTAAACGGCAAAGCAGTTTATGATGTCGGAGGCGGAAGGAGTGACTTTGGCGGAGAAATCCGTCAGATGATGCCGCCGTATATGACTGACGGTGAAAACAGTGTAGAAAGATTCATAGCCAACATGGATTATGCAGGGGTGTCAGGTGCGGTAATAACCCAGGAATATATCGACGGAAATCAGGATTCTTACCTTATTGAAGCGAAGAGGAAATATCCTGACAGAATCAAGGTCTGTGCACTATATGAAGAAAAGGAAATGGGGGATATATCAGGCTTTGACGGAATAAAAATCTGCGCCTCGAGACTCACTGACCAAAATCTCCTTAAGCACCTTTATCCCTTTGAGTTGGCAGACAAAAACGGCAAATTCATTTCAATAGACCTTGCTGACGGTGATGCACAGTGTGAGGCTATGAGAGAGATTATTGCCCGTTTCCCGAAGCTTAAAATAGCCATCGGTCACTTCGGTATGGTTACAAGAGAGGGTTGGCTCGAGCAGATAAAGCTTGCGCAGAATGAAAATGTTTACATTGAAAGCGGTGGTATTACCTGGCTTTTCAACAGCGAGTTTTATCCCTATCCTTCGGCTGTTGATGCAATAAAGCAGGCGGCATCGCTCGTAGGCTTCGGTAAGCTTATGTGGGGTAGTGACTATCCGAGAACGATGACTGCAATTACATATAAGATGAGTCTCGACTTTATTCAAAAAAACGATGAAATAAGCAGTAAAGATAAGGCTCTTATTCTCGGTGAAAATGCAAAAAGTTTTTACGGATTCGCTGATATTTCCGTGCCTTTAAAGGTTAAGAATATGGTAGAGGACTGATGAATAATAACAAACAGGTGCTTTTGACGGACGCGCGTCGGAGGTGCCTGTTTTTTATCGGGAGGAAAAACGGACGCCGCGCGGTGAGTTTTGCGGCTTTCGCAGAAAGCCGCAAATCAGAGAGCCATACACCTTTTTTTCCTACCGCACAAACCTGAAATCCGGACACAGATTGCCTTCTCCGGGCGTGCAGATGGCTCTCTGCGGGGCGCCTGCGGCGCCCCACTCACCGCGCTTACCTCTACCTCTCACTATAAAGAAAACAAAAAGGCGGAAGCTGTGAAACAGCCTTCCGCCAATATAATCTGAAATCAGCCGTAAACCCTTATATCCTTGAGTACGGGTTCAGCTCTCGACATTGTCACGGTAAAAATAATTTCATCGGTAATTACGGGCTTTTTGAGTCTGATTATCTTTCTTGAGCCTATAACCGTTCCGTCGTAAATACAGCAGAGCTTTTCGTCTTCGCCCTTAATATAAACCTTGAATTCTTCCACTCTCTGGCTGAAACGAAGCTCCTCGCGAAGAGATATAAGGCTTACCTTTTCTTTCTTTTCAAGTAGAATTTTCAGGCTCACCTCACTTTTCCCGAGGGTGACATACTCTTCTGTGACTTCTCTGTCGGTGCCGTTTTCACTTGAAGTGAAAATAGCCTTTATCTTTAGTTCGTTGCTGAAGGGTTCTGTGATAAGTCGGGTGAATTCCTCGAGGGTTTTTATTTCACGCTTGTTGATAAGTCCGCTTTTGTCGGGCGGTACATTGAGAAGCATGGAGGCGTTTCCGCCAACAGAGTTGAAGTAAATGTCGGCGAGGTCTTTCGCTGTCCTTTGCTTTTTGAAAATGTAGTAGAGATTGTTATGCCAGAACCAGCCGAGATTTATGGAAACGTCGGCTTCCGCCGGCTTGAAAATAAGCTTGTCGAAGTGCTTCAGCACCTCACGTGAGCCTAAATCCTCGGTTCTTTCGGTAAGCTTTTCAGCCATAAGCTTTGTCTGTTTTACATCTGTCTGTGAATTTTCGGCGACAGCATCGTTGCTGTCAAGCTGTGCAGGGATAACGCTCCACTCGCTTTTTCTTACTCTGCCGCCTTCGTTGCCTATCCAGCGTACATCGGGACCGCAGATTGATATAACGGCATCGGGGTGGTACTGCCTTATAACAGAATAGTATCTTTTCCAGTCGTAAACCTGCTTCTTGCCGTTTTTGCCTTCACCGCAGGCACCGTCAAACCAGAAACAGAATATATCTCCGTAGCCGAGGCAAAGCTCCGTAAGCTGACCTACAAAGAAATCGTTGTATTCATCGGTGCCGTAGGTTTTTTCGTGTCTGTCCCAGGGCGAAAGATAAATACCGAGCTTAAGCGAATATTTTTTGCAGCTTTCGGAAAGCATCTTTACAATATCCTTGCCGAAGGGGGTGTGCATAACGCTGTGGTCGGTGTATTTCGTATCAAACAGACAAAAGCCGTCGTGGTGCTTGGCAGTTATGATAATACCCTTACTGCCCGTAGCTTTAAGCACACGGCACCATTGGTCAGTGTCGAGCTCTTTCGGGTTGAAGCGTGAGATGTCCTCTTTACCGTCGCCCCACTCTTTGTTATTCATAGTGTTTATGCCGAAGTGTATGAAGTTGTAATATTCAAGCTTCATAAATTCGAGCTGTCTTTGTGACGGGGTAACACTTATGTATCTTTCCGTCTCGCATCTGTTGGTTGCAATATCTGATTTATCCATAAAAAGACCTCTTTGCGATAGTTTTTTGTAATTATACATCAGCTGTGCAATAAAAGCAAGAATGAAAAATTCATATCTGGCATATTGAAAAAATGTATGAAGCGAGTTAAAATATAATTAAATAGCAGATTTTGTCTGCAGTTAATATAATCCCGGAAGGAGAAAGAATTATGGGACTTATTAAAGCTATAAGCGGTGCAGCCGGCGGTGTAATGGCCGACCAGTGGAAAGAATTCTTCGTTTGCGATTCATTACCGAATGATGTCCTTATGAGAAAGGGACAGAAGAAGGTGACAGGTCGCTCCTCAAACTACAAGGGCGACGAAAACATTATCACATCAGGCTCAGGTATCGTTGTTGCTGACGGTCAGTGTATGATTATTGTCGAGCAGGGTAAGGTAGTCGAGGTCTGTGCAGAGCCGGGCGAATTTACCTATGACGCATCAACAGAGCCGAGTATTTTCTGTGGCTCCTTCGGTGACAGCGTGAAGGCTACCTTCAGAAACATCGGTAAGCGTTTTACCTATGGCGGTGAAGCACCGAAGGATCAGAGGGTTTATTACTTCAACACAAAGGAAATCCGTGACAACAAGTTCGGTACACCCAATCCCTTTGAGTTTGAAGTTGTCAATAAGCGACTCAATCTCTACCGCAGTGTTCAGGTAAGATGTAACGGTGTGTATTCATACAAGATAACAGACCCTCTTCTTTTCTACACTGAAATCTGCGGCAATGCTACATACGAGTTTACAAGAGAAGAGCTTGATTTTCAGCTTAAGTCAGAGTTCATTGATGCACTTCAGCCTGCTTTTGCAGAGCTTTCAGCTCTTGAGCTTCGTCCCGCACAGATTCCTGCACACACAGCGGAATTGAAGGATGCAGTGAACAATGCACTCAGGATTGCATGGAGCGAAAAAAGAGGTATTTCAGTGCACTCCATCGCTCTTAATCCCATCAGTCTTACCGATGAAGACAGAAAGAAGATACAGCTACTTGAAGATGCAATGACAATGGGCTCAAATCCATTTATGATGGCAGGCAGAGAAGCAGATGCGAGAGCGGCAGCAATGGAAGC
>JAZSGW010000029.1:0-16031 GCA_045532935.1 Acutalibacteraceae bacterium
TTGCTGACTAATTCTATACTTCACTATTCGTTCCGTATTACTGTTTGAAAAGTACTTTTAAAACTCTTCGTTTGATGGTCCTTGAACCATCGAATCTCGGGTTCCTTTTCTTATCTCGTTGTTTAATTTTCAAGGTCCAATCCGCTGCCTTTTTTCGAGACAGCTCAAAGAGTATACCATATCGCACACCCTTTGTCAAGACTTTTTCTAAACTTTTTTTAAGTTTTTTCTAAGCCTTTTTTCCATCCCTTCGTCAGGTCGCTCTCGCTCCCCCTCGAAGAATGCTTGCATATATTATCACTTCTTTTCTCCTTTGTCAACAGTTTTTGACAATCTTTTTTGGCTGTTTTTACTAATCTCTTCCCTTTTTGTATACTGCTCCGGGTGTGTTTGTGGAGCACCCGCTGAAAATACACTATATCTTGGGGGTGTTCAATATTTCTTTGACTTTTTACTATATGTAGACAAAAAAATCAATCGTATATTTCGGTATAAAAAAGACCTTACAGCTTTCTGTCACTGTAAGGTCTTTGCTTTTTATTTGGTTCTTTTTATTCCCTCATATCGGGCGCTCTTTCTCATAAGAAATAACTAAAGAAACTCTACTTTTTTATACTATATATAATAGTACAGCAATTTTATTTTGCAAGAGCACCAATCTCAAGCATAAATCCGCCGATCTGTGCACCGAACTCAGGACCGCCGTCCATAACAAGACGACCTGCCTTTGTAGCCTCAAGCATATCATCAATGCTCATAAGGATACCGAGTGCACTGTCAAGATTGTTAAAGCGAAGGGTGAAGAAAGGCATAGCTCTCTTATATTCGCCACGGCCTGCACGGGATTTACCTGCTTTGATTCTGATGAAAGCTGAAACCTGAGGATAGTTGTCAACCGCAAAAGCGTAAACACGGTCGGGGCTCTTTGAAGTCCAATCCTTGATTTCGGGATGTCCCATTTTGTTAAGCTGGCTGATACCGCTTGAAAGAAGATAGAAGTAGCACTTTACAAGAAGCTCCTTTGTCTCTTCGTCCTTCGGGGGCTCGGTTGCGCCGAGGAGGTTTGCCATCTTAAGAAGAACCATAACGAAGGAAACAAGTGTACCTGCGTGTTTGATACCCTTAATCTTGGGAATACCGCCAAGCGAAATGTTACCCTTGAAGAAATCGTTGAGAGCTTCTACGCTCTTGAATTCAAGCTCAATGTGGGGATCCTCTGTAAGACAGGTGTGAACAAGCCATTCGCCTGAATTAACAACAAAGTGCATACCCTGCTTACCGCCTTCAACATCGGGATCAAGGCAGCTTACCTGAATAACAGCGTGAGCATTTTCAAACTTCTTCTTAAGGGAGGGAACATCGTTTGCAATAACCTTTACAAGCGGCAAAGCAGCATTGAGAAAGATTTTATTTGAATATAAGGCTTCTTTTGTGTGAGCCATATCGTTTGCCTCCTTGTAATTTTATTAGAATTCGTCGTCCCAGTTATCGTCTTCTTCGAAGTCTGCGTTCATTGTTTCACGAACTGCAGCGATGATACCGTTAGCGTCGATACCTGCATCGGACATGATGTCTTCGTGGAGACCGATCATAGCAAAGCTCTTATGACCGAGCATCTTGAATGCGCAGCCCTTACCGTACTGAGCCATAACTTCAGCAACTGCTGAACCTAAACCGCCGGTAACAAGATGGTCTTCAACTGTAACGATTCTTCTTGTGTCAGAAATAGCCTTCTGAATAGCCTCAACGTCGATGGGGCTGATGGTGTGCATATTAAGAACACGAACTGAAAGTCCGTCTGAATTCTTAAGGAATTTAGCAGCCTCACGAGCCTGGAATACGCAGGAACCGCAAGCGATAACTGTGATGTCTGTACCCTCGTGAACCTCAACAGCCTTACCTACTTCAAAGCCGTAGTCCTGATTGTCATAAAGAACACGGTCGAAGCCACGGTTGATACGAATGTAGTAAGGACCGAAGTTCTCGTAAGCTGCGTTAACAGCATTAGCTGTTTCAAAACCGTCAGCAGGAACGATAACTGTAAGGTTGGGCATTGCTCTTGTGATAGCAAGGTCAGTGATAGCGTGGTGAGTTGAACCTGCCTGACCGAATGATGTACCTGAATGAGTAGCAATAATCTTTGCGTTTACATTCTGATAGCAGATGTCAGTATGAAGCTGATCGCAAGCACGCATTGATGTGAAAGCAGAGAAACCTGAAAGGAAAGGAATCATACCTGCTCTTGCCATACCTGCAGCAACACCGAACATATCCTGTTCAGCGATACCAACGTTGATAACTCTTTCGGGGCAAACCTTGAGAACGTCGCCGAGCTTTGTTGATTTTGCAAGGTCAGCTGTGATAGCAACAACCTTGGGGTCTTTTAAAATAATGTCAGCAAGAGCCTTACCGTAAATTTCAGCTGTGGAAATCTCAGTCTGGTCAACTGCTGTATAAACAAATCCGCCTGCCATAATTATTTGCCCTCCTTTTCTGCACGTGCAACACGAGCCTTATAGTCTGCTTCAAGCTCTTTATTAAACTGCTCAAAGCGTGCATCATCGATTGCACCGTAGTGCCATGTGTAGTCACCTTCGATTGACTTGATACCTGCGCCCTTCTTTGTATCCATAAGAATACATGTGGGTGCACACTTTTCCTTTGAGCGTTCAATAGCTACATCAATAGCATTGCAAAGCTCACCGATGTTGTTACCGTCAACAACGATTGTGTTGAAGCCGAATGCTGTCATCTTGTCAGCAAGAGGCTCAAGCTTCATAATATCTTCGGTGTTACCGTCGATCATATTGTGGTTTCTGTCGATGAATACGATACAGTTGGAAAGCTGATAGTGGTTGATTGTCATAAAGCCTTCCCAGCATGAGCCTTCACCGAGCTCACCGTCACCGGTAACTACATATGTAAGATAGTCCTTGCCGAGAAGTCTTGCTGCAAGAGCAGTACCTGCTGCGATTGAGGGACCGTGGCCGAGCGAGCCTGTTGAAGCGTCAACGCCTACGACCTTGTTTGAGTCAAGATGCATACCCATCTTTGAGCCTGAAAGGTTGAATGATTTAAGCATTTCCACGTCGTTGAAGCCCTTGTCGCAGAGCACGGGAGCATAAGAAATAGCTGCGTGACCCTTTGAAAGGATGAAGCGGTCTCTGTCTTCCCACTTGGGATCGTCAACTTTGATGTTGAGATATTTGTGATAGAGAACAGTGAGAAGATCAAGGACGCTCAGACCGCCGCCGAAATGTCCGCTGCCTGCCCATACAGTTGTCTGAACTGTAAGCTTACGGAGTTCGTAAGCCTTCTTTTCGAGGGCAAGCCATTCCTGTTTTGAAAGTGGCATAATGTTTTCCTCCAATTATAAATTAATATTTACTCTCCCTTCAGGCGTTGCCCTGAACAGCAACGCCTGCGTCGGGGGGATTTACAGAATTTGTTTATCAGCCGAAAATTTCGGGATGATTCTTTGCAACGATGCCGAAAGCTTCTTCAGCAACTGCGATTGTGTGCTTGATGTCCTTATCGGAAAGAGCAGCATTGATGAAGTGGTTGTGGTGTGAAGCGAAGAAGATGCCTCTTGCAACCATTTCAGCGATCCATTCCTGATGAAGGAGCATGCTGTCATCGTTGGCGATTCTTAAGTAGAAGAGTGCCGGAGGACCTGAAGCGATGAGGTTGAAGCCGTGCTCTGCACCTGCCTTTACAAGACCGTCACAGAGCTTTTCGCCCTTCTGTCTGAACATTGTGGGAATGTCAAGCTCTTTCATCTTGTTGATGTTTGCGATACAAGCTGCAAAAGGAACAGCTGAAAGCCAGTAGGAGCCTGTGTATGCAAGTGAGCTCATTGCATTCTTAAGGAAATCCTTACCGCAGATAGCTGACATATTGTAACCGTTAGCAAGAGCCTTACAGAAGCAGATAAGGTCTGCCTCAAAACCGAAGTAATGGTCGGAGCCCTTAAGGTCAAGACGGAAGCCTGCACGAACATCGTCAACGATAAGAACGATGTCATTCTTTGTGCAGATTTCTCTGACCTTCGGCCAGAAGCCTTCCTCGGGAAGAGCGTTGTCGTGGAAATTACCATGGTCATAGGGCTGTGCTATGATACAAGCGATTTCGTTCTTGTTTTCCTCGATTGTCTTTTCGAGAAGGGGAATATCATTCCAGGGAATCATAATGTTATTGGCAACATCTTCGGGAAGAACGCCCGGATAGTCAATCTTCTGACACCAGGGTGAAACACCGTGATAGTAACCGTGGAACATAATAACCTTTTTTCTATGAGTATATGCTCTTGCGCACATAATTGCACCCTGGGTAGCATCGTTACCGTTCTTTGCAAAGAAAGCCCAGTCTGCAGTTGCAACTGTGTCAACGAGAAGCTCTGCACATTCAACCATTACCTTACCGGGCTGGGTTGTGCAGTTACCGAGTGCAGTCTGCTTTGCAGCAGCAGCGTCAACATCGGGATCGCAGTAACCGAGAACGTTGGGACCGTATGCACACATATAGTCGATATACTTGTTACCGTCAACGTCCCATACATATGTACCCTTTGCCTTTTCAGCAAACATAGGCCATTTTGCAACGGGGATAAACTGACCCTCTGCAGGGCCGAGGTGACCGTAGATACCTGAAGGCACTACCTTTGTGGCTCTGTTGAACCATTCTGTACTTTTATCGTGTTTATATACAGGGAAACTCATTGTAATACCTCCTTATGCAAGATAAAGTGCTACTCTGTCGAGTATTCTGTTTACGTTGTCGATCATATTGATCTGGCCGTGCATTGCTATTGTACCTTCACCGATGCAGGCGATTGAGTTAACCTTACCGTCGAAGAGATCTCTTGCAAGACGAATGTTATCGAATTCCATCTGTGAACGGAAGGATTCGGGCTTTGTCTTGATCGTTACCATATGGTGATCCTTTACGCGGATAGTAGCACCTACACAATCCTTGATTGAAACATCAATAATACCGTCGGGAATAAAGGAAGCACTGAACTTACCGATTTCATCGTTGTTGCCGATCTGTGAAAGAGCAACAGTGATTACATAGAACATAAGCTTTGTGCTGATTTCAAAGAACTTGTCATCTTTGAGATCTTCCTCTGTTGCACGGAGATACTTTGAAAGAATGTCCGTAAGGGGAATAAATCTCTTAAGAAGGAAACCAACCTTTGAGAATCCCTTTGAGGGAAGGGCTGAACCGCTTCCGTCAACCATTGCGTTGAATTTCTCGGGTGTTGAGAAGGGGAGAAGAACATCACAATTCTGTGTACCCTGCTCCATTCTGCATCTGCCGTTTTTGAAGAAGAGAGTAGCACTGGGGCCGCCCTTAACCTCAAGACCGACAGAAACGGGCTTCTTGGTCTTTACGAGCTCGCTTGCCTTTTCGTCAAGCTCACAAAGATTTTCAATCGCACCGAGAACGGCATACATATTGATATATGCCAAGGTTTTTGCATCTGTCATAATATATCCTCCTTTGTCGTCAACGGCAGTTACCCACCATTGCATGATTTAGACAGAGTTATTTTAACAAAAATTAAGCTTCGTGTCAATGCTTATGTGCATTTATAACATTTTTTTTAAATTTTTTCTTTCAAAAATGTTGAAACTATATCTATATTTTTGTTTCAGAAATTAAAAGACTGTTACAAGAGGTAGCCGCGGTGAGGGCAACGCCGCAGGCGTTGCTCAGAGAGCCCCCGACAAGCTCTGAAAATTCAGATCGGCGATACAATCCGCACTCTTCGTCCGGTAAAGAAGGTGTTCGCAGGCTCTCTGCTTTCCGCCTTTCTGCGAAAGGCGGAAACCTCACCGCGCACCCCGAGACAAAAAACTCCCTCGCCCGAAAAAGCGAAGGAGCATATGAACTTTAATATAATCAAAGCGCTATAAAGAGTGCCACAGTTGCAACTATAACCGCAATAAAGGTTACACCGTAAGCTTCAAGATAAGATCCGATATAGAGTATTGCCGCAGCAGGAGCATAAAGCACCTTCTGGAAAATGTTTCCGTCACCGTAAACCTTACCAATCATATTCTTTGCATCTTCGATAAGGCTATAGCTGTTGATGTAAAGAGAACAGGCCAACCAGTAGGAGACAGCACACACAACAGCAAGTACAGTATTTGTTGTTTCATATATAAACAGATATGCAAGAGGAATAATCGCAAGAGCAAAAGCTCCTATCGCATTGAAAAATGCGGGTACGAAGCATATCGCAAAGGCAGATGATGCTGTGGGCATAAGCTCGTGATCTACGTGAGAAGAAAGCTCGTCTGCTCTCAGGTATCTGTTGTCCTCAACGGGGACACCGCAGATTCTGCATACTATCTGCTCCCAGAAGCATCTTACAAAAGCTCCGGGGAAGGTAAGGAGTCTTGTTAATTCGTAAAGAAATGTCATCCTATGTCACCTCTCTTATCTGCAATTACCTCGGCAAGGGACATTTCGCCGTTTTTGTATTTTTCAACTGTTTCACCCAGTGTGTAGCCTGAACCTTCAAGGGTTGCCTTCATTGTTTCGTAGGTTTCTGCCTGACCGCAGTAAAGAGCACACAGAGCATAAAGGTTACAGTCTGCTACAGAATAGCGGTTTGAAGACATATATTGCTGCATTGTTTCGTATGCAAGAGCTCCCTGCTCTTTTATAAGGTATGCTGTTGCGAGAATAGGCAAATAGGAGGTATCGCCACTGTACGCATTCTTTTCAGCCTCCTCGCAGAGCTTGATCATTGAATCAGCATCGGGAGTTTCCATATAACGGAAGCAAGCGGCATATGCCTTGTAAGCGAGCATATCCTCGGTGTTCTTTTCCATCATTTTGTTGAAGTATTCCTCGGCAAGCTCCTTTTCACCGAGCTTACCTGAAAGCTCACACAGCGGTGCAAGGTAAATCCAATGATAAAGTCCGCTTTCATCACCGGCTTCGGCGGCTCTGAGCATATCGAACTGATCCGCAATATCCATATCCTTGATATTCATAAGCTCATACTTATAATAATCAGTAAGAATCGATTCGAACTTTATACCCTTTTCCTCATCTATATAGCCTGCTGCAACAGCATCAAGCTCGGCTGTAAGCTCATCATAATCGAACTCTCCGCCTCTGAAGGCATCGTAAACTATTTCCTCGGTAGCCTCCTGGGTAGCGATAAATCTTTCGATTGTTTCTGATATTTCCTTATATCTTCTGTTTGCAGGCTTTTCAAGCTCTTCAGCTGTAAATACCGTGTTGATGTACTGATAGGCATCGCTGAGATAGCCTGCATTACAGAAGGAATCAACCAGAAGCTCAACTATTTTCTTCGAGTCAGGATCAGAATCCGAAGCATAACTGTAAAGTGCTGAAACAGCAGAAAGACTCTTTCCGCTTTCTGCATACAGCTTTGCATCAAGCACCTCAATAGCCTTATCGAAGCTGTCCATTCCAAAGTATACGGAAAGACCGAAAAAAATTATCATCGCAAGAATTGCAATAACACCTCTTTTTCTCAACGGATAGTGCTTCATAAGCTCACGGCACTCATCACAGTATGGATAATCCTCACCGTAATTCTTGCTTACAGGCTTTTCGTTGCAGCATTCACAAACAGGCGCATCTGCATCTTCACTCTCTTCATAGGACTCCACGTCCTCAGTTTCCTGAATAACCTGGTCACTGTCATCGTGATTTTCAGAATTGTCAAGCTCTCTCTGAAACATATCGCGGATTTCTTCGAGCTCTTTTACAAGATCGTCTTTACCGGCTGAATTATCCTCGCCGTTAAACTCCCTCTTTTCTTGTTCGTTCAAAATAAAACCTCCTAAGGGCAATTTATCACCCGATAGTCATTCTTTGGTATTTTAACACTCTTTAGCACAAAAATCAACTGTTAAAACAAGTCAGAATGTTACATTATAATAATATGTATAAAAATTTAAAACTACTTTAAATGAAATATTGAGAAAATTGCATTGTTGTGGTAAAATAAAATCTGACGGAGGTGTCAGAAATGGAAAATCTGCAGAAGTCTCTTGAAAAGATAATCGACGAAAACAAAAAGTCAGGTATTAAGCCCTCTTTGCTTCTCCACGCCTGCTGTGCGCCCTGCAGCAGCTACTGTATAGAATATCTGAATGAACACTTTGAAATAACCCTTTTCTTTTATAATCCCAATATTTATCCTGCCGAGGAATACTCTTACAGAGCAAGTGAGCTGCGAAGACTCGTAAGAGAAATGGAGCTTGACATTCCCGTCCTTGAAGCCGAAAACGACACGAAAAGCTTTTATAAACTTGCAAAGGGCAGAGAAGATGTACGCGAAGGGGGAGTGCGCTGCTTTGACTGTTACCGTCTCCGCCTTGAAAAAACTGCAGCCCTTGCCAAGGAAAAAAGCTTCGACTATTTCACTACAACGCTTTCGATAAGCCCGCTAAAAAGCTCCGCAAAGCTACGTGAAATCGGACTTGAGCTTGAAGAAAAGTACGGCGTAAAAAATCTGCCCTCCGACTTCAAGAAGAAGGAAGGCTACAAAAGAAGCATAGAGCTTTCAAAAAAATACAATCTTTACCGTCAGAATTACTGCGGCTGTGAGTATTCCAGAAAAAGCAACATATAAAACAAGCAGATGTTATCCGTCAGAGACAACATCTGCTTTTTGTTTTATCTGAAACCGATTACTTAATTATGCCTTCTTTTCTTTCCTGAACTTTGCAGTAAGCTTGTCAATAAGCTTTTCGAAATAGGGATAAATGAGCTTTACAATCATAAAGCCGATGAATGCGTAAACGAGGCCGACAACCGCACCTGCAATAACATCTGTGCAATAGTGAACTTCAACGTAAATTCTTGAGAAGCCCATAAGTGCTGCGAAAACTGTCATGGGAATACCGATCTTTCTGTTATAGAAGAGAATTGCAAAGGCAGCAGCGAATGCCGATGATGTATGACCTGAGGGGAATGAGTAGCTTGTGTGATAGTGTACAAGATGGGGGAAGAAGTATTTTGCGTCCTCGCCGCCCCAGAGTGCGTAAGCTTCAGGATCAACACCGTAAAGCATATAGGGTCTGGGTCTTGCAACAAGCTCCTTGAGAACAAGGTTGTTACAGATAGTCATAACGCCGAGAGCGATAAGCATTGCAAAGCCTATCTTGCGGTACTTCTTTGTGCAAAGAAAGATAAGAGCAAGTACAATAAAGATGATGCCCTCATCACCGAGAGTTGTTATTGTAACAAAAATTGCGGTGAGAGCCTTGTTCTGTATGCTTTGTACCCACTCGAAAACTGAAAGGTCAAAGCCGAGAAACTTATCGAAAATTCCATGGTTTTTGTAGAACTGCTCTACTCTTAAAGTGTACTCTGTACCAACGGGAGCATTGTTCTCGTCAGCGGCAACAACCTTAACAGTATATGTACCGTTAACAGGGCAGGAAGCGAAGAACTTCCAGTTGGGAAGCTCACCTTCTTCATCGAGAACAGCATCTGTTGAACGAAGAAGCTTGCCTTCCGCATCGTAAACCTCAACAGTCCAGCCGCCCTTTACCTTTTCAGCGTCCTCTTCAGCCTCAAGTGCGAAGCAGACATAGCCCTTTTCGCCTTCATTTGTGTAGGTGAAGGTGTCAGCTGTGTCATCCTCTGTAAATACTCCGCTGTACTTCATACCGAGAGTAAGTACAGCATCGAGATTTGCGTCTCCGGCTGTCGCAACAGCGGAAGCTTCAACATCAGGTACAGGGATAGCATCACCGTCAGTAACGGCTGATGCACCGAAGCTGAACACAAGGGAAAGCATCATAATGAATGCAAGAAAAACAGACATTTTTCTTTTCATAAAAATTTCCTTCTTTCTGTAATATTTTATTAATAGCCTTGCGGCCTTATTACCTTAATTATATCTCGAAAAGCTTCTTAAGCTTCTTCGAGGCGTTTCCTATAGTAAGTGCAAGAATGCTGTCGCCCGCCTCAACAACTGAATTACCTCTCGGAATGAGAAGCTCTTCCTTTCTCATAATATAAACGAGCACGCAGTTCTCGGGAATCTCAAGCTCCATTATCTTTTTACCCGAGCCGCTCCAATCGTCAGGAATATCATACTCGCTTATAATTGCGTTACTGTTTGCAATACTCGCCATCATCTGAACGGGAGCGCTGTCGATTTCGTGATCGATCATATCCGCAATTATTTTCGTGGAGTTAAGTGTAATGTCTATTCCGAGTGCCTTCATAACGGCAACGTTTTTCGGGTCGTTGCTTCTTGAAACCGTTCTTTTTATACCGAACTGCTTTTTTGCAAGCTCACAACCGATAAGATTATCCTCGTCTTTACCTGTGAGGGCTACAAAAACATCGAAAGCTCCTGCCTTCGCCTTTGCGAGGACCTCGGGTCTCGTACCATCTCCGCAGATAACAGGAATATTCAGGCTGTCAGAAATAAACTCACAGCGCCTTCTGCTGTTTTCTATCATCATAATATCATGGTCGGATTCCAGAAGAGTCTTTGCAAGGTGATAACCGAGCTTGCCGCCTCCGAGAATCAGCACCTTCGTGTTCTTTTCCTTAAATAACGGCATAAATCAGCACATCTCCTTCCCTGAAAGTAAGCTCACCTTCATTGGCAAGGTGCACAGAGCCGTCCTTTCGTCTTACGGCAAAGAGCATTTCGCCATCTTTACAGAAAAGCTCCGAGGGTCTCTTGCCTATGTGCTTTCTTTCCGCTCTGATGCTTACAAGCTTCATACTTAACCCTGAAATATTCAAAGGCTGTACGCTGCTGTTTTCATCAAGAATCAATGAAAGAAAAGCGTCAGCTTCCATTCTGGTTGTGCAGACAGTATTAAGTCCGAATTTTTTGAAAACAGCCTCCCTTGATGAATCGAGCAATCTTACATAGACATTTTTTATACCGTAAAACTTGCCGAGTATTTCTGCCGACATTATATTGACGTTATCGTTAGAGGTAAGAATTGCAGCGGCATCTGCATTTTCGCAGCCTGCCCTTTTCAGCACATCATCTTCCGTACCGCTACCCCTGACACAAAGTCCGCCGAAGTCCTCGGGCAGACCTTCAAACTTATCTGCATTGACATCTATGACAGCAACATCGTGACCGAGCTCATCGATCTGTGCGGCAAGTCTGCAGCCGGTTTCTCCGCAGCCGACAATTATAATATTCATAACTGTCCTCCTTTATGAGTTATAACAGCTCTTACTTTCTATGGTGAATTTCCCGCCGCTGAAAGCTATAACGCAGTACCGTCCTTCACAGACTGCACCGGGATTCAGGGCAACCACACCCGTAAGCGGATCCTTCGTTTCATATGCAACATGGGTATGACCGTAAAGCGCAAGCTCCGCCTTAACCGATGCGGCTTTATTGAAAAGTGACCTGAGTGTACTTCTCACACCGAAGGTATCACCGTGACAGGCAACAAGAGTTACCCCGTTAAAGTGCTTATAAGCTTCGGAGCAGACAGTGTAGTCCCAGTCATTGTTTCCTCTTACGCAGGTGAATTTCCTGTCGGGGTAGAACTCCTTCATTATGTCGATGTCCTTCATACCGTCACCGAGAAATATTATTTCCTTACAGTCAGGTTCATTCGAAATTATTCGGTCGAGCAATTCCCTTCTTCCATGAGAATCCGAAAGCACCAGAACCTTCATTCATAAAAACCTGCCTTTCGCCATATTTATTTAGCATACAAGTAATATTATCATAAGTCAGGTGATTTTTCAATGCAAAATGAAACAAAACTTTCTCCGGAGAAAATAAAATCTCTTCTTGCTATGCTCAACGGAGGCAACCGTGACGGTGCAGAATCTTTTATCAATTCAAGTCTTGACGAAAATCAGAAGCAGAAAATAAACAGTATCCTCTCCGATCCGCAGAAGCTTAAGGAGATTCTTTCAAGCCCTCAGGCAAGAGCACTTATGCAGAAATTTTCAAAGCAGGGAGAAAACGGCAATGGATCCCCCTGATTTTGGCGCGGATATTCTCGGAGATATTCTCAAGGGGCTTTCCGATGAAGATATAGAAAACCTGACTGCAGCGGCACAGAGCATTCTGGGTAACGGCGACAGCACAAAGGACGAAAAATGCGACAGCGAACCGGGCGGTTTTCCCTTTGACCCGGAGATGCTTTTCAGAATAGCCGAAATTTTCGAAAAGCTTAACAGCAGCCGCAACGATCCGCGCTGTAACCTTATCCATGCACTCAAGCCTATGCTTTCACCCGCCCGCCGCGAAAAAGCCGACAGAGCAATAGAGTTGTTGCGGCTTATGAGCATACTTTCAATGGGGGATATATTCAATATGGGGGGATAAAAACGGATTCTGATTTTCTTCTGATATTATCGGTTATACTTATTCTCGCCACAGAAAAGCAGGATACAGCTCTGACTGTAGCACTTTTGTACATTCTCTCTTGACAACAGGGACTCTTTTCATTATCATATTTGACATAAGATTACGAAAGGATAACAAAGCTATGGAATATACTTTTATCCCGAAGGGTGTCTGCTCAAGAAAGATTACCTTCGAGCTTAATGACGGAATTGTTTCAAACGTAAGATTTTCAGGCGGCTGTGCAGGTAACACCCAGGGTGTTGCAGCACTTGTCGAGGGAATGAAAGCTGAAGATGTTATAAACAGACTTTCAGGTATACGCTGCGGCTTCAAGCGCACCTCCTGTCCCGACCAGATGGCACAGGCAGTAAAAGAAGCTATGGAAGAATAACGGACAAAAAGGTCAGCAGTCAGATTCAACCGACTGCTGACCTTTTATTTTGTCAGCAATAATAAACCTTCAATGTATCAAGACACAGCGCCGCAAGTCTGCCGCCGAAGGCAGCACCGCAATCAAGGGCAATATGCCTCTTTTTAGAGTAAATCTTACCTGCAAATTCTTTACCGATTGCAACTGTGGGAGTATGCCCCGTAACGAGATAAGCATCTTTAAAATATATTCTGCCATAATCCGCCTTTTCAGAAACGAAATCTTCTTCGCTGTAGTCATCGAGAGCCTTTTGTTCATCAAAATTCCTTATACCTGCGTGACACAGCACAAATTTCTTTCCGTTGCATTCAAGCTCCTCATAAGCATTGAATTCCTCAAGATAATCGAGCACAGCCTCTCTGTCGTCCTCTGACAGCTTAAGAAAAGCATCAACAGTTTTATCGCAGCCGAGCTTTTTCCAGCAAAGGAGAAGCTCCTTTTTTTCGCTCTCAAGCTTTTCGAGAGCTTTTTCTGTTCCACCGCAGTCTGCAATATCCCCGAGAAGCTTTTTTGCATAATACTCTCTTTCGCCGAGCACGGGATAAATATTTGCCTGATACATCATATCCATAAGAATTCCGATGCCGTCATCACCCACATCAAGCACGTCACCGAGCACAAAAACAGCATCTTTTTCACCGGGCGAAAGCTTAAGGAGCATTTCATCGTATTTATCCTTACAGCCGTGAATGTCACCTATTACATATATCATAAGTTGTCTCCTTATTTGGTTATAAGTAATTCATTATTTTCAAGGAATTCATCGTAGGTTTCCTTACGGTCATAGAGTCCGTCGGGACGGATTTCAATGATTCTGTCTGCGATAGACTGAACGAACTGATGGTCATGAGAGGTGAAAAGCAGAGCTCCCTTGAACTTTATAAGAGCGTTATTGAGTGCCGTAATGGATTCAAGGTCAAGATGGTTTGTCGGCTCGTCAAGAATCAGCACATTGGCACCGGAAAGCATCATTTTACAAAGCATACAGCGTACTCTTTCGCCACCGGAAAGCACCTTTGCTTTTTTTGTAGCTTCCTCACCGGAGAACATAAGTCTGCCGAGCCAGCCTCTTACATCAGTTTCAAACTGAAGATCAGAGTAGCGTCTCACCCAGTCAATAAGGCTGTCCTCAACACCGTCGAAGAATGCGGAGTTATCAGCAGGGAAGTAGGCCTGCGATGTGGTGACGCCCCACTTGAAGGAGCCCTCATCAGGTTCAAGCTCGCCCATAAGAATTTTAAAAAGTGTGGTCTTTGCAACAGCATCGGTACCGACAAAAGCAACCTTTTCGTTTGGTCTTATCGTAAATGAAATATTGTCAAGGACCCTTCTGTCACCTACAGTCTTTGAGATACCCTCGATCGTGAGAAGATCGTTACCGATTTCTCTGTCCGGCTTGAATTCCACGAAGGGAAAACGCCTTGATGAAACAGGCATATCCTCAAGCACAAGATTATCAAGAAGCTTTTTACGGCTTGTTGCCTGCTTCGATTTTGAAGCATTAGCGCTGAAGCGTGCAATAAACTCCTGAAGCTCCTTCATCTTTGCTTCGGTTTTCTTATTCTGCTCACGCAGCTGTCTCTGTGCCATCTGGGTATACTCGTACCAGAAGTCGTAGTTGCCTACATACATTGTGATTTTACCGAAGTCACAGTCAGCAATATGAGTGCAGACCTTATTGAGGAAATGTCTGTCGTGGCTGACAACGATAACGGTGTTTTCGAAATTCATAAGAAACTCTTCAAGCCAGTTTATTGCCGCAACATCAAGATGGTTAGTCGGCTCGTCAAGAAGAAGAATATCGGGATTGCCGAAAAGAGCCTGTGCAAGAAGCACCTTCACCTTCTGCTCACCGCTTAATTCCTTCATAAGCATATAATGAAATTCGTTATGAATACCCAGAGCATTGAGAAGTATTTCCGCATCACTTTCAGCACTCCAGCCGTCCATTTCGGCAAACTCCTCTTCAAGCTCGCTTATTCTGATTCCGTCCTCCTCGGTAAACTCCTCTTTTGAGTAGAGCTCCTCTTTGGCGTCCATAATTTCAACAAGCTTGGGATTACCCATAAGCACCGTTCTTATAACATCGTATTCGTCAAAAGCATAGTGGTCCTGCTTGAGCACAGAAAGTCTCTCTCCGGGAGTAACCGTAACATATCCCTTATTCGGTTCGATTTCACCTGAAAGAATCTTAAGAAATGTACTTTTTCCGGCGCCGTTTGCACCGATAAGGCCGTAACAGTTTCCCTTTGTAAAGTTAATTGATACACTTTTGAAAAGCTCTCTTCCGCCGTACTGCAGAGTTACATTGTTTGTACTTATCATATTGCCTTTCTTTTCCTTTCTTCTTTTACATACAGAATGTATTTTACCATATTATTCACATTTATGGGAAGGGGAGCTGAAAGCAATTTGCACTTTTAACAGTTTATTAACAAATTGTTTTTTCGGTAAATAATAAAAACAGCACAGAATATTTCAGTTTTAAATTGACAAAGCTTTTTTAAAATGTTATCATTTTTTCAAGCAGAATCTACTCTGCACATTAATCTCAAGGAGGATTTTTTATGGAACTTAAAGGCTCAAAAACCGAAAGAAATCTTATGGAGGCTTTCGCAGGTGAATCCCAGGCAAGAAATAAGTATACTTATTTTGCTTCCGTAGCAAAGAAGGAAGGCTATCAGCAGATCGCTGCAATCTTCGAAGCAACCGCAAACAACGAAAAGGAACACGCAAAGATGTGGTTCAAGGCTCTCGGAGAGCTTGGCGACACAGCAGCTAACCTCGCAGCTGCAGCTGCAGGCGAATACTACGAGTGGACAGATATGTACGCTAAATTTGCTGACGAAGCAGAGGAAGAAGGCTTCACAGAGCTTGCAGCAAAGTTCAGAATGGTTGCAGCTATCGAAAAGAGCCACGAGGAAAGATACCGTGCACTTCTCAATAACGTTGAGATGCAGGCTGTCTTCGAAAAGAGCGAAGAAACTATGTGGGAATGCCGCAACTGCGGACATCTTGTAATCGGCAAGAAAGCTCCCGAAGTATGCCCCGTGTGCGCACATCCCCAGAGCTACTTTGAAGTAAGAAAAGAAAACTATTAATCCGTAACAACAGAATAAACAGCCACCCGTCAAACGGGTGGTTTTTCACATGCGGGCATAGCCCTCTATTCCTTGCGGGACGCGTAAACGCGTAAGTTTAACTGCCAACCGCGTTTTGACTAGTTGAAAAATTCTAAAGTGATGCTTGATTTTC
>JAZSGW010000055.1:0-3740 GCA_045532935.1 Acutalibacteraceae bacterium
GTGTATCAGTTCGTGACAATAATTGTGATGAATCATTATGTAGTTCAGATCAGCGGACCTGAAGGCATTGTAATTTATACGGTCGTGTTTAATCTATGTACAGTGTCTCTTGCGGTATTTGAAGGTTTAAGTCAGACCACACAACCGATGATTAGCCTTTACTTTGGAGAAAAAAGCAATAAAAAAATAAAGGACAGCGTAAAACTTTCTGTGCTTTCAGCAGTTATTATATGCGGAAGTGTAATGGCTATACTTGAAGCCTTCCCTGCTATCGTACCACATATGTTCGGTATAAGTGAAAGCGGATTGATTCAGCAGTCTGCTCTGGCAGTAAGAATTTACACCACAAGTATGTTTATTATGACACTAAATGTAATAATCGGAAATTATCTTCAGTCTATTGAATTTGGACAGATAACAAGTGTTCTGGTAAGTCTCAGATGTTGTGTTTTACTTTTGATATGTGTCTTTGTTTTAGGTGAGCTTTTCGGATTAGGCGGAATATGGGCAGCATATACCGTAGCAGAAATTCTTACATTTATAGTATTTATAGTCATCAACATAATAAAACGGGAAAAACTCTCTAAAAATAATGTAAGTGCCGATATATTCTTCCTTGACAAAAGGGTTGAAGAAAGCTGTAAGTCGTTAGTTTATAAGTGCAACACAAATGAGTATGAGAGTTTTTGCAATGAGATTAAGACTATTGCTGACAAAATTGCAATTTATAATGAGAAAATGCTTATTACGGCTTTAGAGTATTTGACAAAGCTTGAGGATGTTATCGTAGATAAAAAAGGAAAATATATTGAGGTTGAGTTTAACGCATACGATAAAAAAATTATCATAAGCGACAATTTGAGTCATGATAAGTTAAAAGCTGATTTTGCTAAAATCACGGATGAAGATATAGAGTACGGACCCGTTCTCGGACTTAACAGAATTTCTATTAAAAGGAGCTGAAAACTATGAACAAAAGAAAACTTGCATCACTTGAGATAACCAATGATAAAGGCTTTATTTTTCCTGTAATGAGTTTTATAGATTCATTGGTTCAACGACACACAGCTATTGATGCAAGCAGGTACCAGCAAATCAGGTTTGTTGCACTTGAAGTATTAAAACAAAGAATTGAAAATTCTTATCCCGGCTCTAAAGGTGAGATATTTGTTGAACTTTATATTGTGGGTGATTTCTTTGAAATCTCAGTTAGAGATAAAGGCATACCGGGATGGCAGGATTTTTCTTTTGATAAAAGCGGAATTGCCAAAAACAGAAAAGACTTGCGTAATTATATGATTAGCCTTTATGTTGACGAAATTGGTATGGAAAAGCTTGGCTCTGAGGGACAAAGAGTTTTTGTGCGTAAAAAGATTCTTAATCCTCTTAACTTTGTAGAGCCTGAACCATATGAGGAAACTGCCATACTCGATACAAACATAACAATTCGTCCCGTTGTAACCGAGGCGGATGTCATAGAGGCTATTCGCTGCATTTATGCTGAATACGGCTATTCATACTCTTATGAAAGACTCTATTATGTAAATTCATTTATGGCGCTTATTAAAAACAAAGAAATAATGTCTTTTTTAGCTGTGAACGACCACGGTCAGACAGCCGGACATTTTTTGCTTGCTTTTTCTGATTTATATAAAAATATGCCTGAAGTTTCCACGGTAGTTGTCAAGAAAGAATTCAGGGGACTTGGTTTGTTTTCTAAATTTATGGACTATTGCGATGAAATTGGAAAAGAACATGGATTCCGCGCGTTGATGGGTCAGCCGGTTACATTTCATCCAATGTCACAAAAGGCATTTTTAAGAGCGGGTTATACTGCAACATCACTTTTAATGTCTTACATAAATCCTGAAATAGAAAGTGAATATAATAAAGACGGTGAAAGACTAGGCTTAAGTGTAAGCGTGAAAATGCTTGACAAAGATGCTTTCAGTAAGGTTTATGTACCGGAAGAAATCAGAGATTTTGCTGATAAAATATATAAAAGACTTGGTATGAAATACGAGTTGTGTCAAAGCAGCGAAAAAGATGATTTTACACAAATGTCTGCCGAAACAAGCACAGCACTTAAAATGTCGAAAATCATTGTTTGTAAGTCCGGAGATGATCTTGAAGAGGAATTCAGGCGGGCTGTTATGGATGCCATAAAGCAAAAGAGTGAAATGATTGAGCTTGTTCTTTGTCTTAATTCCGGGAGTTGTGCTTATGCCTATGAGATAGCAAAAAAATGTGGCTTTTCTCTTTCGGGTATCATCCCCGGTGCTGAAAACGGAGATTACATTATTATGCAGATGCTTTTGGGAGACAAGATGGACTATGATAAGCTTGTGCTTGTAGGGGAATTTGAAGAGTTAAGAAGTGACATTGTTAATATAGTAAAATGCGGTAAGGAGGAAAAATAATTATGAGCTATAAAACCTATATACCCCGGGAAATTATTAAGTTTGCAAGAGAAAATTCGCCTTATTATAAGGAACTCTATAAGGATATTCCCGAAGATGCAACCTTGGAACAGCTTCCGCTTATTGACCAGAAGGACTTCTGGAATAACTGCGATAAGCACGGTGGCAAGGTAGCAACTGCAAAACAAACCGACGGACAGGTATTTAAAAGCGGAGGTACTACGGGAGATCCCAAATATTCATTATATACCGCTGAAGAATGGCAGGGTATGTGCGAAGCTTGCGGTGCTCTTCTTCCAAAAGGCGGACTTACTAATGGAGATAAGGTAGCCAATCTCTTTTATGCAGGCGGAATGTATGCAAGCTTTTTATATACATACAGTATGCTCTATTTTTCACCTGCAAAAACCATAATGTATAACATTTCGGGCAATGGTGCAATCAGCGATATGGCAGAAACTATCCTCGACCATCAGATAAACTGTATAGCAGGCTTGCCGTCTATCATCACGCAGATTGCAGCCTATATAGACGAGCACAATCTTACCGGCTTTAATGTTGATACAATTTACTTTGCCGGAGAAACCTTCTATCCCGATCAGAGAGAAAGAGTTTGTAAAACATTCGGACGTAACCTTGATTTCCGCTCGGTGTTCTTTGCTTCAAACGATGGCGGACCTATTGGTTATTATGCTACCGATTGCGGATATAACGAACATCATGTAATGAGCGACCTCACACTTATGGAAATTATAGATCCGGACACAGGAGAAGTCATTACAGAAATGAACCGTCCCGGTGAAATATATATTACATCACTTTTCAAAACCCTGATACCGCTTGTTCGTTATCCTTGCGGTGACATGGGTGAATATACGCAACCTGAAGGTGTACCCGACAGAAAATTCAGACTTTTAGGCAGAGCACAAACTGCCGCAAAAGCAGGATATGTTTCGATTTCACCGCAGGATATTGCTGATGTGCTCCAGTGTGCGTCAATTAGTTATGATGCGTATCAGATTATTGTGACACATGATATGAAAGATAAGTTTACATTTAAGATTGCAGTTTCCGATCCTGAAAATGTGGAAAAAGAAGCTTTTGTAAACGCTCTCTACACTCAAAGACCGCTTCTTAAAGATGCTGTGGATGCAGAAGATGTATCAAAACCGGAAATTATATGGTGTAAAATGTCAGACCTTGAATATAATCAGAGGACAGGTAAGCTTAAAACAATTATAGATAAAAGAAGTTAATAAGCTGAATATATACAAGACATGGATGGTGATAAATTTGACTCTGAAAGAGTTCTGCGAAAAA
>JAZSGW010000011.1:0-23048 GCA_045532935.1 Acutalibacteraceae bacterium
TGCGGCGGCGGTAAGCAAGGGCGCCCGGCAGAGCCGGGGCGCCAAAGGCGCGGGGGGCTCTTTGACCTTAAGGTTAAAGAGGCCCCGGGGGCTGCGCTCCCGGGGGTGAGGGGGGGGTCCGGACCCCCCCTCCCCCCCCGCCCCTCTGCCCTGCCGCTTCGCGGCAGCGCTCTTCCCGCAACTACCCACTACAAATAAATCCGTTGTCCCCCTCTGAAACAGCCTGAATTTTCCGATTCAGACTAAATTTGTGTTATACATAATAAAAAACGTATAAATTATTTTTGCAATATAAACAAAATATACTGTCGTTTATTGACTTTTTTGTACCATAAGTATATTATATACTTTATAACATAGTCGGTGATTTGGAGAAAAGTACTATGAATTTCAAAAAAGGAGTTTTTTTATGGACAAGTTAATTTACGCCATTCCCTTTGTGGGAGTAATCGGCCTTATCTACGCTGTTTTCCTTACAATAAGAATCAGCAAATACGATAAGGGTAATGAAAGGATGCGCGAGATCTCAACCGCAATTCACGACGGCGCTAAGGCCTTCCTTTTTGCAGAATACAAAATCCTTATTTTCTTCATTATTGCACTTTTTATCGCTGTCGGTTTTGCACTCAGCTGGATTACGGCAGTAAGCTTTGTTCTCGGTGCAGTTTTTTCCATCATCGCAGGCTATTTCGGTATGAGCGTTGCTACTAAAACTAACGTCAGAACAACAGCTGCCGCTATGACCAAGGGTATCCAGGGAGCTTTGAGAATCTCCTTCTCCGGCGGCTCGGTTATGGGTATGAGCGTTGTTGGTCTCGGACTTTTAGGTATCGCAGCTATTTACGCTTTTACCAAAGATACAAATGCGCTCTTCGGCTTCAGCCTCGGTGCTTCCTCTATCGCTCTTTTCGCCCGTGTAGGTGGCGGTATCTATACAAAGGCTGCCGATGTCGGTGCTGACCTTGTCGGTAAGGTTGAGGCAGGTATTCCCGAAGATGACCCCCGAAACCCTGCTGTTATTGCCGATAACGTAGGCGATAACGTAGGTGACGTTGCAGGTATGGGCGCAGACCTTTTCGAAAGCTATGCAGGCGCTATTGTCTCGGCCATCACTCTCGGTGTTGCCTGCTTCAAGGATAGCGCGACTCCTCTTTACGGCGCACTTTATCCCCTTCTTATTGCCGCAGTCGGTGTCTTCGCTTCAATGGTAGGTACTCTCTTTGTACGCACCTTCAAGGCAGATCCGCATAAGTCACTCAAGACTGCAACCTATGTTGCTTCAGCTGTTGTGCTTTTAGCATCTCTTATCTTAAGCTACATCCTCTTCAATTCCTTTGGCTTCTCCCTTGCAGTTATTTCCGGTGTTATCGTCGGTACAGCAATCGGTATGCTCACAGAAATTTACACCTCCGACCAATACAAGGCTGTTAAGAAAATCGCCGAACAGAGTGAAACAGGTTCAGCTACAAACATTATTTCCGGTATGGCTGTAGGTCTCAAGTCAACAGCTTTCCCCATTATTCTTATCTGTGTAGGTATCTTTGTTTCCTATGTCTGCTGCAAGAGCGGCGGCGACGGAATGGGTATTTACGGCGTTGCACTTGCCGCTGTAGGTATGCTTTCAACTACAGGTATTACTGTTGCAGTTGATGCTTACGGACCTATCGCCGACAACGCAGGCGGTATCGCTGAAATGAGCGGACTCGACCACTCCGTAAGAGAAATCACAGACAAGCTTGACTCCGTCGGCAACACAACAGCCGCTATGGGTAAGGGCTTCGCAATCGGTTCGGCAGCTCTTACTGCACTTGCTCTGTTCTTCTCCTATGCAGAATCAGTTAACCTTAAAGAAACAGGTATTGACCTTCTCAACTATCAGGTTGTTATCGGTCTTCTTATCGGCGGTGTTCTTCCCTTCGTATTCTCCGCCTTTACAATGGAATCAGTAAGTAAAGCAGCTTATGAAATGATCGAAGAGGTTCGCCGTCAGTTCAAGGAAATCCCCGGCATTCTCGAAGGTAAGGCCAAGCCCGACTATAAGACCTGCGTTGCTATTTCAACAAAGGCAGCACTTAAGGAAATGATTATCCCCGGACTTCTTGCTGTTCTTTCACCCGTTCTTGTAGGTGTATTCCTCGGTGTTGCAGCTCTCGGCGGTCTTCTTGCAGGTTCACTTATCACAGGTGTGCTTCTCGCAATCTTCATGTCTAATTCAGGCGGTGCCTGGGACAACGCAAAGAAATTCATCGAAACCGGTACTCACGGCGGTAAGGGCTCCGTTTCCCATAAGGCAGCCGTTGTAGGCGATACCGTCGGTGACCCCTTCAAGGATACATCAGGTCCGTCAATCAACATTCTTGTTAAGCTTATGAGCGTTGTTGCTCTCGTTTTCGCCCCGCTGTTTATGATGATTAATGCAGGTCAGGGAATATTTATGTAAAGAAAGCCCTTCGGGGCTTTTTTTATTTTTGCACTCTAATTGTGCATTGTGAATTGTAAATTTCTCCCTCCCCGTTGACACAAAAGACAAAAATATGCTATATTTACAAGGTAATATTATCACACAGGAAAGGATGAACTGTAATTATGAAAATCAGTAACGACATTTTATATATCGGTGTCAACGATACGAAAATCGACCTTTTCGAAGGTCAGTACAAGGTGCCCTACGGCATGAGCTACAACTCTTATGTTATCCTTGATGAAAAGGTTGCCGTAATGGATACCGTTGATGCCGCTTTTACTCACGAATGGCTCGACAATCTCGAAAAGGCTCTCGGCTCACGCAAGCCTGACTATCTTATTGTTCAGCATATGGAGCCTGACCACAGTGCAAACATCGCAAACTTCCTGAAGAATTACCCCGAAGCAAAGGTTGTCTGCAACGCTAAAACAATCGCTATGATTGAAAAATTCTTCGGCGAAGCCTACGAGGACAGAAGAGTTATCGTCGGTAACGGCGACACCCTTTCACTCGGAAGCCACACACTTTGTTTCGTTTTTGCACCTATGGTGCATTGGCCCGAGGTTATGATGACCTACGACACAAAGGATAAGGTGCTCTTCTCCGCTGACGGCTTCGGTCGCTTCGGCACCTGGGACGCTCCCATTCCCTGGGAGGACGAAGCAAGACGCTACTACATCGGCATCGTAGGAAAATACGGTGCACAGGTACAGGCTGTCCTCAAAAAGGCTGCAGGTCTTCCTATTGATATTATCGCACCCCTTCACGGCCCCGTACTTAATGAAAACCTCGCACATTACATCAACCTCTACGACATATGGTCATCTTATACCCCTGAAGAGGACGGCATAGTTATCGCCTACACTTCTGTTTACGGTAACACCAGAAAGGCAGTCGAGCTTCTGCAGAATAAGCTTCTCTCATCAGGCGCACCCAAGGTAATTCTCCACGACCTTGCACGCTGTGATATGGCTCTTGCCATAAGTGATGCCTTCCGTTACAGTAAGCTTGTTCTTGCTACAACTACCTACAACGCAGGCATTTTCCCCTTTATGAACGAGTATATTCACGGCCTTTTCGAAAGAGGCTTCAGAAACAGAACAGTTGCCTTTATAGAAAACGGCTCCTGGGCACCTCTTGCAGCAAAGCAGATGAAGCTTATGCTCGAGGGCTGTAAGAATCTCACCTTCGCAGAAAATACGGTAACTGTCAACTGTGCCCTTAACAGCGAATCAAAGAGTCAGATTGACGCTCTTTCCGAAGAGCTTTGCAAGGACTATGTCGCACGCTCGGACAAGGCCGACAAAAACAACCTTTCCGCACTTTTCAATATCGGCTACGGACTTTATGTGGTAACAAGTAACGACGGCAAAAAAGATAACGGTCTTATTGTAAACACCGTTTCACAGCTTACAAGCAGTCCTAACAGAATCGCCGTCACAATCAACAAGGCAAACTACTCCCATCACATTATCTCCCAGACAAAGAAGATGAATGTCAACTGCTTAAGCGTTGAAGCTCCCTTCAGAGTCTTTGAGCAGTTCGGATTTGTCAGCGGAAGAAACACCGACAAATTCGGAGATGCCGAGGTAAGCCGCAGCGATAACGGTCTTGTTTTCCTTGACAAGTACATCAACTCCTTTATGTCCCTTGAGGTTGAAAGCTATGTCGACCTTGAAACACACGGTATGTTTATCTGCCGTATCACCGAATCAAGAGTCATAAACGACAAGGAGACAATGGCCTACACCTATTATCAGAACAACGTCAAGCCCAAGCCCCAGACCGACGGAAAGAAGGGCTTTGTATGCAAAATCTGCGGCTATGTTTACGAGGGCGACACTCTCCCCGAGGATTTCATCTGTCCTCTTTGTAAGCACCCTGCAAGTGATTTCGAGCCGATAGTTTAAGCAATTCGCAATTCACAATTCTCAAATCGCAATCGCGGGTAATGTTTTCGTAGAGGATAAATACACCCCACCACTAAAACGATATCGTAGGGACACGGCTTGCCGTGTCCTTTTGCCTTCTCAATCAAGAAGCAAAAAGCCCTCTTGAGCAGCTCTGTTGCGGCAAGAGGGAGGGGGGGAACGCTTGCGGTGGAGGTAGCACCGCCCCCGCTGCCCCCTCGTAATTCTGAACACCGTGAAGAATCCTTGACGTTTTGAATTCCCGGTTACTGTACTAATGTTGCCGCCTTTACGCTGTGCTTTTTCAACTGCCATTGTCCCCCGGACGCCTGATGCCGGCGGGGCAATTACTTTTGTCGGTTGCAACAAAAGCAATCAAAAATGCGCTTTTTTACTCCCGGCTACGTACTCTTGCGGTACCCAAAATTCATTACGGCTTGAAGCGCCTATGAATTTTGACCGCTACGCCATCCTCACCTCGCTTCTTCCGCCACCGGCGGGGGTTCGGTGTCGATGCATCCGATGTTCAGCCTAGCGCCCAAATTTAGTTGCAAAGCAATGTAAGCGCCGCAGACCGCACTATGCTGTGACGGTAAGGCCCTACACTAAGCCATAACGGGAGGCTGTTATTATGAATGATATGGCACCAACTATGCCTCCTTCAGCAATGCAGTTGCTGTATTAGGTAGGTGGAGGCGAAGAGGGAACAGAAGGCTTTATAGAAATAGACAAAATTACGGAAATCCGCGAATAAAACCTATCCCCTGCTACAGAGGCGTTGCTCTGCAGCAGGGGATTTTTCTGCCATTTTAAGCTTTACATTTTTACCGTCTGAGGTGCGCCGCCCTGCTCTCTCGAAGCGTCGGCAAGATAAACGCTCAGGTGTCCTGCAACAGAGTCAAAAATCGATGTGCAGGCAAGAGAAGGCTCATCGCCGCGGATAAACTTCACAAAGTCCTCTGAAAGTCTTTCGTCACCGCCGCCGTGTCCGCCGTAGGCGCCGACCATATCTCCGCTCACCTTAAGGTCAACGACCTCAACATCGCACTCCTCGTTATGTGCATCGGGTGAGGGATTTATTTTAAGCACCGTAAACTTCGACTCCTCAAAGTTTCCGAAGATTTCGCCCTTTGTGCCGATAATATGGATATTTCTTCTCGGCTCTGCAGAACCGCCCACCATATTATGAGTGCCCGTTGCTCCGCTTCTGAAATTGACGAGAACGCTCTGATGGTCAACAACATTATTGTCGCACTTATAAATACACCTTGAATAGGGATAATCGGTTTTCATAAGAGCGATTTTATCCTCAATGGTGGGATTATCTATATGCTCGAGGGCGTCCCATACATAAAAGCTCCAGCGGTCGGGATGGTCTATATAAAGCCGTTTCGTAGAATAAACGCAGGTGTCAACGTATGGACAGTCTCTCATACACACGCTACCTGCACCCTCCGGAGCGTTTTCGGGTCTGAACTGATACTTTCCACCGAAAGAGGAAATCTGCACCGGCTCGGTTTCTGCCATCATCCACATCATAATATCTATATCGTGACAGCATTTCGCAAGAAGCATAGAGGTGTGACACTTATCGCTGTTTGCCCATTTGCCTCTTACATAAGAGGTTGAAAGATGGTGGTATGAAACGTGCTCACAAGTCTGAATGTTGATAATATCGCCTATTTCGCCCTTTACTATTCTTTCCTTAATGCCGTAATAGAAGGGAGTGTATCTTAAAACGTGGCATATCATAACCTTTGAGCCGTTCTTTTTTGCTACATCTACGAGGTGGCGCATTTCCTCTTCGTTTACGGCAAAGGGCTTTTCAAGAAGCATATCATAGCCCTTTTCAAGAAGAGGTACGGCAGTTTCGATATGCTGTTCGTCCATCGTACCGTTTATAATTGTGTCGGCAAGTCTGCCCTTTTCTGCAAGCTCCTGTGCCGACTCAAAGCACATATCTTCTGAAAAACCGAAATATTCCATTGCTTTTTTTCTTCTTATAGGGTTAGGGTCGGCAACACCGACTATCTTCAGAAGGTCGGGTCTTGTTTTTGCAAGCTCACTGTATACAAAGGCTCTGTGCCCTGCACCGACTATTATAGCTGTGACGGGTTTGTTATTCATTTGCTTCACCTCATAGGTTTATTCAAAAGAATTATAACACAGTTTGAGGTAAAATCAATAGAAACAGAAAAAAACTTCTTAATGTGGATGAGGGGAGGCGCTTTGCCTTTTTCTTCGGAAAAGGCAAAAGCCCGTAGAAAATCCGGCTTCCCCTTTTAAGAAGCCGGATTTTTCTACGGGCGAACGCGCAAAGCGCGTTGCGCCTCCCCGCACGTTGCGGAAAGCATCTCACCTGAGCTTTTCATTGAGCTTTCTGCTTGTACCACGTACGGAAACATATACTATGCCCCATACTGCAAAGTAGATACCGGCAAAAATCGCAGTAAAAATTAAAAGCACCTTGGGCTCAAAGGGTATCCACGAATTGATAACGTAGCAAATACTGTAAGCAACATAAAGCATAGAAAAGTGACATAGCATTGATTTAGGAATGCTCCAGTGCTCTATCTGATTAAAAACTGATGCTCCTGCGTGGATAAAGGCTAAAATATATATAGAAACGGTAGCCGTAAAGTAGTCCTTTGCCGTCAGGAAAAAATCCGCATCCGTGTATGATAGGGTAAGATATATTATCGCCGCTATAATAGGTCCGAAGCCTCCGAACATAAGACCTCTGTGTAAAAATTCCTTTATATACTTGTTCATATCAGATACCTAACCTTTCTTTGACAGTTTTAAGCTGTCTTCTTGAGATGTAATCCTTATAACCGTTTTTAAAAGTAACAGTGAGTGAGCCCGAAAACTCCGCTTCGAAACGTTTCATTTTTTGGGTGTTTCCTATGCAGGACTGATTGAGCTTTACAAAACTTCTTCCAAGCCTCTCTTCAAGCTGATAAAGCCGCATTTTTACCTGAAGTTTTTCTTTTTCGGTAATTGCATAGGTTTTCCCTTTTTCGCTTATAAAACAGTAAACTTCATTTTCATTAAGCTTCACTGCGCCTTTTTCACCGTATGCTACAAGCTCGCACGTGCTTTCGACTAGTCTTTCTATACTTTCGGTAAGACTGTTTCTTTTGTGGACATAAATAAGGATTTCTTCTTCTTTTTCTTTGTCAATTACAATTCTGAGTCTCATGAAATTCCTCCTTGCACTGTTATAATATAATCTTCCGTGAAAAAATTCAATATTTTGATGCTGTTCGGTGCTTTTACAGACCTATTCGGTAATTTATTAAAATCTACCTTGTTGACTTTATGAAAGGTGAGATGTATAATTTACAGGTAAATATTTGCAAAAAGGAGAATACTATGGACAGCTACGCAAAAAGATTTAAAATTGATTGCTCCCCCAAAGCACCCGAGAATCAGACTTATATTTTCGGCGGCACAAGATTTACCGTCATAACCCCCTGTCTTTTAAGAGTTGAAAATCAGGCGAAGGGTAAGTTCTGCGATGAGCCTACACAGAGTGTGTGGTTCCGTGATTTCGATAACCCGAAGCACGATGTAAAGGAAGAAAACGGCATTGTTACAATCAGAACAACAAAGGCGAACTTCCTCTACAGCCTCAAGGAAAGAAAAATGCTTCGCATAAAGCTTATTGACGGCAGAGTAGTAACCGACTACAATAAGGGCAACCTCAAGGGTACCTGCCGTACTCTTGACATCACCGCAGGTATTATTACTCTCGGTGACGGTGTCTGCTCACGCGGGGGCGTTGCACTCCTTGACGACAGCGATACCCTTGCAATCAAAGCTGACGGCACAATTCTTCCCCGTGACAATAAGGAAAAGGATATTTACTATTTTGCCTACGGTAACGACTATATCGGCGCAACAACCGCCCTTTATAAGCTTACCGGCAAGGTACCCCTTATCCCCAGATACGCACTTTCCAACTGGTGGAGCCGCTATAAGGCATATTCACAGCAGGAATACCTCGACCTTATGGACAAATTCAAGGAGGAGGAAATCCCCATTACCGTTGCTACTGTTGATATGGACTGGCACTGGGTAAATATCAAAGATAAATTCGGCAAGGACAGTCACAAGGTTATGCCGCACAAAAACTTTATGGAATATGTTTACGACGTGTGGTCAACCGGCTGGACAGGCTACAGCTTCAACACAGAGCTTTTCCCCGATCCCGAAGGCTTCCTTAAAAAGCTCAAGGACGACAACTATCACGTAACCTTCAATATTCACCCCTCAATGGGTGTTCGCTGGTTCGAGGATCAGTATGCCGATATGTGCCGTGCGATGGGACAGAACCCCGACGACAGAAAACCCGTAAAGTTCGACATCACCGATAAGAAATTCACCGAAAGCTACTTTGATATTCTCCATCACCCCTTTGAGAAGATGGGTGTTGACTTCTGGTGGATTGACTGGCAGCAGGGCACAAGAACAAATACTCCCGGTCTTGACCCGCTCTGGGCGCTTAATCACTATCACTTCCTCGACAACGCAAAGGACAACCACAGACCTCTTATTCTCTCCCGTTTCTGCGGTGCAGGCAGCCAGCGTTATCCTCTCGGCTTCAGCGGTGATACTACACAGACCTGGAAGAGCCTTGATTTCCAGCCCGGCTTTACTGCTACTGCATCTAATGTGGCTTATCCCTGGTGGAGCCACGACATCGGCGGTCACTGCATGGGTAAGAAGGACGACGAGCTTTATCTCAGATGGGTACAGCTCGGTATTTACAGTCCCGTTATGAGACTTCACTCAACCAACAACGAGTTTGCAGGTAAGGAGCCCTGGAACTACAGCGGTCCCGTTGAACGCATCGCAAAGGACGCTCTTCGCTTAAGACATAAGCTTCTTCCCTACATCTACACTATGAACTACCGCACACATAATGACTGCAGAGCAATCTGTGAGCCTATGTACTACGCTTACCCCGAAGACGAAAGTGCTTATGAATGCAGAAATGAATTCTTCTTCGGTACAGAGCTTATCGTTGCTCCCATTACAGAGCACACCTCGGAGCGCACAAACCTTGCAAGCGTAAACGTATGGCTTCCTGAAGGCCGTTATACAGACATTTTCACCGGCAGAATCTACAACGGCAACAAGTTTGTGAAGATGTACCGTGACATCGACAACATTCCCGTTCTCGCAAAAGAGGGTGCAATTATCCCCATGAGCGTAAATGACAGAACAAACGATTGCTCAAATCCCGAAACTCTCGAGCTTCTCGTTTACAGAGGAAATAACACCTTCACTCTCTACGAGGACGACGGCGAGACACTTTCCTACCAGCAGGGTGCATACCTCAAAACTGCTTTCACCGTAAGCGAAGACAAAGACAAGGTAACCTTCATAATCAACAAAGGTGAAGGCGATGTAAGCGTAAGCCCCGAAAAGAGAACCTACGTAATCAGATTCAAGGATATTGCCGCTGCAGATGTAAGCGTAAGTGTAGGCGGAAGAAAGGTTAACGCACAGTCTGTAAAAGACGGCAAAACTCTTTTAGTCACCGTTTCTGCAAAAACAACCGCAAAGGTTGAGATAAGCCTTGAAAACTGCCGCTTCCTTGAAAATGAGGACAAGAAAAAGGCTCTCACAAATGTGATTTCAAAATTCCAGATGTCAACCGACTATAAGGGAATGCTCTTCTCCTCCTTCATCAAGGACGGAAAGCTCCCGACTAACATTTCAAAGGACTTTACAGGACCTATTGAAGAAATACTCAATATGACATATTAATAACGAGCCGGTTACTTCGGACAGGCAAGGGCACAGAAACTGTGCCCTTGCCTTTTTCGGTACATATCCGGCGTCTTACAAACCCGGACTTCGCACGGTGAGTTTCTGACTTTCCCTGAAAGTCAGAAATCAGAGAGCCGCCCGATTGTGACTTCTCTTTTCATAAAAGACGGAATTCTCTCACCGCCTGATTTCCCGCCTGACAGCAGCGGCTCTCTGCAGGGGCGCCTGCGGCGCCCCACTCACCGTGCCTGTACCGCCTCCCGTCGGACATCGCCTTACGGCGATGTTACGCCTCGGACTCGTCCTCGGCTGCCTTTTAATTATAACTTGCGCATTGTAATCACTCATTCCGACGGCGTCACCTCAAGGCAGGCTATATCAATCGGAGCGAAGCAACCCATAATTCTGCATTCATTAATACTGAGTAGCCAGTAGTCAGTAGTCAGGGATGCCTTCGGCATTTACGTAGAGGCGACGCTACAACAATTCTGAATTCCAATTTTAAACTTACTATTGACAATATCAGGCAGATATATTATAATTTTCTGCAGATTGTTAGCTTTCTAACAATATCCTCAAAAAGGAGGTTGATAGCAGTGAAAACAAGGAAAATCGGATTTGAAATATGCCACTGTTCACGGCTTATACGCCGGTATATGGACACAACTGCCGTGAAAAGCCGTGCCGATGAGGTTACGGGTACTCACAGCTGGGCGTTAGGCTACTTCTATCATAACCGCCACAGAGATGTTTTTCAGAAGGATTTCGAAAAGGAGTTTGACATTCGCCGCTCTACGGCAAGCAATATCCTGTCCCTTATGGAAAAAAACGGTCTTATCGTAAGAGAATGTGTACCTCACGATGCGAGACTTAAGAAAATTATGCTGACGGAAAAGGCAGTGCAGATACATCTGGAGGTCGATGCGGCGCTGGAGAAGATGGAGAAGGGACTTGCCGAAAATATAAGCGAAGATGAAATGGAAGCCTTTTTCGCTACGGCAGACAAAATCAGAAAAAATATAGAAAGGATGTCGGCTGAAAATGATTAAACGGCTTTATGGGTGTATCAGGGAGTATAAGCTTCCCTCGGTACTTACGCCCTTGTTTGTTGCTCTTGAGGTTGTAATGGAAGTGTTCATACCTTATCTTATGGGCAGACTTATCGATGACGGTATAAAAAAAGGTGATGTTTCATTCGTTACAAAAACAGGTATGCTGCTTGTGTTCATCTGCCTTCTGAGTCTGTTTTTCGGTGTTGCCGCAGGTGTTACCGCCGCAAAGGCATCGTCAGGCTTTGCGAAGAATCTGCGTCACGATATGTTCCACAACGTGCAGGGCTTTTCCTTTGCAAATATCGATAAATTCTCTTCATCAGGTCTTGTTACAAGACTTACCACAGACGTCACAACTTTGCAGAATGCCTATCAGATGATTATCAGAATCGCCGTAAGATCACCGTCGATGATGATTTTCTCTCTTGTTATGGCACTTGGCATCAATTTCAGGATTTCTCTTGTTTTTGTTGCTGTTATACCCTTTATTGCTTTGGGTCTGTCACTTGTCGTAAAATATGCTCACCCTATTTTCAAAAAGATGTTCAAAACCTACGACAAGCTCAACGGTGTAGTTGAGGAAAATCTCCACGGCATAAGAGTAGTAAAGTCCTTCGTGCGTGAAAAGCAGGAGGAAAAGAAGTTCAGAGCTGTTTCAGACGAGATTTATAATTTCTCAAGAAGAGCAGAAAATATCATAGCCTTCAACGCTCCCATTATGCAGTTTGCCACCTACGGCTGTACACTGCTTATTGCCTGGTTCGGCGCAAGGCTTGTAGTCAGCACCGGCGAAACAGAAATGACTACGGGCGACCTTGTTTCCGTGCTTTCCTATGTTATGCAGATTCTTATGAATCTTATGATGCTTTCGATGATTTTCGTAATGCTTACGATGTCAAAGGCGGCAGGTGAAAGAGTCTGTGAGGTGCTCGACGAAAAAAGTGACCTTACAAACCCGGAAAACCCCATTTACGAGGTAGCAGACGGCAGTATTGACTTTGAAAATGTTTCCTTTGCATATTCCAAGGACAGCGAAAATTACTGTCTCGAGGGTGTGGATATTCACATAGGAAGCGGTGAAACCGTAGGTATAATAGGCTCGACAGGCTCGTCAAAAACCACTCTTGTACAGCTCATATCACGTCTTTACGATGTAACAGAGGGCTGTGTCAGGGTCGGCGGAAGAGATGTCAGGGAATATGACCTTGATACCCTTCGTAAAGAGGTAGCTACGGTGCTTCAGAAGAATGTTCTTTTCTCCGGTACTGTCAGCGAAAACCTTCGTTGGGGTAATGAAAATGCTACTGATGAGGAGCTTCGTGAGGCCTGCGCGCTTGCACAGGCTGACGGCTTTATCCTCGAAAAGGAGCAGGGCTACGATACCTTTATTGAGCAGGGAGGAACCAACGTTTCCGGCGGACAGAAACAGAGAATCTGTATTGCCCGTGCCCTTTTAAGAAAGCCGAAAATCCTTATTCTTGACGACTCCACAAGTGCCGTAGATACTGCTACCGATGCCGCAATCAGAAGAGCTTTCAGAGAATACATACCCGAAACCACGAAAATCATCATCGCCCAGAGAATTTCCTCAATCGAGGGCGCCGATAAGATAATCGTGCTTGATGACGGTAAGGTTTCCGCCTTCGGTACACATAAGGAGCTTCTTGAAACAAGTGAAATTTACCGTGAGGTTTACTTCTCACAGCAGAAAGGGGGAAAAGACAGTGAGTAATCAGTCTCAGAGCAGAAATAATATGCCTCCCCGTCCTCCCGTGTCACGTCACGGAGGTACCCCCGTCAGAATGAAGGGCGAAAAGCTTGATATGAAAATTATCGGCAGAATTTTTTCCCTTGTGGGTGTGAAGTATAAGATACTGATGCTTCTCGTTTTTCTGTGTATCTTTGTTTCAACGATGACAAATATCGCATCGTCACTTTTCACAGGCGAGCTTATCAATAACTTCGTTGAACCCTTATTAGCAGAAGCATCTCCTGATTTCGGACCTCTTGGAGCTATGCTTCTGAAAATGGCCTGTATTTTCCTTTTCGGAATTCTCTGTGCCTTCTTTCAGCAGAGGCTTATGGTAGTGATTTCCCAGGGCGTGCTCAAGCAGGTAAGAGAGAAGCTTTTCAACCATATGCAGACTCTGCCTATAAGCTTTTTCGACCGTAACAGCCACGGCGATATTATGAGCCGCTACACCAACGATATTGACACCTTAAGGCAGATGATTTCCCAGTCTATTCCCCAGTTTGTGTCCTCTGCCGTTACCATAGTTTCAACCTTTACCACTATGATTGTTCTGAGTGTACCTCTTACGGCAGTCGTAGTTGTATGTGTGTTCTTTATGATGATTGTTACGGGCAAGGTTGCAGGTAACAGCGGCAAATTCTTCTTCAGACAGCAGCAGTCCATCGGTGATGTAAACGGCTTCGTAGAAGAAATGATTACGGGACAGAAGGTTATCAAGGTTTTCACCCGTGAGGAGAAAATCAAAAATCAGTTCGACAAAAAGAACGAGGAGCTTTTCTCAAACACCTTCAACGCAAACAAATTCGTGAACATTCTCGGCCCTGTCAATAACAACCTCGGACACCTGCAGTATGTAATCCTTGCAATTACGGGCTGTCTTCTTGCCGTACTTTCATTGGACGGCAGATTTTCAGATAAGAGCCTGCTCTTCCTTGAGCTTGGAAGCGTTGTAAGCTTTCTTCAGCTTTCACGCTCCTTTACGATGCCGATAAATCAGATTTCACAGCAGCTCAACTCTGTTGTAATGGCTATGGCAGGTGCAAGGCGAATTTTCGAGGTTCTTGATACACCGAGCGAAGCTGACGAGGGCTATGTTACTCTCGTCAATGCGAAGTACTCCGAAAACGGTGAAATTACCGAAACGGCAGAGCATACGGGTCTCTGGGCGTGGAAGCACCCCCACGAGGACGGCACTACCACCTATACGAAGCTTCAGGGTGAGGTGCGCTTCTACGATGTGGACTTCGGCTATACCGAGGATAAGATTGTACTTCACAATATAAGCCTTTACGCAGAGCCGGGACAGAAGGTTGCCTTTGTAGGCGCTACAGGTGCAGGCAAAACAACCATCACCAACCTCATTAACCGATTCTATGACCTGGCTGACGGTAAAATCCGCTATGACGGTATAAATATCAACAAGATAAAGAAGGCAGACCTGCGTCGTTCGCTCGGCATCGTACTTCAGGATACGAACCTTTTCACCGGTACGGTAAGGGATAATATCCGTTACGGCAACCTCGATGCTACCGACGAGCAGATAATCGAGGCGGCAAAGAAGGCCAATGCCCACTCCTTTATCAGCAGACTTCCCAAGGGCTATGACACTATGCTTACAAATAACGGTGCAAATCTCTCCCAGGGTCAGCGACAACTTATATCAATCGCAAGAGCTGCCGTAGCAGATCCGCCCGTTATGATTCTTGACGAGGCTACCTCATCAATCGACACCAGAACGGAAGCTCTTGTACAGAAGGGTATGGACGCTCTTATGAAGGGCAGAACGGTTTTCGTAATCGCACACCGACTTTCAACGGTTATGAATTCCGATGTAATTATGGTGCTTGAAAACGGTGTAATTATTGAAAGAGGCACTCACGATGACCTCGTAGCAAAGAAGGGCAAGTATTATCAGCTTTATACAGGTGCCTTTGAGCTGGAGTGATTACAATTCACAATTCACAATTCACAATGCACAGTCAAAATGCAGAGTGCAGTGTGCAGAATGAAGGGGTTTTAGTCTTGCCTCTCCCTTTGGGCGATTCCCATGTCAGGGGAAATGTCCCGAAGGGACAAAGGAGTATGGGTTTCCGTAGGAAAAGGTGGATTTGCCATAGGCAAAGACGGAGAGGGTAATTGTAATGCAGAATTTCTTGTCATTCTGAACGTGCGCAGAGCACGACCTGTGTGTCATACCCTGGTTGCAGCTGAAAACATAACCGATAAGGGGACGACATTTGTGCCGTCCTCTTTCTTAATGAAAAATTAATTTTGGCATAAGTTGATTTTCGGTTGACTTTAGGTGACAAAATATAGTAAAATATCTAAATGGAGTCAAATCCGCAAAATGTATTCAGGGAGGTGGGTCGCACATGGACGGCGATAGTAAACCTAACGCGTGTAATTCAATAATAATCAAGTGCAGACCCGTTGTTTTACTGACGGCTCTGTATTGAGAAAGTCGGTGAAAAAATGAATGAACAGGATTTCGAGTACCTCAGAGACTTACTTGAAAATAACAACCTGAAGCTCCTTCGTGACGAGCTTGCCGAAATGGCATACCCCGACATCGCTGAATTCATTATGGAGTTTGACGATGATAAAATCGCCGTGCGGCTTTTCCGTATCCTCCCCAAGGATATTTCCGCAGACGTTTTTGCTTACCTTGACCTTGACAATCAGCAGGCGATTGTGCAGTCCATTACCGACAGCGAAATCCAGCGACTTATGGACGACCTTTTTGTGGACGACGCTGTTGACTTCCTTGAGGAGGTACCTGCGAATATTGTAAGGCGTGTGCTTGCAAATACGGACAAGGAAACGAGAGATACCATAAACCGTTTCCTTAAGTATCCCGAAAATTCCGCGGGCAGCGTTATGACCAACGAAATGGTTGAGCTTCACGACAGACTCACCGTTGCCGAGGCGGTAAAGAGCATCCGCAGAAACGGTATAGATAAAGAGACAATTTACACCTGCTATGTTATAGACGACGGACGCCGCCTTGTAGGTACACTTCCGTTAAGGCGTCTGCTTTTAAACGATGACGACACTCCTCTTACGGAGATTATGAGCGACGACGAGCAGCTGATTTTTGTCCGTACCATGGACGACCAGGAAGAGGTTGCCTCGGTAGCGAAAAAGTACGACCTTCTTTCTGTCCCGGTAACAGATAAAGAGGACAGACTCGTCGGAATAATCACCATTGACGACATCGTCGACATTATCGACGAGGAGGCAACGGAAGACTTTGAAAAGATGGCTTCACTTACCCCCTCGGAGGACGAATACCTTAAGACGGGTATTTTTTCCCTTGCTAAAAACCGTATCGGCTGGCTTCTTATACTTATGATTGCCTCGACCTTTACAGGACAGATTATCGAGGGCTTTGAAGCACAGCTTGCGGCTATCGCAGGGCTTACCGCCTGTATACCTATGCTGATGGGTACCGGAGGTAACTCGGGTAATCAGAGCTCCACACTTATAATCCGCGGTCTTGCACTCGGTGAGGTTAAAATCAAGGACTACTTTAAAATCCTCTGGAAGGAAATACGTGTTTCCCTTATGGTAGGTATTACCCTTGCAGTGGCAAACGTAGCGAGAATGTATATAGTAAGGGCGCTTACGGGAAACGATACCTCAAACAGTGTTATTATGGTTGTTTCCCTCTCCGTTGCGGCAGTTGTTATAGTTTCCAAGACAATCGGCTGCAGCCTGCCCATAGCGGCAAAGCTTCTTAAGCTTGACCCGGCACTTATGGCAGGACCTCTTATCACTACCCTCGTGGATACGATTTCACTTATCATCTATTTCGCACTTGCAAGGGCGTTTATTCCCATGTGAGACTGCTTACGTCACTTATCCCCAACGAAGCGCGGCGAGCTTCCGGATTTCTTGAAATCCGGAAGACAGAGAGCCCCACGAAGCTCTCTGTCTGCGCAAATACATAAAAATATTCTATGGTTGCTTTTATCTGCCGCAGTACAGGGCTCTCTGAAGCAACGCCGCAGGCGTTGCCCTCGCCGCGCGTACCGAAGGCAGCCAACTGCTTATTAAACAGCAAGACTTCTGCATTTGCAAGGCAGTAAAATGAGGAGGTATACTTTGTTTAAACGTTTTTTATCTTTCACAAAAGGCTACAGAATACTTACAATTCTGTGCCCCTTTATGATTTATCTTGACATTCTTGTCGAGCTTGAAATCCCCAAGGCTATGGGACGTGTTGTCGACGTGCTTTATACCCTTAAGCCCGGTATTGAGGCATCAAAGGAAGTTGTTCTCAAGGAGCTGTCCGGGGAGCTTATCAATATGCTGCTGCTTTGTGCAGTAACCCTTGCCATAGGTTACGTTGCTTCGCGCTGCAGTGCAATAGCAAGTATGGGCTTCGGTGCAAACCTCAGAAGAGAGCTTTTCAACAAGACCCAGGACTTATCCTTTGACAATATCAACAAAATCAAGATTTCATCACTTATCACAAGAATGACAAGCGACGTTTCCCAGGTGCAGAGTGTTTATAAAAACACCATCGTAACCTTTATCAAGGGTCCTCTTATGCTTGTAAGTGCGCTTATGTACGCACTTGATATAAGCCGTGACCTCTCGGTTGTTTTCTATGTGGCTTTACCTGCTATTGTTGTAATTCTTATTGCAGTAGGCTTTATAGCGGTGCCTATCTTCAAAAAGATGCTCAAGAAAACCGACGAATTCAACGGTGTCCTCAGAGGCAATATCAACGGTATCCGTGTCGTAAAGGCATTTGTCCGTCAGGATTACGAAAAGGAGCGCTTCGCAAAGGTAAACGAAGGAGTTATGAAGCTTACAATCAAGGCACAGTCAATGCTGCTTTATATTACTCCGCTTATTATGTTCGTAATTTACGGCTGTATGATTTTTGCTATGTGGAGGGGCAGTGAAATTATCATCGGCAACCCTGCCGCAGCTTTGGACGAGACAGGTCTTACAGTCGGTGATATGACAGCCTTTATCACTTATATCTCATCCGTTCTTTCATCGCTTATGACTGTTCTTCTTGTCTTTGTAAGTATGATTATGGCAAGGGCATCTATCGGAAGAATCAGCGAGGTGTTCAATCAGGAGCCTGCCGTTAAGGACGACGACGCAGACAAGAGTCTCAAGGTTGAAAACGGTGATATAGAATTCATAGATGTTTCCTTCAGATACAGCAAGGACGCAGAAAAGAAAATCCTCGAGGACATCAGCCTTTCAATCCGCTCGGGTGAAACTCTCGGTATTATCGGCGGTACAGGCTCGTCAAAGTCCTCGCTTATACAGCTTATTCCGAGACTTTACGATGCCGAAGAGGGTCAGGTTCTTGTCGGAGGCAGAGACGTAAAGGAATACAGCTTTAAAAATCTCCGTGACGAAATTGCCGTTGTACCCCAGCAGAGTATGCTCTTCTCGGGCACTATAAGGGAAAATATCCTCTGGGGCAAGCTCGATGCCACAGACGAGGAAATCGTCGGGGCGGCAAAGGCGGCAGAGGCTCACGACTTCATATCCGAGTTTGAAAATGGCTACGACACCGAGCTCGGTCAGGGCGGTAACACCGTTTCAGGCGGTCAGAGACAGAGAATCTGTATCGCCCGTGCACTTATCAAAAAGCCGAAAATACTTATCTTTGACGACTCTACAAGTGCGGTTGATACAGCTACCGACGCTAAAATCCGCCGTGCTTTAAGAAGCGATGAGTATAAGGATATAACAAAGATTATAATTTCACAGCGTATCACATCAATTATGGACGCTGACAGAATCATCGTTATGGATAACGGCAGAATCCACGCCTCGGGTACTCACGAGGAGCTTAAGGAAACAAGCGAAATCTATAAGGAAATCTTTATTTCACAGCAGGAAGGAGTGTTGGCACAGTGAACGGAAACTCCAAAGCAAGTGACGTAAAGGAAGAAATTCTCGAAAACAAAGAAGCTGCAGCTGAAACAGCAGCAAACGCTTCTCCCGCAGAGAAAAAGCCTCTTTCCAAAAAAGAAAAGCGTGCAAAAAAGACCGAACAGCGCCGTAAAAATAAGATTCCCGAAAATGAGACGGAAGAAGAGCGCAAGGAAAGAGAAAAGAAGGAAGAAAAGAAAAAGAAGGCAAAGCCCAAGGACATAAAGCAGGCAACAAAGAGACTTATCGCTTACATAACGAAGTATAAGGTGCTTCTTGTGATTGTTGCGCTACTCGTTGTGCTTACAACGGTTACAAGCGTTATCGCTTCACTGTTTATGATGCCCGTTTACGACATTCTCAAGGGTGTACTCGACGGCACACAGGATACAGCGACAGCTCTTCCCCAGATAATCAAATGGCTTCTGATTATGGCGTTCTGCTATATTTTCTCGGCAGCGTGTAACCTCACCTATACGAGGATTATGCTTCATATTTCGGCACATACCCTTAATAATATGCGCCGCGACCTTTTCAACCATATCCAGACCTTACCTCTCGAGTTCTTTGACAAGAGAAAAACCGGCGAAATTATGAGCCACTTCACCAACGACGTAAGCAAGGTAAGCGATCTTGTAAGCAACAACTTCCCCACACTTATCTCCTCATCGATTCAGGCGGTGCTTACAATCGGTATTATGCTGTGGCTGAGCTGGAAGCTCACACTTACAATTACCGTGGCAATCGCCCTTATGTTCTTTGTTGTTTTCTTCATTACAAGCAAGTGCTCTCCGCTTTTCAAAAAGCAGCAGAAGGCTATTGCCGAGTGTAACGGCTTTATTGAGGAATACATCAAGGGTATCAAGATAGTCAAGCTCTTCTCCCGTGAGGACAGCACAAAGGCACAGTTCAGCGAGCTTAACGAAAACTACCGCAGAATCGGTGTAAAAGCAAATATTATCGGCGGCTTTATGAGTCCGCTTATGTCAATGATTACCCGTGTGAATTACGCTATTGTTGTTTTCCTCGGCGCATATATCGTTCTTGGCGGCGGTATGGAGATTTCGGCACTTATCGCTTATCTTGACAAATCAAAGAGCTATGCTTCGCCTATAGCATCTCTTGCAGGCTGTTACAGCTCCCTTATTTCAGCTCTTGCAGGTGCAGAGCGTATTTTCGAGGTGCTTGATACTGACCCTGAAACCGATGAGGGCAGAATAACTCTCGTAAGAATCGTTAAAAATGCCCTCGGTGAAGCAGAAGAGACCGAGGACAAGGAAGGCGAATTTGCCTGGAAGGTACCGACTGCTGACGATAGCGTAAAGTATGTACCTCTTAAGGGTAATATTGAGCTTAAAGACGTAACCTTCTCATATGTAGAGGGTACAGAGGTGCTTAAAAATATCAGCATCAATGCCCGCGAGGGTGAAAAAATCGCATTCGTAGGCTCGACGGGTGCAGGTAAGACTACTATTACAAATCTTATCAACCGATTCTACGAAATCGACAAGGGCGAAATACTTTATGACGGTATTCCCATAAAGGAAATCAGCAAAGATGACCTGCGTCACTCAATGGCGATGGTGCTTCAGGATACAAAGCTTTTCACCGGCACAATCAGAGACAATATACGCTACGGAAAGCTCGATGCTACCGAGGAGGAGATTATTGCTGCGTCAAAGCTCGCCAATGCGCACAGCTTCATCGAAAAGCTGCCTGACGGCTACGATACTGAAATCAAGGCAGATGCGACAAACATCTCCGTCGGTCAGGCACAGCTTATAAATATTGCCCGTGCCGCTGTTGCGGGAGCACCGCTTCTTATTCTCGACGAGGCCACATCTTCGGTTGACACGAGAACGGAGCGCCTTATCGAAATCGGTATGGACAAGCTTATGGACAGCAAGACGGTTTTCGTAATTGCTCACCGTCTTTCCACCGTAAGAAACTCACAGAATATAGTCGTGCTCGAAAAGGGCGAGATTATAGAGGAAGGCGACCATCAGCAGCTTATAGATGCAGGCGGAAAGTATTATCAGCTTTATACAGGAAGCTTCGAGATGAAATAAGCACATGAAGGCTCTGTCTGACGGTTGCGAAGACAGAGCCTTTTTGATAACACGGTAAGGGAGGGATTTTATGTTTTCTGCGAATCGGAAAAATTCCCTATGGGATGATTTTGAAATCAATGCAGGCAAATTAGTAAAATATAAGGGTAATGACGAGGATGTTGTTATTCCGGATAATGTTACCGAAATCGGAGATGCGGCGTTTAATCATAAGGAATGTCTGAAAACCGTAAAAATACCCGAGGGTGTGACAGTAATAGGTATGGGTGCCTTTGCCGACTGCAAAAACATGACAAGTGTTACAATTCCGGAAGGTGTAACCGAAATAAAAAGCGGCGCGTTTTCAGGGTGTTACAGCCTTGAAGCTATTATTCTCCCGGAAGGTCAGGCAAGTATTGAGGCAGCTGCGTTTGCGAAGTGTAAAAGCCTTAAAAGCATCAGATTGCCGCAGGGCATAACCGAAATAAAAAGCGGTGCGTTTTTGGGCTGTTGCAGCCTTGAAGGTATTATTCTTACGGAAAATCTGGTAAGTATCGGTTCAATGGCTTTTGGTGACTGTACCGGCCTTATCAGTATTACCTTCGGTAAAAAATTAAAGAGCATAGGCAGCAGAGCCTTTTGCAGATGCACAGCTCTCAGAAGCATTGAAATTCCCGACGGGGTAACGGAAATCGGAGAGCTTGCCTTTGAAGGATGTACTGCACTTGAAAGAGCAACAATTCCCGACAGCGTAATAAAAATGGGCGAAGAGGGAAACGGCTGCGATGTGTTTGCAGGTTGCACAAAGCTTACGACCGTATAAAAGAAGAGCGCGGAATGAAAAAATCCGCACTCTTTTTTTATGAAGCTGTTAATTCTTTTCTTGAATCGGCAATATCTTTCTTCGGTGACTTTTTTCTCTTTCTGTTAAGCAATGCCCACAGCAGTATCGCCGCAGGAATACTGCCGATAACGGCACAGAGCATATCCACATTTGTGTCAAAGACTGCCCACTGATTTTCATTCTGTGCACCGTAGCCGAAAATCTTAAAAAAGAACGGGTCGCGCTCGGGGCTGATATTATACGCCTGATTACAGGACTCGGGCCAGTAATAGTCTACAAAAAACTCGAAGACCTCCCAGACAACAATAGAAATATAGGAAAATCCTACTGCAGAATAGGTTCTGAACAGCGGGGACACCTTGTCATCTCTGTCAAGAAACATACCTGAAAGCCCATCACCTATAAATACGATTACGAAGCCTGCCATAAGGTGCAGAATCTTGTCCCAGCTTGTTACAGTGTGGTTCCACTCAAGACCCTGGGCAAGAAAGGAGCCGAAAAATATCATTACGTTAAGCCAGGTCTGTGTGTGAAAAGAAAGGCGTGTGAAAACCTTCTTCGGGAAAAGAAGCAGCCTTACCAAAGGAACCGTGAAGGTTGCAAGAAGATTCAAAGCAAGAAGCAGTACGTTAGTGTTTGTTCTGTCGTTTATAATGAGACGTACGAGGACGAAAAGCTGAACTGACCTTAAAAGCCACCAGCTTATGTACTCGGGAACTGAAAGCTCGTCTCGCAGTGTTTTCAGCTCACTTCTGATGAAAACTGTTACCTTATTCATTTTACCTTTCCCCAGTATAAAAAATATTGCTTCGACATAATACCACAATATAATTTAAAAATAAATTAAAAAAACATATTTGTAATAATTTATTCTGTAAAATTAATTTTTATGAAACAGGTTTGCAATAATTGAATGCAGAGTGCAGAATTAAGTGCAAAGTGCAGAATTAAGTGCAAAGTGCAAAGTGCAAAGCGCAAAATTAAGTGCAAAGTGCAAAGCGCAAAATGCAAACCTGTGCTGATTTAACTATATAACTAACTTTACAAAGATTCTATAAACCTTTTTACCTTAATATATTATTATTTATACTTTTTTATATAAATATTAGTAAAATTAGTAAAGAAGAGCTGTAAACCCTTATAAATAAAGGGTTTCTGTCTTTACATTGTACTTTTCAGCGGTCGTTGTTCCCAGGACGCTTCAAGGCCGCTAAGGCCTCTTACTTTTGCCGGTTGTAGCAAAAGTAAGCAAAAGTACGCTTTTTTTGCTCCCGGCTACGCCGTCCGAT
>JAZSGW010000041.1:0-68418 GCA_045532935.1 Acutalibacteraceae bacterium
GGAATATAGCAACCTTCGACAATTAAGTTCTGATTATTCTCAATAGCAGTTTTTATCATTTCACGAACAATCGGCCACAGATATTCGACTAATTCCGTATCGTCCATAGAAGTAAGTTCTGTATTGCCGCTACGAATTAAACCCATTTTCAGATGGTCTATTGACAGGTATGGATATTTATATTTTTCGAGCAATTTTTGGGCAAGTGCAGTTTTGCCTGTATGCGATGCTCCTGTAATTAAAATAATCATTATCTCACCTACAAATTCTAATTTATCAATCTGATTATATCACACTATCAGCACAGCATTATACCGCTTTTCGGGTTCAGGTACTCATTGTTTTTTTGTTTCTGCTATTTTGTCAAACAGCTCAGAACATGCTATTGTAACCTTCCACGGAACAACAGGGCTTTCGGTTTCACCTGAATTAATGCATCTCATAGCCTCGCTGATTTCATAAGTGAAGCCGTTTACCGTTTCTTTATCTTCAAAATGCTCCTTGATATTTCCGGAAATATCATATAAAAAGCATTCGTTTGAATGATGGGGATTCGGGATAACGATCTTTCCGTGTTTTCCGTATATTATCATTTTATCGTCAATAGAGGTCATAATAGATGCTGCCAAATCTGCCAAGGTGTGCTCAAATTCAATACTGATATGATTATTGGTATCTACACCGCTGTCGCTCCATGTAGCAGAAACATTCATATTTTTTATTTCCTGCTCAATCAGATACGTAGTAATTTCATAGGCGTAAACCGTAATATCTTTTGCTGCACCGCCACCAAGCAAAGGGTTAAAAAATCGATTATTGTTATCTTTGGCAGCCGCAAATCCGATTGAAAATTGTGAGATTTCAGGAATACCGATTTCACCGTTATCTATCCACATTTTCGCCTTGTTGACGGCAGGTAAGAAGCGGCTCCACATAGCCTCCATAACGAAAATCTTATTTTTCGCAGCTGCTTCAAAAACCTTTTGCGCTTCGTCTGAATTCTGAAACATAGCTTTTTCGCATAATACAGGAATACCTCTTTCAACGCACATCATTGTAAGACGGTAATGGTCATTGTTTGTAACAGCAATATATACGCAGTCAGGCTTTTCAGCTTCGAGCATTTCTGCGTAATTATCGTAATATTTATTTATGCCTCGCTTAGTCGCAAAGTCTTTTGCCCTGTCATAGCTTTTGCTTGAAATTGCACATACTTCACAGTTATCAAGTAACGAAACTGCTTCACAAAACTTATTTGCAATTTTAGCTGCACCCATAATACCAAAGCGAAAATTACTCATATCAATTCTCCTGAATAATGAATTTTTAATTACCGAAGATAATTATACCACATTCAAATAGAAAATGCCACCCTTACGGATGGCACAGAATTCATTTCTTACAGCTCGACAGCTTTGCAGATTTCGGGAACGATAAACTCAATTTCAGGATGCTTCTTTTTTACTGAATTTGCCAGTCTCCTGACGCTGACTTCTCTTGTAACCGGAGGGAAAGCATCGTCAAAATGGTCTACAAAAATTTTCTTTGGATGATATCTGTCTATAAATCCTTTTGTTTTTTCCGGTACGAAAATGCTTCCTCCGTTAGCAAGAATCAGAAGGTCAATATCCTCCGGATATCGATCACCGGGATACTCACGGAAGGAGCCGGTCAAAAAAATCTTTTTTCCGTGACCTTCAATCTCATAAGCAACAATTTCTCCGCCCTCGGGATATTTATGATTAAGATATGCCTGCCTGAACAACTGAGGGAGCATCATAATACTTTTAGGCACAACAGTGAGAATGTATATCGGATCAAAGACAATATGTCTGAAACGACGTGGGCGAATGGTGTAATCGCCTATATGAATCTCATCGTCAGGTCTGATAACTCTGAATCTTCCTTCAGCCACCCCTTTTCCCATAAGCGTTTTCTTCGGGGTTTCAGTACAGTAAATCGGAACGGTTTTATCTTTTTCAGCAAGCTCAGGAATACTGTATATGTGATCAAAATGTCCGTGGGTTACAAAAACTGCATCAAAGCCTACAAAGCCCTCTACCGGCGTAGTTTCAATACGCTTATTCATTCTGACAAAGGGATCAAACAGCAGCCTCGTTTTTCCGTCATCTATACCTATAGTAGCTGTTCCGTACCATGTGATTTTCATATCTGACATCCTCTCCTGTTTTTTTGGAGTTGCATAATTTTATTATACAAAAACATCAGGTTTGTTGAATAAAAAATTGTAAATAATCAATGACAGGTCTGTTAATGATATGAACGTAACTAAAAATGCCACCCTTTCGGATGGCACAAATTTATTCATTCACAATCGCAATCTTAATAACCCCGTCGAGCTTATTCTCAAAAATATCATAAGCCTTTTCGATGTCTTTAAGAGCGAATCTGTGGGTTATGAGAGGTGTAGTGTCAATCTTGCCCTCAGCAATAAGTGAGAGGATTTCGTCACAGTCACAGCCGTCAACACCGCCCGTTTTAAAGATAAGATTCTTGCCGTACATATCGGGAAGAGATAAGGTCTGCGCCTTATCGTAAAGGGCAACCACCGTAACAATAGCGTTAGGTCTTGCACACTCCCAGGCAAGGCGGAAGGTATCCTCTGCTCCTGCAACCTCAAGTACAACATCTGCACCACCGTGGTCAGAGTTTTCGAGTACGAACTCCTTACAGTTTTCAGGCTCGCAGACAAGAATATCGGGATAGTGACTCTTCACAAAATCAATGCGGTTTTTATCCTTTTCGCAGACGATAATACGCTTGGGATTTTTCAGCATCGTACAAAGCAGAGTACAGATACCTGTAGGGCCTGCACCGATAATAAGCACAATATCGTCCTCTGTTATTTCGGAAATGCGTGTGGCCCAGAAGCCTGTGGCAAGGACATCGCCCACAAAAAGAGCCTGCTCATCACTGACACTGTTGGGAATTTTGTTAAGTCCCATATCGGCATAAGGCACTCGCACAAACTCTGTCTGCCCGCCGTCAATACGGCAACCAAGTGCCCAACCGCCGTTCTTGTCGGTACAGTTATTTACAAAGCCTTTCTTGCAGAAAAAGCACTCTCCACAGAAGGTTTCAACATTGACGGTAACTCTGTCACCGGGCTTGAATTTCGTCACGCCACTTCCGACACTTTCAACAATGCCGACCATCTCATGACCGACGGTGATACCAGGGACAGCGCGTGGCACAGAGCCGTGTTTGATATGTAAATCACTTGAGCAGATACTACTCAAGGTTACTTTGACAATGGCATCACGAGGGTCGAGAAGTTCGGGTTTGGGTTTGTCAGTGAGGGTGAATATTCCGTGTTCTTTGTATGTATAAGCTATCATATTAGTACTCCGTTTGAAAGATTATTATTCAAGGCACAACAGCAACGCCTTCAGAAAATCTGCATCATTCTGTGCCGTTCTCTTTTTAGGCCCTTTTGTTCTATTACCAGCCATTCTCTCCTTTTTGCCTATAAAACGGGTGAAAAGGAGATTTTCTATATTGCTGTCGGTGTAAATAAGTCCGTTCCGGTTAAGTGCTTTACCACCCTTACCTAGTACAAGAGCCGCAAGACCGTAGTCCTGTGTGACAATTACATCACCCTTTTCGGTAAGGTTTGCAATACGGCAATCAGCAGAATCTGCACCCTTATCAACAACAATAGTTTTTGCTCCGTCTCTTTCAATGGAGTGGGTATTATCGCAGACGATGATACATTCAAGGCCTCGCTCGTTGGCTGTGCTTACGGTAATATCTACAACAGGACATGCGTCGGCATCAATTATTATTTTCATATGGTCACCTTAAATTAAAATTCCGTCACAATGGTTATTTCCGGCTCAAATCTATTGAACCACTCGGCATTTTCTGTATGAACGGGGATAATTATATCGGGCCTTGTCGCTTCAATAAGCCGTTCAATTGCCGATGAATCAGCATGACCGCTGGTATGAAGCGTAACAATTTTAAGACCGAGCGCTTCACATTCTGACAGAAACTCTTTCATGTCTTCCGTCTCACGGTACCCACTCCAGAACGAATAAACAAGTAATCCGTTTTCAAATGACCTAAGCTGAGCAAGACCTTTCAGGTAATTCAGCATAGATGTTCTGACGCACATCACAAAATCCATTTTTGAAATAGCTTCCTTGCCGACTCTATGTCTGTACTCAGAGAGCATATCATATCTTGACGGATTAGTAATAAATGTATAAACATCACTAAAGTCTGGGTTAGGCATACTACCGCCAATTGCCGAGGTGATTTCTGCCATATAAAGCTCCTGCAGAAAAACGCGGTCACTACGTTTTGCGGCACGGTACATTGTCACAATACGGTCGATATTCATTGATGACTGAAGCACGAACACATGTCCCGAATGGCCTCTGAATAAATCCACAGCCTGCTCTTCAAGCTCCTTCTCCGTGACAGGAAGATGACCTTCACGGGACAGAGTTGTCCCTTCACATATCAGCTTATCAATCTTTGTCGGAAGCTCAGAAAGAAGCCAATCATAAGGCTTTCTGCCGTTAGAGCGAAAATCTCCCGTATAAAGCACACGCTCACCGTCTGCCTCGCAAAAAAGCATATAGCTGTCAAAAGCAGAGTGGTCGCAAAGGTAAGGAGTTACAGTCATATCCCCTATAACAATAGGTCTTTTGTGCTCAAGAAAGCCTGCGGGAGTTACAGTCTGAACCTTCTTGTATTTATCAGAGGCATGAATAATCTTACTGCTCTTTTCACCCATATATATGGGGATATCCTTGTGGATACTGTAAGCAAGTCCCAGGTGGTCACCGTGATAATGAGAGATAAATACTGCATCAAAGCCCTTACAGTCAAACAGCCCTTTTATATCAGGAAGAGCCTTGTTCTTCTCATCGTCAAGCTCAAGCCCCACATCAAAGAGGATTTTTGTTTTTTCTGTAGACAACTCTACAATGTTACCGCCTATCTGATTTTGTCCCCGATGAATTTTAATTTCCATATGTAAAAAGATCCTTCGCTTTACTTATATCTATAAGATGTTCGTTTTTATCCATCATCAGTATTTTTGCCGGTACAGTCTCGTTCATAGTCTCTATTGCATTTTTAAGACTGTCGCTTTTTGAATTATAATCAGCAAATAAAAAAAATATTTCAGTATCCTTGATATCTGACCTTTTTATTTCATAATTTCTCAGACCTAGCTCTTTTTTAGCCGCATAAATATGACACACCGAATCAAGCATTTCCTCATAAAGCTCAGGTGTTGCAAGAATATTACAGATATCATCGTAATGCTCCTTGATTCCGGATTTCCCGCCGATTGCACCTGTGCCGTATTTGTTCTCAACAATGATGAGTCTGCCGTCGACAAACATCAGCATATCAAGGCGCAATTTTCTTCCGACCTGATACTCGATATCAACAATACAGGGATTATTCACAAGCAACGCATGCTGAAAATCTCTCTCAGCCTTGGGATGCTTTTCAAACCAGGAGTCCATTTCTTGCTTCATTGTGTCGAAATGTTTGATAAAAGATTCGGTGTCACCTGAAGGCAAGCTCTTCAGCAATTCATAGTTGCTGTCATCGCCTTTATTAAGACAGTACTTTTCATCAAAGTGGAATGAATAGCCCTTTTTCTTCTGTGTGATTTTCAGAAGATTTCCACCCTTGTAATAGATGTTGATATATCCGTTTCTGATTTCAAGGGACAGTTCGTCGCGGTTCTGCCGAACCTGCTCAAGGAAGAACTTCAGTTCTCCTGTTTTTAAGTCGTTTATGAAAGTGTTGTTAATTGTTCTCATGTTATGCAATAACCTTTACAAGTGAAAGAATATAATCAACAACTGAAATTAAAAATTCTACCTCTTTTTTGTTGCTGATTTCAGACTTGAATTCTACTGTGAATTTCTCAGAATTACCTATACGTCTGACTTCAATTATTTCGTTAGCTACTTCTTTTTTGAAGCGATTTTCAATCGCTTTTATTATATTGTCAATAATATCTTTGATGTCTTCCTTGTCCTTAAAATGCTTTTGTTCTAAAACAAAAAGGATATCAAAACTTTTTGAAACCATTTCTTCATATGGTGGAAAATCAAGGAATTTGCCTGTTTGTTTGGAGGTGTAGTTTGCATAGGTATGCCATTCGGGATTATTCTTGTCAAGGTCGAGAAGAGTAAGATATTTCGAAGGATTCTGAAGAAGAACAAAACCCTGAGTATATTTGCCTTCTTTTGCGCACACAAAACCTTCTGTTTTAAAGATCATCGGTGCATTGGAAAATCCCCAGGCCTCTACCTTTTCTTCTAAAATTTTTGCAAGATTTCTTGGTTTTCTTTTCGGCATAGCCATAAATAATAAAACTACTACAACCGCTGTTCCAAACACATCTTTCATCAGGCTTGCAACTGCACCATTGTCACCAAGTTTATATTCAACAATTGCAGCAATGATAGCTATAATACCGCATCCGCCACCAATAAAAGTTTCAACCCAATCTCTTATTTCATCTTTCTCCATGTTTTTAAACTTCATCTTTATTCCTCCTATTTTTGCTTTTGTATTATTGCTTTTACTATACCATAAACTAAAACTTTTCTCAATGCTTTACAGAAAAAATGCGAATACCCCAGGACATCACATCCTGAGGGTATTCTACACAACAACACAACAACAAAAAGAAAGGAAATATCTGAAAATTAATGAGTGATGATCTCTTTGAGCTCATCTATTGAAAGAACTTCGTGTCTGTCACGGTGTACCATTCTGTGGCAGTTGGCACAAAGGCAAATCAGGTCTGTTTCTGGATTTACAATATGCTCACCGCCCTGCTCTTCAAGAGGATTCACATGATGAACTTCAATATAATTTCTGCCTAAATCACCATAGGTTTCAGCAAAATCGAAACCACACACCTGACACTTGTATCCGTGCAATCGGATAGCTTCTAATCTGTTACGACTGCTACGCTCTATGCGTGAAGCCAGCATATAATGTCGTAAGCCTTCAGTCTTACCTGAAGCACTCTGATCCTCGGATTCGTTTTCAAAGTAATTCATAATATCGCCCATAGTAGTGACAAGCTTTCTTGCATTGGGAGCATCAACTGTGAAGAAGAAAGCTTCCGGATTACTGATATTGTGACCTGCACAGATGCTACGCTGGTCCTGCTGTATTACATTATGTTCAACAAGCCATTTTGTTGCAGCAAGAACAGATTTCATATCGAGGTCTGCAGCTTCACAAAGCTGTTCGTTTGAAACATAGTGTTCACTTTCCTTAATAGCTCGGGCAACAGAAAATGTATTCTCCGGAAAAACAGCGTTTATAAGATAAACCGTCATTGCCTCTTCGCTATAGATTCCATTATAAACCTCTTTAAGGCCACTGAGAATAGTTGAGAAATAATCTGCCGAAGGAGTGCGAAGAGGTTCGTTCCTCTGAGTGTCAGTAAAGGTATACATCGGCAGTCCATCTGTTTCGCCTAAGTATATTTTCTTTGTATACTTGGGGCCTTCCTGATGCTTTGCTTCTTCATACTGCTTTCTTGTAATTTTATAAATACGTCCTAAGGCTTCACCCTCGCAAGTATCATCAAGAAAAGCTACGCCGCAGTCTTGCCATCTCTTTGATGTTTTGGCGAAATAGATATTGTAGTTAAACTTATAAGGTCTGTCCTCAACGGGAGGAGTTTTATCTGTACAATTATTTATATATTTCATAAAACGGGCTCGGTTTATATTTGAACCGTAGCAGGCATACCAGACGTATTCTGTATCAGCAATCTTTTCATTCTTATACATTGCGAGAACTTTTTCACCTCTGTCACTATAAGGTTCACCGGACCACATATTTCTGATTTTTCCTGAACAAATATCCTTTTCAAGAAGCTCAAGTGCTTCGTTAAGTTCTGAAGCAAAGTGTTCATTGACATCCGGATATTTTCTGAGAAATTCCATTGTATCGCCTGCAGCGAAAATCTCAAGTGTATCCATAAAGCCAACATATTCGTCATAACCTGCGCCACGGAACTTACGAGCTGTTGCAGCTTCAAGAATTGCAAAAAGCTTGCTTCTGAAGGTGCCGTCTTTTGCGAGAGATTCAAAGCGGTTCATTGCTGTCATCATAATAGTCGCTGCGATATAAGTGGGTCTGTAAACAAACTCAACACGTGCATCAGCAGGCATTGAAGCAGGTTCATCATACATAAGGAAAAGCATTTCCTTGCAGTTTTCATTGTTTACGGTTCTCAACTCTTTGAACATATCAAGGCAATATGTTCTGACTGCATCTTCTGAAACTGTACCGTTTACAAGCTCCTTAAGGTTATATTCAAGTCTTGCGTTGCTTTCATACCATACTGTGGTGTTGGGTGTGGATGTTGTTGTGAATTCGAATTTCATAATTCGTTCCTCCTAGAATTTTTTAGTGTTTGTCTTTCAACACCCATAGGATACCATATAAAATTTTTTGCCCTGGCAGATTTTCGGCCAGGGCAAAAATTATACTTCTTCAATTACATTAATTTCATCCTCAGTAAAGTATAAAGGATCAGCTTCTAAATCGTTCGCTGGAACGGCATAAAAGCTATCTTTTTTATAGTCATAAAAAATCCTTTGATTTTTTCTTGTTATATGCTTCGATTCAATCAAAGATATATTACAAACCATTCTTCCTTTTTCAGCAATTTGCAATTTCTCACGGTATCCAAGTGAGTCTTTCTTCATAAGCTCAGATTCAGTCATAAAACGATATTCATCCGACTGCATATTTCTCTCAACTTCATCAAGAAATTCATCAAGCAATTTATCTCTCTTTCCAAATTTCTCACGTATTCTATTTCTAGCGTATGTAGACAATTGGCTCCATGTATCTATTGCAAGATCTAAAGGAATAGCATTACCTTCATTACAATAATTCAACTGAAATGACTTCATTAATGTTTCCACTTGCATAATATTCATTTGAAAAACAAGAGGGCTCATCGTGTTTGTAGTATAGTATTTCCAGTGCCCATCTTTAGCGTTGCTTTTTTTCCTGCTGATAGGCACATAAACCGCTTGTCCACCTATTCGTATAGGATCAGAACATCTTTTGTTATCTATTTTACTTAAATAAATTTGAGCTTTTTTCTCTGATATAGAATACTTGCCTGAGAGATCCAATTTGCTTGTGCCATTTTGGTCATGTAGATCTTTAACAATTTCAACTGCAATATCGGGAGAACCAAGAACTTTTAAATCTTCAAGATACTCATTATAATTTTCAATATTATATTGTTCACCCATATGCTTGCACCAATCAATAATGCGGGAGCATAATTTTCTTTTTTTGCATGTGATGTAAAATAAGCAAAAACATAATCGTACAAAGCTTCTGTCAAAATCTGATATGCTTGCGCTACATTGAGCTCTACATTTTCAGTGAATTTGGCTACCTCTCGAATCATATAATAAAGTGATTTTTTATTATATGGATCCTGCGAAATGAACGTATCTATTAAACTACGATCTTCAAAATCAGATCCTTCTATCATTTGAATTATATAGCCATAATATCGGTTGTTTTGCACATCTACACCTCTACCAAAAAAATTCAATATTTAAAAATTAAAAGTATTTCCAAGTCGATTAAATAAATATTTTACCGTTTTTTATCAAATCAAAATCCCGTCGCAATGGTCAACCTCATGCTGAATTATCTGTGCAGGGAAGCCTGTGAAAGTTTTAATTCTAACTTGCATTTCAGCTGTCTGCCACTGTACTTTTATGCTCTTATAACGCTTGCATTTACGGAGCCCTCCGAGTAGAGAAAGGCAACCTTCTTCTGTTTCGTAGGGCTCGGACTTTTTGATAATCTCAGGATTGAACATAACCATATATGTACCTTCATTATCAAAAGCGATAATGCGTTTGCGTACGCCTATCATATTGGCGGCCATACCGACACAACCGTCTTTGTGGGCGGTTAGGGTGTCAAGCAAGTCCTCTGCAACCTGTAAATCTTCTTTTGTTGCGACTTCCGATTTCAGACTGAGAAAAATCGGGTCGTGGGTAAGTTGTTTGATCATTATATACCTTCTCGTTTTCATTAACAATATGAATTTAATAGACATTATACCAAAAAAAGCTTCTCTTTGCAATATAATCTCATTTCACTCTCCCCATATACACCCCACCGTTATCCTTCAGCCACTTATGCCACTTCTTATACTCAGGAAACACTTTCTCAATCTCTGCATAAAACTGCGGTGAATGATTCATGTGCTTTCTGTGGCATAGTTCATGAACAACAACGCTGTCAATGACCTCAATAGGAAACAGCGCCAACAGACAGTTAAAGTTAAGATTACCCTTTGATGAGCAGCTACCCCAACGTGTACGCTGACAACGGATAGTGATTCTGTTATAAGTAACACCGATTTTCGGTGCGTAATATTTAACTCGTTCAGGAATGATTGCCTTTGCTTTTTCTGCAAACGCTTTAATTTCTTCCTCTGTGAAAGGCTGAACCTCGTCAAGAGCTTTCTGTCGCTCATCTATCTTAGCAAGATTCTTTTCAATCCAGGATTTTTTTGATTCAATGAAGCTGTAAATCTCTTTATCCTTCATACGAAGAGGCGCACGGGCGATAATTTCACCCGGTTTGAGCTGAATTGATAAGGTTTTTCTATTGCTTCGAATAATAGTAACCTTCATATTTTGTCCTCCGTTTATGATTTACCGATAAGCCACAGCGCCCAACCGATAATCGCCAGCACTATCAAAGCAGTAGCACAGCTTGAGTTACCGCTACCACAATTGCCGGAATTATTATTTTTTCCTCCACCGGAATCATTTCCTCCGCTGGTCATCTTAAAAGCATAAAAATCATTAAGGTCAGGCATAGTAATTCTCCTATAAATTAAAAAGCATCTTCACTGCATTTTGAACATTCACCAAGTGCAAATTTGTAGCTGCTCATCATATGTGAAGGTTTGATTTTTCCACATAACGTACATTTAACCCATCTGGTACCAAATTCATCATAAATAATTTCTTCTAAAGAGAAATCACGATCTTTGATTGTCTCATAACCTTTGACCAGCTCGTTTTTTTCTTCGAGCTTACGTTTTTCTTTGTTTATAACAGAATTATAAAAAGGATTTACATAACTATATGTTTCATCCATATCATCAATTATTTCAACATACTCTTGAAAATAAATTACATTCTCTATTTCAGAATTAATGTTCGGCGAATATCTATCTGCTTCATTGATTGCCCTTTTTAGCACTTCTGTTTCTAATGCTTTAGGCGGTATAACCGAGCCACTCATCTCTACCCTATAAAGATGTTTATTACTTTGAAGGTCACTCAAAAAGCCTAAGTAAGAAAGATATTTAAGATATTGCTTAAGGACCTCATACAAAAATGCCTGCTCAATACCGTCAATTTTTACCAAACGATTTATTTCTTGATTTATCGTAATTGTTTTTTGCATTTCTTTGATCCATCGTTTGATATTTTCATATGAAATAATAGGCTTTTTACCGTTTGCAGAGCGACAACAATACACGAATCTGTCAAATATAGCCCCTTGCCATATTCTTCTGTCGCAATTAAAAATCATCTCGCCTCTAATAGGCAAATCAATGAAAAACGGATAATCTCCTTTTGTTTCTTTGCTAAAACGCAACGTCTTATAGAACTCATTGAATGCTTCATCATTTCTCAAACTAACCAATTCATTTTTATAGTTCTCAGGTTTAAGTAATTCAATTATTTTGTTCTGTGCACACTGAATATTTTTCTCTCGCTTTAAAGCCTTTTTTCGCTCAACTTCTTCTTTTCGTAATTTTTCACGTTTCAGCTCTGTGTATCTTTGAGAATAGTGTTCTTTTGCTTCTTTTCTGCCACTTTCGTACTGCGGATTATATATCCATTTTTTGGTGTCTTTTTGTTTTATTATTGCCTCTCTTAACTGTTCTTTGTTAAATGCGCTACCATGCAAGCTGCTAATATTGATTTCAAACATTGGAATGTTTAACCGTTTTACTTTTAACAGTTTTTCATCATCAACGAAATGTGTAACGGCAATTTCAATTAAACAAGGTCGTCCGTTTTTGTAAACAACAATATCAGGTACGATATCTGTTATTTTTTTCTCAAGCTCAACACTATCGAATTTCACCATTCCGCCTTGTTTATATTCGTACTCTTTGGGTAATTCCCAAAAGAGTTCATCACCTCGATTATTATATATTTCTTCTCGTTCAAACTTTATTCCGGGAACATATAAACTTAACTCTTCTTCGATTATTTCTTTGGCCATTATATGTAATGCCGTTTGCTGTGCAGACTCTAAATTACAATGTTCACCACAATGAGAAAAATGTTTTTGTTTTTTCTCACCCAAACGAGCTACCAACTTTTCGCCACAACCTGGACAATAACAATTACATTGCAAACCTCTTTCATTTTTATTTATTTCAGAGATATGAACAACTCTACCGTCTCTTAAACCATATTGCAGTTTTATTGATCCCTTGGCATTAAGGTCACATAAATACTTTTTCACATCTCTTTCTGCAGAATCAAGATACGAAATCGCTTTAGCGACGGATACAGTTCGACCTTCAAAGAATTCATCTTTAGTTGCAAATACGATTACAACATCTTTAACGGTTAATGTATCAGTTTTAATTAATTTCACATCATAGTTTATATGCAACCAATCAGATATATCATTAAAATCACGATCAAATAAAAGCAAAACCTTTCTTTCATCAGAAAGTAAAATCTTGTTTTCTATATGTACTAATAATCTCAACATATTCATTACCACGCTATAATAAAATTTGTCGATATTAGTATACTCTTTACTCCTATATATTTTCAATAGTTTCCACACCTCTTTAAGCTTATAGTCCACATAAACGGACAACGGCTCCAACCCCTATTGCAATTCGCTTTTTGCCGTTATATAATCAAATCATAAAAACAAACAAGGAGGAACACACCATGTCATTTAAAATCGGTTTTGTGGCAGAATCAGCAGAAACAAAAACTACAGAAGCTGCATATATCGCACCTGCTCAAACAAGCACACCCCGCAAATCTGTGGTTCAGATTTACTTTGCGGACAGACATATGACCCTGGCATACTACAACGATCAGTTCGCTTTGCATCATGGCGACATGGTCTATGTTGACGGCAAGCTTGAAGGTCTTCTCGGACGTGTTACCGACATAAATTACAATTTCAAAATCAAGATTTCCGACTACAAGCGTGTTATCGCTGTGGTTGATACAACTGTTCACGGTGAGTTCTTTATGGCGGGCAGCCACTTTGTGACCTTCGACCGTAATGCATTACCGAACAGCAAGGCAATAACCTGGTTCAAGGCTCCCTCCGGTGAAGAGGATGAGTTCATAAGCGGCAACGACGACACCTCATTCAACCTCAACAATCTCGCTGATATGAAAGTCAGTGCAAATGTTGCAGAGCGTGGTCACGAATACTACATTGAAAACAGAGTCAGATATATCAGTATCGACGGCAATAAGGGCTATGCTATTGTAGAAGGTAGTGAAAACTACGAGGTTGAGTTTGAATATCCGGACGGTGAAATCAGTCACCTGGTCTGCTCCTGCTTCTGCAGTTATAACTGCAAGCACGAATTTGCCGCAATGCTTCAGCTTCGTGAAACACTTCAGATTATTGAGAAAAACTATGCAGATATGTTTGAACAGACAGGATACTTTGCCGCTGTGAACAAGGGTACTTTATTTGCATTTGCAATTGACAGTAAGGATAACGGCTCATTCAGATTATAATAGTAGCATCAGATAGAAGGAGGAAAAACTCATGGGTAAAGACGGTTACAGCAGAAGAGGCTTCTTCGGCGATATCATTCACTACGACAGCAAGGGCAACAAGGTTGGCGAAAGCAGACCCGGACTTTTCGGTGGCTACAACAACTATGATGCCAATGGCAACAAGGTTGGCCATTCTGACCCCGGCTTCTTCGGCGGTCAGAATCATTGCGATAACAACGGACATAAGATTGGTAATTCCGAGCCCGGACTCTTTGGCGGATACAATCACTACGACAGCGACGGAGACAAGGTAGGTCACAGTGACCCGGGTTGGTTCGGGGATTTTAATCATTATGAAGATTAATCCTACAAAGGAATGTTGTGTTACTGATCGTATGTATTCTTGTTTGAATTGATTAAAAAAGTATAAAAAATTGAGCCGTCACTTGTTGTGACGGCTTTTTCTGTATTTTATTCAGATTTATTTTTCTCCTTGTCCTGTTCAAGAATTGCCTCATAATCAGCAAGAACAATGTTAATAAGGTCCGTAACCTCATCATACATATCTATACCCTCAACACCTTCACCGTATTCAAGTATGCTTCTTGCATATTCAATATCAAGTGTATCAATCCCTCTGTAATGGAAGTAATACTGACACCACATAGCAAGCTTTTCAATATCAATGTTTTCGATGTTGTGTTCTTCACTATCGAGTACTTCATATTCCGCATAATTGATTACACATTTTGAATCGCCAAGAAATCTTATAAACTTCAGAATAGCCGCATCCCAATCAACTGATTCCTCGCCGTAAATGACACATCTGTCGATAGTTTCCACCTTATTGTCCTTCAGTATAGTCTTACCTAAAACATAGTACCACTGGTCATTGATGTAGCTTGCGGCATATACACCTACAACCTTTCCGTCCTTATAAAGCTCCTTAAGCTCCTGACAGGCTTTGTAAATTTCTCTTTCTTCGGGTTTTGCAATTGGAATTAACATAATTGCTTTCCTTCTTTCTTTTAATATTTAAAGTCCGAATAAATACAATCTCCTTGCATCTTTTTCGTCTTCATTTTAAGTATGTAAGATTTGTTTTAAAAAATGAAAAAAATTAAAAACGCCTGTTTTATAGTAAAAATAAACGACCCTCTGAACAGCTTGGCGCCATTCAGAGGGTTGTTCGTTTCTGTCAGCTAATCACCTTATTGTGTTCCCAGACAGAGTTACAATAGTCCTCATCCATTATGAGATCGATGCATTCCTTGTGCACCTTAGGAATGTCTACAGTTTTACTGTACACGGAACCGAGTACGAGCTTAACCTTTTCCTCATGATCCATAAGGATTACATAAGCCTGCATACCTCCGTTTTCGACTGTCTGAGTTTCAATTGCTGCGAGATATTCTCTGTCGTCAAAGGCAATAATTTCAGCCTGGTGAATGTGGATTACGTTCATTGGTTTTGTTCCTCCTTAAAATTCTTTCCTTCATTCCATAATTTATAGCATTTGTCTTCATCTGCAAGGATTTCATAAATATCTGCAAAATCCTCCATTGTAATCAATCCCTTGGTGCGTCTTGAGTAAACTCTGACTTCGGGATTTTCCACTTCGCTTTTATACTTGTACAGGCTGAGATCAATTCTGTTAAGTCCTGTTCCCGACCTCGTTCTGATAAAAGCTGTTATTCCGTTGCTTAAAAGCAACTCCTCAGTGGTTAATCTTCCCTGAAATTTCATGTTGTTTTAAATCTCCTTTATTTGTATTTTTTCTGACAGAAACATCATACTCCATTCGTATTTTTGTTTCTGATAATAGTATGTAAGATGAGGTGACACAATAACTTGAAAAATGAAAAACCTCGAATTAGTCGGTTATTCCTCGACATAATCACGGAATAACCGCTAATTTTAAAAATTCCATTTTTCCCAAACAAATCTTTCATACTTATTTCAAACAAAAATAAAAGGAGATGTTAAACATGGGAAAAACGAAAAATACAGTTCCCCAATACGTATTCAATTTTGGTCAGTCACTTGACAAACACTCTCTTCGGGAAGAGGTAAAGGAAATGATTGAAAAAGGTTCCTTCGACAGTAAATCTTTGCTTTATGAGTATCTTCAGGAGATTGTCCCCTATGCCGGAGAAAAGCATTACATTTATGTTGTCAATGATAACGGAACATTTGTAAATATACCTTTCAATCGTGAGGGATATATAAATGCTCTTTGTTGCCTTTCTCAATATGAGCTTACCTTATTTATGCATCCTGCTTCCTTTTCAGGCTGGGTTACAGAAAATGATTGCAGAGCCGCAAGATGTATGATAATTGATATTGACGATATAAATATGTATGCCGATGTAACCGACAAGGACACAGCTGTGAGCTTTATAAAAGAAACATATAGCCTTGAGGATTGGCAGCTTCCGAAGTGGATCTCGCTATCCGGAAGAGGGATTCACTTAATATATCCCATAGATGAAATGTATTTCTGGGATCCGACCAAAACCGTGAAGATAAAAAGCGAAAAGTACAGTAAGCCCGTAAAGGCGCCCTGCCCGTATCGCAGTAAATGCTCTAATGCCAAAGCTTGTACTGACGAAAATGTTTGCATTAACCGTCTTATCTACAAAAAATACAACGCCTGTTTAATCCTTAAATTTGATGCCGACTTCAGCGGTAATAATATAAATCATATGTTTCGAAATCCAACGAGCTATAACCTTAAGGAGCGACCAATCAAGGGTAAGCTGTTCAAGGTAAATGAAAATGACAGCAGCGATATTCACAGACTCGACTGGGCACTGAGAACAGATGAAGAGATTCTCGAATACAGACGATCATATTACAAGCGATGTTATGAGAAGAGCCTTATCACCAAAGCGAAAAATGCTCAGCGTAAGCAGGAGTTTCTTGATTCATTGGGAGATATGACTCTTGAGGATTTTCTGAAGCAGGATAATATATCCCACGAAGACAGAGCCCTTGCAGAAAAGCTCCTTGAAAAGCAACGGGAGAAGGAAAAGAAAAGCAAAAAGCCAAAGAAGGATAAAAAGAAAAAGACATCTGCTAAGGCTATAACCGAGGCAGATATTGATGATATATTTGAAAACACGGCTCTGCCCTACAAAAAGCTGAAATACCGCACCAACTTCAAGCCTGAAAACAGATACTGGAATCTTCTGCTTGACCTTCATAATTATCTGATCAGGCATAAGGGCATGGTACCCTCAAGAAATTTCTTCTTTTTTGTAATAGCCAACTATCTTAAGAGGCTTGGACATCCCGACTATTATGCTGTCAAATACTGCAGACAGTACTGTGACAAGTCATATTACAGGGAAATGAAGCAGACCGTTCTTGCTACCTACAAGAATGAAGTTACATATAATTTCACCTATGAATATCTCGCCTTTGCCCTCGCCTTCAGCGAAGAGGATATCCGGGTCAGCTATTGCAATTTCTCAAAGGAGAGAAAGATGGAAGCCAAGCGTAAGAACAATCAGAAGCAGTATGCAAAGACTCTCGAAAAGAAGGGTAAGCTTTCCTTCAAGGAAAAGAGGGCTTTTCAGCTACAGTTCTTAAAAGATAATCCCGACATAACCGATAAGGAAGCGATGCTTAACCTCGGCATTGGCAGAACAACCTTTTACACATTAAAAAATGAACTGAAAGCAGCTGCCACAATTTAACGGTAGCTATTTTCAGTTCAAAAAATTCAGCTTACTATAGCGTGCTATACGCTACAACTTTAGAAGAAGATATCTCTGCGGAGGTTTGAAATTCTGTTTCAGAGGCGTCCTTCCTTAAACTATGATGTAATTTTCGTATGCCACGTTTAAGCGATAGTGTGAGAGTCGAAAAACACTGGTGCTTAATAACGCTAGTCTGTTCACTTTAATCGGTCTGCCATTCTGAAGTGCCCTTCGTCTTGTACTTCCTCTTGCAACATACCAGCCTTCAAGATTTTTAGGGTTAAGATATTTAGGCTTTCCTGTTCTTTTATCTATATTATATTTATTCCAACGCTTGATTATTTCCTCTCTTAACTGCTCCTCATAACCGGGCTCATTGAGAATTCTCTCAAGCTGTGCCTCATAATATTTCTGTGCCGACCTTGCTCTGAGCAGATGAAGATTTAGGTCGTTATCAAGCTCCTTTTCCGTGAATATAGGTTCATCGGGTGCTTTGCCTTCAAAATAAGGTTTTACAATCTGAAAATCTTCATCACTAAGCCGCTGATACTGAAGCTTTCGACCCTTCCCTATCACCCTTAAGCAAGGATATCCGGATTCATCATAGGTCAGTGAATTGCCACGCAAGGATTTCAGCTCTGCCCTCCTCAATCCCGCCGCCATCTGAAAATCAACGAGTCTTTTATATGTAATATCATTTAAATCCTGATTTGTATGATTGACAATATTCTTCCTTCCTCTTGTGAATTCACCTATATGACGTATCGGCTTGTCAATTTCAGACATCGGCAAATCATAGGTGGAACATATAGAAGCGATATAGGTGTGTATTGTCGAAGGCGAATAATTGTTTTCCTGTAAATAGTCGCAATAATCCTGTATATGCTCCTTACAGGAGTCAAAATCTCTGCAGTCATATTTTTCTCTGCAGAACTTAATAAACCGCTTGGTGTTTCTAATGTAATTCTTTCTTGAAAGGTCATGGGGTGTTTTCTCATTCTGAACAGATATTACCTTTTCCATAATCTTATTTGTGACGCTCTGACGGCGTTTCTTCTTTGCCATATTGTTTCCCTCCTATTTAAAATAATACAGCTAAACTGTCAAAGGCTGCTATTTCCTGATGCTTTTCGCATCGCCCAGCTGGCAGACATCACAGGGTGACAATCCTGCGATCGTCGGGGTTTCCTTTTCTTTCAACGCCGAATGCGTTTATGCTGTTACTGTTATCTTCCTCATTAGTTTTATCCTTTCCTCTTAGTTTCTTTTCTTAATATTAATATGTAATTTCACAAAGGCAGATAAACGGAAAAAGAGCCCTCCGCAAGGAGAGCTCTTTCTTCAAATTGACGTAGGAGTTAAAATTTAGTATGACTAAAAATAAAAAAGGAATAGTTCAAATCAATTATGCACCAATCGTGTTGTCATCTTAATAATAGTATGAAAGATGGGAACTATAGATAATCGGAAAAATGAAAATTACGAGGTTGTAACCTTATATTATAAATATATGTAAAACAAAAGTCTACACATATATTGTAAACAATTTGTAAACAATGAAAAAACACTTGTTTTTTAGAAAATTATGGGTATAATGCTAGTATAGGACAAGTCCACAGTTGGGATCCGGAGCCCAACCTTCCTTAAGGAATCAAAATTGAATAGAGTGTCAGGAAGAGAAAATCTTACCTTCTCCCATCCCGACACCACAATGAGGACCAAGGGATGACGATCCCTTGAACACATGCTGAACTACTCGTTCACCAGCAGACCTGAGCTTACGAAGCTTACCTCCCCTGAAGAGAAAAACTCTTCAGGGGGAGTAAGCTTCTTTTTTTGTCCCCAAAAATCAAGCTCAACAAAAAATACAAAGATCAGATTCGTTGTAATATACTTTAATCACAACAGAGGGATCCCCACAAAAAGACAAATACAAAATACAAATTATCACACTAACTGAACTTACATATTATTAATACAGGAATCACGACAGGAGAAAAACTCTGCAGCCTGAACAAAACAAAAATTAAGAAAGGAGAAAAGAATAATGGAGAAAACAGTACCCACCTGGAAGAAGTACACACTTTCGGTTGAAGAGGCTTCCGATTACTTCAACATCGGAGTAAACAAAATCCGAGCACTCATCAGCGAAAACGAAGACGCTGATTACATCCTCTGGAAGAACAGCCGTCCAAGCATCAAGCGAATCAAGTTCGAGCATTACATCGACAGCATCAATGTAATTTAAGTAATAACAAAAATCTGCAGTGTCTCACCGAAGGCACTGCAGACGATAAAGATAAAACAAAAAAACAGAAAGGAAACATTAATAATGAAAGATAACACAAATACAACAAATGTAACAAGAAGAAGCGACAAGGACATAAAGGGCAGAAAGCTCACAAAGGGTGAATCTCAGAGAGCCGACGGTAGATATGAATACAGATACACCGATTCAAACGGTGTGAGGCACAGTGTTTACAGCTGGAAGCTCTATCCCACTGACCCCGCACCAAAGGGAAAGAAGAAGGGTCTTTCATTGAAGGAGCTTGAAAATCAGATTATGAAGGACAAAATTGACGGTATAACAGCAACAAACATTACCGTTGACGACCTCTGGTATAAATTCCTCATCTCAAAAAGCAAGCTGAGGGACTCAACCCGAAACGGTTATATCTACACATATAACAAGTACATCAAGCCGAAGTTCGGAAATGTAAAGATAACCGATGTGAAATACAGTAACATACTTTCCTTCTACAATTACCTGCTTGTTGAGGTAGGAATGGAGGTAACCACCATTCAGATAGTTCAGAACATACTTCATCCGATGTTCAACATCGCTGTGAAGGATCAGATTATAAGACTGAACCCGACAACAGATGCGATGAAGGAGCTCAAAAAGGCCTGCAATTACGAAAAGAAAAAGATCCACGCACTTTCACATGAGGAGCAGGATGCATTCTTTGACTATGTCAGCAAATCAGATACATACAGGCACTGGCTTGACCTTTTCATCGTGATGATAGGCACAGGCTGCAGAATAGGCGAAATCCTCGGACTCAGATTCAAGGATATCAATTTCAGCAAAAACATAATCAGCATCAACCACTCCCTCGGCTACAGACCCCAGGAGGACGGAACGTGTCAGCACAGAATTTCAACTCCGAAAACAAAAAGCGGAACAAGAGAAATTCCGATGCTCCCCGAAGTACGAGAAGCTCTCATCCGAGCAAAGGAAGAACAGAAGAAAAACGGCAGATGCAAGAGCGTCGTGGACGGATATTCGGGCTTTGTATTTATGAACAGAGACCGAAACGTATTGATGGTCGCAAGTGTCAACAAGGCCATCGGAAGAATAGTAAACGAATATAACAGTAAAGCATTATCCGATAAATCAATAAAGGATCCCACTATCCTCCCCCACTTCTCGGCGCACTGTATGCGTCACACATTCTGCACAAGACTCTTCGAAAAGACACAGGACTTCAAGGCAATACAGGAATTGATGGGTCACGCTGATGTACAGACAACAATGAACATCTACGATGAGGTGTTCCCGGACAGAAAAAATACGGCAATCACAAATCTTGCCGGAATGATAAAAATTAATTAATAGAAACGAGGTACAAAACAATGATCAAAAACAGTAAAAATCAAAACGAAACGGATGTAATCTTCGAGGGACTCAGAACCCTCGAAGCCATCCTCAGCACAACGAAAAATGCAGTAAAGGCAATTAAACAATACCGTAATAAAAATTTACGGTTAAGCATCAAAGATTACAACGATTTAAAAAGAGACCTTTGCGGTATGACAGAAGTTCATAATAAAATGTGTGATGATATTATAAATCTTGCAGAGTTTCTGCTGTTCGTCGGTGAAATCTCCGAGGAAAATCTCATCACTACATTAACAATGGTTGATAGCAACAGAAAAACTTATCTGGCCTTCAAAAGAAGTCAGCCGGATTACATAAAAAAATTAATGGCGTAAAGAAGAAAGGAAAATCAATATGAAAAATACAAATAATAACAATTCAAATAATAACAAGAAAGTTGAGGACGATATTATGAAAAATGCAAAGGAAATATTCAGCAAAGAAAATTTTGATTCTGAAGCTTTTACAGAGCTCATTTATACAGCGATGGGTGTATTCGTAGACAGATCCTACCGTGACAGTTATATCTGGGTTTCACTTGAAACCCTTGAGGCTGAAAAAGCAACCTTTGAAATAACAGAATTTGAAGGGCTTGAAAACGGCTTTATTGTAAAGATATCAGAAAGGCCGGAAGAAGATCTATGGGAAGGCCTCGTGAGATGTTTCGTAGATTACTTTAACGAAAACTTTGACAGAAATTTTGAATATAAGGAATGGTACGAACCGTACATTGCAGAAAATGATGAAGAGGTTTTTACAGATGACCAGTTATATTCTATGTTTGAAACATTTCAGAATATTTACCTTGAAAACATAGACGAAGAAGACTCTTACTATATCATGGTTGATATGCAAAACCATAAGGCTGTCAAAGCAGTAAAAGAGATTGTGCCTGCAGATGACAAATATGAGTTTATCCTTGTTCAACCTATGGATATACCCGGTGGTTTATCATATGTGTTTGAAAATTGTTCAGATAGACTTTCAGAATATTTTGATACAAATTTCGAGTTGATTATGGGTTACGAGTTCGAAATTTATGAATAAACAAAACATATGAAGAGACACCGGGACATCCCGGCGCTCTCTGACAACAGATTTATAAAAATTAATTTTAAATATGAAAGGAAACAAAAGAAAATGAAAGCAAGAATTGTTAATGAAAAGAAAGAAAATATTATAAATGATCTCCGCAACGGAGGAAAGATGGTACTTGTGAGATCCCATTTTGACAGACACGGTATTTGCACAGGATTCCTCCTTCACATCGGAAAGGTAATCAGACAAAATTTTCACATGAACAGCACTATGGTTGTAACTGATTTGGGCTTTGACAGCCGTGACACATTCAACGCCATTGAAGATTATCTCCGTAATGTAGATAATGTATTCTGTACTGATAATACAGCAATTGAATTCATCGGCAAGGTGATTGATTCTTCAAATGAGCTTAACAGAAACGACTACGAGATTACACTCTACAATTAAAAGATAACGGTGCATCCCACGAGGGTGCACCGTTTTTATGTTTGCATATAACGATATATCTCTAAAAAGTCACTTTATCAACATCTGTTATAAAAACAGAACACGGAGAGCAAACTCCGTGTTCGAAAGAAAAAAGAAAGGATGTTAATATGTCTTATAACCTTAATCATTCCGTGGAAAATCTGCTACATAATTCTGATGGTAAATCCTCTTTCCGTTACCGTAATCCTTGCAGACAGTCTGGATTTTTCCCGAAATTGCTATTGTGGGGTTATCGGCTACTATTGCAAAAAGTCGGTGGTCGGCGTCATAAAAAACTACAGGTATCGTCGAGCTCCTGCCGTTCACACGTGTCCGTATTATCATAGTACTTACATTGCGCTCTGTGTCGGTACGTGTGGATACAACATCTCCTGCAAGGTAAAAGCGGTTAACATTTTCTGTTCTTGAATAATTCTTTCTGATACTGTCGCAAAAAACGGTCACCGTTCTTCCGATTTTCGACTTAACCGATGACTGAAGGTTAGCATTGGCTGTAACGGTATCGCCGATTCTGAGGTTCTGAATTATGTATTCCGCCTGCATACCCGCTGCGAAAATCTTTGGGTTATCTCCGTTTGCCGAAACTGTTACAATCACTCTGGCAGGATTCCGTGAGATCTCATATATGTGTATGATTTTCCCGGTAATTATTGCTTTGTTTGTGTCATTCATTATAATCTCCTTTTTCGTTTTATTATCTATGTTATAAGGTCTTGCTGATGCTCCGGAGCGTCTTAAGCCTTTCGATAATAATATGTAAGATGGGACAAGAAGATAATCGAAAAAATTAACACTGTTGACTTTGGTCGTAATTTTATTCTCTATATTATGATATAAGTTAATTAAAATTGTTTACTTTCATCGTAATATTACATATAATATTATTAAATCGTATAAGCGAGGTGAGCGTATGGATTATACAACTGAACTCTACAATATTGCAAAATCAAATGGTGGAATCATAGACACAAAAGCAGCAGCACAACATAACATCTCAAAGGCGATGCTTTACAAACTGTGCAAGGAAGAAAAAATACAACGCATCGCAAAAGGTCAATACATTCTTCCGAACGATATGCAGGATGAATTATTAGCAATCAGCAATCGTTCCAAAAAGCTGATTTTTTCTCACGAAACAGCCCTTTATCTTCATGGTATTTCTGACCGTACACCATTTGAGCACACCATCACTGCGCCATCCGGGTGTATTCCATCTACAGCTATTAAATCTGAATGTAAAGTGTATTATATCAAGCCTGAATTGTTTGAGCTTGGTAAAACGACACTAAAAACACCGTCAGGAAATGAGGTTCCCGCCTACGATCTTGAACGCACTGTCTGCGATATCGTCCGCAGTCGCAATAAATTAGGAACAGAAACCTTTCTTGAAGCATTAAAGCTATATGCAGCTAACCCGCAGAAGGATTTAAACAAACTAAACACTTATGCAAAAAAGATGAGGATATCTTCTATCCTTCGTCTGTATCTGGAGGTGCTTCTATGAGCACACATCATTCTCAACGCAAGAAAAAGGACTGCTCACCTGTATGGTGACAGTCCTTTTTGCTATCAAAAAACGAAAAAATCGAGGAGACCGTTCAACACCTACAAACCCTTATAGATAAAAGGCTTACTTATCCAGTGACTTCATTTTCCACCTTTTATCTACGCTAAGGCATCAAAATCAGACGAACCGTAGAGTTCATCATAACACCTCCATGTAAATTCTGATCTGTTCTTCTATTCCGAAAACCTTTCCATATTTTAACAACTTTCCGGGGTTGGATTTAAATCTAAAATAGCCCTTGACAGCATCTGCATACAGTTGCTTGTCAAACTTATCCTTTTCTCGTATAAGATCGCATATGCATCTTTCCGGATCATACACCTTTACAATTGCGCCCTGAGGCGATTTAACTGTACATATGCCCAGTTCAAAAACATGTGGCTGAACATAATGACATCTAATCTGTTCGTTTTCCTTTTTTAAAAAGCTTACATTTACACCCTGAGGAACTGTAATATCATAAACATGAGGTGTGCGGTCAGAAAGGCCCAACATAAACAATGCTGTGGCATGAGAAAAAACAGCATACTTATTTCGCATCTGCACCAATGCATATTCATCTGCTATTTCATTTGCAAGTATATACAATCCTTTTCTTACTCGCTCCAGAAGGCCTCTGTCAACAAACTTTTTTATCATAGGTCTGCTCAATCCGAGTTCTTGAATCTGCGAAGTTCTGATAAAACCGTTGTTTTCGTTTGCGACTTCTTTTATGCGTGACATAATCTTTTCCATAGTGCAACACCTCCTTCAAAAAGTTCTGTTTACATTTATGCTTTAGATTGTACAACATTAAAGTACAAATGTAAATTGTTTTCCCAACATTATTTTAAGGTAAATGCTGTTTTATATACAAGAATTATTTACACAGAAAGCTTCGATAACCACAAAAAAACCACCTTCATCGAAGGCGGTTTCTATAAATTTCTATGAAAAGTGGGGTAAAATTGGGGTATTTTTGAGTGCCCTTGCCCCGAAAACCCTTTATTTATAAGGGTTTATTTATCAAGTGACTTCATCGTGGGGAAAAGAAGAACATCTCTGATTGCTGCAGAGTCGGTCATAAGCATTACCATTCTGTCAATACCGAAACCGATGCCGCCGGTGGGTGCCATACCGTATTCGAGCGCGGTAAGGAAGTCCTCGTCAGTGGTGAGTGCTTCTTCATCGCCCTGTGCAAGCTGCTCTTCCTGTGCCTTGAAGCGTTCTCTCTGGTCGATGGGATCGTTAAGCTCGGAGTATGCGTTTGCTAACTCCCAACCGTTCATAAAGAACTCAAAACGCTCAACGTAGTCGGGATTTTCAGGCTTACGCTTTGTAAGTGGTGAAATCTCAACGGGGTGATCCATAAGGAAGGTAGGCTGAATAAGATGATGCTCAACAAATTCCTCAAAGAAAAGATTGAGAATGTCACCCTTCTTGTGTCTCTTTTCGAATTCAACACCCTTTTCCTTTGCAAGGGCCTTTGCTTCCTCGTCGGTCTTGATTTCGTTGAAGTCAACACCTGCATATTTCTTTACGGCATCAACCATTGTGATTCTTTCAAAGGGCTTACCGAGATCCATCTCTACACCATTGTAAACAATCTTTGTGGTGCCGAGAACGGTCTGTGCTACATGACGGTAAAGATTTTCGGTAAGGTCCATCATACCGTGATAGTCTGTATACGCCTGATAAAGCTCCATAAGAGTAAACTCGGGATTGTGACGGGTGTCAAGTCCCTCATTACGGAATACTCTGCCGATTTCGTAAACTCTTTCAAGGCCGCCTACGATAAGTCTCTTAAGATAAAGCTCGAGGGAAATTCTGAGTTTGAAATCCTCATCGAGTGCATTGAAATGTGTTTCAAAGGGTCTTGCAGCTGCACCGCCCGCATTTGAAACGAGCATAGGAGTTTCAACCTCAAGGAAGCCCTGTGAGTCAAGGTAGTTTCTTACCTCACGGATAATTCTTGAACGGTTGATAAGAGTCTGCTTTGACTCCTGATTCATAATAAGGTCAACATAACGCTGACGGTAACGTGTATCTGTATTTGTAAGACCGTGGAATTTTTCAGGAAGAGGAAGAAGAGACTTTGTAAGAAGAACAATCTTTTCAGCATGAATTGAGATTTCACCTGTTTTTGTTTTGAAAACTGAACCCTCTATACCGATGATGTCACCGATATCGAGCTTCTTGAAGCCCTTATATTCTTCCTCGCCAAGGCTGTCACGGGCAACATATGACTGAATATTACCCTTGAGGTCCTGCAGGTTGCAGAAAGATGCCTTACCCATAATACGCTTTGTCATCATACGTCCTGCGATACGTACAGTCTTACCTTCGAGCTCTTCGAAATTTTCCTTGATTTCGGTGCTGTGATGAGTCTGGTCATATTTTGTAATTACGAAGGGGTCGTTACCTGCCTGCTGAAGGGCAGCGAGCTTATCTACTCTTACCTTACGTAATTCGTTAACGTCCTGTACAGCTTCCTGCTGAGGGGCGTTTGCTTTGTTTTCCTGAGACATTTTTTTCATCCTTTCGGGATTGATGGATTTTATTTTGTGATTTCGATAATTTCGTACTTGATAACGCCTACGGGAGCTTCAACGTCAACAATGTCACCGACCTTATGACCGATGATTGCCTTTGCAACGGGAGACTCGTCGCTGGTGAGATAATCTACACCCTTATCCTTTGATGTTGAGGAAGATGAGATGATCTGATACTTATAAACATCGCCGTACTCAACATCTCTGATAGTAACCTTTGAGCCCATCTGGATAACATCTGTGCTGAGTGCTTCTTCATCGATAATCTTTGCTGTTGCAAGAGTTTCCTCAATTTCCTTGATACGTGCTTCAAGCTTTGCCTGGTCGTTTCTTGCTTCATCGTATTCACTGTTTTCGGACAAGTCACCGAAGGAAAGCGCAACCTGAATCTTCTCCTTGATTTCCTGACGGCCTTTAACCTTCAGTTCTTCAAGCTCATCTGCAAGCTCTTTGTAACCGGCGCTGGTAAGAAGTTTTTCCTGTGCCATTATATATCATCCTTTCGAATATAGTATTTGAATATAAACTATCAGTTTAATATTATATAAAATAAAGAACTAAATGTCAAGGATTTACCGACATCTTATAAACTCTTTTTAATTTGTTAACTGCTTGAATTTTTGTATAAATATGTTATAATTGCTCTATAGTCAATATATCGTGAAGGATTTGGTAAAATGAAGAAGCTTCTTATATGCGCAGCTGTTCTGATGCTGCTGATTTCTCTTTCAGCCTGCGGGGTGGAAACGAATGCCGTAATTGCTACCATAATTGAAGGCACTCCAGGATTCACTGAAAATGAGGGCTGTGATAATCTTTTTGACTACGATGTGAATACAAAGTGGTGCGTCAACCCCTTTGAAGAGGCATATGTAATCTGGGAAACCAACGATATGATAAAGCCCAACGGATACATCATCGTAACAGCCAACGATAACGCAACCTACAAAGGCAGAAATCCCTCCGTCTGGACTCTGTACGGCTCTTACGCTGTATCCCCGCCTGCCCGCACAAGCAATTCCTGGGAGAAAATAGACCGTGTTGAAGACAGAACCGTGCTTACTGATACCAACTATACCGAGCACTACTTTGACGTTTCCGGCTCACCCGCCTATGATTATTTCAAGCTTGAAATCGAAGCCGTGCAGTCCGGTTCAGTAATGCAGATTGCAGAATTTGCCCTTCAGTACAAAGGTGGAGAATACGAATTTTATAATTCTGCTTACGGCAGCACACCGCCGTTAACTACTGACTATTACGAGGAAGACGACACCGACGTTTACGATGAAGATACTACCACAACCACTTCCACAACAACCGAGCCCTATGAACCGACCACTCAACACACAACTAAAAACGTAACCACAACGAGAAAGCCCGTGGCAACCGGTGAAAGCTATTTCCCCGACCTGAGCACAAGCCCCTACTTCTACGGACTTCTCAATGAAAACGAGAAAATAATATACAACCAGATGTGCGACGCCATAGAAAGCTTCGATACCGAAATCACACCGGCAACCACGATCACAACCACAGATTTACGCCATATTCACGATTACATACTCGGTGACCACCCCGAATATTTCTGGGCCGACAGAGGTCTTGAGTGGAGCTATATCAACGGAAATAAGGTTACCGAAATAAGATTCAAATATCAATATCCGAAAAGTGTTGTACCCACAATACAGCTTCAGATTGATAAGGCGGTAAGGAAAATCTGCGAGGGAATTACAGCAGATTACACCGAATACGATATTGCGCTGCACGTTTACGAGCAACTGATTAACACCATCGACTACGATACCGTCGGACTTCAGATTCAGAAAAGCCCGGAGGGCTTCCAGGGAGCTGATGACCTGCGCTCAATATACGGCGCCTTTATCGACAAAAGGTGTGTCTGTGTGGGCTATGCATATGCAACCCAATACATTCTCCGGAAGTACGGCATTGAATGCTCCACCATCTCGAACGAGGTACACGCATGGAACCTTGTAAAGCTTGAAGGAGACTATTACTACATTGATACAACCTGGGGAGACCCGTCAAACACGGATCCTCTCAAGGAAAGCTCCGACAACATCAGTTATGCCTATTTCTGTATGACAACAGAAGCTCTCAACGCTCTTGAATCCCACGAAATTCCTCCGGAATTCAATGTTCCCGAATGCACCGCAACAAAGTGCAACTATTTCATCAGAAGCGGCCTTTACTTTGAATATTTAGATACGGAAAGACTTCAGGCGCTGTTTGATAAATCCTTCGCAAACGGCGGAGAGCCGATAATGCTTATGTGTGCAGATGCTTCCTGCTACAGGCAGCTTACCGACCACCTTTTCGAAGAAGGTGCCGTGTGGGATTACATACGTGAGGCCTGCAGCAAAAACGGCTGCGAAGAGCCTGACGAGGCATGGCATACGACATATGACTCCAACCACTCAGTCAGAATATATTACAAGTACTTCTGATATAGAAAGCAAATAAAAAATACAGGTACCCGGGTACCTGTATTTTTTTAGTTAATATTATTTGCAGCTTATGCACCCTGCTCTGCAGCTTCTCTCTTTTCACGGATAAATGCGTAGATAGGCTCTAATTTTTCCTTGGTAAGAGGATAGCCGAATCTCATAAGAAGCCATACACCTGTGTAAACGATAGCAGGAATAATTGTGCAGATAAACATAATCTTCTTACTGGTGTCGTTTTCTGTAATAAAGCCGTTACCTGCAGTTTCACTGTCATACTTTGCCCACTGAAGAAGGAAGAGACCTGCACCGTCAGCAATAGTCTGACCAAGCTTACGGGAGAAGGTGTATACAGCATAAACAGCACTTTCGTTACGGATACCTGTTTTATATTCCTGATAGTCGATAACGTCCATAACAACTGCCCAGCAAGTAAGGCTTACGAAGGTGTAGCCGAAGCCGATAAGAAGAAGGCAGGCCATAAACATCCATGCGGGGAATATACCTGTTTCAGGGTTGAGCTTATCAATAATGCTCTGATTGTTTGCACAGATCGCGAGAACCACGGAAGCGATAGCGGAGATAATGGAGAACTTACCGCAAAGCTCCTTCTTACCGAACTTTGCCGAAAGCTTGGGCGTGAAAAGTACAAGGCATACCATGGGAAGATAGTTGCAGATTGTACCGAGAATGCTCAGGCTTGTGTTTGTAAAGTAGTTCTTGTAAAGGTAAGCGTTGAAGGAGTTAAACTGAAGCTGACCGCTGATAAGAACACCTGCAAGTGCAACAGTTACAAAGGGACGGGACTTGAGAAGTCCGAGATAGGTTGCCTTGAAGTCCATCTTGGGATCCGCTTCTGAAGGAACTCTTTCCTTGGTGGTCTTATAGCCCCAAAGATAGAAGATAATTGAAAGTACACCCATAAGTACACCGAAGATGCACATTTTTGTTCCGTCGGCAACTTCGACAGCCTTACCCGTTGTCTGATCGATAACCTCAACCATTTCATTTGTTGCGGGGTCAAGCTGAAGCTTAGTTGAATAAATTACCATAGGTGCAATAAGTGAAACTACTGCACCGCCGATACCTGAGCCGATTGAACGGAAGGTGGAAAGAAGGTTTCTGCCGTTGGGGTCATCGGTGATAACCGAAGCAAGAGAACCGAAGGGAATGTTCATACCGGTATACATCATTCCGTAGAAGATGTAGGTTATGTATGCAATGATGAGAAGTATCGTGGTGTTATCCGTCAGCCTGTCATAGGGCATAAAGCACAAAAGCGTGGATATACCAAGGGGAAGCGAAACCCACTTGAGGTAGGGTCTGAACTTGCCGTCCTTTGTAGGAGGCTTTTTCGCAACCATCGCTCCCCAGATAGGGTCGTTGATGCAGTCCCAAAGACGGGTGATAATAAACATAAAGCCTGCCTTGACCGGTGCAATTTTAAGCACGTCGGTCATAAAGATTTTAAGGTAGCTTGAAATGTAGGTAAGATTGAACATATTACCCGCTTCAGCAATAGTATAACCGGCAGCTTCCTTTATTCCGATTTTGTTCGGATGGTCATTGACCGGCTTTTCCTTTTTTACTTTTTCTTTAGCCATTTTAATTCTCCTTCTAGTAATTCATCAGCCGAAAATTCCTGTTTTCACAGTGATTTCACCCGGAGTAAAGCCTTCGCTCTCAATAGCTTCAATGAAAAGCTTTTCGTCAACATCGGATTTCATTGTTACGGTTACTGCGTTTTTTTCACGGTCAGCCTTGACCTTTGTAACACCGTCAATAGCTTTGATAGCGTCTTCGACAGCCTTTTCACAGTGACCGCAGTGCATTCCGGTTACGGCAATAATTTTTTTCATAGGTTTTCTTCCTCCTTTAATAATAAGGTATAAATATACAATATATAGCATACACCTAAAAGAAGAAAAAATCAACTGCAAAAACACTTTTTAATTATTTTTTTAACCTGTGTACCTGCTACAAGCAAGAGGCTGACGGACAATCCGACAGCCTCTTATGTTATTGAGCTATTCTTTATCAGATAATGTAAATATCAACGATGTTGAGAAGCACTCTGAGAATCTTGAAGAGAATTTCGAGAATAGTTTTAAGAGTTGTTTTTGCCTCGTTGTTTTCCTCGGAAGGTACTTCAGGCTCAACATATTCTGTATTTACGTCACCCTGGGTCAAATCCTTCTGAATCGCAATAGAATCTACTCTCTCGCTGCCGTCAGCAGTTACCTGATAAGCATCAAAATAGAGTATACCGTCAACAATTCTTACTGCGGAGTACATCGGGTAGTCAACAGAGAGAATCTTGTCGCCTCTGGGGAAGTACTTGTCTGTAAGAGTAACATCGTTCTGGATATATGTCTTGACACCTGCAGTACCGGAAATTACATAGGTTGTACCCTCGGGCTGAATCTGTGCTCTGTAAACGTTTTCGTCGTAATTGAGGTAAACTCTGTCATATGCTGTAAGATCATTATTGTAAAGTGAGCCTGTTCTCATATAAACGTGGTCATGGCCCTGGAATACCATATCTATTCCGAGGTCTGGCATAAGGGCACCGAGCTGTTCACGCATTGCACATACATCGTCGTCTGCATAGTGTGAGCCCTGTGAATAGAGAGCCTTGTGAAGCATAACGAACTTCCACTGAGCATCGCTCTTATTCATATCAGCCTTAAGCCACTCAATCTGTGCGTCGGAAAGAGCCTCATTTTCGTTAAGGTCCTCTGTATTGAGAACTGCGATATGAACATTGTTATAATCGAAGGAGTAGTAAACGCCGCTTTCCGTATTCTGCTCGGGAACATTTGGAAGAGCAAAGAAGTTTGCAGTTGCGTTCGTACCCATACCCTCGTGGTTACCTGTTGCAGGCATCATATAGGTGTTCATAAGGTAATCTGAACCGGTGTTGAACATCCATGCCCACTGCTTCTGGTTGTCACCGTGGTCAACGAGGTCACCGCTGTTGATAATGAAGTCTGCCTCGGGATATTCGCTGAATGCGCTTTCAAGCACCTTTGCCCAGGCACGAGCGTACTGTCTTTCGTTCTGTGACTGAGGATCTGTCATATGAAGGAATGTAACGTTGTCGCTTCCGTCAGCAACTCTGAAGGAGCCGGTTTCACTCCACCAGCCTCTTTCAGCATCACCTACACGGTAGAAGTAGGTAGCACCCTCGGTGAGTCCCTCAAGCTTGACTGTATGGCGGTTCATCGGGAATTCATAGGTGAAAAGTCCGAAAATACCGATGTCAATACCGGGATATGAACGGATAACCTCTTCTGTTTCAACTGTAACAGACTCTGTAGCTACGCCTGTAAATACCGGCTCGCTGTCAGCCTCATAGATTTCAATGTCACCGCCTACGGTTGACTTTGAGAACCAGCTGATATATGCGCTCTCGTTCTTTTTGTCACCGAGAGTTGCACTCACCATTGTGGGAAGTCGGTAGTTTTCTCTTGAAACAGGAACTTCGACAGGCAGTGAGTTATATGTAACGCCGTAGTCACCCTTTTCTACAGGATTCTTGTCTGTTGTAAAGTCATTAAGAACATATGCAATAAATATACCGAGCGACTCAAACTGACTGTCTGTAAGATACTTCTTCATAAGAAGCTGATCGAGAACATCGTAAAGATCCTTATAGGGGAGAATTTCGAGTGCGAATACGGTGTTGACAAGATTCATATAGGTAAAGTCACCGCGAAGCACATAGTAAAGAAGATAGTTTATACCCTCACCCATACGCTTTGAAATTTCATCATCGGCAAGAAGCTTGTCAAGACGGATTTCAAGCTTTGCAAGGATATTATTTTCAATAATATCGTGAAGAAGAGTATCAACAAGAAGGTCAAAGAAGCCCTTGAAGAGTTCACCGTCTTTATCGAAGTTTTCAATTACGGATTGCATGAATTCATCGTCGCTTATATCTTCGTTACCGCCTGCCCAGTAAACAAGAGCTGAAAGCACGGCCTCATTGAGAGTGCCCGGCTTTTCAGGATTACCGAAGCCATAGGTGTCGATGAACTTTGTGCAGGAAAGCTCGGAAACCTGATAGTTTACAAGCTTGTCAATCGCATCACGGAGTACCGCATAAAGAGCAGCGGGATCAGCGATATAAAGGTCATAAACCTGACCGAGAAGATCGTTTATAAACCACATAAGATTTTCTACGCTGAAAATATTATAGCCGCCGAGTCTGATTCCGTCACCGATATAGGGTGAAAGGAAATCACCGAGAATCTTTTCAAGATCAATATTGAGAGTCTTGAGATACTCTGTTACACTGCCTGTTTCCTTGATGTCCTCAAGAATACCGCCAAGGTAGGTTTCAACTATAGCCATAAGGAATTCCGTACAGTCGGGATTTCCGTCTTCGCTTGTTGCGCCGCCGTAGCCGAGAGCAAATGCCTTATACTTATAGCTGTTATTGTCATATGTAACACCGTCAAAGGTAAACTGCTTTTTATCGTCGAAGTCAACGGAGCTTACCTCGATTGCACTCTCACCGTTTTCATAGGCGCTGAGTGTAATTTCACGGTATGTATTGGGATAGCCTGTTACCGATGTGGTTTCAATATCATAAAGCACCTCACCATCATCGTTGATTACGCAGGCTGTGTCATCAGTGTGAAGGTGTCCCGTAAAGGCATAATGGATACCCCAGGAAGCAAACTGCTCTGATCTGTCCATATAGTCAGCAAGAGGGAAGGCGTGAGTGATTGAAGGCTCGACCTCCATATGAGCTGCAAGTCCGTGGTGCACCATAATCATAGGAACTCTGCCTTCAGCGATTGCACCGTCAGCCATCTCCTTGATCCATACCATAAGCTCGTCGGAAATCATACCGTCGGTCTTATAAACCATCGGCTCCTCAAAGGCATAGATATTACTGTCAACAACAATAAGTCTGTAGTCATCTTCAAGGTCTGCAGCATAGGAAAGCTGACCGGGAAGATTGTCGCCGGGCTGAGCATATTCCTCAAATGCAAGGTCGTAACCGAGCTCGGCGTAAACCTCACGGAATTCAGCAGCAGTAATTGCTCTGCCTGGCTCCTTCACTCCGTTTTCGAAGGTCTCGGCTCTGGGAGAAAATACGTCGTGGTTACCGTTGATTACAAGGAACTCAATGCCGTACTTCTCCTCATATTCAAGGAAAATAGCTGCAAGACCTGTATGTGCCTCGTACTCGCTGTCCTTGGTAAGGTCGCCGGGAACAAAGACATATTTAAGTCCGGGATTTCTTAAAATAATTGTATCAAGTGCAGTTCTCACGATAGCGTCGGACTGACGGTAGAGCTTACTTGTAGTATTACAGTAATCAAGCCAGGCCTGACAGTTATCTCCGGTGAGACTCGCAGGGTAATAATGCGGGTCGGAAAGAACTGCAAAATTAAGCTCTGACTTCTTTTCTCCGAGGTCGTCCTGCGCACTTATCGCAAGAGAAGTAGCAGAGAAAACCATCAGCACGCTCAGAAGTAATGCAAGTGATTTTTTTAATGTTTTCATATGTGTTCCTCCTTACGGAAAATTTTACATTTTATTATATCACATATTCCGGGCATTTTTAAACCAAATAAGAAAAGTTAAGTATTTTTGTCAACTTGCATAAAAACGCAAGTAAGGTTTTTTCCATTAAAACGAATCCAATTTGCAATATGCACAAAAACGAGTTCCTGATATTAAGCAAATTTAATAAAGCTTTTTGCAAAAATTGTAGAATAAATTAATTATGTGTGTTATAATAACAGCTGTAAAAATCAAGGAGGTTCCGAAAGTGACTAAAGAGAACAAAATGGGCGTTATGCCTATAACAAAGCTTGTAATTTCAATGAGTCTGCCTATGATGGTGTCTATGCTTGTGCAGGCTCTTTATAACGTGATCGACAGTATCTTTGTTTCCAAGGTATGCGAAGATGCACTCACCGCTGTTTCCCTCGCATTCCCCGTGCAGAATCTGATGATCGGCGTTGCAACCGGTACCGGTGTTGGTATCAACGCTCTTTTATCCCGCTCGCTCGGTGCCAAAGAATACGAAAAAGCAAACAAGATTGCCGCAAACGGTGTTTTTCTTGCACTTTTAAGCGGACTCGCTTTTTTGATCTTTGGACTTTTCGGTGTTAAAATATTCTTTAACGGACAGGTTGAATCCGACACAGCCATCTACGGCTACGGCGTAGACTATCTCAGCGTGGTATGCCTGTTTTCCTTCGGTGTTTTCGGTCAGGTTACTATGGAAAGACTTATGCAGGCAACAGGTAAAACCACCCTTTCAATGTTTACACAGCTCACCGGTGCGATCATCAACATTATCCTTGACCCCCTTTTCATTCTGGGCATAGGACCCTTCCCCCGTCTCGAAGCAAAAGGTGCCGCTATTGCAACGGTTATCGGTCAGATATGCTCCTTTATACTCGGTCTTATTCTCAATAAGAAATTCAACAAGGAAATTCACCTTTCCTTACGCAGGTTCAGACCCGACCTCAGAATCATTACCGAAATCTACAAAATCGGCGTACCCTCAATCATTATGGTTGCAATCGGCTCGTTTATGACCTTCTTCCTTAATAAGATTCTCCTCGCCTTCAGCTCAACGGCTGCAGCAGTTTTCGGAGTTTACTTCAAGCTTCAGTCCTTCATATTTATGCCTGTATTCGGCCTTAACAACGGTATTATCCCCATAATCGCCTTCAACTACGGCGCTAAAAACCGCGAGAGAATCACAAAAACTATACGCTTCTCCTGCATTATAGCTGTTGTCATTATGTGCTTCGGTACGCTTTTAATGTGGCTTATTCCCGAAAAGATGCTCTCACTCTTCGATGCAAGTGAAGATATGATGTCGATAGGTGTACCTGCTCTTCAGCATATCAGCCTGAGCTTTATTCTTGCGGCCATAAATATAAACTTCGGTGCATCATTCCAGGCATTAGGTAAAAGCTACTACTCGATGATTGTCTCCTTTGCAAGACAGATTATCGTTCTTCTCCCCGTAGCTTATCTGCTTTCAAAAACCGGTGTGCTTGACAATGTATGGTTTGCCTTTCCCATCGCCGAGGTGGCATCTCTTATAGTTACACTTATCTGCTTTGCTAATATTTATAAAAAGCTTATAAACAAAATCGGAACAGTATAAGTGCTTCTGAATCAGATGTAGTTATTGCAACAAAAAATTAAAAAATATTAATTTTGCAACAAGTATCTTTATTTTTGTCTTATTTAAGTGTATTATTGTCTTGCAGATATGCAACATATATCGCATATCTGTTTTAAAAAGACAACTTCTGATTCTCTAATATCTGTAAAATTCCGGACTTCATTTATTGCGGTCCGGAATTTTATTTACCTGAAAAATATATTTTCTCCTGTATCTATTGAAACAGTGTCGATTAATTTGTATAATGTATGATAAAAACGGCAGAAGATTCTGCCTGAAACGGAAGTGAAACCCAATGAATAACAGAAGATGCGGCGGCGTGCTTATGCACATTTCAAGCCTGCCGGGAAAATATGCTACAGGCACAATGGGGAAGGAAGCCAGAGACTTCGCAAAAAGCCTTAAGGAAATGGGCTTTTCAATCTGGCAGACTCTTCCCCTCAATCCCGTCGATATGAGCGGCTCTCCCTACTGCTCTGCAAGCGCCTTTGCGGGGAATATCGCTCTTATTGATCCCTGTCTGCTTTTCGAAAGCGGACTTATCACACAGCAGGAGTTGGAAGAAAACGAATACAGCGGCTCAAAATATGCGTCAGACCACGCTTATGCCTATGAAAAAAGGCTTAATACTCTGCGCTGCGCCTTCAGCCGACTCGACAGCGATACAAAGAATCTGATAAAGCTTTTTGCCGAGCAGAATGAATGGGTAACACCCTATGCCTACTTTATGGCACTTAAGGATCACTTCTCTCTCAAAGCATGGTGGGAGTGGGACAAAGACTACGTACGCTACGAGGACGCCATAAAGCTTCAGCATAAGCATCAGTCTGAAACTGACTTTTACATTTTCACACAGTATATCTTTTTCACCCAGTTCCGTACCCTCAAGGAATACGCAAACAGCATCGGTATAGAGCTTATGGGCGATATGCCCATTTATGTCAGCCGTGACAGCGCTGACCTCTGGGCAAACAGCGAACAGTTCCAGATAAATGAAAAGAGTCTTGCGCCCTCGTTTGTGGCAGGTGTACCCCCCGACTACTTCTCCGAGGACGGTCAGCTCTGGGGCAACCCCCTCTACGACTGGGATAAAATGGAAAATAACGGTTTTGCCTGGTGGAAAAAGAGACTCGCACACTCTCTCAAGCTCTTTGACAAGGTGAGAATTGACCATTTCAGAGCCTTTGCATCTTACTGGGCTGTCCCCGCTGAAAGTAAAACCGCAAAAACCGGACAGTGGCGCAATGGTCCCGGTATGAAGCTTTTCAATGCCTTTAAGGAGGATTTTCCCGAGCTTCCCATTATAGCAGAGGACCTCGGCACCTTCGGTGAGGACGTAGTAAAGCTCCTTGAAGACACCGCTTTCCCCGGAATGAGAGTAATTCAGTTCGGCTTTGACCCCGACGGAGACAGCACTCATCTGCCTCACAATTATCCGCTTAACAGCGTTGCTTATGTAGGCACTCACGACAACAACACGATTCTCGGCTGGCTCTGGGACGCATCGGAAAGAGAAAGAGCCTACGCACTTCGTTACTGCTGCTTCGGCGGAAACAACTGGGGCGAGGGCGGACACTACAGTCCCTCCTGCCGTGCTGTTATCGAAGCTGTATGGCGTTCGAGTGCAAGAACCGCTATAGTTGCAGTTCAGGATATGTGCGGCTACGGTAAGGACGCACGAATGAATATCCCGGGAACAAGCGAAGATAACTGGTCATTCCGCATAGGTCAGGAGGGTCTCGACGGTATTGACAGGAGATATTTTGCAGAAATAAACAGAGTTTACAGAAGGTAAAAAGATATTCAGCCACGGTTCGGGGAGGCGTTCAGCCTTTCCTGCGGAAAGGCTGAATCACAAATAAAAAACAGCTTTCGGGAAGATGAAAGCTGTTTTTTTATTTGTGAAAACGCGCTGCGCGCGTTCGCCTCCCCGCGTTGCGCCGAACGTTTTCCCCTTATCAACGCAAAAAAGACTGTTATTATCTCGCCTTAAGCTGTGTCCTTACAATATGAAAAATGCTTCTTGCACCCTTGGTGATATACTTTCCGAGGTTTCCTGCAAAGCCCGTCATTACGGGATTTTTCAGCTTGTTTTCGCTGATTCCGTCTTCCTTTGTTTTCTCGAGGCTGACATTGTCACCGGTGAAAATCTCCACATTTTCATCTTCGCCGCAGGACATAACTGCTCCGTCGGCAAAAGCAAGAATCTCATCGAGTCTGTCACCCTCGCAGGCTTCGCCCTCAAAGACGTAAAGTGCCAGTAAAGCTGTTTCGCTGCAGCCGTTATAGGAGGGTGCTATTGATTTACCCTGTGCCGCCACAAGGGTATAGGTATCTAAAATCTGTCCACCTGTTCGGCTGAAGTGATGACGCTGATTACCGTAATATGTACCGAAGGGATTCATATGCACAGTCTTGTTCTCATCAAGGCGCATAGGACAGTGTGCCATAGAGGAGAGCACCTGACGGCTATTTGCAACAAGAAGGGTATATTCGCCGTCAGTAAGGCCGACAAGGCCCGCCGTAAGCTGATGGTTAAAGGAATCCACCTTCTGATTTTTGCTGTCACATTCAGGGAAGCTTTGCGTCCTGAATGACGAAATGTCACCCATAAAGTTACGCTTGATTACGCTGATGTCACCTTTCATATCGGGCGTCAGCTGGAAGGGCACCGCCTCTGTCCACTTCATATCCGAATATCTGCCGAGTGCGGAGTTTTCCGTTGAAATAGAGGTTGTCTCTGCGGTGTAAGGATAATTAACCTCTGTACGGACAATAACACCCTTTGTAAACGGTGTGGTGATAAAATCGAAAATAAAGCTGCCCTCTCTTATTTCACCCGGAAGATGAATCTCACCTTCGGTGCGTATAATACTTACCTGACCGGAGGAGATAATTTCTTTCTTTGCGGTGTTTTCGAAGTAATAGCTGTTTCCGTCATAGGTAATGAAGCTTTTAAGGAAGCTGTTGTCACAGATTTTTTTACCCTTGAGATAAACAGAGCAGAGTATGCCTTTACCGTCGAATACAAGCTCGAAATCGTCTGCTGTAACCTTGTTTTTCGCATCGAATACCTTTTTCGACTTACCCTTCTTTATGGTAATTTCATAGGTGTCGCTGACAGCCTTGAAATTAAGAAGCACGAACACTCCCCCGTCCGAATCCGTAGGAATTACAGCATAGTTAAGAAGTCCCTTACCCTGAACAAGAATATCATCAAAGGTAAGTCCGTTCTTAATCTTCACCTGAAGGCACTGTAGCTTTTTGCCCGAGGTGTTGTGTATACGTATACCTTTTTCCTTTGGAAGGGCACCGTATTCCTTTTGCAGGATAGCCTCTTTAAGGGCATCTGCCTTCCTTTCTCTCTGAATGTTCAGCACCGGAGTTGCGAGTCCGAAGTGAGTAGTTGAAAGAAGCAGCACTCTGTCCCTGAAAGAGGGGCATTCAGAATCCTTTTGCGCCGTTACTTTTGATGTCATTCTCGAGCGCTCAACGGCTGTCCATATCTTTCTGTTGTAGGGCTTTTCTGCCCAGGAGGCGTAGCCGGTAAAGTTACCGTCAGCCGTATCGTGAGTAAAGTCTATATTACCCAGAGCCTCGTGAGTCTTTATATAATTACCCGGGGTGTCAAATACTATATAAGGAAGGTCGGCAATTTCCTCGACAAGGCCGTGTATACCGTCGGTGTTCGCAATTCTGCTGCCTACAACGGGTAGATTCATACTCTCCCAGAAAATAGCATCAGCGTCCATATTAATAAAAAGAAGAAGGTCGTGGTTGATTTCGCCCTTTTCCTGCTTTAAGTGAAGCTCCTTCACCCAGGCACGAAGACAGCCCGCATCGCAGACGTCGGAGTTGCTGTAAGTGGGGATAACGGTTATGCTCTCACCCTTGTAGCTGAATGTAAGAGGGTTGAAAGCAAGCTCATCGGGAAGCTTCGGCACAATCGTGCGGAAAGCATCAAAGGGTACACAGGAATAGTAAAGGCACAAAGCGTCTACACCGAGCTTATTGTAAACGGATACCTGGGAAGGTGTGAACATAACCTCCTGCGGACGCACAAGCATGGCGCACTCGCCGAAAATATCACGAAGTCCGCTACCCTGCTCATTTGTTACGGCAAGATTTATGGAAGCGGAAAGCTCCTCTTCATTCATAGCACCAAGGGCACCGTTTGAATATCCCATAATGATATTTTCGTCGCCGTATTTTTTTACTCTTTCCTTCATCTTTTCGATGATGTCGGGGGCGTACTCGGGAAGGATTTTTTCAAGGGAGAAGAAATTCTCCGTATCCCATGTGCCCTTTACGGGTATACCTCTTTCGTTGAAGTCCGTGAGCACATCGAGAGTTTTGCGGATAATTCTTATATCCGAGCCGAAGCCGAGATTATCATTCGTATCTCCACGGTAGGAATGGTAGCAGTTTACGTGAAAGCCGTAAGCCAGGTGAATTTTGTAGTCCATAATAGCCTCCTTTTTATTACTGAAAGTACCGCCGACAAAGGCTCATCGGCGGTACTTTATATAGTCTTATTTCTTTTCAGCTGTGTTGATTGACTTACCGAACACAACAAAACGGTTGAACAGAAACTCTGTCGAGAGGTTTATAGCCATTGTGAAAGCAAGAACAAGATATTCATTCCAGCCTGCGGCGGTAAGAGCAACGCCCCACCAGATTGAAAGAGGAGTGAACACACAGTAATAGCCGAAAACCTTCAGCATCGCAACAGGTACATTTGCGGCTGACTTAAAGGTAAACTTTCTGTTTACGGTGAAGTTGAAAAGCACCGAAAGTAAAAGTGCCACAAAATAGAAGGGGCCGTATTCATTTTCGATAAGCTTTTCAGGCATAAACGAAAAAATATCGGTTCTCTTTGAAAGCTCATTTAAAAGTGTAAAGGAAACCGTCTGAATTATACCGGCACCTGTTGAACATAAAACAAACTTTACAGCCATAAGGGCATTGTCTTTTTTGGAAATATTTTCGTTACTCATAATAATCCTCCTTGCTTTTTTATAAATTATATACTTCTTTTTCTTTAAATTCAACAGCCTTTCAAAACTTCGGAACTTTTACCGAAAGAAAGGCGTAATCCTTGGATAAAAGGTCAAAAACTACTTCTCTTTGCTTTACTTTACAGAACAATTAGGCTATAATTATTGACAGACTGTAAAAGAAAGGATCTACTGAGAATGAAGCATCTCCTGCCTTACTTTAAAAAATACAAATTCCAGAGCATACTTGCCCCTGCCTTCAAGATGCTCGAGGCCTGCTTTGACCTTGCAGTCCCCCTTATAGTTGCGGGGATAATCGATAAGGGTATAGCCGAAAATGACAGACAGTACATCATAAGCCGTTTCCTTCTTCTTATACTGATGGCACTTCTCGGTCTGCTTTCGAGCTTCACCGCACAGTTCTTTGCGGCAAAAGCGGCAATCGGTACAGCTACAGGCTTACGTTACGACCTGATTAAAAAAATTCAGTCTCTTTCCTTCAATCAGACGGACAAAATAGGAAAAAGTACCCTTATCACAAGACTTACAAGTGACATAAATCTTGTACAGAACGGACTTAATATTTTCCTTCGTCTTTTTATGCGAAGTCCCTTTATAGTGGTCGGTGCAACGGTGCTCGCCTTTACGGTAAACACGGAGCTTGCCCTGATTTTCGTCGGAGTTATAGCTGTGCTTTTCGTCGTAGTTTTTGCTCTTATGTACATAACGAAGCCTATGCACAGAAGCGTACAGCAGAATCTTGACACAGTTACGGGAATAACTAAAGAAAATCTCAGCGGTGTGCGTGTTATCAGAGCTTTCTCACGGCAGGAACAGCAGAGGGAGAAGTTCCGCAGCGCTAACAAGGACCTTCTCGACTCACAGCTTAAAGTGGGAAATGTCTCTGCATTGCTCAATCCCCTTACCTATGTAGCGGTAAATATCGCAATTATACTTGTTCTGTGGCTCGGCGCCGGAAAAGCTGATTCGGGCGTGATTCTTTCAGGCGATATAATCGCTCTGATAAACTACATCGGACAGATTCTTATTGAGCTTGTCAAGCTCGCAAACCTCATTACCCTTATCGCACGCTCGATAGCAAGTATGGGAAGAGTAGGTCAGGTGCTCGATATAAAAGGCTCCATGGAATACGGCACATTAACACAAGCTACACCCTCGGACTCTGCAGTTTCCTTCAGAAATGTCAGTCTCACCTATGAGGGCGCAGGTGCACCCTCTGTTTCCGGTTTAAGCTTTGAGATAAAAAAAGGTGAAACCGTGGGCATTATCGGCGGTACAGGCAGCGGCAAATCCACCCTGGCACATCTTATTACCCGCTTTTACGATGCCACCGAGGGCGAAGTACGGATTATGGGCGAAAGCATTAAAAGCTGGGAAAAAGAGGCCCTTCGCAAAAGAGTCTGTATTGTACCGCAGAAGCCCCTGCTGTTTTACGGCACAATAAAAAGCAACCTTCTCTGGGGCAACGAAAGTGCCGATGAAAATGATATGTGGGACGCACTGGAAAAGGCCCAGGCAAAAGCCTTCGTAGAAGCAAAGGAAAACGGTCTTGACGAAAAGGTCGAGCAGGGCGGCGCCAATTTCTCCGGCGGACAGAAGCAGCGACTTACCATCGCAAGAGCCTTTCTTTCCAAAGCAGATATACTTATTCTCGACGACAGCTCCTCTGCCCTTGACTTTGCCACAGATGCCGCATTAAGAAAAGCTATAAGAGAGATTCCCCGGCAGACTACAACCTTTATTATAAGTCAACGCACCTCGTCGATAGCCCACGCAGACAAAATCCTTGTTCTCGAGGACGGCTGTCTTGTCGGCACAGGTACACACGAGGAGCTTCTCGTAAACTGTGCAATCTACCGTGAAATACACGAAAGTCAGTTCAAAAAGGAGGCGGAATAATGAAGGATAAAACCACCGTTAAAAATGTACTCCGCCTTGTAAAGCCCTACGGATTTCAGATTTTCCTGAGCCTTTTCTGCTCACTTCTTAGTGTTACGGCACAGCTTCTTATCCCCTATTTTTCGGGTAAGGCTATTGACTTTATGCTCGGTATGGGCAAAGTAGACTTTGAAAGCATACTGAAAATATTACTCATAATCGCAGCTACTGTTATTATAGCGGCGGCTTCACAGCACCTTTTTGCTGTATGTAACAATAAAATCACACACAGCGTCTGCAGGGACCTTCGCAACAGCCTGAGCGACAAGCTCCACCGACTTCCCGTCTCCTATCTCGACTCGCATCCGTCAGGCGACCTTGTAAGCCGTATGATTTCTGACATAGACACCTTCTCTGACGGCCTTCTGATGGGCTTTACGCAGCTTTTCAGCGGTGTTATCACCATAATTGCCACTCTTGTGCTTATGCTGATTCTCAACGGCGCAGTTGCCTTTTCCGTGCTAATTCTCACACCTATGTCCTTTCTTGTAGCGAAGTTTATTACCTCACGTACCCACCGCTTCTTTACTGACCAGGCGAAAATCCGCGGTGAGCAGACCGCCCTTATCAATGAGCTTGTAGAGGGTCAGAACGTGGTAAAGGCCTTCGGTCACGAGGAGGAAAGCCTTGAGCAGTTCGACGAAATCAACAAACGGCTCGGACATACGGCTTTATATGCCACCTTCTTCTCGAGCCTTACTAACCCCAGCACCCGCCTTGTAAACAATATCGTATATGCCGTAGTTGCTCTTATCGGATCGCTTTACGCTCTTACGGGAGCTGTAACGGTAGGTCAGGTAAGCATCTTCTTAAGCTATGCCAGTCAGTACGCCAAGCCCTTCAACGAAATCAGCGGTGTTATCACCGAGCTGCAGAATGCTCTGACCTGTGCAAAGCGTGTCTTTGATCTTCTCGGGCAGGAGGATATGAAGCCTGACCCGGAAGAGCCTGTTTCACCTGCCGTTACAGGCAGTGTTGAACTTAAGAATGTATGCTTTTCCTACTCTCCCGACCGTCCTCTTATCACCGACCTTTCCCTTAAGGTTGAGCCCGGCAACCGTGTTGCCATCGTAGGACCCACAGGCTGCGGAAAGACAACGCTTATAAATCTGCTTATGCGATTTTACGATGTAAACAGCGGTGAAATCTCCGTTGACGGCGTAAACATACAGACTATGACAAGAAAATCTCTTCGTTCACGCTACGGTATGGTGCTTCAGGACACCTGGTTGAGCGACGCCACGGTAAGAGAAAATATCGCCTACGGAAAGCCCGATGCCACCGATGAAGAAATAATCTCTGCGGCAAAATCGGCTCACGCTCACTCCTTTATCCGCCGTTTGCCTCAGGGCTATGACACGGTAATAAAAGCTGACAACCTTTCAGCAGGTCAGAAACAGCTGCTTTGTATCGCAAGAGCGATGCTGTGTCTGCCGCCTATGCTGATTCTTGACGAGGCGACCTCTTCCATAGACACGAGAACCGAAATGAAAATACAGGACGCCTTCAGTAAAATGATGAAGGGCAGAACAAGCTTTATAGTTGCCCACAGACTTTCTACTATAAGAGAGGCTGACGTTATTCTTGTAATGAACGAGGGCCATGTTGTCGAGCAGGGCAACCACGAAAGCCTTATGAAGAAAAACGGCTTCTATGCAAGGCTCTACAACAGTCAGTTTGAAAGTTAAAAAATCACGGAGACGAATCTCCGTGATTTTTTTATTTCTTTTCCGCACTTGCCATAAGCTCAATAAGCTCTGACGGTTTTCTTGTTGTGATATTGTCGGGCTCGTAGTAACAGCAGCGAACCATTGCCTTTTTATCGTTTGCTGTCCAGAGAGAAACAAGAAGTCCTTCCTCTCGGAATGCCTCCACAAGCATCTTTGAGCAGCCCTTATAATTCATATTGATTCCCACTGCACCGCAGTCCTTTACCTTTCTGATAAGAGAATCTATATATGCCTTATCGGTGTTTTTCTTTTTATCCACACCTACATTGAGGAAATATTCCGTACCCGGTGCGCCCTCTTTTACCGCCTTAACCTTTTCCTCTTCAACGCCGGTAAAGAAAATTCTGTCGAGGACACCGTGCTTTTCAGCAAGACTTTTTACCGCAGGAATATCTGCCGCTGACTTGACGTCGACATTCATTTTCACCTCAAGCTCCTTGAGAAGAGCGAATGCATCGTCAAGGGTGGGAAATTTCTTGCCTTTAGGTTCATTATGGCAGAGCACAGGAGTTCCATCAGGCATAAACTGCAGGTCGATTTCAACTATATCTGCACCTGCAAATGCACCTGCGCGCATACTTTCAAGAGTGTTATCTGCCGTACCCTCGCAGCCAGTATGAGCCGTTACGGTAAAGCCCTCGGGAAGGTCGCAGTAAAGCTCCTCTTCCACTTTATTGTTGACAAAATAAACAATAAGTGCCACTACCAAAACAACTAAACCGATTATAAGTATAACTTTCATATTATCACACCTTTCATAATTAATCTATTTGATTATAACTCATACAATGCAAAAAGTAAATATTTTAAAATAAAAACCCTCATTGACAAGTGCAACGAGGTATAGGGTTTAAAGTTTACTGATGTCTGCAGTTATTTTATTTAATTCCTCCTGTATTCTCGTAAGTCTCACAATAATATTCTGTGGGTCTACAATATGCTCGCAAGTTCTTCCGAGAAGATAATCCGCTGACACACCGAAAAAATCTGCAAGTTTAATAATAGCAAAAGAATCCGGATTGGTTTTATGTTTTGGAGAAAAAAGAGCAAAAAAGAAACAATAGAGGAAACTACAGCAAATCAAGCTAATGAAAGTCATATTAGTGAAAATGATACTATCGATATCAGAGATATCGAAGAGGCTATCGAGCATTACAAATCTACACCCTCGGAAGTCACCTTGCTGTATGAAGCCGGTATGGCATATCTTAACGGAGAATATAATGCCGTTTTGGATAAAGCTAAGGCCCTGCAATTTTTCAACCGTGCCGGTAATTTAGGACACGCAGAAAGCCAGTATAAGGCAGGTCAGCTATATATGCTGAAAGGTCTTGACAACGATGACAGACTGACTTTTATATTAGGCGTTACAGAAATTTACGAAGCCTTCAAAAAAGGCTGTAAAGAAGCCCTAGAAGATCTTCAGGATATTGCGGAATCGGGATTTTTTGAGAATGTTTCTTCTGTAGAGGATTTGTGTGCTATTTTAGAAGCAAACTCAACCGTATAACATCAAAACAGAGCAGGTTGCAAACTCACAACCTGCTCTGTAATTTTATTTATTCTGCGCTTTATAATAATTCATCAGACAACCCTCGAGGATAATTGTCTTTTCTTCCTCGGTAAGGCCCTTGACATAAAGTGTAATATCCTTGATACCGTCCTTTGTGATTACCTTTGCAGGAATCTCTTCCTTGCCGTTCTTTATGGCATCTCTTACACCGGGAACGAAAACATAGTCGCCGTCAGCGTAATTGAAGTCGGTATCCCTGCTGATTGTAAAGGGAAGAATGCCCCAGTTGATACAGTTACTGCGGTAACGCTTTGTGGCGAACTCGTAGCAGATATTACCGAAGCCTCCGAGCACCTTCTGGCATGATGCCGCCTGCTCTCTTGCGCTTCCGTCACCGGGACGGCAGGCAAAGATGCAGGAACCGAACTGTGTATGCTTTGCAGCTTCAGCGCTGTTATCTGTTACCCTTGAGAGCACTGAAAGCACCTCTTCACTTTCGCTTTCACGTCTCTTTTTTTCCTCGGCGGCAACTGCCTTTGCTCTTGAGACATACTCGGGAATACGGCGTGAAAGAGCAAATTCTGCAAGTCTTAAGGGGTTTGAGCGGTAAGAGGAGGTCTCACCCGAGGGGATAAGCTCGTCAGTTGTTGTAACATCGTCGTGAATAACAGCGGCAAGCTTGAGAAGAAGATTATCCTCAAGAGCGTACATCTCCGGCCAGTCGGTGATATTGGGGCCGAGCTTAAGCTCATAAGAGCTGTCAGCCTTGCCGAAGCCCTGATATACTCTCTTTTCATAAACGCCCTTTTCAAAGGCATATTCTTTATCGTAAGCAGGAATTTCCACATCTGTAGCGGCGGTAAGCACACCCTTATTAAGTGCTGTTGCGGCTATGGAACGGCTGTCCATAAGAGCCACGGAAGCAAGCTGACCGTCACCGGGCTTACTGCCCTCACGGTTGGGGAAGTTGCGGGTTGTATGTCTTATCGATAGTCCGTTATTGGCAGGTACATCACCTGCACCGAAGCAGGGTCCGCAGAAGCAGGGCTTGAATACTGCACCCGCCTCGAGAAGTCTGCCCTGAACACCGTTTCTGATAAGAGCAAGGTTAACGGGCACACTTGAAGGATAAACGGAAAGATTGAAATATCCGTCACCGATGTCCTTGCCGTCAAGAATAGCTGCAGCTTCACAGATATTTTCGAACATACCGCCTGCACAGCCTGCGATAATTCCCTGGTCAACAAGGATTTTACCGCCGACAATCTTATCCTTGAGGCGGAAGTCCACCTTGTCGCCGAACTGCGCCTTTGCCGCCTTTTCAACCTCATAGAGAATCTCGGGATTCTGCTGAAGCTCGTGTACGGTATAGGCGTTCGACGGATGGAAGGGAAGCGCAATCATACTCTCGATCTTACTTAAATCAATGCGGATTGCCATATCATAGTAAGCCACGGTGTCAGGCTTCATTTCCTTGTATTCGTCGGGTCTGCCGTGAGTGATGAAGTAATTCTTCACCCTGTCATCTGTCTCCCAGATCGAGGAAAGGCAGGCAGTTTCCGTTGTCATAACATCAATACCGATACGGAAGTCCATTGAAAGATTCTCAACACCGGGGCCTACGAACTCAAGCACCTTGTTTGTAACAAGACCTTCCTTGAACACTGCACCGCAAAGGGCAATAGCAACGTCGTGAGGACCCACACCGGGCTTCGGAGCGTTTTCAAGGTAAACGAGTACAACCTGCGGAGGATTTACGTCCCAGGTATTATTAAGAAGCTGCTTTACAAGCTCGGGACCGCCCTCGCCTACTGCCATAGTGCCGAGAGCACCGTAGCGGGTGTGGCTGTCAGAGCCGAGAATCATCTTACCGCAGCCTGCCATCATTTCTCTTGCATACTGATGGATAACCGCCTGATTTGCAGGCACGTAGATACCGCCGTATTTTTTAGCAGCAGAAAGACCGAAAACGTGGTCGTCTTCATTGATTGTGCCGCCGACTGCACAAAGGCTGTTGTGGCAGTTTGTCATAGCATAAGGAATCGGGAACTCCTTGAGTCCGCTGGCTCTTGCTGTCTGGATAATGCCGACGTAGGTTATATCGTGAGAAATGAGAGCATCAAAACGGATTCTCATTTTTTCGTCATCGGGTCTTGTGTTATGAGCATTGAGCACAGAATAAGCGAGCGTACCGTTTCTGTCGCTTCTTGGTGAAAGGCCCATAGAAGCAAGCTGTGCCTCCTGCTCCTGTTTTGTACCGTCTATGAGTGTTCTGCCCTTTACAAGGTGAACACCGTGATTAATAATTTCAAGCATTTTTTGCAATCCTTTCCAAAGGGGAATATTTTTATCAGAAAAGTCCTGTGATTCTGCCTTCTTCATCAACGTCAATCTTTTCTGCGGCAGGAACTCTGGGAAGACCGGGCATAGTCATAATCTCACCGGTGAGAGCAACAATAAAGCCTGCACCTGCGGAAATTTTAATATTTCTTACCGTTACAATAAAGTCCTCGGGAGCACCGAGCTTTGTCGGGTCATCAGAGAAGCTGTACTGGGTCTTTGCAACGCATACGGGAAGCTTGTCACAGCCGATTTTCTCGAGCTTCTTAATCTGCTTTTTAGCCGCAGGAAGAATTGTAACATCTTTACCGCCGTAAACCTTCTGTACGATGTCACGAAGCTTCTGCTCGATGCTGTCTTCGGTATTATAGGAGAAGGTGAAGCTACTGCTGTCCTCCTCTTCGCAAAGACGTACGACCTCTCTTGCAAGCTCTTCACCGCCCTTGCCTCCTTCAGCCCATACAGTTGAAAGGCAGACGTTTACGCCGAGCTCTTTGCACTTTTCTATGATAAATTCAACTTCCTTATCCGTGTCTGTGGGGAAACGGTTTACTGCAACAACACAGGGAAGCTTATACACATTTTTGATATTTGAAACATGACGAAGAAGATTGGGAATACCCTTTTCAAGTGCCTCGAGATTTTCCTCACCAAGCTCCGTTTTAGCAAGACCGCCGTGCATTTTAAGAGCACGGATTGTAGCAACCATAACAACTGCATCGGGATTAAGACCTGCCATACGGCACTTTATATCAAGGAATTTCTCTGCACCGAGGTCAGCACCGAAGCCAGCCTCCGTAACGGCATAATCAGCCATTTTCATCGCAGTTCTTGTGGCGATAACGGAGTTACAGCCGTGAGCGATATTAGCAAAGGGACCGCCGTGCACAAATGCGGGTGTGCCTTCAAGAGTCTGGACAAGATTAGGCTTAAGCGCATCTTTTAAAAGAGCAGTCATTGCACCGTGAGCGTTGAGCTGACCGCAGGTAACGGGCTCGTCCTTGAAATTGTAGCCGACGATTATCTTTGAAAGCCTTTCCTTAAGGTCAGTAATTGAGGAGGCAAGACAGAGAATTGCCATAATTTCACTTGCAACGGTAATATCAAAGCCGTCCTCTCTGGGAGTGCCGTTGATTCTGCCGCCGAGACCGTCAGTAACGAAGCGAAGCTGTCTGTCATTCATATCAAGACAACGCTTCCAGGTAATGCGTCTTGTATCTATGCCGAGGCTGTTTCCCTGATGGATATGGTTATCAAGCATTGCGGCAAGAAGGTTATTTGCACTTGTGATAGCATGGAAGTCGCCGGTGAAGTGAAGGTTGATGTCCTCCATAGGTACAACCTGGGCATATCCGCCGCCTGCTGCACCGCCCTTAACGCCGAAAACGGGACCGAGTGAGGGCTCTCTTAAAGCAACGGCGACCTTTTTGCCGATTCGTGCCATACCGTCGGCAAGACCGATTGTGGTGGTAGTCTTTCCTTCGCCTGCAGGTGTGGGTGTTATTGCTGTTACAAGAATGAGCTTTGCGTCCTTCTTATCCTTGCTGTCAGAAAGAAGTGAAAGATCGATTTTAGCCTTATAGTTACCGTACTGCTCGATATACTTAAGGTCAACCTCTGCTTTTTTCGCAATTTCGGTGATGTGCTTCATTTCACACTGCTGTGCAATTTCAATGTCTGATAAATATCCCATTTTTTCTCCTCCTGTTGTCCGAATATAGGTTTTCTGTGCAAAAAATCACTTTATAATTATACATTAAAAGCAGAGGGCAAGTCAATAGAAAAATCACTGCTTTTGGGTCTTTTGAAAAATGGTAAGGGGTTGACGGCTCCTGCAAGTGCATCTGCAGTGCTTCAGGAAGAAAAATATAGTTCACAGCTTGTGCCGATTGATGAAGAATACTCAGAAACCGTATCCCTTGACAGTGATTTTTAAGACTAGTCTCAGCTAGTCTCGGGCTAGTCTCAGGCTAGTCTCACCCCAAAGCCCTTTATTTATAAGGGTTTTTACTACTTTGTTACTAATATTACTAATATTTATATAAAAAAGTATAAATAATAATATATATTAAGAAAAAGGTTTATATAATCTTTGTCCCACTAGTCTCATAGTCACATCGGATCAGGTTTGCATTCTGCATTCTGCACTCTGCATTCTGCATTAAAAAAGCACCCTTCCGGGTGCTTTTTATCAGTCTTCCATATATTTTTCAATAATCTTGATAGCATCACCGAGAGTTTCGATGTTGCCGACTTCACGGTCGGGAATCTCAACGTCAAACTCGTCTTCGATTGCTACTGCGATGTTGATAAGCTCAAGGGAGTTAAGACCAAGCTCACTTCTGATGTTGGTTTCCTCTGTAAGTGTTGCAGGGTCGATTTCAACATAACGGCAGATTACTTCTCTGAGTGTTTCAAGCATTTTTTTAAACCTCCTTTATACGGTTTCTTTTTTTGTATATTTGTCAATTACTTTCTGTCTGATAACCTTTCTGGTTGAATTCTTCTCGAATTCAGTGAAGGAAACGTAAACATTCTGTACCTTTCTGTAGGCAGGCTGTCCCTTGTTGCTTTCTGCAACATCAGCCTTAGTCTTGGCGATGATTTCCTCATCGCTCATACCCTTGAGGAACTCTCTGTTTACATAGATAGCAGCTGCCATAATCATAGCTTCCTTACCTGTTGCAGAGATGATTTTCTCTTCAAAAGCTACAGTTTCAACCGCATAGGGAAGATGCTCCATAATGTTGCTTTCAACTGTTTCGGGGAAGATGTTTTCACCGTTAGGAAGAATGATGAGGAACTTCTTACGACCTGTTATGTAAAGCTCGCCGTCCTCGTCGAGTCTGCCGTAGTCACCCGTCTTGAACCAGCCGTCCTCGGAGAATGATGCCTTTGTGGCTTCCTCGTCCTTGTAATAGCCCTTGGTTACGTTGTCGCCCTTAACCCAGATTTCACCGATGCCGTCCTCGTCAGGCTCAGCGATGATAAACTGTGCTCTGGGGAATGCCTTACCTGCTGAAAGAGGCTTGTTTCTGCCGTCTCTGTGAAGGGTGATTGTGGGTGAGCATTCTGTCATACCGTAGCCGGAAATGATGTTGAAGCCAAGCTCTGAAAGGAACTTGATATGGTCACCTCTTGCAGGAGCACCGCCGCAGCTCATTGTGGGGAACATACCGCCGAAGTTCTCTTTTACACTTTTGAAAACTACAGGTCTTATATCAATTCCGACCTTGAGAAGCTTGTTGCTGATTTTAATCATCTTGAGCATTATATCAAGCTTACCTTTTTCCTCTGCTTTTGCACGGATACCGTTATAGATACCTTCGAGAACAAGAGGAACAACGGCCATAGCTGTAGGTCTGAAGTCATTGATGTTGGGAAGGATATTCTTAAGGCTGTCATTGATGTAAATGATACCGTTCATATAAATAGCGGTAAGAACACTGCAGGAAAGCTCATAAACGTGGTTCATGGGAAGAATTGACATTGTTGACTGTTCAGGTCCGAGGAACTCGAGAACACCCTCAACGTTTGAAGCAAAGTTGAAGTGAGAGAGCATAACGCCCTTGTTTGTACCGGTAGTACCTGAAGTGAAAACAATAGCTGCAAGATCATCGGGCTTGACCTCTGCATCAAGGAAGCGTCTGTCGCCCTTTTCAAGAAGCTTTTTACCCATTTCGCAAAGCTCATCAATTGTGAGGAATTTGCCTCCGTCAGCCTTGCCGTTGTGTGTCATATTGATAGCGTACTTACATCTGTCATCGTTTTCGATGTGAAGCTTTGCAGTTTCCTTGTAGGTTTTTGAATGGAACAAAGCCTCTGCATCGCCCTTTGAGATGAGCATACTGATGTCCTTATCAGGAAGCTCCTTGTCGATGGGAACTGCAACACCGCCGCCGCAAACGATTGCAAAGAAGGTTACAATCCAGTTGTAGCTGTTTTCGCTGACGATGGAAACGTGCTTTCCGCCGAGACCAAGCTCATAAAGAGCTGTACCGAGCTGCTTTACCTTATCATGGAAATCCTTTACCGTGTAAACAACGTCCTGCTTTTTGATTTTCTCGACAACAGCTACTCTGTCACCGAAGGCTTCACTTCTTACAAACATTTCCTTGATAGAAGTAACAGCACCTGAAGTATGAATTTTTCCTCTAAGTGCAGCAAGCTCTTTAAATTCTTTTTTTGTTAATTCAATATGCATTGTGATTCTCCTGTTTCTCTGTTTATTTGAATAAATTATTCACACATATCAAGAAGCTCTTTTACTGTAAGCTTCGGATTTTCTATACCTGCAAGAACTACCTTGACGGCGTTCTTATGAAGAGCCTCTATATGCTCCTTCTGTGAGAGCTTGACTCTGTACATATAGTTAAGGTTGATTCCCTTATCCTTGGGGTCAGGTGAGCAGATAGTATAAAGCGGTGTAAAGTATCTGCCGAGGTCATAGGTCTTGAAGTCGAACTTGAAGCCTACAGCGTCAAGGTCAATGGGAATGGGAATCCATGAGAACATCATACAGGCGGGACCCTGGATAAGGCTGTAATTATACATATCTCTTGAAAGGTCACGGGCTGTGATGTAAGGATAGTCCATATGACGGTAAAGCTGGGTTCTTACGCGTGTGTATTCACCGAGAGCCTCTTCAAAGGTTGCGGTTTCGGGGATGATTGTACGCACCTGAATCGGCTGAACCAGGCAACCACTCATCTTCTTCTCCTTGACACCGGCTCTCTTTGAGCAGGTAGCCATCATAAATACATCCTCTGTTCTGTAATTGATTGCAGAGCAGTGAGTACGAAGACCGAGCATAAAGAGACTTTCTGGAGCAATCGAATTTTCCTTACAGAAGGTAAAAATCTTTGCTGCATCCTCTGCACCGATATGACCGTTTATCATATCACACTTATCAAGAAGCGGGTTGTATGCAGCAGGCACACGAAGGTTGGGGTTCTTCTTTTTAATTCTTGTTTTTTCGAGGAAACCGGGGCCGTGCACACCTGCATAGAAGGGTTCGCCACCCTTTGCAAAGTATTCACGGTACCAGCTTTCGTGCTTGTCCCACTTTTTCTTTTCCTCAACAACCTTGAGCTCTCTTGCGATATATTCCTCATAGGAGGACATAGGTGCCGGTAGCTCTGTGCCGTGAGCGAGAGCTCTGTAAACAGAAATAAAGTCAAGATAGAAGATAACTGCTCCGAGAGCGTCCATATTGAGGTGGCTTACATTAAAGTAAACGCCGTTACCTGCATTTGCGGTTTTATAGAAGTAGATTCTGAAGTTGACACCCTTATCAAAGCGCACTGGAGTCTGTGCGTCCTTTTCAAAAAATGCCTGCTGTTCTTCCTTTGAACGGAAATACTTGTAGGGAACCTTGCTCATCTTATACGAGGGAAGGAAATACTGCTTGAGCTGTTTGTCAACCTTTACGAATCTGAGTCTGAGACTATCATTACGTTCAAATTCGATATTGAGAGCCTTCGTAAGCAGGTCAAAGTCAAGATCAATATCTTCAACGCAGAATGATGTGGGAATCTGTGAAATCTGCTTGCTGAAGGTGTACTTGAACATCAGGTACATTGTCTGCTGTGAAGGAATAAGGTCATAAAGCTTGTAAGGGAACTCCTTTTTCATTTACAGGTCACTTCTTTCATTTTTGTTTTGGATAAATCATTTTTCCATATTTTGTTTTAAGCCATAAAAACCCATAATGTATTTTTTTATATAATAGCAAAAAAGCGGTCCGAAGTCAACACTTTGTCCCAAATTAAATGCTATGATGCTATTACAACAGATGTAGTTTTAAAACAGATTGAATCTTTGTTAACAAAGTGTTATTCTGCATATAACATCAACGTAAAAACCCTTCGGACACCCCTGAAATATCTCAAGGGAACAATCCGAAGGGAAACTTTTAATAATCCTTCTCCTTGCCGCAGGCGGTACAGACCTTTTTTAAAACTCCGCGGAACTCACCGCCGCAGTGCCTGCACTTCTTGTTCGGCACCCAGTATCTCTTTGAGTAATATTCGGTTACATACTTTTCTATACGTCTGTAAGTAACTGAATAGTGACTGTTGATGTCGTTTATCGCTGTATCAAGGGTTCGTTTCATAAGCTCACCAGGAAATTCCGATGCCCTTAATTTAAGGTCTTCTATATTTTTATCTATAAGCTCAGCCTTTATTTTCTTTAAGCTCTCTGTATGTGCATTTAAATCCGGCTTAACTCCCCGTTTCTTATGTATATCGAAAAAAGTCTCCTCGTAATCTGCCAGATTGTCCTTGATCCACTTGCTGCAAAATTCAACATAGCCTCTTGTTATTTCTTCTTCGCCCTTGAAAAGCTCCAGAAAATCAGTCAAGGTTCCGGGATAAGCAAAGTTCACTCCGATATTCTTCATAACATTCATTACAACAGCTTTATTCTTTTCGCTTCTTCTGAAAAATCCCGGGTCAGCTCTGCCTCCCATTTCGGCACAATAAGCCAGAAAACTCTCATCAACACCGTTTTCCAGCAGCTTATAACCGAAAAATCCGTATCTGTCGCCAATCGATTTCGGACCTGTGCGGTAGTCTGTTCCTTCAGGAGAAATACCCATACCTTTAAGCTCATAGAAGCTCAGAGGGTCGCACCAGCTGCTGATAAAGCCCGTGAGATTGTTTTTTATATGCAGCTGCTGTTTTTCAGTGTAGGGTCCGAACATTTCGACTGCAGTTATTTTCCGTTGGGTTCTGTTGTCGGTTTTTAAAAAGGAAAAATCTGCTGTAATGTATGAGCTTTCATCATACTTCTTAAAAAAATAATAATCCTTTCCTCTTTTTGTTCGCAAATACTCATGGTCACGGCCGTTATAAATGTTGTTTATAATGGCATCCATATACCTGAGATAAAGCTTTTCCGTATTTCTGTAGCTTTCTGTTTTTTGTGCTCCCTTGAACTTTTCCAACACTATAAGCATCGCACCGGGCAAAAATAAGTAACTCGCCTTATTTATGTAGTTTCTTCTGAGCTTATCGAAAACCTCGTCAAGACCTACCGACTTACCGACGAGCTTCTCGACCTCATCAACACATCGGGGAGATTCGTCCTTATGCTCCATAAGGCTACAGAACATATAATTGAGTCTGTTTATAATCCAGGCTTCATTCCCTGCTCTTTTTGCAGAAACAGAATCAACCCTTCTTACGATGATGCAGCCGGCAACGTCAGCCAGGTCTGTGAAAATGTTACGCTCCTTTTCTTCGGGATCAGAAGGCGCGATATATCTTCTCAATTCCGCCACAGTCAGCGGTCTGTCATATTCTCTGCTGTTTGTAACACAATGGCTTTTATGAGACGAATCACTATGGTCATAGTAGGGCGAGCTGAGATTATATCTCATCTGATTCTGCACGGTGTCTGAAGACATATTGTCGCAGTATTTCCAGTTATGCTGTCTTATCATCTCATCTTTTTCATATTGGGGTATACGGGGGTCGTTCAGCTTATACTGCAGATCCTCTCTGGCATCGAACATTGAGCCCGAGGACGAAAAAAAGCCGTCAAATTCGCTCATTTTATTCATCTCCTTTTACACAGATAACCGCATATAATAATAACAGCAGGCAAACCCGGTTCAATGGATCACCTGCTGTTATATTACAATACCTTGGATAAAAAGTCAACTGCTCTGGGGCTCTGCGGATTCGCAAAGAACTCCTCGGGAGTGTTTTCCTCGACAAAAACGCCGCCGTCCATAAACACGATTCTTGTGCCGACTTCTCTTGCAAATCCCATCTCGTGGGTAACAACAACCATCGTCATACCCTCGGAAGCGAGCTGCTTCATAACATCGAGCACCTCTCCTACCATTTCCGGGTCAAGAGCACTTGTAGGCTCGTCAAAAAGCATAACCTCCGGCTCCATACAAAGCGCACGTACGATAGCAACTCTCTGCTTCTGTCCGCCTGAAAGCTGACCGGGATAAGCGTCTGCTCTGTCGCCGAGACCGACTCTTTCAAGAAGCTCGCGGGCTTTCTTTTCAGCTTCTCCCTTACTCTTTCCGAGAAGCTTTATAGGAGCAATAGTCATATTGTCAAGAATAGTCATATGTGGGAAAAGATTGAAGTGCTGGAACACCATACCCATCTTCTGACGGTGCTTATTGATGTTCGTCTTTGAGGAGGTTATGTCAACTCCATCAAAAACAATCTTGCCGTCAGTGGGAATTTCAAGAAGGTTGAGAGAACGCAGGAATGTTGATTTACCGCTTCCCGAAGGACCGATAACTACCACTACCTCGCCCTTTCTGATTTCGCAGTCAATGCCGTCAAGAGCCTTGACCGTAGCCTTTGCATAGTGCTTCTTAAGGCCTGAAACTTTAATAAGAACATTATCGCTCACTCTTACGCAACCTCCTTTCAAGCTTTCCTACAAGGGACGTGAGAATTACAACCATTACAAGATAAATAAGTGCAACGGCAATAAGGGGCATATAATAGGAGAAGGTTCGTCCTGCAATAACGTTACCTGCCTTTGTAAGGTCAATAACGCCTACATAACCTGCAACCGAGGTTTCCTTTAAAAGAGCAATAAACTCGTTGCAGAGGGTAGGAAGCACAGCCTTGAACATCTGCGGAATAATGATGTGACGCATAGTCTGGATATAATTGAAGCCGAGACTTCTGCCTGCCTCAAACTGACCTGCATCAATCGACATAATACCGCCACGGAAAATCTCGGCTACATATGCGCCGGAGTTGATACCAAAGGCGAAAATTGCAACGGGAACACCGTCCTTTGCATTGGCAAAAACGATGAAGTAGCAGATAAGAAGCTGAACTACAACGGGTGTTCCTCTGAAAATCGTAAGATAGAACTTACAAAAGGCATTAAGTATCATAAGCACATAATAGCCTACACCCTTGTGCATAGCCATTGCTTCCCTGTTCTTGTCATAAGACGAACGGATTGCCGCAACGACAATACCGATAACGATACCCACAACAAGCGAGCCTGCCGTAATCTTCAGGGTATTGCCAAAGCCCTTTACAATGTGCTGATAACGGTTATCTTCAATGAAAACGAAGATGAATTCACTGACAAATGAATCCCACATTCCCATTATCCAGCCGATAAACTGTTTGATCATTCTGATTGCCCCTTTCGAGCCGTATTATCAAGAAAAAGGGCGGTCAGATGGCCGCCCCATATTTTCCTTCAGGTTTGCTGTAAAATTATTCAGCAGGAATATACTTGTCAACGATTTCCTGAACTGAACCGTCAGCGATGAGCTCCTTGAGAGCTGCATCAACCTTATCCTTGAGCTCTGTGTTTTCCTTTGCGAAGCAGATAGCATAATCTTCTACTGCATAGGATGTGTCAAGGATCTTGAGACCTTCGTTAGCTGCAACGTAGCTCTTTGCGGGCTCGTTAACAATGATAACGCATTCAACCTTGCCTGCAAGGAGAGCCTGAACAGCTGCTGCACCGTTGTCATACTTTGTAACGAAATCTTCGCCGTATTCGTCTGAAGCGTAGATGTCACCGGTAGTTGTTGTCTGAACACCGATCATCTTGCCTGCGATGTCGTCAAGTGACTGGATTGCGCCGTCTTCCTTAACGATAACGGACTGAACACCTGTTGCATAAGAAGTTGAGAAGCTTACCTTTTCAAGTCTGTCCTCTGTAACGGTGAGACCTGCCATACCCATATCATACTTGCCTGACTGAACGCCGGGAATGATTGAGTCGAATGCGATGTCTACGATTTCAAGCTCCATGCCGAGCTTTTCAGCGATGAGAGCTGCAACCTCAGCATCGATACCTACAACCTTGTCACCTGAGTAGAATTCATAGGGAGGGAATTCTGCATTGGTAGCCATTGTAAGAACATTATCGTCTGTTGCAACATCACCGTCTGTTGCGTTGCCTGCTGTAGCGTTACCTGCTGTAGCGTTACCGTCTGTTGTCTTGTTACCTGCACATGCTGCAAGAGCGAAAAGAAGAACTGCAGCAAGAGCAATTGCTAAAAACTTTTTCATTAGTATGTACCTCCAAAAATTTATGTGCGGCTATTTTATCACCGAAAATGCCCGATGTCAACAGTTTTAAAGGAAACAAAGTTGTCAAAACTGAATAATTATTAAAAGTTCACATAAAAATATTCATTCAAAGGCAAAATAAGTGCATAATTATCATAATTATTCTCTTGATCCGCTGCCGTTACAAAGATAGCAGGTAATCTTACCGGTACCGCAGCTGCAGCGTGCACCGCCCGAAAGCATACCATCACCGTAGCAGCCGGGGCAGTCGGTCTGACCCGTACCGTTACATCTGAAGCAGCTTGAAGTCGGAGAATTGCCGTAAGACGGTCTCTCCGCATCGGCAGGAAGGACGTTGACCGTCACGTTATAGGTAACCGTCTCCATAGTTGCCCCTTGATATATACCCGTATGGTAATAAAGTGTCGCTTCGAGATTTACCGTTCCCTCTTTAACACCTGTAACACCGCAGGTAGCATCGCCTGTATGGTCAAGTGCTATCATGCCGTCACCGTCTCTTATAACCCAGCTGTAGGCATAGTAGCTCGAAGTAGCAGTTCTGGGATGATAGAAGGTGACATTATCGCCCACACGGACATCATAGGAAAAACCGTCACTGATAAAGGTAGTGCCTATGAAGAGCTGATCGGAATAGAATATACCGTTATCGTATACATACTCTGCACCGTCATAGTCAATAGAAAACTCTGACAGCTGCAGACAGCCCTCGCTGCCTGATGTTGCACTTACCTCAAGCTTGTAATATTTATATTCGCCGTCGCATTCTTCAATCTGATAGTAATATCTTTCTGTGTTGCGGTCATCGAGCATCACATCGTTTTCGACTACGCTTATGGCCTCCCAGCTGCTGTCATTCCTTTTAGGAGCAGTAGCAGAGTCAGATGCGTAAAGTGTCCATGATTTCGGATTTCTTCCCTTGAATCTTCCGCTGTCACCACCGGTTACTATAGTGTAGCCTGTCGGCACCACAGCCTCTGAAAGCTCCCATACAACGTAAGCGTTACCGGCAAAGCTCATACACCATTTGGTGCTGAGATCAAAGTCGAAAAGCTTCGGACAGTACTCCTCCACATTGACACCGGCACTGCCCTCAAGAGCAGTTGCGGTAATTTCAGGCTGTAACTGCTCACCATCTTCGGCATAGCGGTAAGGCATACCACCCTCCTCCGAATAATCTCCGCCGCCTGAACAGCCGCTTAAAAGTACTAAAGCCAAAGCCATAATAAGTGCAACTGTAATTCTTACCGATTTCTTCATAACTATCTCCTTTTCGTTTAATATATATTGTATCCGTCCGGCAAACGCCTGACATCATTTCACATCAAAATACTTCTTAAGAAAATTATCCACAACCTGCCAGTACTCCTCGTGGAACCAATGCGAGGAAACAGCGTGTTCTGCACCCTTTACTATGTACTTTTCCTTAGGTGCGGCACAGGCATTGTAAACCGGATCAAGATTTGAAGGAAGAACGAATTCGTCCTTGTCACCGTGGATAAAAAGAGTAGGTGTCTTTGATTTCTTAAGCTGCTTTATACAGGAAGCCTGACCGAAGAAAAATCCGTTTACGATTCTGTTTACAAGGCTTGACTGCGGCATAACAAGCTTCGGGGGAAGGTGATACTTTCTGATACACTGGTCTGTGAAAATATCCTTCACTCCCGTAAAGCCACAATCCTCAACTGCAAGCACAACATTTGAAGGAAGCTCCTCGCCTGTAGTCATCATGGTAGTTGCTCCACCCATTGAAACGCCGTGAATAACAATCTGTGCCTTGGGATTTTCTTTTACGATGCTCTTTATCCAGTCAACAACGTCAAGTCTGTCATTCCAGCCCATTGTCACAAATTTGTGCTCGCTGTTGTTGTGACCGCGAAGGTCGGGAAGAAGCACATTGAAGCCTCTTTTGTAATACTCCATAGCATAGCTTGACATTTCACGGTTAACATTCGTCCAGCCGTGAAGGCATATTGCCCAGGTATTACTGTTTGAAGGGTTACGGAACTCCGCCGCGTGGAGATTCTCGCCCTTTCTGTTTTTGATAATTACTTCCTGATGATAGGTAGTATCGTACCATTTATAACCTGCCTTGAGGTTTTCATTGTCAGCGTTTCTCTCAAAAAGACTGTCCTTACAGGGAACAGTGGGGTCAGGTCTTTTCTTATTACCGAGAGCAATCATAAAGAAAACCACACCAAGACCGAAATATAAAATAAGAAGAATGCCGATTACGATGGCAGCAATAATAAGGGCAACCTGGGTACCGTAAGTCATATTTATCAACCTTTCACACATTTATGGAAATATTATACACTTTCTCCTGGGGAATTGTAAACTGCTTTTTTGAAAAAATTTGAAAAATTTACACTGCAAAAAAACAGGCCCTCCGGAGAGAGTCTGTTTTAATGATAGCGTAATCTTATTTAACAGTTACGGGTACTTCCTTATAGCCACCCCATATAATGCCTCTACTTGTTTTAATGCCTGCACGGACGGCGAAGGTGTATTTTGTACCTGACTTAAGATTTGCGAAGGTAAGATTCTGTGGTGTTGCAAAGTTCTTATAAATCTTGTAAGCACCGTTACCGACCTTGTAGTAAACTCTGTAGCCGTCAGCGCCGTTTACTGCACCGAAGGTAAGGGAGATATTGCCCTTTGAGGGTGAGGTTACATTTGCGGACACATCAGCGGGCTTGGTAGCTGTCATAAACTGAGTATAGTCCGACCAGATAACAGCTCCGCCAGCAAGGATATACGGACGGATAGCAAAGGTATACTTTGCACCGGCTTTAAGACCTGTGAAGGTGTGAGTAGTTAATGAAGTTGTGCTTACACATACCTTCCATGTGTTACCCGATTTGTAGTAAATGCGGTAGCCGTCGGCACCGTTGCAAGCATTCCAGGTAAGCTTTATTGCAGAAGTGTTCTGCGCAGCAGTTATCTTTGAGATTTCAAGCGCTTTTGTTGCGGTTACGATTTCTTTATAACCGCCGAGGATGTAAGAGCCGTCAGCCTTTTTGTAAGCGCTTCTTACAGCGAAGGTATACTTCTGACCTGCGGGAAGCTTATTGAAGGTACAGGTTGTTGCAGTTGTATAGGTCACTGCATTTCTCCAGCTGATGTCACCGGGGAGCTTGTAGTAAAGGCGGTAGCCTGTGGCGTTTTCAGCTTTTGACCAGGTGAGGGTCAATGACGATGTTGTCTGTGTGGCAGTTACGGATGATGTCACACCGAGAGCAAGAGTATTGCCGTAAGTGAAGGTTTTGTCAGGGCTGATTGCATCACAGTCTTCACAGTCATATTTGTAAATTGCTGCCCTTTCAACAGTGGCTTTTGCCTTAAGGTGAGCTGAGTCAATTATTTTTTCAGTGTAGCTGTGACCCTTTGCACTGATTGTGCTATGACCTGATAGCCACTTTTTACAGTCGGGGCAGTACACACCAGCGGTGTAGCCAATTTCTGTGCAAGTGGGGTTTTGTTGAGGCTTTGACTCTTTGTTTGCATGGTTGGTTGCAGGGATGACTTCATGACCTGAAAGCCAATTTTCACAGTCGGGGCAATATGTACCTGCGGTGTAGCCCTTTGCTGTGCAGGTGGGGTTTTGTTGTGCATGGGTGGTTTTATTTATGTGATAACAAGTATAATGTATTTTTGCACCGGTTAAATCACTGTTATTCAAACCGATGCTTATCTTCTTCCACTGCGCCTTTGTTCCGCTGTAATAAACATCCGTAAGGCTGTAGCAGCCATAGAAAGCAGAATCACCGATTGTTGTTACGCTGTCCCCTATGGTGACTTCCGTAAGGCTGTAGCACAGAGAGAAAGCACCGTCACCGATGGTTGTTACACTGTCTCCTATGGTGACTTCCGCAAGTTTGAAGCAGTTTTCAAAGGCATTGTCACCGATGGTTTTTACACTGTCTCCTATGGTGACTTCCGTAAGGCTTTCGCAGTCACGGAAAGCAGAATCACCGATTGTTGTTACGCTGTCTCCTATGGTGACTTTTGTAAGACTGCTTCCGCCTAAAGAATCCCCTGCGAAAGCCCAATCACCGATGGTTGTTACACTGTCAGGTATGGTGACTTCCGCAAGTTTGGAGCAGAAATAGAAAGCATAATCACCGATGGTTTTTACACTGTCCCCTATGGTGACTTTTGTAAGACTGCTTCCGCCTAAAAAATCCCCTGCGAAAGCATAATCACCGATGGTTATCACACTGTCAGGTATGGTGACTTCCGTAAGGCTGTCGCAGTTATAGAAAGCATAATCACCGATGGTTGTTACACTGTCCCCTATGGTGACTTTTGTAAGACTGCTTCCGCCTAAAGAATCCCCTGCGAAAGCCCAATCACCGATGGTTGTCACACTGTCAGGTATGGTGACTTCCGTAAGGCTGTAGCAGTCACGGAAAGCATTGTCACCGATGGTTGTTACACCTTCGTTTATAACAACTGATTTAATGCTTCTATAAAACGGTGAATAACCCTTCTCATAATCCCGCATCGGACCCGTACCGCTGATGAAAACCGTACCATCCTCATACCATTCGTAGGTTACGTTATCACCGCAAGAGCCTGACTTATATAATTTTTCGGTGTATTTACCGCACTCATCGCAGAATTTGTCAGAGTTGGTATCTGTATGACCAGTTGCAGGAATTTCTTCATAACCTTCAATCCACTTTTCACAATCGGGACAGTATATACCTGCAGTATAGCCCTTTGCTGTGCAAGTGGGGTTTTGTTGTGCATGGGTGGTTTTATTAATGTGATAACAAGTATAATGTATTTTTGCACCGGTTAAATAACTGTTATATGAGCCTTTGCTTATATTATTCCATTGCTCCTTTGTTCCGCTGTAATAAACATCCGTAAGGCTGTGGCAGCCATCGAAAGCAGAATCACCGATGGTTGTTACACTGTCTCCTATGGTGACTTTTGTAAGGCTGCCGCAGCCTTGGAAAGCAGAATCACCGATGGTTGTTACACTGTCAGGTATGGTGACTTCCGTGAGGTTGCAGCCAGAGAAAGCCCAATCACCGATGGTTGTTACACTGTCAGGTATGGTGACTTCCGTAAGGCTGTCGCAGAAACGGAAAGCAGAATCACCGATTGTTGTTACACTGTCAGGAATGGTGACTTCCGTAAGGCTTTCGCAGAAATAGAAAGCCTCATCGCCGATGGTTTTTACACTGTCTCCTATGGTGACTTCCGTAAGGCTTTCGCAGTCACGGAAAGCAGAATCACCGATTGTTGTTACGCTGTCAGGGATGGTGACTTCCGTAAGGCTGTCGCAGTCATCGAAAGCATAATCACCGATGGTTGTTACACTGTCAGGTATGGTGACTTTTGTAAGGCTGTAGCAGCCAGAGAAAGCCCAATCACCGATGGTTGTTACACTGTCAGGTATGGTGACTTCCGTAAGGCTGTCGCAGTCACGGAAAGCAGAATCACCGATTGTTGTTACGCTGTCTCCTATGGTGACTTCCGTAAGGCTGTGGCAGAAACGGAAAGCAGAATCACCGATGGTTGTCACACTGTCAGGTATGGTGACTTCCGTAAGGCTGTAGCATTCATAGAAAGCAGAATCACCGATTGTTGTTACACTGTCTCCTATGGTGACTTCCGTAAGGCTGTCGCATTCATAGAAAGCCTCATCGCCGATGGTTGTTACACTGTCAGGTATGGTGACTTCCGTAAGGCTGGAGCAGTCTCTGAAAGCATAATCACCGAAGGTTGTTACACTGTCAGGGATGGTGACTTCCGTGAGGCTGTTGCAGAAATAGAAAGCCTCATCGCCGATGGTTGTTACACTGTCAGGGATGGTGACTTCCGTAAGGCTGTCGCAGAAACGGAAAGCAGAATCACCGATGGTTGTTACACTGTCCCCTATGGTGACTTCCGTAAGGCTGTTGCAGTTATAGAAAGCAGAATTACCGATGGTTGTTATACCGTCGTTTATAACAACTGACTTAATGTTGCTGTAATAAAACGGTGAACTATCTAATCCATAATCCGTCATCGGACCCGTACCGCTGATGATAACCATACTATCCTCGTACCATTCGTAGGTTACGTTATCACCGCATTTGCCTGATTTATATAATTTTTCGGTATATTCTTCGCAGATGTCACAGAATTTGTCGGCATTTTCATCAAGGTGGTAGCAGCTGTCATAATGTATTTTTGCACCGGTTAAATCACTGTTATATGAGCCGATGCTTATATTATTCCATTGCTCCTGTGTTCCGCTGTAATATACATCCGTAAGGCTTTCGCAGTCACGGAAAGCAGAATCACCGATTGTTGTTACGCTGTCAGGGATGGTGACTTCCGTAAGGCTGTTGCAGAAATAGAAAGCCTCATCGCCGATGGTTGTTACACTGTCAGGTATGGTGACTTCCGTAAGGCTGTAGCAGTCTTGGAAAGCAGAATCGCCGATGGTTGTTACACTGTCAGGTATGGTGACTTTTGTAAGGCTGTAGCAGTGAGAGAAAGCCTCATCACCGATGGTTGTTACACTGTCTCCTATGGTGACTTCCGTAAGGCTGTCGCACCAATAGAAAGCATAATCACCTATGGTTGTTACACTGTCTCCTATGGTGACTTCCGTAAGGCTGTAGCAGTCTCTGAAAGCATAATCACCGATTGTTGTTACACCGTCGTTTATAACAACTGACTTAATGTTGCTGTAGCAAAACGGTGAACTATCTAATCCATAATCCATCATCGGACCCGTACCGCTGATAATAAGCTCACCTGTGGTACTGTTGTAATTCCAATATACATTATAACCGCACTGACCTGTTGCATTAAGTGCGCTTGCTGAAAGGGCAAAGCACACAAGGGCTGTTGTAACAACAGCCATAAGTAAAAGGAGTTTTTTCATTTTCTTCATAATTACACCTCCGTAATTTTATGGTTATAATATACTACTATTTTTCTGAAATTGCAAGTGAAAAAGCCCTCTCCCCTATTTTTCGAAAAAACTCTTTACTTTTTCAATTTAGTGTGTTAAAATGTCAGAGAAGATCATTGCTACAAAGGAGAAACAGGTAATGGCGTATAATAAGAACGAAAAAATCAACTCCAATCTCAGATATTTTTATGAGACTATTCTGAAGATTGAAACTTTAGAGGAATGTGAGGCTCTCTTTGACGATATGTGCACAAAGACGGAGCTTGCTTCAATTTCACAGCGCGTTGTTGTGGCAAAGATGCTCAGCGAAAAGCGTGTTTACAGCGACATCGTTGCAGAGACAGGCGCAAGTACTGCCACCATCAGCCGTGTCAACCGCTCTCTTGCCTTCGGCGCAGGCGGTTACGATATGATTTTCTCAAAGGAAGGAAAGTAAAGCGTTATGGCGGGTTACGGCGATTTTTCATATTATTATGATTTGCTGACCGAAAACGTAGACTACGAGCAGAGATGTGACTATATCTGTAATCTCCTTGCCGAAAACGGTGTCGGCAAGGGGATTTTGCTTGACCTTGCCTGCGGCACAGGCAGCCTGAGTGTGCTTCTTCATCAGAGAGGCTTCGATGTTATCGGCACCGATGCTTCCGAGGATATGCTCACCAAAGCCCAGGAGAAAAAATATGAAACTGCTCCCGCCGCCATCTTCCTTTGTCAGAAAATGGAAGAGCTTGACCTTTTTGGCACTATAAATGCGGCAGTCTGCACTCTCGACAGCATAAATCACCTCACCGATATAAAAAAGGTGGACGAGGTTTTCCGCAGAGTAAGTCTCTTTATGGAAGACGGCGGGATTTTTATCTTCGATGTCAATACTCCCTATAAGCACCGTGAGATTTTAGGCGACAACACCTTCGTTTACGACCTCGATGAGGTTTACTGCGTCTGGCAGAATTCCACCGACGAAGAGCTTCTCACCACCGTCAGCCTTGATATTTTCGAATATGACGAAGAAAGCGACAGCTATGTCCGCTACGGCGAGGAATTCTGTGAAAAGGGATATGAGCTTGACCTGCTTAAGAGTCTTGCAGAAAAGCACAGATTCGAAACCGTCGGTATATATGAAGAGCTTACAAAAGCTCCCGTTAAAGACAACACACAAAGAGCTGTTTTCGTGCTGAAAAAACACGGAACACAATAGAAATCGAGGTAATTATGGGTAAATTAGTAAGATGTATTTCAACAGACGGCACTATTATAGCGATGGCCGTCGATTCAACAGATATTGTAAGACGTGCCGAGGAAATCCACAAGACCTCCGCCGTATGCACAGCCGCTCTCGGCAGACTCCTGACAGCCGCATCTCTTATGGGCAGCTCCCTTAAGGGCAAGGACGACAGCGTCACCGTAAGAATGCGCGGCGACGGTCCTGCAGGTACGGTTATGGCTGTTTCCGACAGCGAAGGCAACGTAAGAGGCTATATTCAGCAGAACATCGTCGAAATCCCCCTCAACGAAAAGGGCAAGCTTGACGTATCGGGTGCTATAGGCAAAAACGGATTCCTTACCGTAATAAAAGATCTCGGTATGAAAGAGCCTTACGTAGGCCAGGTGCCTATCATCAGCGGCGAAATTGCCGAGGACATCACAGCCTACTACTCCACAAGCGAACAGACACCCACCGTCTGTGCTCTCGGCGTACTTGTAAATCCCGACCTTACGGTAAAAGCAGCCGGCGGACTTATCATACAGCTTCTTCCTACCGCCCTTGACGATACCGTCGACAAGGTTGAGGAGTGCATAAAGGACCTGCGTCCCATATCCTCACTTATCGCAGAAGGCTTTACTCCTGAAGAAATATGCAGAAACGCTCTGCGCCTTTTCGATATTGAGATTCTCGACTCTGCCGAACCTGCTTACAAGTGCTACTGCTCGAGAGAAAGAGTTGAAGCCGCCCTTATCAGCACCGGCGTCGAAGAGCTTACAGAGATGAGCAAAGAAGAAAAAACAGAGGTTTCCTGTCAGTTCTGTGATGTCAGATACACCTTCAGCGGAAAGGACATCGAAACTCTTATCCGCAGAGCATCAAAATAACTGCATAACGTTATACTATTATATAGGAGACTTCACCACAGTCCACTCCCCCCGTTTTCCGGCAAAAATTCAGTGCTGAAGCGTCAAAAAAGTACTGTTTTCACAGGTGAAAAAAATCTTAAAAATTTTTTCAAAAAAGTGTTGACAAAAAAGTCTTTTTGTTGTATAGTATACAAGTCGTCGCGATAGTGGCGGCAAAATGTGGGAGCATAGCTCAGCTGGGAGAGCATCTGCCTTACAAGCAGAGGGTCACAGGTTCGAGCCCTGTTGTTCCCACCAAATGGCCCGGTAGTTCAGTTGGTTAGAACGCTAGCCTGTCACGCTAGAGGTCGACGGTTCGAGCCCGTTCCGGGTCGCCATTTTTTGCCTCTGTAGCTCAGTTGGTAGAGCAG
>JAZSGW010000044.1:0-41015 GCA_045532935.1 Acutalibacteraceae bacterium
AATATTAGGTAATGTAGACAAGCACCAGCGTAAGGGCATAGCGTTAAATACGTATCAATCCCTAATATTAGGTAATGTAGATATAGAAAGGATGGTTAAACCATGTACAAATTAAAGTATCAATCCCTAATATTAGGTAATGTAGAGGATACATTCGAGAAATGGAATTCAAAAATTGTGTATCAATCCCTAATATTAGGTAATGTAGTCAGGAGGAGCTGTCAGAGAGAATCAGAACAAATGTATCAATCCCTAATATTAGGTAATGTAGATTATCATGAAAACAAACACATCTATCAACACAACGTATCAATCCCTAATATTAGGTAATGTAGAGGCATTCCCCATGCCCAAATTTTAATCCCTGTTGTCAAGTATCAATCCCTAATATTAGGTAATGTAGAACAACAAATTGTGTTCACTTGCATTATAACACCAAGTTCTTGTGTTGTCAAGTTGATGTTTCATTGAAAATGCACATTTTATTTAGTTAACGCCATATTCGAAAATTGGAAAAATGCAAAAATATATTATAATGATTTAAATTCATCTTGTGGTTAACTAAATAAAACATTGATTTTGCTGTTAATTTGAGCTATAATCAGTATGAGGTGATAATTTTGAGTAGTTATATTGAAAAAATTTCCGATAGAAATGCAATGCTTTTTTATGCTGAGCAGTTGAAAAAAGGAAAGTTTAATCCCGGATTTGACGGAATGACCGCCGAAAAAGCGTATTTATGGTTTGGAATAAACGGAAATTCTGTTTCTGCTGAATTGAAAAAAGGCAGATATAAGCCGATGCCTGTTGTAGGCTTTTATGCTGCAAAAAAGAACGGAGGTTATCGCAAGCTTGTAAGGACTGCTGCAACAGACACTGTTGTTCAGCGTGTAATAACCGATGCTGTAAGAGAAAAATGCGAGTCGGAGTATTCCGATTTCAGTTATGCTTACAGAACCGGTAAAGGCGTTGGCGCAGCGCTGGAGCAGTATTGTCGCTTTGCTGAAAAATACACGATGGCAGCTAAGGTTGATCCGGTTTCCTGTTTTGACAATATTGACAGAGATGTTTTAGAAAATGCTGTTAAAGATTTTTTTGATGACGAAGGTCTGACCGGACTTATTATGTGCTTTGTAAAATCACCGGTTTATACTGAAGGAAAATTTGAATATCCCGAAAAGGGTATTTTTCAGGGCGCACTAATCAGCAATATGCTTTGCAATATATATTTTCATTCTTTGGATATATTTCTTGAAAGCGAGGGAATCCCTTTTGTCAGATATGCGGATGATATTGCAATTTTCGGAAAAAGCCTCGGTAATATCGAAGAAAATGTCAAAAAGACCAAAGCTTTTATTATTAAAAAGCTGAAACTGACACTAAATGAAAAAAAGTGTAAGGTTGACAGAGCTTTGAATATTAATTTTCTCTCCCATAGATTTGAGGATAACAAAGGAGTTGTAATAGCATTGGAAAACAGCGTAAGCAATATTAATTCTTACAGAAATTGGTACGAGGAGACACCTTTCGATTTTCACAATACGGTTGATATCCTCAGCGACGGAATACTCAGACCGAAGGATTATTCTTTTATTTTTGAAAGTGACAGTGAAACTGTCGACTTGCCGGTGAAAACATTGGAGGTCATCAACATTTATTCAGATGTGGCCTTTGACGGTAACTTTTTAAAGGTTGCACTTGAAAACAATGTAATCGTTAATGTTTTTAATAAGTCAAACAAGCTCATCGGAAGATTCATACCAAACGGACCCTTGAAGTCACCAAAAACAACAAATAATCAGATTCTTCGTTATTGCAATGCAGAAGAAAGGTTGAATCTTGCCCGTATTTTTGTTATTGCTTCAATACATAACACCCGGCTTAATATCCGCTATTACAACAAGCAGAATCCTAATGAGTTGTTTCAGAAGGCGCTGAATAAGATTAATAACACTGAGCAAAAAATTAAAGTATGCGGAACCTATGAAGAATTGCTGATGCTTGAGGCTCAGGTCAGAGAGACATATTATTCATGCTTTGACAGATTTATTAAAAATGAAGATTTCTCTTTCGTTAAACGCACTCGCAGACCTCCTATGAATGAGGTTAATGCAATGATAAGTTTTGGCAACGTCGTGCTTTATAATTATCTTGCAACTCATATATACAGATCGCCTCTGGATATCAGAACCGGATTTCTGCATGCCACGAGCAATCGTAAGGAATCTCTCAATCTTGACATTGCCGAAATTTTTAAGCCGCTTATTGTTGACCGTGTTGTTTTTTCGCTCATAAATCTGCGCAGTATCAATTTAACTCATTTTTATACAACAGAAAACGGTGCGGTTTATCTTAATGAAACCGGGAAAAGAATCTTCCTGAGGGCATTTTATGAAAAGCTCAATACAGTCGTTACGGTCAAAGAAACAAGGCAAAGCTACCGCAGGATTATAAAAAATGAAATTAACCAATTGTCGTTGCATTTTAAAAACGGTGAAAAATACACAGGATTCAGGCAGGTGAGATAATGTATATTGTTTTAGCATATGATGTCAACTCTAAACGGGTGTCAAAGGTAATGAAGGTTGTTAAAAAATATCTGTTACCTGTTCAGAAGTCGGTATATGAAGGGTTTATAACCGAAGGTAAGCTTAAAGCCTTGAAAAAAGAGCTTATTGATAAAATTGAACCTGAAAAAGATGGTGTTATTATATACAAATTCAGCGGTTACGGATTACCCGTCAAGGACATTTTGGGCAAAAATAAAGGGGAAAACCGAAATATTCTTTAAATTATTTAGTTAACCACAAGATGAAGTTTAAACATATAGGGGCATTATGGCCGGTTTTGAAATTTTATGTATGGCATTAACTAAATAAATGACTTATTTTTGATGAAAATCAGCCTTGACAACACAAGGACTTGGTGTTATAATGCAAATGAACACAATTTGTTGTTCTACATTACCTAATATTAGGGACTGATACTCTTTCATTGTGTTCATGTGTTTTTCACACTCCGATTTCTACATTACCTAATATTAGGGATTGATACCCAAGATAGCAGCGACCATTTTAAAAGTTTTCCATTTCTTGTTCACTACATTACCTAATATTAGGGATTGATACAATTTCCGCATAAAAAATCCTCCTTCTGAATTATTTCTACATTACCTAATATTAGGGATTGATACGTTAACACCTATCAGAGAAATGTTTTTGGAACCGTTGACTTTCTACATTACCTAATATTAGGGATTGATACATTTTTGTTTTCCTATGACATGTACAAAGATTTAGTACCTACATTACCTAATATTAGGGATTGAAACATAATGGTGAACAAGAAAAAAACTTTTTTCATTTGTCTACATTACCTAATATTAGGGATTGATACTCTCGCTCTTATACGGCATTGTTACCACCTTCTAAATCTTATCTACATTACCTAATATTAGGGATTGATACTGTTTAACTCCTTTCTTTTTTTGTTTTGTTGTAGTTACTACATTACCTAATATTAGGGATTGATACACAAGATGGCCCAATTTCGTTTTGAAGGGGGTAGTGTTTACTACATTACCTAATATTAGGGATTGATACATTTTAAGCCTCCAAAAAATATTTATTTTTTTTATTTTTTCTACATTACCCGATATTAGGGATTGATACTAAAAGTTTTCCATTTCTTGTTCATAATGAACCTCCTACATTACCTAATATTAGGGATTGATACCCAGTAGTGACCAAGTTTTTTGCTGTCATCACCTACATTACCTAATATTAGGGATTGATACGTTAAAATATGTATATTCTTCGTCGTATACACAATCCTGCTACATTACCTAATATTAGGGATTGATACGCTATAATGACGTAGAAGGTTTCCTGGTCATCTCTACATTACCTAATATTAGGGATTGATACAATTTTGGCAAATCATTCGATAACGTTACACAACATAACACTACATTACCTAATATTAGGGATTGATACTCTAAAAACTCATATCCGTTTGCTTCGCAAATTTCCTACATTACCTAATATTAGGGATTGATACAGACAACCCCGAATCTTCAGTTCCGTTCATTAAACCTTTAGCTACATTACCTATTATCAGATAATTGACAGCAGAAAAAATACCGGGCATTCGTTTTGATTGTCCCGTATTTTTTTTGCGCATAAATTGTTGATTTTTGATATAAAATATGATAATATTTGAATAGTTTGATATATTATGTCAAAAAAACGATGGATTCAGGGGTATAATACATGGACGGTGTTTACAGTTATCATACCTTTATTCTTCCTTTTGTATGGAAGGATGAAAGTAATGAGCAAAGGTCTTTCGATAAGTTCACTTTGATTTTTGAAAAAAATCCTTATTGGTGCTGTTATGACCCGAAGGATGAAAATAGCTTCAACTCTCAGGATGACGAGATTTCATATTTTGCTGAGTACCAGTATTTTTATCCTCAGATTCGTTCCGCACTTTACGGATTTGACGAAAAAATAGTTAAAACCTATCATTTTGCTTATGGCAAGGTCCACAACAAAGCACATTACTATATTGAAAAAAAAGAAAGAAGCTATGATCTTCTTATTAATTCAATACAGCTTAAAATATATAATACGGGTATAGCTCTCTTTGTTTTAGAGTGTGAAAACCACGGTATCGGTAAGGATGGAAAGCCGCAGAATACTTTGGCTGACGTAAAAAATATCAACGATTACGGACGCCGCATCAATCTTCCCTTTATACCTGAAAAACCCGACTGGAGCATTTGCGCAGATTCCCTTGAAATTTTTATTCCTGACTTTGCGAATTTTAAGACAGACTTCCGTTCTTATATTATGAATATATCAAAGGAAGGGGACAAAAAGAGTCTTATCAATCTCAATTATCTCAGTAGCTTCATTAAGGAAATTTTAGGCTTTGCAAGTGAGAACAGTTTTTCTTCTCAAATAAAGAAAGATAAGGGATCTGTTTATATACATCCGGGTATTGACGACAGAATGTTTGTTGCATGTCTTGTCAGTGATGCTGAGGAGACTGAACGTTTTCTCGGCAAAGATAAGATAGACGGTGTATATTCATACAAAAAAGAAAAAGAACTTGAAAAAAGCCTGTATGAGTTTATTTTCATAGATCCTGCCGGAAAATGCTCCTGTCAATGTAAAAAGATGAGGTCGGATTTACTCGATAAGCACATTTACGGGCGTTGGATAGAGGAAGGCTCCATATACGGTGTCGCTGCGCAGAGTATTGTGCTCCTTTTCGACGGAGGCTTCCCACCTTTGATAGGCTCTTTTCTTACAATCTATGTGCGTATGGCGTGTCTGTGCCTGGCGCAGAGAGCCTCTCTTATGCTCTTTCAGAAGGAAACAGCTGATATATCGAGGCTTATTCACGAAAAGGAAAACAAGATAAGACTTTCAACAGTTACCAAGCTGATGGATTTGCAGGAGCGCTTCTCTGCTTTTGAAAGCCAGATATGCTTTGTTGAAATAACACCCCAGGAACAGGGGATAGAAATGTATTCCATGTTTATGGAGTCTTTCTTTATAGAAAAAGAGCTCGAAAACGTAAAGTCACAGATTGACGGTCTTCACGATGCTACGGATACATATCTTGATTTTGGCTTTAACAAGATTGCACTTATGTTTACCTTGATTGGCGGACTTCTCGGTATACTTGCTCTTTATATACCTTCCGATTCGAGCACACACTGTATGCCTGTTTGGGGCTTTGTTTTGAGCCTGGCTGTTGTCATTGGTGTAATGGTAGTTTACAGACGAAGGAGAAAATAGCTTATGAGTGACAGTCTTAAGAAAATGAAGTGCAGTATGAGATGCACTCGCATTTTTCTTCATTTTATACGTAACAAACCGGGATACACAAATCGCTATTATTACAGATTTATTGAAATGGTAGGCCCAGAAAAGTATCTTTGCTCACCTATTGTCCGTAACGAATGGGACGGTGCCAGATATAGCTTCGATAAGATGTACGGGCTCGTTTGTGCCTGGTCCGAAAGCTTTGAAATTTTTGAAGCTGACGATGCTGTATCGGGTGATTTGCAGGAACATCTGTCTGCACTTTGTTCAAAGGAAATAAGCTCTCTTAAAAAGCATTGTGACAGCATTGAAAAGGACCTGTTTGCTTTTGTGAAAAATTCAGAAGAGGAAGAAGGTAAACGGCGTTTCAACTCTTTTATCAGCCTTAAAGAAAAAATTGCTGAACTTGAGAGAGATACGGACCAAAAAGGAAAAACAAAATATAGCCGGGTTTCGTCGGAAATCAGAAAAACAGAAAAGATTATTGAAATATACAAGCAGCTTTCTGAATTTGCGATTTTTGAGAAAGATGCAGCTGTAAAAAACACTTCTCAGGAAAAATCTGAGCAAACAAATAAAACGGAGGAAAAGAAAGATGGACTTTCAGTTGACTTACACATTGATCCAGCAAACACCGATAATTCACTTCCAACATGACCAGAAGGGCGCAACTCTCAGAGCAACTGAGGTAAAGCCTAAGCTGGACAGGTTCATTATCGGGAAAATGGGATGGACAGAAAAACTTAAAACAGAAAAGGAACGCAAGCAAATCAGAAAAGAATATAAAGATTGGTTCATAGGTGATACAAACGCACTCAATTATAAAATGAGGATAGTAACATACGGTGCGCCTGAAATAAGCCATACTATTGACCTTACACTTGAGAGAAATAAAGAAACTGATGCCGGAAAGAAAAAGAATATAGACAGGAAAATAAAAAAACAGATAAACGGAATGTATTTCGGGAATATGGTTTCTGCTAAGGGTGCTGACTTTGAAGAGGCTGTGAGAGAATCATACAAAGAGACTGTTTTTTATAAAGAAAGAGAACAGATTTGTTTGAGAATTATATGTTTTGTTGATGGTCTTAGAAAAAAAATCGAAGAGTATATGGAAGAATTTTTCTTCGTAAATAATTTCGGCACAAGACAGTCAAAAGGCTTTGGCGGTTTTACTGCGATAAAGCTTAACAGTGAAGGTATAGAAGAAAAAGGCAAGGATCCAATCAAAACTCTTATTGATTGCGAGTACAGATTCTTTTATGCTGAGGTGGACGGTAATGCGGATAGCGATAGAATGCTAAATCACGCAAAAAACATTTATGCAGTGATGAAGGGCGGATATAATCACACAAAATTCGATTCTCCAGAAAGCTATATAAAGGGTTATATTCAGCGATATTTTATTGATGATTATTTGGGCGAAGATGTCGGAAGTGATAAGGCTTTCATAAAAAAATACAAAATAAAAAATTCAGATGAAGCATCAATGGATAAATATAAAGAATTTATGTTTTCCAGAGCTTTACTCGGTCTCGCTGACTACTTTGAATTCAAAGATAAAGTCAGAAAGGGTAGAGTTGAAATATTCAGTTTGGGTGAAAACGACTTTGACGTTGAACGTTTCAGGTCACCTGTAACGATAAAGGTTATTGGAAATAAACTCATTTTCTTATTCGAAAGTTTTGATGCAATTTGTGGGAAAACTTTCTATTTTGCTCCCAACCCTGAATGTCTTACTAAAGACTTCAATTCGCTCACATATAAGCAGAAGAAAGATTACATAACGAAAAATGCATATAAAAAGGATAAATTTGGTAACACACTTATCGTTCCGATTGAAACGATAAACAAATTTGACGATGAAGATATAATATTCTTCATAAATGTATTTTGTGAATACTTTATGGATGAAAGCTACAAACTCAGAAAGTTTAGTATAGATCAAACTATAAGTATGAGCAGCAATCTTAGATTGATCGTTCCAAAGCATATAGAAAGGAGTTTTTAAGATGGCCAATTACATATGCATAACAATAGGTCCTATCTTTGATATGATGAGTCTTGTATCAACTCCTGCGGCATTATGGGCGACAAGCTATATGTTTTCTATGATATCAAAGAAAACTTGTGAAAAGCTTCATAATGAAGGTGCGGTAATTATTTCACCATTTTACGACAGCCCTGAAAACGAGCTTTTCAATAAAAATGACGGTATCGGTCTTTTCCATGACCGTATAATCGTCGAAGAAACAGAGAAGGTAACTCTTAAAAAAATAAACGAAATAAAACAATCGGTTTTCAGAGAGGTGAACGATGCTTTTGAATTAGGTGGAAATGAACTTGAAGAAAGAGTATTGTTTATTGCTGCGGAAATAGAAACAGAAGAAGGTGAAAACCCCATCTTAAAGGGCGGTAAGATTCTTGATTCTCTCGAGCTTCCCAGGAAAATAGTGTTTGCTGAGACGAACAATCCTCTTCTTTCAAACTTTACCGGTGTATCTCCTGAAGAAGAAAAAAACGAGGAGAAAAAGTCGGATGGTAAGAGTGAAGGAAAAAATGGTCGTATAAAAAGAATTGCCAGTGAAAACCTTGGAATAAATCCTGATGTATGGTCTATGATTGTTAACAAAACCGACAAGGAGACCGGAGAAAAAATACAGCTGATAAAATCTTTGCCTGCTATTGCCGGCTCAGCAAGAAAGTCGAATATGAAAAAAGCAGACCTGAAGAAGTATAACTATTATGCAATAGTTCGTTCCGATGGCGACAATATGAGCAAAATTATTGAAAGGCTTAATATTAACAGGACAAGCAGTGATGAATCAAAAAAAGAGTTAATTCTTACTGATTTTTCAAAAAAATGCCTTGAATATTGTTCGGAGGTTGCTAAGCTTGTTGTTGATTTCAAGGGTGTACCGATTTATTCAAGCGGCGACGACCTCCTGGCTGTTATGCCTTGTGATTCAGGCGAAAAAGGTACAGTTTTAGACTTTGTCAATGCTGTGAACATAAAGTTTGCTGAAATGTTTAAGCCGTTTATTGATATGATAAATGCAGAAAACATAGGAAAAAAAGATGATGAAAAAATAGCTGTTCCGTCTTTGTCTTTCGGAATTTCAATCTGCTTCAAAAAATTCCCGCTTTACGAAGCGCTTGCTGATTCAGCAAATCTTCTTTTTACTGTAGCTAAGTCAAAGAAGAACTGTACTGCGATAAGACTTCAGAAGCACTCGGGACAATCAGTCGGATTGCTCATTTATAACGATGCTCTTGCTGATTATCTCAGTATACAGAAAACTGTGCTGAAAAAAGAAGAATTTGCAAACGAGGTTCTTCTTTCTGCACTTTATAAAACAGAACAGTTTTCAACACTTTTCCACGAGGCACACGGAGAGCAGATAAAAAATCTTTTCGTAAATACTTTTGATGGTCCGGAGCACAAGGACAATAATTTTATTCGTGAAGAATTGCCTGACTTTTACAGTAAAATAAGAGGAAATAAGGGAATCCTGGCCTTGAGTGAAAAAGGTTTTGAAGAGAATAAAAACGATATAGCTGCGTTTAATTTTGTAATGCGTATGCTTAAGTTTTTTGTAGAAAAGTCAGGAAAGGAAGGGGAAAAAAGATGATAAAGACCTATAAGGTTACCTTTAAACCTGTTGAACCCTATTTTTTCGGCAATGAAAAGAATTTTGCTTTTCCGGGACAAAAACAAAAAAGTATTTATGCTAGTTCGTATTTTATCCGAAGTGAAAGAATTCCGTCGCAAAGCACTGTTTTAGGTGCGCTGAGATATATTTTTCTTCCGTACAAGTGGGGGGATTTTTCTCCTGCGGATGCTGATGAAAAAAACAATGACAAGCAAGCCGCAAATGATAAAGCTGTTGGTCCGACGAGCTTTGATATTGACTCAGAATATGCTCAGGATTTCGGAGTAATAAAAAAGATATCACCTGTTTTTATCTGTGGTGAAAATGCATTTAAAGAAAAGGTTACTCTTATTCCTACTCCGATGGACCATAACAGAAAGGATCAGAAATCGGAAAGAACATACAAGAAACCGTGCGAAAAAATACATATATATTCTCCATTTGATGATTATAAATCTGTAAAGACGACAGAGGGTACAAAGTATTATTCTGAGGACTTTGACGTCAAGGAAGGGCTGGAGCATAGCTGGGTTTCTTTGGAAAAGAGAGAGATTTATCCGGAAAGAGAACTTTTTGAAAGCGATCTTAGAATAGGAATTAACAGAGCGGAAAAAAATGACGGGTTCTTTAAAAAAGAATATTGTATGCTCAAGGGAAATTTTGCTTTTGCTGTTTATGCCGAGCTCGATCTTGACAGCTTGCCGATGTCTGCCTGTGTATTTCTCGGACAGGGCAAGTCAGCTTTCAACGTTACTTTTACCGAAGAAGAAAACAGCCTTGAAGGACGTGTTGAAGAATTTCTCAATAAAGACATCAATAAAAGAGCAGACGCTTCGCTTATATATTGTCTTGGTGATGCCTTTGTCAGTGATTTCGATAATGAAAGCGTACTGTTTTGTGCTATTGACACTAAGGATTACCGTGCTTTCAAAACCCGTGAAAGAGGCCGTATAGAAAAGGGCGGAGTCTTATACCGTCTTATAAAGGCGGGTAGCATCATTATTACTGATAACCCAAAAGAATGGGTAGCAAAAAATATGAAAGAAAATGCAAATAAAATAGGCTTCAATGCTTATGTAATAGCAGGAGGAAAATAAAATGGCTTTATATGTTTATAAATTACAGTGTATCACTAATCTTCATGTCGGATCAGGCGATTTCAATTACGGCGTAATTGATAATGAGGTTGAAAGGGACTGTCTCAGCGGCAATCCTGTTATTCACGCTTCCGGTATCAAGGGAGCGCTGCGTGATCTTGCTGAAAGCAGAGCTGAAACTGAAGCTGAGAAAACAGCTGTTATACGCATATTCGGTGGCAAGGGAGACAACGAAAAGGACACAAAAGCGGGAACATATAAATTCTTTGATGCACAGTTACTTTCCCGTCCTCTGCGTGTCAGTGGAAGTGAAGAGATTTCTTCAATCTCTGTAACAACACCTGAAATTATTAACGGCTTTATTGATACACTTAAAGCCTTCGGCTTCACAGATCTTCCGGAAAAACTTAGTGTTGATTTTGTAGAAAACGGACCGAAATTTTATTCAAACAAGCCCGGTATAAAAATCGAAAGTGACGAGCCCGCCTTCGAGGCATCTGAAATCGGTGCTAAAGCAAAAGCTACACTTGATTTTATTCTTGGCGAGGATTGCAATTATGCTCTTACCAAATCCTTTGACGATTATAAATTGCCCGTTATCGCTCGCAACAAGCTTGGTGATAATAAAAATCTCTGGTATGAAGAATATGTTCCTCACGGCAGTGTATTCTATATGATGATTATGAGTAACGAAGAGGTGTCTCTCGATTTTTCTGCACCGGTTCAGTTTGGTGGTAATGCATCTATCGGATACGGATACACTAAGGTAACTGAGTTTGAGGTGAAATAAAATGAACAATAGAAAGAGAATTGATTCATACATTCCCGATGCAATAAAGGCACTGGAAATCAGCGGTATTGCTAAAAACGGCAAGATTGACAGCTCATATCGCGGACAGATTTCTTCCTTTGGTGCAGCTGTTACCATCGGCAGCTTCAAGCAGGCGGTGGCATTCTTTGCCCAGGATGCAAAAAGCAGCTCTTCAGGTATCAAAAGGTCTTATCTTATTCTTGCGATAGATTACATTTTAAATACTGGAGATTACGGTACTAAGTTTGAAAGTGAAAATAAAAAGGCTGAAAAAATCAGCAGCATAAAGGAAGGTATTCTCAAGCTTACAGATGATAAGCTCCTTAAGGGTCTTGAAAATCAGTACCTCGATGCTGCCGTAGCTCTTAAGGTAGCAATGGGTTTATTTGATATGGCTTCCGAAAAAAACAAAAAGGAGGAATAAGTTTTGGAAAACTTAAACTTACTTTTTTATAAAACCTTTTATTCAAAGCTCGGTCAGGGAAAATTGTTTGAGGATGATATTATAACAAATAGCAAAAGAATAGTCGGCTCACAATTTTATAAGGAGGATTATAAGCCTGTATGTGAGGCTGTGGCTCCTGACAAGTTTATGCTTAAAACAGCTTATCCCGGACTTTTGGTCGGTACAGGCTATGCTCACGGTGTCGATTCCGATGACGATATTAAGATCGGATTTTCATTTGACTATGTGACGGGACAGCCCTACATTCCCGGAAGCTCAGTTAAGGGTCTTCTCAGGTCTTACTTTAAACATGAGGAAGTAATTACAGCGCTTCTCGGAGACAGCGGAATCGATGTGAAGGCTTTCGAAAAATCAATCTTCGGCACTCAGGATGAAGCCTCAGATGACGGAGTTGACATTTTCTTTGATGCAGTTGTAAGACGCGGTGACGAAAAAGGCAGGGTTATGGGCTTTGATGCCATTACTCCTCACGGAGAAGAACTTACCAAAAATCCCACACCCATAAAAATTCTGAAGGTTTTACCTGATGTGGTTTTTGAGTTTTCTTTTAAGCTTGCCGATTCTGTAGTTGACGGCAAGACCGTAACGGCAGAACAGAAAAAGGAGCTCTTCAGAAAAATTCTTATGACCTTTGGTATCGGAGCTAAAACCAATGTAGGTTACGGTGTACTTCTTCCTTATAGTGACGAAGAATATAAGTTTTACACCTATCCCAAGCCGGAAGATATGACTACAGCGAAGCCTTCGCAGACATACCGGTATAAATATGAAAGTTCTGCCACTATCTCAGAAAAAAACGATTTTGAAGCTGATAAGGTTTATGAAGCTGTTGTCCGTGGCGGAAATGAGAAAAAATACTTTATAAAGATTCAGAACAATAACTGTAAATGCTTTATTTGGAAAGACCGTGTGAAATTTAAATTGGAAGATGGAGATAAAATTAAAGTATCCTTCTTCAAGGCAGATAATTATGGTAATTATTGTTTTAACTGTATAGGTAAACTATAATGAAAGAACAGCTTTTCTTTGTTGATGCGGAAAGTGACGGTTTGTACGGTGCCTTTTTAAGCATCGCCGCCCTTGTAACAGATAAAAACGGCACAGAGCTTGACTGCTTTTACGGTGCGGTGAAGGTAACAGAGGAAGACATATCATCGGAATGGGTGAAGAAAAATGTTTTCCCGCATATTAAAAATGCATCAGTATTTTATGAAAACGAAAATGAAATTCTCGAAGCTTTCTGGAGCTTTTGGCTAAAGCACAGAGAAAAATCGGACTGTGTATCGTATGTACCGTATCCTGTTGAAAGCAGATTGTTCATTTCCTGTGTTGCGAAAAATAAGGAAGAAAGACAACTTCTGGCTCCTTTTCCGATTTACGACCTCGCTACATTGCTTGAATCAAAGGGCTACAGCTTTGATGCCGATATGAAAGAGGTGTCGGGGCTCGACCTGGTTATCCATGATGCAATGAATGATGTGCGGATGATGGCTGAGGTATGGAAAAAACTATTTAACTAAAAAATAATAACAAAAAACGCTTATTGCTTTGATCGGCAGTAAGCGTTTTTTCGTTGTTCGTTTAAATTCCTAATATTAGGTAATGTAGTTATTATTTTTCTGAAAAATAATGAATTTATCATTAAGTATCAATCCCTAATATTAGGTAATGTAGAAATGACTTATTATGTAGTATTTTCAAAGTATTTGAATCAATCCCTAATATTAGGTAATGTAGACAAATAACTTTTGAAAGGATTTTTTATATGCAACCCAAGTGTATCAATCCCTAATATTAGGTAATGTAGAAAATATCGAATTAGCTATAGTTGCACTTTCTGCATTGTATCAATCCCTAATATTAGGTAATGTAGATGATTGTACGAACAGGTTATTCTCCTGCTTTAGCAGTAATTGTATCAATCCCTAATATTAGGTAATGTAGTTTTCGACAGAAGGAATTCCCAATCCTGAAAGTGTATCAATCCCTAATATTAGGTAATGTAGAACAACAAATTGTATTCGCTTGCATTATAGCACCAAGTCCTTGCGTTGTCAAGTGTGTTTTTTGAAAAATAAGCTGTTTTATTTAGTTAATATCACATTTGTAGTTTAAAAAGCTATAATAATTCCCCTGAAAATCTTGGGTCGTTATTGTGGTTAACTAAATAGTTGGATACACAATATATAGTTTTGACATTTTCGTGGAAATTTCAGTGCAAAAAACGCCTGTTTATTGGTTTTCAGTATGGAAAGTATAACCTTGACAACCCTGAAACCCGTTGATATAATTTGATTAACCTTCAGGCTCCTGTCAGCCTTCAGGAGCTTGCGGAATATATTGTTAGGAAATCGTTTTATGCAGATAAAAATAGCTCTTGTGTCAAAAAAAGAAATAGTTTTACCGATTGCCTACCGTCACGCACAGCAGTCGATGATTTACAATGCTTTACGAAGTAGTCCTGAATATTCTGAAAAGCTTCATAATTATGGCACCTCGGAGATTACGACAGGCTTTAAACTTTTCACCTTCAGTCAGTTCGAGGGCGGTTACAGGATGGCAGGAAAAAGCATAATCTTTTGTGACAGAATTGTTTTCGAAATTCGATGCCACGATGCATTTATGGCACAGCTTCTTTTATCGGGATTCAGCAAGGGCAAAGAGGTCAAGCTGCTTAAAAATGAGTTGACCGTAGAATCTTGTATTTTGGAAAATAGGATAATCTTTGAACATTCAGTAATAGCTAAAGCTGTTTCTCCCATAACGGTTCTTAGCAACACCTCTGACGGACATACTGTTTACTATACTCCCGATGATGAGCAGTTTTATGAAAGAATCCTTGCAAACGCGAAGCGTAAATGGTGTACTTTATATTGCGAGGATGGTTTTGATGTGAGAATTTCTCCGGCGGATATGAAATTCCGCAAGCTTGTAACCTTATTTAAGGGCACATATATAAATGCCTGGTACGGCACCTTTCTTTTGGAGGGAAATCCTAAGGTTATAGATTTTCTTTATAATGTGGGACTCGGCAACAAGACATCTCAGGGTTTCGGGATGTTTGATTTCACATGGTAAAAATACAAGGGTGCGTTTCTGCTTGTATCGGGAGAGCGCTTGAATGGCATTGGGGAGGTAAGGGGTTCGATCCCCCTCATCTCCACCATCGGACACTGAGTAATTATTTTTTTGCCCGCTTTTTTCGTTTTAAGTGGGTGTTTTGTTTTTATGGGGTTGTTTGTGGATTTGTTGAATTACCTAAAAAACTATGATATAATTATAACAATAATATTGATATTAATTATGAGGTTAATTATGGATTGGGTGCTTTTTACTAAATGGTATATAGTAGGTTGCATGCCTATAGTATTTCTTATTTCAATTAACATTATTGACAGAATAAAATTCAGAGATTTATTGATAATATCATCTATCTTCTCGGTATTGAGATTGAGGGTGTCAGAGTTGACGACCTCGAGGATATACTTAATACTTATATCGGCGGCTCACTTTATAACAGCAAAAACGCACAGGCAGTCCTTGATGCTGTGAAAAATGCTGTAGCTGAAATTGATAAAATTGAAAACAGCGAGCACATCAAGGCACTTATAAAAACATCAATCGGTGTTGACCTTGATGCATGGGATAATTACACTGTTCCTGAATTTGAGGACGACAGAGCGATGTTCACACAGACAATCTGCGAAATCCTTGCACCGGCATATCCCGTGCTTGAATGGGCACTTTGTGATAAGGACTTCACCTTCTTTGTTGACGTAGACAACTCCGATGTTGTTACAATTCTCGGCGCAGAGGGCTACTCCTTCGGTATAATTCCTCTTATGGAATCTATCGACTGTGATGGTATGCTTACTCCCGATGCCTACTATGCAGCTGTTGAGGCAGACAGTAATGCTCTTATTACAGGCATACTCAATCCTCTCTTTGACCGTCTCGATGAGATTATGGCTGCTCCCGCAGATGAAATCCTTGAGATTCTTCCCAACATAATTTACTTCATCAATTCAGGCGGTCTTGACACCTGCTTCAAGAATGCTCTTCACGCAGTTTACACTCTTCTTGATGCTCTTGAGCCTCTTGTTGAGGTTGACCTTTACGAGCTTATCAATGTAAGACTTGACGAGATTACCTTCGAGAGCCTTATGGATTACGTGCTTGAGGCAATCAAGACAGAAACAGGCAGTGAATTTACGGGAATCGACATCGATGCTTTCCTTGAGCTCACCGTAGGTAAGCTTGTAAGCTATGAGTCAGCTAACGGCAAGACGGCATATAAGATGGTTTACCAGTCAGAAACCGCAAAGGGTGAAATGGTAACAATAATACTCCGTCTTCTTATCACATTCCTTATGACCGAGGATAACCGTGAAACAGCAATCACACTTCTTAAGAACAACTTCTCAATGAGCCCCGATGCTGAAAAGCATATCAGAGCAGTATTTGAAGCTTATGCTGAATGTACTGTTGAGACACATCTCGGTATGGATAAGGCTCTCGCAACAACCTACTATCTGTTCTACGGTGCTGATATTGCCGCTGACGAGACAGCAGGCACAGTAAAGGACCTTAATGCAAAATGGCTCAAGGTACTCAAGAAGCTCGGTAAATCAGATAATCCTGATGAGGCAACAATCGGCAATATGCTTGCAGATATTCTCGATTATGAAATCTTTGAGGATCTTATTGACGCCGAAGAGGGTATTGCACCTAACGGATTTATAAAATTCTTTGCGAAACTTAGGGAACTCTTCCAGAGAATTATTGACTTTTTCAGAAACCTTGTTGTATAATATTTTTTTAGAAAGAAGGTTTTACTTATGAAAAAATTTATTTCAATTATTTTAGCTTTATTAATGCTTGTACCTATGACAACGGTTGCTTTTGCAGCCGATGTCAATGAGCAGACTCCCATTATCTATATCCGCGGTAACGGTGAGCCTCTTTATAATGCACAGGGCGAAAGAATCGCTGCTGAAATCGAAGACGTCAGCATCGGTGGTGACGACGACAGTGAGGACACTACAGAAACCATCATTGAAACTGCCGTAAACATTCTTCTTCCTTTTGCTGCAGAAGGTCTGCTTATGAATAAGTGGGATAATTACGGTAAGGTTATTTATGAAGAGTTTTCACCTCTTTTTGAGGAAGCTATCCTTGACGGTAACGGCAACCCCAAAAACGGTACTGCTCCTCATCCCGATGTTCTTGCAAATTCAGAAGCACAGACTCATATAGCCAAGGGCAACGACGGTACATACGATGTATATGACTACAGCTTCACCTTTGACTGGAGACTTGATCCCTACGAGCACGTTGATGCAATTCATCAGCACATCAAGAACATTCTTGAGGCAACAGGCGAGAAGCAGGTTTCTCTCGTTTCAAGATGTCTCGGCGGTGCACTTATCAACGCATACCTTGACGTATACGGAAGCGAAAAGCTTGTAAAGAATGTAGTTTACACCGAAACAATGTCAAACGGTGCAGACCTTATCTCAAAGGGCTTCAGCGGTCAGCTTGAATTTGACGCTATTGCAATCCAGAGATACGCAGGTCAGATGCTTCATTGTGGCGAAACCGGCTACGGTACAGGCTTCAGCGTTCCCGCTCTTGCAGGCGAAATCGTTACAAGAACAGTAGATCTTCTTACACAGGTTGATGTAACAGGCACAGTTCTTGATGATATTGCCAGACTTTATGAGAGACTTTACAAGGCACTTGTTCCTGCTCTTTTCCACTCACTCGGTCAGGGCTCACAGCCCATCTACTGGACTTGCGTTAAGGACGAGGACTTTGATCTTGCTCTTGATATTATGTTCGGTGAGGAAGGTTCTGAAGGCAGAGAATATTACGCAGGACTTATCGAAAAGGTTACAAAGTACAGAGAACGCATTACCTCAAAGCTTCCCGAGCTTTATGATACCTTTACAAATGAATATGGCGTACATATCGGTGTAGTCGCAAAATACGGCTATATCAACGATCCTGTAACAGAAGGCAGAAATGATCTCAGCGACGGTCTTGTAAGCCTTAAGGATGCCTCTTTCGGAGCAACAACAGCTAAAGCAGGCGAAACTCTTTCCGAGGATTACATCAATTCAAGAATTGCTCTCGGTAAGGGTAAGTACATTTCCGCTGATAAAGAGGTGGACACTTCAACATCATATTTCCCTGACACAACATGGGTACTGAAGAATGCTCACCATAATATCTTTTCAACAGAAATGGCAATCGCAGCAGAATTCTGCCGTGGCACAGGTGTAACAGTTGAAAGCAGCAGCTATCCCCGTTACATCGTATATAACGAGTTCACAAAGGAATGGACTCCGATGACCGAAGAAAACTGTGCAGACTTCGGCTTTATGCAGCAGGGCGTAGAAGAGCCTACTCTCATAACAAAGCTCGTTGCCCTCTTAAGATTCATCACTTCGATGATTAAGCTTTTAACTAAGGTTATCACCGGAGAAATCAGCATAGGTTAACAGATAAAATTTAAAAGCAAATCATGCACCGTCGGAGTCCGTCTTCGGCGGTGTATTTTTTATATCAACTTTACTGATAAAAACGCACAAATTGTCTTATTCTGATGTGAAAAATACACTTATTCGAAATGTGTTTTCTGAAATCAATACTTCAAGTTGTGAATACAATACGATGTTGCAAAAGTTACAAAATGTTCACAATTTTTACATTTAATAAGTAAAAATTGACGTATAATCAAACATATACGAACTGAATTATACTAAAGTATGAAAACATTTCGTTTTAAGGAGGATATGAAAATGATTGAAAAGAAGCTGCCTGACGGTAAAATTGTAAAGGCTTATCCTATTACAAGCTCACAGCAGATGATGTATCTTATGTCGCTTAAATACGGTTCAGGATACCCTGTTAATAATATCGGCTGCGGTGTTTACTGGAAGGGCGAAATAAACAAAGGCGAGATGAAGGCGGCAATTTATGAGGCTATCAGACGTTGCGATACTATGAGACTTCGTTTTGTTATGGGTAAAAAGCTGAAGCTTCATCAGTACGTCACAGACAAGAGCGAGCTTCTTGTCGATGAGTGGAATCTGAGTGATTACACAATCGAAGAAGCAGAGGAAAAGCTCCTTGCTTTTTCACGGGCAAGTATTCCGATGTTTAACTGTGAGGTACATAAGATTTTTCTTGTAAGATTCAAGGACGGCTATCAGGGACTGTTTATGAGATTGCACCATCTTGCTATGGACGCATATTCTCTTAAGGTTTTCATTAACGATATAATGGAGATTTACAAGCACAGAACACAGGGTACACCTTATCCGAAGCCCATGAGGCCCTATATTCCCGCTCTGGAAAAGGAACTTGAATACGAAACAAGCGAGCAACACGAAATCGACAGACAGTATTGGTATGATTCTCTTGCCAAGGAATCAGAGCCTATCTTTACTGACTTTATGCTTGATAACAGACTCAAAAAACAGCAGGTAAAGTATCCTGAACGCCGTTTTGCTGATATTCATTCAGGACTTCCCGATGCCGATGCAGTAAGATTCAGTATGAGTAAGGAGCTTACAGATAAAGTTCTTGCGCTGTGTAACGATAGAGAGCTTTCTGTTTTTTCCGTGATTTCTATGGGTGTACGTACTGCGCTTTCCTGTTTTAATGATAATCAGCAGGACGTATCCTTTAAAATGATTATCAACAGACGAGGTGCTATTGCCGAGAAAAAGTCAGGTGGTCTGAGAATAAACTTCCTGCCTATGAGAAGTATCGTACAGCCTGAAGAAACCTTCTGTGATGCAACACGTAAGATTTCGGAAGTTCAGAACGAGATGTATATGCACTCGAGACTTTCCTTCCTTGAAACCCTCAAGGAAAGACATAAGTCAATGTCCGAGGACGCAAAATTTGACTCTACATATGACAGCTTCGGACTTTCATATCAGCCCTTGATGCAGACGGTCTGCATTGATGATGAAATGAAGAGCACTCTCGTGAGCAAATGGTATAACAACGGTGCTACAATGATTCCTCTTTATCTTACTGTCAGTCACCGAAGCGTAGACGGCGGACTTGATTTCAACTTTGAATACAGACAGGAGCAGCAGGCGGCGTACGACCTTACAGTATTCTACTCAAAGATGGAAAAGATTTTTGCTATGGGCGCAGAAAATCCCGACGTAACAGTTGGTGAAATATTAAAGGAAATAGAATTAACACAGGAAGAAAGGAATGGAAAACCGGAATGCAAACACTCGAAAGATTTATTCGCATCATTGAAAATTACGTGGAAGCTGACGAAATCAAGGCTGAAGACAATTTTAAGCTTGATCTCGGCATGAGTTCATTTGACATGGTATGTGTGATGTCAGACGTCAAAACAGAGTTTGGCGTAGCTCTTACTGCTGCTGATTTTGTAAGCAACAAAACAGTAGGAGAGATGGCAGAGCACATAGGTGCAGGCAAATAATCATATATTAACGAATAAAGTGTGCTCCGTTGCAAAATGCTTCGGAGTGCATTTTTTGCCTTCTCTTGACAAACTCCTTAAATTCTCCTAAAATTAATATATGGGATAAGCTCCGTAAGGAGTGATAGCAATAACAAAGCAAAGATATTGGAGCCATGACGAGGATAAGGCTATTGTGGATATGCTCAGAAAGGGTGTAAGCATAAGAGAAATCGGCACACAGCTTCAAAGAAGTGAAAAAGCGGTAAGAAACCGCTGTAACCGGCTTCATATTGATGTTTGCGCCACAAGGCAGAAGCATAATGTTAAATCCTTTGATATGGCTGATGTACGGTGTCCCTTCTTTTATGCTTTCAGTAAGGGTAAAAGCGTAAAGTGCGAGGGCATTACACCGGGCGGTTTTCTTTTTATCAGCTTCAGCGACGAAACTGAATGGATGGAGCACGTAAGAAGCTGTTGTAATGACGTTTACAGGAGCTGCAGCCTGTACAGAATGCTCGACGGTATATATGCTTCAAAACGCAACTGAGGAATTTTAAAAGACAGTGGGAAGAAATTACCCGCTGTCTTTTTCTATAATAAAAGGGGACTGCTGAAAAAAATAATGCCGTAGGGGATAATCCTTGCGGCAAATAAAAAGGAGAATGCAGATGATAAATATAAAAGACGGTTGTCTGTTTCAGTGGGACTCTAACAGACTTGTTGAGCTTGACGACAGCGAAGGAAAGATAACGGAAGTACATTTTGCAGCTGTGAACGATACAGAAGCTATGGTTGTACCTTTTAAAAGAGTCGGAAAGAAAATTCAGGTTACTGTGCCGAATATTTTACTTCAGACTGCGGGACAGATTTCGGTTTTTGCTGTTTGCGCACAAGAAGGTGAGGTAAAAACTGTTGACCGCTATGTTTTAAGAGTGATTGAAAGACCGAGACCTTCAGACTATGTTTATACCGAGACAGAGGTGTTTAAGTATACCCTTCTTGAGCAGAGAGTGATTAAGCTTGAGGAGACTGGTGGCGTTCCCGGCGCACCGGGCTTTTCGCCTGTAATTGAGTTGGTCGGGTATGATGGCGGCTGTAAGATTCGTATTACGGACATAAACGGAGAAAAGGAGATTGATATAAAAAACGGTAATGACGGCTATACACCGGTTAAGGGTGTTGACTATTTCGACGGTGAAAAGGGTGACAGCTATGTTATTACCGAAGCAGATAAAACAGAAATTGCACAGCAGGTTATGTCCTTGATTACAGACGGTAACGTTCTGTGGCAGGGCACAGACCTGATGGCATCGAGTACGGGTGCAATTACACTTGATGAAGCTGTTAGTGAGCAGGAAAATGGCATTGTTCTCGTGTTTTCCTATTATAATAACGGTGCGGCTTCGAACACCGCATTTCAGCATTTTTTTGTATCAAAAAATTTCGTCGAGATAAGCGGTTCATCAGGTGGCGGCAAGGGTGCAGGCAGTAACTTCTTTCTTCATACCAACGGCTTTCTTTTTGTAGGTACAAAGTATCTTTATATTTCTGATGATAAGATAACGGGCTACGACGCCAATGATGATGCAGCAACAAGTGTGACAGACAGCGGAATCAAATACAGTAACGATAAATTCTGCCTGCGTTATGTAATAGGCGTATAAAAGGATATAATGTAAAAAAACTGATTTTAGCTGAATGAAGGGGAGTTTCGCCGTGCTTCTTGACAAAGCTATAAAAAATTGGTAGAATAAGCCGTTACCAAATCAAAAGAACGGAGAATACAAATGACTTATTTCTACAAAAAAGACGGCGAAGTTTTCATTCCCGAGAGAATTAATCCCGACCTTGTGAAGCTTGCAACAGCTGTTGTGAAATCCTGTAAGCTCAACTTCAAATTTCAGCTTAAAACAACCTCACTTACAAATGCACTCAAGGCAGGTAAAAGAGAGCAGATGCTTTCACTTATGCAGAAGTGCTTCGTAAACAATAAGAAGATTTACGACCAGGATATGTCTCTTGCAGGCGTAACTGTTGAAGAGGTTGAGGACAGCTTCTTTGACGATAAGGACGATGATTTCATCAAGGCACAGATTCAGGTGCTTGTTGACTTTGCGATGATTAACACCGTAATAGAATCAAGAATGATGCCCCTTCTCGGTGCAAGCTGTGAAAAGGTACTCGGAGTGCCCATTAATAAGATCAAGTTCTTTTCAAATCAGGATGTAATCCTTGAAGAGGCTGAAGACGAAGAGGAAGAAACCGAAGAATAATCCGACAATGCAAAATCCGTCAGGACATCGAATCCTGACGGATTTTTTCGGTTCCCGATTCGCGTGGCTTTCGGGGCGAATCGGGGCGCGGGGAGCGCAACGCCTATGGCGTTGCTGCAGCGGAGCGAAGCTCCGCTGCCCTTTTGGCCTGTCGGTCAAAAGGCTCCCCGCGCTTTTTTCGCGGCGGCAGCGTAGCTGCCGCACCCCTTGGGTGCAGCGTCTTTTGCGGCAGCAAAAAAATCCATCGGGATTCGATGTCCCGACGGAGTTTGTATCTTGCAGAGATGTTGTTGCCTTACATAATATCACATACAAGCTCACAGTATTCTGTGGGATTGTCGAGAGTCTTGCCTGCAATGAGACAGCTCTGTGCATAGAGGATTTTGGCATACCTTGCAGCCTTATCCCTGTCGCTTTCAAAAAGCTCCTTGAGGGTTGCTGCTATCTTGTGACTTCTGTTGATTTCAAGCACAACAGTTGCCTTTGCACCGTTTGCACCGGGCATAGAGGCGAGAACCTTTTCCATTTCAAGGCTCATCATACCTTCGCTTGTGAGGCATACGGGGTGATTCTTGAGCTTATTTGTAAAGCGAACACCGCTTACGGCATCACCGATGCTTTCCTTAAGGAAGGTGAGAAGCTCCTTGCTGTCCTCGTTCTCTTTTTTGATTTCTTCCTTTTCGCTGTCGGAATCGAGGTCGAGATTGCCTGCGCAGATGTTAGTGAAGCTCTTGCCGTCATATTCGAAGAGCATCTTAAGAGCAAATTCGTCAACATCGTCTGTGCAGTAGAGCACTTCAAAGCCCTTTTCCTTAACAGCATCTGTCTGCGGAAGAAGGTCAATCTTATCGACGGTTTCACCGCAGGCGTAGTAGATGGTTTTCTGCTCCTCGGGCATACGGCTTACATATTCCTTGAGTGATACAGGTTTCTTTTCAAAGGAAGATACGAAAAGAATGAGATCCTTGAGAATGTCTTTGTCAGCACCGTAGTTTGAGTATAAGCCGTACTTGAGCTGAAGACCGAAGGCTTCGAAGAATTTTTCGTAGCTTTCTCTGTCACTCTTGAGCATCTTTTCAAGCTCGGATTTGATTTTCTTTTCGAGATTCTTTGCGATTATCTTGAGCAGATGGTCGTGCTGAAGGGTTTCTCTTGAAATATTGAGGGTGAGGTCGGCTGAATCCACAAGACCTCTTACGAATGAAAAATAGTCGGGAAGAAGCTCCTCACACTTGTCCATGATTACTACACCGTTTGTGTAAAGACGAAGTCCCTTTTTGAAATCCTTGGTGTAGTAGTCGAAGGGAGGGTGCTTCGGAATGAAGAGAAGAGCATCATAGGAAACTTGACCTTCTGTTTTTGAGTGTACGGTTTTGAGGGGATCCTCGAAATCGTAAAACTTTGATTTATAGAACTCGTTATACTCCTCGGCAGTAATTTCGCTCTTGTTCTTTCTCCAGAGAGGCACCATGCTGTTGAGCTGTGTGGGCTCGATAACGGTTTCGTATTCGTCCTCGGTACCCTCCTTAAGCTCGGTTCTTTCCATGTTGAGCATAATGGGGTATCTTATGTAGTCGGAATATTTTGCAACAATGTCCTGGAGAGTGTACTGGTCAAGATACTTGTCGTAGTCCTCGGTTTCTGTGCTTTCCTTTATGTGCAGAGTGATAACAGTACCTGCCTCGTTCTTTTCACTTGCTTTTACGGTGTAGCCGTCTACGCCTTCTGATTCCCAGAGGTATGCTTCGTCGCTGCCCTGGGCTTTACTCAGTACGCTGACCTTGTCACTTACCATAAATGCAGAGTAGAAGCCTACACCGAACTGACCGATGATTTCTACCTCGCTGGCCTTCTCGAGACCTGACTTAAAATCGAGGGAACCGCTTCTTGCGATTGTACCGAGATTCTTTTCGAGCTCCTCGGCGGTCATACCGCAGCCGTTGTCGCTGACTGTAAGAGTGCGGCTTTCCTTGTCTATAGCAAGACTGATTCTGTAATCGTCTCTTGCAGTACCGCTTTCTCCCTTGGATAAAGCGTGGTAATAGCGCTTGTCGAGGGCGTCGCTTGCATTGGATATGAGCTCTCTTAAAAATATGTCCTTATGGGGATAGATTGAGTTAATCATCATATCCATAAGCTTTTTTGATTCAGCTTTAAACTGTTTTTTAGCCATGATAAATTACTCCTATCTTATAATAATTCTGTATTTTAGCACTCTTGCTTGTCGAGTGCTAAAATATATTATAACCCAAAAAATTCATTTGTCAAGGGTGAATGTAAAATCTTGCTTTTTGTGTCCGTTTGGCATATAATAAATTAAATCTCAACGAAAGGCGGAGTGAATATGAAAACACTTATATGCACCCTTAACTCAAAGTACATACACTCCTGCCTTGCTCCGTGGTGCCTTTTTTCTGCCTGCAAAAGCTACTGTAAGGCGAATCACAGTATAACAGTCCTCGAGGGTACCGTCAACGAAAATCAGGATAAGCTTTTCGAAAGAATCGCCGCTGAAAACGCCGATGTGATTACTTTTTCCTGTTACATCTGGAATGTAGAAAAAATCCTGTCTCTTTGCGGAAAAATAAAAGCCATAAAACCCGATGCCGTGATAATTATAGGCGGTCCCGAGGTCGCCTATAATCAGCGTGAAATCCTTGAAAATAACAGCTTTGTTGACTTCGTTCTATCGGGCGAGGGTGAAATTGTTTTGCCGAAGCTGCTTGACTTCCTTTCCGGCGGACTTTCACCTGTAAAGCTTGACGGTGTAAGCCTTCGTGAAAACGGGGAGCTTATAATAAAAAACGAGGTGATAGGGGATAGCTTTGATTATCCGTCACCCTACACGAAGGAATATTTTTCGTCACTTAAGGGAAGAATCGCCTATATAGAAAGCAGCAGGGGCTGTCCCTTCGGTTGTGCTTACTGCCTTTCAGGTCGTTGCGGTAAGGTGAAATTCAGAAGCCTCGACGAGACGAAACGCGAAATTCTGCTTCTTGCCTCATCGGGCACAAAAACGGTTAAGTTTATCGACCGTACCTTTAACTGTGATAATAATCGGGCGGTTGAAATTCTTCGTTTTATAAGAGAAAATATCGGTACGCTCATTCCCGAAGGAGTATGCTTTCATTTTGAGATAAATGCTGACATTCTGAAGGAAAGCTTTATTGACGAGGTGGCACGTTTCCCGAAGGGAGCCGTGCAGTTTGAAATAGGTATACAGTCTACAAATGAAAAAACTCTTGCCGCTATCGGCAGAAGGAGCGACAAGGTACGTCTTTTCTCAAATATCAGAAGTCTCGTTGCACTCGGTAACTGTCATATCCACACAGACCTTATTGCAGGTCTGCCTTGTGAAACAGTCGAAAGCTTTATCCGAGGCTTTAACGAGTGCTACAGTCTTGGCGCAAATATGCTCCAGCTCGGTTTCCTTAAGCTTCTTCACGGTTCGCCCTTAAGAGAAGGGGATTACTCCTGCATTTTTTCGGAGCAACCGCCTTATGAGGTTATATCTACACCGACGATGAGTGAATCTGACCTTGAAAGGCTCCACACCGTCGAAAAGGAGCTTGACCGTCTGCATAACAGCGGACGCTTCACCAGCACTCTTTCCTATCTTTTTGAAGTGACGGCTTTTACTCCTTTTGAGCTTTTTTATTATGTCGGGGAGAGACTTTCTGATTCGTCACTTCACCTTGACCGCTATACTGATGAAATCTACGGCATATTCGGCACTCTTGAGTGCGTTGACAGCGAAAGACTCCGTGACTGTATGCTCTATGACAGAATCGCAACAAATAATTCAGGTATTATCCCTAAAAGCCTTTACCGTGAGGACAGAAGGCTGAAAAAAGTCAGAAAAGCCATTTCTGAAAGCTTTCCCGCAGAAAAAGGAACAAACCGCAGTGTAGCCGTTCTTTATACCGAAAAGAAGGTCATCGTCTGTGATTACGCTGAAAAAGATGCAGTTAGGGGAGAGTATGAGGTAAGAGAACTTAATTTCGACTTTTTCGGTGAAACTTTTTTTGATTTTGATATTGACAAGTGAGATAAAATAAGATATAATCATTGAGCTGTTAAAAAATAGCTTGCTGCTATGGCGCAGTCGGTAGCGCGCATCCTTGGTAAGGATGAGGTCACCGGTTCAAATCCGGTTAGCAGCTCCAAACGAAAATCCGTTCACGCAAGTGGGCGGATTTTTGTTTGTATTATTCATTATTCAATATTCATTTTTCATTATTCATTAGTGCAGAACGGATTTTCAAATGAATAATGAATATTGAAGTCGCTTCGCTGATGAATAATGAATAATGTAGGTCGGGACATCTGCACCCGATTATAAAAGTGTGTAATTGTGTCAAGGAAAAGACAAAAAACAGTGTCGACTATAGTTGTATTTATTCGCCGTTTTATTGTGCTTTTCATAGTGTTATTCGCTGTGTGAGTTGTTGACGAACAAAATAATACTGAAACCGCAGATTTCAATATCACTATTGTTTTAGCAACAATAATACTTTAATTGTAAGGCTTGATTATTATTAAAAACTAATAAAATTGAATATTGCTGACTTGTATTGTAAACCAAAAATCACACTCTTTTTGTGAGTAGGATTATTTTTTTCTTTTTGCACCTTTCTTTTTATAAAATATAATAAATTTATTCTTGCCTTTAATGTTCTGTCTTGGTATAATGAATTTAATAAGGAGGAATTTGTTATGATTAAAAAAACCTTATCAATCATATTGGCATTTGTCATGCTGTTTTCGGTAACAGTATTATCTGTTTCAGCTCAGGAGAAAAAGCTCACCTTTGATGAAGACGGAAAATTCCGTATATTGCAGATTAACGATTTTCAGGACAGAGATACTACAAACGCTAAATCTCTTGCTTTTCTTAATGCTGTTCTTGATAGATACGAGCCTGACCTTGTTGTCCTTGTAGGAGATCAGCTTCACGACACGTTCCCGGGCGTAACGACAGAAAGAATTAAAACAGCTATTACTAATCAGGTACAGCCTATCCAGGAAAGAGGAATCCCCTTTATCTTCACCTTCGGTAACCACGACAGAGACTACGAAGGCATTATGTCTATGCAGGAGCAGGCGGCTTTTTATCAAGAGTTTTCCTGCTGTTATTCCAATAACGACGGAGCTGACTGCGGTACATATAATACGTTAATTTACGGTAAGGACGGTACCACACCCCGACTTAATATTTATATGATGGACACTCATGGCGTAGGCTCGGACAAAGGTGTTAACGAGGAACAGATTAACTGGTATATCGATACAAGTAACACTCTTAAAGAACTTAACGGCGGAGAGGTCGTCCCTTCACTGGTCTTTCAGCATATTCCGGTAAAGGAGATTTATAAGCTTCTTAAAAATGTACCGGCAGATACTCCGGGTGCCCTGGAGAGTAAATTTTCTCCGGAATACCATATTCTGGATGAAAATGCTGAATGGATAGGCGACCGTAATATAATGCGAGAATCTCCCGGTTGTGAGAATCCCGAAAAAGTTACAGGTCAGTATGAAGCCTGGCTTGAGCAGGGAGATATAATCGGAGCGTACTTCGGACACGATCACGTCAATACTTTTGTAGGCAGAACGGAAGACGGAGTTGTTCTGGGGTATAACGGTGGTTTTGGATTTGCTACTTACGGTGACCCGGGAGAAAGATATGCCAGAATATACGACTTCAGTGAAGCAGACGTTGAAAACTATACACAGCAGACTGTTTATTACACCGAATGTGTTATAGAGGAGAAACCGGAAAAGCCTGTTGTTCCCGAGCCTGATGAACCGGATGAACCTGAAAAGAAGTGTTCTTGCAACTGTCACAAGTCAGGATTTATGAGCTTTATCTGGAAAATCACCCGATTCTTCTGCAAGCTTTTCGGCACAAACAGGACCTGTGCCTGCGGCATAGCACACTATTAAGCACCAAAGGGAACGGTATACACCGTTCCCTCAACTTTTCCTTCAGGTAAAATTTCACTTCGGCAATGCCGATATTTCATATTTCAGCTGTAATATTTCACCTGACCTACGGTTAGATTTCGTTGAACGTGTCAGCGTTCTACACTGTTCCCGTAATTCTTATAACCGCCGAGCCGGGGTTAACTGTCCAGAGACCTGTTGCATCGTCACGTGTGTAGGTTGCAGCAGGTACGGAAATCTGTCCGTCAAGGGTTGTGAAAACGCCTGTTGCTTCATCGTAGGTGTAGTTTACTCCCTCTGCCCACGGTGTACCGTTATAGGTGACAGTAATGTCCGAAAGAATCGGGTCAAAGGTGTCAGCTACAGTTATGCCTTCTGTAGCGGCCTGTGAGCCGGTGTTTATGATAGTGAGCGTGTAGGTGAGCTGTCCGTTTTCGGGCACGGAATCGGGTGAAATACCCTTGGTGATTGAAAGAACGGGTGCCGAAAGGACGGGTACCGTTGCAGATGCTGTTACAGGAGTGGAAAGTCCTGTTGCAGTAAGAGTAGCTGTGTTTTCTATTTCGGAGTCTGCTGTAGGTGAAGCAAAGCTGTTGACAGTTGCACGGTAGGAAATCAATGCGTTGCCGCCCGCAGGAATGTTGAAGCCTGAAAAAATAACCTGTGTTTCCGTTGCATCGGCGTTTATAGGTTGAGCAGTTCCGTTCACATACAAAAGCGCCGAGCCGTCAATATAGCTCAAGGGGAAAAATGTGTCTGTTCCCGATTCGTATGCGCCGAGGTTATCGGTAATCACAACACCTGTGAAGGGCGTGGAGCCGGAATTTACTACGGAGATAATATAGGTTACTGTATCTCCGACACTGTAAGCGGTGTTGAGACTTGCTTTTGTCATAGAAAGAACCTCAACAATTTCACCTGTAACAATATTTGAATTGACTGTATTGTCGTTGTAGGTCAGGGTTGCCTGATTCTGAAAGGTTGCCATTTTCTTTACCTCCTTTTTTGTTTGTGGAGGATTTCTCCTCCCGTAACATTATATGAGGTGATAAGGCTTTGGTGAAAAAAGCGATTCTGAAAAAATAATATAAAAAAACAAAAGCAGATATTTTCGTCAGTTGATTGAAAATATCTGCTTTACATGCTTACAATGCGTTTTATTTTTTATGAAATTTTCATTCTCGGAGCGGGGTCGGAAAGCTTTACAAAGTCAATTTTTTCCATCTTTGTTCTGGGAAGAGCATCGACAAGAATAATCTTTCTCGGACAAGCGTAGCCTTCGAAGTTTTCTGTGCAGAAATTTATAAGCTTTTCTTTGAGCTCGTCTTCATTACAGTCTGTAGCATTAGGTGCAACTACAAGCTTTACATAGGGTTTCTGATTTTCATCGTAGCCCTGACAGGCACAGGCTTCGTTTATGTAGTCGAGCTCGAGAATTTTTTCCTCGATGGTTGCAGGGTAGATGTTGTAACCTGCGATTATGATAATTCTCTTTATACGGCTTGTAAAGACGAGATGTCCGTCAGCATCAAGGAAGCCTACATCACCTGTACGGACCCAGTTTTTGCCGTTTTCGTCGGTGTAAATGCCTGTATCCTGGATTACATCGTCGGGAAGATAGCGGTTCATCATCGTTTCGCCTGAAACTGCGATTTCACCGATTTCACCTGTGCCGAGCTTGTTGCAGTTTTCGTCCCAGATTTCAACCTCAGTTCCGTAAACGGGTCTGCCGACGGTTGTACTCTTTGCATCGGACATACCGGAGTTCGCAGTACATACGGCGCACATTTCGGTAAGACCGTAGCCTCTTCCTAGGTAGCCCTTTGAGCCCAGAGCCTTGATTTTAGCGTTGAAATAGTCCACAAACTCGTTGCTTACATAGTCTCCGCCTGCAGAGATGACGAGAAGATTCTTAACGCCGTCGTTTTCGAAGTTGTCAGCCTCAATCATCTTCTGGAACATCTTGGGAACACCGAGAATCTCAAGCACACAATACTTTGCGATAAGATTGTTTGCCTGTACGGGGTCAAACTTCGGAATCATAATGGGTCTGTATGCGTTACAGATTGCGTAGTGGATTGCAACACCGAGTCCGAAAGCGTGGAAGCAGGGGAGAACACAAAGAGAGTAAGCGTTTGTGTAATCGTGCTGCGGGTCAAGGGTGTACATACTGTACGCCAGGAAGTTAAAGGAATAGTTTGAGTGGATAATCGTCTTGCTTCTGCCTGTGGTTCCGCCGCCGTGAAGATAGATTGCATCTTTTTTGCCGGGATTTTCAATCGTGGGAGCCTCGGGAAGGTCAAGAGAAAGAATATCCTTATATAAAACAACGTTTTCGTGCTCGGGAACGTGGGCGTTCTGCATTTCGTTGCCCTTTGCATACTGATAGGCTACACCGTCACAGAAATCCGATGTGGAGCATACGATTGAAAGATGTTTTTCGATAACTGAAGCGTAAGCACCGGCAAAAAGGTCGAGAATAAAAAGTCCCTTGCTCTTTGTGTGTCTCATGTTTTCTTCGAGCTGTGCGGGAGGAGTCAGAGGGTGAACAAAGTTTATTACCGCACCTATTTTCGTAACTGCGTAGAAGGCAACTGCAGCGTGTCCGCAGGTAGGAAGGAAGGCTGTGAAAACATCACCTTCACAAATGCCCTTTGATTTAAGGAAAGAAGCGACCTTTTCAATATCGCTTAAAAATCTTTCCATTTTTGTCTCGCTTTCAACAGGGCCTACGGGCGTAACAAAGGCAGTATAGTTTTCGCCTATATCCTTTGAAATATATTTGTAGCAGGAGAGAAGATAGCTGTAGCAGCTTTCGTCCCCGGGCTTTCTGAGGTAATTATTTGCTGGTATTCTGAAATCGTACATTGTTATGCTCCTTCGCTTTAATTGAATTCCGAGGGGAATTATACAACTGTTGAAAATCAAAGTCAATGTATAAATTTGCTTTGGTTGTAATAATTGTTACACAATGTAAGAATTTGTAACAAGTGTAAGTCGAATTTACAAATTGTTTACATTTTAAAATTGTCATATTATACAAAGTTTTGTTGAGGGAAGAAAAATGACCACAAGTTATTGAATTTTACAGTATTTTAAGTTATTATCTATAATAAGAATCGATTAAAAGGTGGCTTTATAATGAAAAGCGTTTTCAGGGCTTTGCCTGATAGTATTTATCTCTCGCAGATAAACATTGTCGGCACTCACGACAGCTGCACAGCTTTTTGTACGATGCCAAATATGTCACGGTGTCAGAGCCTTACGGTCAGACAGCAGCTTGAGGCAGGTGTCAGATTATTTGATATAAGACTTGGCGAGAAGTCGGGGCGGTTCTTCCTTGTTCACGCCCTTGCCACCTGCTATTCAGATGTAGAAAAACAGAATGTGCTTTATTTTGATGAGGTACTTGAGGTTTTCAGGGCATTTCTTAAGGAAAATCCCGAGGAAACCCTTGTAATAAGTATCAAGCAGGACAGAGGCATAATGAGCCGAAACTTTTTTCCGGAGTTTTACCGTAGCTTTATACAGGGCAACGAGAACGAATGGTATCTTAAGAATGAGAATCCTGCTCTTTCTGAATGTCGCGGAAGAATGGTGCTTATGAGAAGGTGTAAGGTGTGGAAAAGCTTTCTTAATAAGAAGGACGCAGGACTTGACTTTTCTTACTGGAAGGACCAGGACGGTAAGAAAAAAACAGAGCCCCTGCCAGTTATCCTTAATGAAGATACGGTTGCTACGGTGCAGGACAGATATGGACTTCCTGCTGAAATAAAGTGGAAAAGCTGCGCCTGTCCTTTTCTGGAGAGAGCGTCAGATATTATAGGTGAAAAAGGCTTTGCAGTACATTTTCTTTCCACTGCTAACAGAGGAAAGGCTGAAACCCTCGTTGAGCCCGCCGGAAAGGTCAATGCGGAGTTTATGAAATACAGGCTGAAAAAATCTGCACCGTCGGGTTGGATTCTTTTTGATTTTCCGTCCGAGGAGCTTATAGATAAAGTGATTGAATCGAATTTTAAAATATATAAGGAGAGTTTAAAATGAAGTTAGCGGTTTTAGGCGGAGGAGGTGTGCGTTCACCTTTTCTTGCGAAAAGTCTTGCATTAGGTGCAAAGGATATAGGTATTACCGAGGTCGTATTTATGGATATCGATGAGGAAAAGCTTTATATCTACGGCAAAATAGCAAAACGTATTGCTTTTATGATTGCTCCGGAGCTTTCCTTTTCTCTTACGAGTGATGCTGATGAGGCTCTTAAGGATGCGGATTATATAATCACAACAATCCGTGCCGAGGGTGACGAAGGCAGAGTTTTCGACGAAAGAAGTGCACTTAATGAAGGGGTACTCGGTCAGGAAACGACAGGTGCAGGTGGCTTTGCTATGGCGCTTCGCAGTATCCACACCCTGAAGGAATACTGCGAAAAAGCGAAGCTTCTTTCGAAGCCTGACGCCCCGATTTTTAACTTTACAAATCCCAGCGGTCTGGTTACCCAGGCTCTTCGCACAATGGGCTACAGCAACACCTACGGTGTATGTGATGCTCCCAGCGGCTTTCTTCGTCAGCTTAAGGAAATGACGGGTGAAAGCGGACTTAATTTCGAGTGCTTCGGGCTTAACCATCTTTCCTGGTTCACAGATTTCAGAGTGGGGGAAAGAGACGTAACAGATGAGATTCTCAATCACCCCGAGCTATACAGAAAAACAGAGATGCGCCTTTTTGAAGAGGGCATAACAGAGCTTTCAGATTATCTTCTTCCGAATGAATATCTCTACTTCTACCATTACAGAGACAGAGCTGTTTCTTCTGTGCTCGGCAGCAGCAAAACAAGGGGAGAAACTATACTCGAAATAAACAATCATATGCTTTGTGAGATGCGTAAGATTGATATTGACGCTGATTTTGAAAAGGCATTTCATTGTTTTATGGAGCACTATGCTATGCGAGAAAACAGCTATTTTTCAATCGAAAGCGGAAAGGTACGCGAGGAGAAATTCCTCGTACCAACTGCTGAAGAATATATAAAGCAGCCCGATAACGGAGGTTATGCCGCAGTTGCTCTTGAGTTTATCAAGGCGAAGAATACGGGTGTGCCCGTTCAGATGGTGCTTTCGATTCCTAACGAAGGTGCACTTGATTTCCTTGCTTACGAGGACGTATGCGAGATAACCTGCACCGTTGACAGTGAGGGTGTGCACCCCCATAAGGTGGAAAATGTCCCCGAAATGCAGAAAAACCTCATCTGTGCCGTGAAGCATTACGAAAATCTCACCGTTGAGGCTATTATGGAAAAGAGCAAGAAAAAGGCAGTAAAGGCACTTGCTGTCCACCCGCTGATATGCTCTTATCCTGTTGCAAAAAAGCTTGTTGATGTTTACAGTGAAAGATACGAAAAGTATATAGGCAAATGGTATGAGTAAAATGGTAATTACAGAAAAAAGCTGCACAATCAGACCTGAAAACGAAAAAGGTAATGTATATATTCCCTTTGAGGTGTCCGAAGGTATAAACAAGCTCTGTATTACTTATTCCTATTCTCCGAAAATTCTCGAAGATGAAGAAAAAAGCATTGAGCTTATAAAAGAAAATCTTATCCGTGATGCCGGTGAGAATTGGACGGAATATACCGATTACAGTGAGTTTATGCCCCTTAAAAATCTTGTTACTCTTTCACTGCTGTCCCCTGAGGGAGACTATTGCGGTGCGGCTCACCGTCAGGCGGACAGTCAGTATCACGAAATAAGAGAAGACTTTGCCTCTCCGGGTTTTTTAAAGATGAAGATTACCCCGGGCAAGTGGACGCTTTGCCTTAATGTTCACGCACTCGTTACTGATTTTTGCGTATGTGACGTTAAGATAGAAGGGGAGGTGCAATAATGAAAAAATGGTATCCCTGTGAGCTTCATTGTCACACTCTCCATTCTGACGGAAGCTTCAGCGTAGAGGAGCTTCTCTCTGCCGCAAGAAGCAGAAAGCTTTCGGGTATCTGTCTTACCGACCATAATACAACCTCGGGTTGGGAGGAGACGGATAATCAGAAGGAAGTTACAGTTTTAAAGGGCATAGAATACACAACCTATCACGGCCATATGCTTTGTCTCGGCACGGAAAAGCTTATTAATTGCTTTGATATAAGTGATATTGACCTTGCAATCGGTGAAATCCGTGAAAGCGGCGGACTTATAGGTATTGCCCACCCGTTTCAGCTCGGTACACCTATTTGCACCGGCGGGCATTGGGACTACAATATAACAAATTGGGAAAAGGTCAATTATGTTGAGATTTTTTCCGAGGGCTGTCCTTATCTTAACACGGCTAATAAAAAGGCGAGAGCATTCTGGCACAGCCTTCTTGACAAGGGCTACAGAATCGCACCGTCGATGGGCAGAGACTGGCACCGCACTAACGGTGACGTGAATCTTGCGGCGTGTACATATCTTTTATGTGAGGGCGAAGCTCTTACTGCGGAAGAAATGAAAAAAGCAATCAGAAAAGGCAGTACGGCAATTACAACAGGACCGCTTTTCGCCTTTTTCACAAAAGAGGGGCTTTCGGCAGGTGATGATATTCCCGAGGGAGAAAACACACTTTCGGTTATACTTGACACGGAAAGACAAAAGGAAATCGCTCCTTCGCAGAATTTTGTGTTCAGGGAAATCCGCCTTGTGTCAACGGGCGGCAACACTGTAAAATCAGTTCCTGCAACAGAAAAAGAGCTGACCTTCACTTTTGAAAAGGGTCAGTGGTATTCCCTTGAATTATGGGGAGACATTGATGAAAAAACTGAAACCTTACTCGCCTTCACCGGTGCAGTATACGTTTCGTGAAAAGGAGAAGAAATATGACAGAAATTAAACAGAAGCGTTATGTCGGAGTAAAGGAAACTCTTATCTACGGCATAGCCAACGGCGGACAGTGCATAGGCTACAATATGATAAGAGCACAGTTCAATTTTTTCCTTGTAACCATTTTTAAGGTGCCTGCAGGAGCGGTTGCCCTGATGATCCTTATAATGGGTATATGGGATGCCTTCAATGACCCGATTATGGGCTCAATCGTTGACAGAACCAAAACCCGTCACGGTAAGCTTCGTCCTTATCTGATGTTTGTACCTCTTCCTCTTGGTATTTTTACTATTCTTTTCTTCGGCGGTCCTATATTTTTAGGTGATGCCACAGATACAAAAAAGATAATTTATATGTGCATTACATATTTCGCCTGGGAATTTTTCTATACTATAGGCGATATTCCCTTCTGGGGACTTTCAGCGGCAATCTCACCGAATCCCGAAGACCGCTCAAGGGCAATCAAGTCCGCAAGACTTATTTCGGGTATCATCGGCGGTATTCCCGGCCTTATCATTATTCCTTGCGTTGACCTTGCACGTAACGGAAAAATCCCTCTTTCAATGTCAGAGGTATTCTTTGTTCTCGGTATTCTTGCGGGTACCGTGGGAATGTTCCTGTTCTCACTTTCGGGCTTTTGCACCAAGGAAAGAGTCGTGCAGTCCAACGATGAGCCGAAGCTCCTTGATTGCTTCATATACCTTTTTAAAAACAGACCCCTTCTTCTTATAACTCTTTCAAATATAATCGGCACAATCGAGGGAATCGGAGGCACCTTTACTACCTTCTTCTATACTATGTCTCTCGGCATCAACAGCCTTTCGATTCTTGCAGGTATTCCCGGTACGCTTATGGGTTGGGCTACCTATCCGCTTATGACTATTCTTGAAAAGCGTTGGACATCAAGGCAGATTGTTATGAGAGTGTCTTTTTTCCATGCTTTTGTAACAGTTTGTGTTTTCCTTGCAGGCTGTAAGTGCTATACCAATCCTGCAATTATTGTTCCCTTACTTGCTGTTCAGGGCGTTTCCGGTGCAATCAGCGGCTCGGTCAAGGCTGTTATCCCCACAAAGATGATTGCCGAAACCGTCGATTATATGGAATATAAAACAGGTAAGCGTAACGAGGGAATGTCCTTCTCAATTCTTACCTTTGTCGGTAAGCTCACAGCTTCTCTTTCGTCATCAATGGCAGCTCTCATTATGCCTCTTGTAGGTGTTGCCGAAGTAGGCGAGGAGATGGTGCTTGTAGAAAACAGCGGCGTTAATACACTTTTCTGGCTTTGGGGACTTGTTACCTGCATTCCCACGGTTTTAGGCCTTCTGTCGCTTATTCCGTATGCGTTCTACGACCTTGAGGGCGAAAAGCTTAAAACTATCCAGGAAGCCAACAGACAAAGACAGGAAGCAACTATAAAGGAGGCAGAATAATGCAGAATAATTGTCCCAAATGCGGAAAAAAGCTTAACATATTATATATAAAGCAGAACTGCTCCGAGTGCGGTTGCGATCTGCTTAATTACAACAGAGAGGAAAGCCTCGAAAGAGATGCGGAAAAAGCTGAGGCAGAGTTTGAAAAGCTTGAAAAAATCCTTTCTGGATTCAAGAAGTTCTTTTCGAAATTCAAGAGAAAACCAAAGTCTGAATAATAAACCCTGATATAAAAAGATCAGCGACACGGTAAATCCGTGTCGCTGTGTTTTCTTAATAATAGTCGTCGTACTCATCGTCATAACGGTCATCGTAATAATAATCATCGTCGTCGTAGTAATCATATTCTTCCGTAGCAGGGAAGGTGGTGGTGAGGCTTTCGTCGTACTTTTCATAGACGAAGTTTTTGAGAGCCTCTCTGTTTTGTTCGAGATTAATTGAGATTATTGATGAACCGTAATCGTCATAGTCGTACTGCCAGGTATTCTTTACAGGGATTTGCTGCTGAACGATGTCGTAGCGTATGAAGCTTAATGCTGCACCTGCTCCGAGACCGAGAAGCTCGTTTTTGGGAATGTCGGTGGAAATATTCGGAACAATCTGCTTGACAATATCCATAAGGGTGAAAAGGTTAGTTGAAGCCGCTTTTTTGATGATGGTTTTAATAACCTTGCGCTGACGCTCTGTTCTGTGGAAGTCGTCGTCGAGTGTACGCATACGGCAGTACCATAAAGCTCTGTAGCCGTCAAGGTGATTTGTACCCTCGGTTATGTCGGTGAATTTCAGAGTATTTACCATATAGTAAACTTCTTCTTCGGTAATTCCTTCGATGTCCAGACCGCCGAGAAGGTCAATAAGTTCAGTAAATATTTCGAAGTTGATGATTACATAATGGTCGATGTCAACGCCAAAATTATACTCTATAGTGTCCATCGTCAGCTGTGCGCCGCCATAGCTGAAGGAAGCGTTGAGCTTGTCCTCATATTCAACCTCGGGAATATAGACGTAGCTGTCACGAAGGAATGAGGTAAGCTTTATCTGTCTGTGAAGCTTATCGATAGAGAAAAGAATCATGGAGTCGGAGCGCTGACCCTCGGTGCCGTCATAATCTCTCGCATCGCTGCCGATTATGAGTATGTTTGTGACAGAGGAGCTGCTGACGAGACTGCCTTTGTCGACGTATGCGTTTTCTGTTATGCTGTCGTCGTAATCGATTTCGCCGATAACGGAGTATCCGTATGCGAAAACTCCCACGATGGCAACAGCTATAAGCATAATGAGGGCAACAGCGATTTTTCCGCCGATTTTTGCTTTATTTTTCTTTTTTTTCTTTTTTGTGTCGACAGCAGGTTTTTTAGGCTGCCTTGAGGGGGAGGGTTCTGCAGGAGCTTTACGCGGGGGAGGTGTCTGCACATAATCGTCCTCATAGTCGTAAGATGGAATCTCGTAGACAGGAGCTTCGTATGGAGGCGTAGAGGTCTGCCTTGAAGCAGGAGCCTTGACTCTCTTTCCCGGAGTACGGTCCATATATGCAGGAGTTGAACGCTCTCCTTCGGGAAGATTTACTGTGAAGTTCTTCTTTTTCTTATCGGAAGGGCTTTGATTATATGCAGGAGCCTCGTAGTACTCGCTTTCGGTAAAGCGGTCCGAAGGAGGCTTGTTATCCTTGCCGTTACGGCGACCTTTTTTGTCGGTAAAATAAATATCGTCCATGTCGTCCTCCGTAATTATTTTAGTTACCGGATAATTATATCACATTTTTAGAAAATAAACAAGTCTTTGTCGACAGTGCTTTTAACTTATTATCAGTATTAAATTTAAAAGAAGTTAAATTTTTTTATTAAAGCCTTTGACATTTCTTATGCTTTATTGTAAAATAGCTTTTATGAGTGGGCTGGGCAGTTGCGGGTTTCATTATGAAACGTGAGGAAAGTCCGAGCTTCATACAGCAGGGTAACGGTTAACGACCGCCGAGGGCGACCTTAGGGAAAGTGCAACAGAAATAAACCGCCGTTTTACGGTAAGGATGGAAAGGCGAGGTAAGAGCTCACCGGCACACAGGAGACTGTGTGGCCATGTAAACCCTACCCGAAGCAACACCGACAGGATATGATACGTCAGCTGGGCGAAAACCGACGGGTGGCTTGAGCCTCGGAGCAATCCGCGGCCTAGATAGATAATTGCCTTAAAAGACAGAACTCGGCTTACAGGCTCACTCATTATATTAACCGTAAAAGTGCCTGCTTTGGCGCTTTTTGCGTTTTTGTCAGGTTTCTTTTATCAGTGTGAAGGTGCCGTCCTTGAGAAGAAATACCTTACAGGGCTTTCCGAGTTGGTTGCACTTATTGATTACGTAGCCGGTGCCGCGGCTTTTTCCGTCCCAGAATATGTAAATCATATCCGAATGCTTTATGATTACATCGTTTCTTATAAGCGGAGCTCTACGTCCGTAAAGCTCATACTCGGGAAGAATTTCCGTGAAAGGGATACGGTGGAGTCTTGCATAATCACGGGCACTTGTGTCAATACCTTTTGCACCGCCGGAAATTATGCCGTCGATTTTTTCGGGCATCAGCTCTTCGGGAATAGAGAATTCTATATTTCTTGAGCCTGCGATACCGATAATCATTTTATCCCTCCTTCGCAGAAATACTGAAACATATAATATCACAAATGTGATGCAAAAACAATACATTTTAACTATTTATAGAAGGGTGAGGCCGATGTTTGAAGTTAAACAGCTTACCGAAAATACATTTTATTATGAGGCACATTCCAATGTGGGAATCTACCGTCTTAATGAAAAAGAGGCCGTGCTTATTGATTCCTGCGACCATGACCGTATGGTGAGAGGACTTGACCGTATTCTTACAGAGATGGGTCTTACGGTTAAGGTGATAATAAGCACCCACTGCCACGTTGACCACATACGCGGAAATAAATATTTCAAGGATAAGTACGGTTGCAGAATTCTGAGTACTGCACTTGAAAAGGGATTTATTGCGAAGCCTGATCTCGAGCCTGATTTTTATAATGTAGCCTTAAGCGTCGATAAGCGTAATAACCCCTTTTACGGTGTAGAGCCTTCCGAAACAGAGGTTATTACAGAGGATAACCTGCCTGAGGGCTTTGAAATAATCTCCCTGCCGGGTCACAGCTTTGATATGATAGGGGTGCGAACTCCTGATAATGTTGTTTTCCTTGCCGATGCGGTGCTTTCGCATTATACCTGGGAAAACTACAAGCTTCCCTTTTTCTATAATGTAAATAAGGCTCTTGAAACCTTTGAGAAAATCAAAGAGCTTAAGGCGGAATATTTTGTGCCTTCACATAACGCACCCGTAAAGGAAATCGAGGAGCTTGCGCAGTATAACGAGCAGCAGCTTCGGGAAAAGAAGCAGATGGTCTTTCAGCTTTGCGAGTCGCAGAGCTTCGAGAGTCTTTTTGAGCTTGTTGCAGCAGACCAGGAGCTTGATATTAAGACGCCGAAATACTGTATGTATGCCGTTATGGTCAGAAATCTTCTGCAGGCGCTTATCGAAAAGGATAAGGTATATTCCGAATATGAAAACGGCAGAATGATATACCACACAAAATCTCTTTATTAAGAATACACAAAGCAGCTTTTTTCAGGAAGTTTAAATTTTTTTGAAAAAAGTTGCTTTTTTCTATTGACTTTTTTTAGCAATTAAGGTATATTTGTGTTAACGGTTAGCACTCTTGGTTTACGAGTGCTAAAACGTAGCACAAAAGTGACGGAGGTGAAAACATGGAGCTCGGCAAAAGAAAAGAGATGATCCTTGCCGCAATCGTTGAACAGTATATAAAATCCGGTGAGCCCATAGGGTCAAAGTTTCTTATGGAGTCTCTTCCGATTTCTGTTTCTTCGGCAACTATCCGTAACGAGATGAGTGAGCTTCATGAAATGGGCTTACTTGAGCAGCCTCACACCTCAGCAGGCAGAATCCCGTCAGATAAAGGCTATCGATTGTATGTGGATTCGCTTATGAACCGACAGGAAATAACGGTCAGCGATTTAGAAAGCTTAGGAAACGTTATTGAGCTTCAGATGGGGCAGATTGATAAAATTATCAAGCGTGCCGCTGAGGTTTTATCTCAGATGACCAATTACACCGCTGTGCTCACCACGCCGGAGATGAAGCGGGGCGCCATAAAAACAGTTGAGTTGGTCCCCATTGATG
>JAZSGW010000017.1:0-4683 GCA_045532935.1 Acutalibacteraceae bacterium
ATCTCCAACTAACTCAAAAACAGGTACAGGTGGAATAATCGGATAGTGACAAATTGCAAAAACAGAGCAGTTGTCTTTTCTTGCCTTATCAAGCTGTTCTTTTGCCCAAGCCATAAGTCTGTCATCCATCGTACCTTTTGGCTGATTTTTGCTGTCACAGTGAATAGCAAGCATTCTTATGCCCTCAGCAATTTCCGCTACATAGGAATGTGTGGCTTCATCAAAGGCTATGGCATCTCCGTATCCGAAATCACGGTACATATCACAAAGGTCGTCAAAATCTGTTCCCTCCACAGGCATACGACCATCGTCTTTTAAAACATAGGCAGAGTCGTTATAATCGTGACCGGCTGTTATAACATAAACCTTTTTGCCCTTTTCTTTAAGTCTGTAAAGCTCTTTTATAAAGCTGTTGTGGCTTTCTTTTTCACCGTTTTTCACAAGGTCACCGGGAATAATAACGATTTCTGTTTCTTTATCCTCTGCGATTTTATCAAAGGTGGAGCTTACAATTGCATGGCTTTCTTTTACAAAGTACTGCTCAGTTACCATGTTTTTTTCAAAGGCTTCTCCGCCGGCGCCCAATTTGTTTTCAAAATAATGAGTGTCTGTTACAAGATAAAAGCTGATAGGCTTCATATTAATACTCCTATAAATCATTGTTTTCTTTGTTTACAGTTATCTCTTCTTAAATTTATTCTCACGTCAAGGAACAAAAATCAATATAAACACCGGCCGTCCACCCCATCATAGCAGGAGTTTCATATTCTTTATTATGTGAAACAGTGCCCGTTGTAACATCATATTTTTCCCATAATTTTCCGGTTTCTTCAAAGACTTTTTCCACTAAACGCTTATATTTTTCAGCGATGCGAAGTGCTTCCTTGCGGTAGCCGTAACGCAAAAGCCCATGCACTACAGAATATTGCAGGCAAGCCCATCCGTTCGGGTAGTCCCACTGCAGACCGTATAAATCCTCTCTTTTTTCACAGCAAGCCACACCGAACTCTGCTTCGATTTCAGATAATAATTCTACCGTGCGTTCAGCCTCTTCTTTAGTGCATACACCTGAAAATAACGGATAAAACTGTGCGGCCGATATAATATCAGCTTGTTTTCCTGTTTCAAAATTATAATCACAGAAAGTCCCCGATTTATCGTCCCATAAAAGCTTTGTCATCATCTCTCGTCTGCTATTTGCTTTTTCATTCCACATTGCCCCGCATCCGTTTTTAAGCTCGGCAGAAAAAAACGCCATATCACTTTCCATACCAAACAGCAAAGAATTCAGATCCACCCAAGCATAATTATAACAGTCAAGCCCCATACGGCTGTTGCAATCCCAACCGCTTTCCGCAAAGGAATACATAGCCTTACCGTAACACTCTGCAATGCTTTCATCATCAGGCTTTTCGATATTGAAGCGATTGCATAAAAGTCCGCAAAAGCTCATCAGCTCCTCACGGTTAAAGCTTCCGTAATATCGGTTAAGTCCGCAGGGCGTCTGACGTTCATTTTCCCAGAATTTATACTCTTTTTCAAGAGCCTTGTAACATTCATCAAGCCACCTGATATCTCCCGTCTGCTCGTAAATGCAGCGAACCATTTGTGAAAGGAAAGGTGGTTGTGAACGGGAAAGATAATAAGTGCGGTTTCCGTTAGGAACAAATCCGAATTTATTTATCAGATAACACATATTATCCACATTATTTTTTGCCTGTGACAAACGTCCCGATTTTATCAGACCTACATTTGTGAAATAAACATCCCAATAATACATTTCCTGAAATTTCCCTTCTATACAGGGCACAGTATAGGGATGCGGCAAGCCTATTAATGTATCATCATCCTCTGTAAATAAACGGGTTGTATTATCCCAATTATTCTCGATATATTCCTTTACATTCATAAATTCATCCTCCGCAAATAATTGTTTGTCGGGTTGATTATATATTCAGAAAATCCTTTCTGTAATTGACACCGAAGAACTCCGCAAGCTCAACCATTTCTTCATCTTTTATTGTGTTGATTCTTGGCAGATGTGCCGTCAGCATAAAAATTTGAGCTGCCTTTTCAACGGTTTCAATGAGTCCGAAGGTTTCGTCCATTGTTTTTCCTGCGCCGTAAATTCCGTGCATTCCCCATACAACGAGTCTGAAGTATTCCATTTTCTTTGCAGTAGCCTCACCGATTTCGTTTGTACCGCAAAGCATCCAGGGAAGTACACCTACACCGTCAGGGAAAACAACAATACATTCGGTGCACATTTCCCAAAGAGTATGAGTGAATTTCTTTTCATCAAGCTCGTGAACATAATTCATAGCAAGGATATGTGTCGGGTGAGAGTGCATTACAACTCTATTTTCGGGGTCAACCTTAATTCTTGCCATATGGCTCATAAGGTGTGCAGGTAGCTCACTTGTAAATTTACCCCCGTCCTTGTAGCCCCAAAGAAGCTCGGCTGTAGTGCCGTCCTTTGCGATACGGATAATGCCGAGATTCGTCTCGGGGTCAGACTCAACATTTTTGAAATACTTACCTGTACCCGTAACAATAAAAATCTTGCCGATAAGGCTCTTTGCATCAAAGCCCGTGGGAATTGTACGGATAACATTACTGAGGTCGAGATACTCCTTTACCTCTTTTTCATCAAGCATATAACTGATGTTTCCGCCATTTCTTTCGTCCCAGCCGAGACGGTACATATTTGCGGTGGTCTTTTTCATTTCTTCCACAAAGGGAGCAGTTAAAATATCCTTCATACTCTTTTCACCAGAACTTCCTGTTCGTATTTTTTAACTTCAGTAAGATAATCTGTCGGTACATTTTCTCTCTTAAGATATTCATTCCACACATCACCGAAGGGTGCAGTTTTCATTTCTTCCTGAAGATACATAATCTCAGTAAAATTGCTTTCACTCTGTAACTGCTTCAGCTTTTCATCCGGCTGTAAAAGTGCAAACAGTAACGCCTTTTGCACGCTTCTTACACCTGTTACCCAAGCGGCAATACGATTGATTGATGCATCAAAATAATCTGTCGCAATGAATACTCTCTCAAGTGCATCATTTCTGACAATCTCTTTTGCTATCTCTTTGGTTTCATCGTCAAAAATAACCACATGGTCGCTGTCCCAACGAACTGCCCTTGTTACATGAAGAGCAAGTTTTTCGTTAAAGAGAAGTAGGGAAGAAATCTTGTCGCTAACCATTTCCGTAGGATGATAATGACCGTTATCCATAAGAGGTGTGATACCCTTGTAATCGGAGTATGAAAGGCAGAATTCAGCCGAGCCCACAGTATAGCTTTCAAGACCGATACCGAATACCTTTGATTCAAGAGTAACATAAACCTTTTCTTTATTATAAGGTGTGTCGAGAATTTCATCAAGGCTCTTTTTAAATCTCGCTCTCGGTGAAAGTCTGTCAGCCGGGATATCCTTGTAGCCATCGGGAATCCATAAATTCATTACACAGGGTACACCTGTTTCTTCTGAAAAATATTCTGCAATTTTAAGGCAGGCTTTACCGTGATTGACCCAATATGTACGTACTTCTTCGTCGGGAGAAGAAAGGGTGAGATTATCCTTAACCATAGGGTGTGAAAAGAAGGTTGGGTTAAAGTCGATACCCATATTTCTTTCTTTTGCAAAGTCCACCCATTTGCTGAAATGTTTGGGCTCAATCTTGTCTCTGCCTACAGTTTCACCCTCTTCAAAGATAGCATAAGAAGCGTGAAGATTCAGCTTCTTTTTACCCGGCATAAGCGAAAAAGCCTTGTCATAGTCAGCCATAAGCTCAGAGGGTGTGCTTGCCTTACCGGGATAGTTACCCGTAGTCTGAATACCGCCTGAAAGAGACTCCTTACTGTCAAAGCCCACAACATCGTCGCCCTGCCAGCAATGTACGGAAACACATACATTTTTGAGTGTTTCAAGTGCTTTTTCAGTATCTATACCGTACTTTGCATATATTTCTTTTGCTTCGCTGTATCTGCTCATCAGTTTGCCTCCTTAATGTCAAAAGTTGCTTTTATTATCTCTCTCGCTTCGGTGAGAGTTATTTTTTTATCATACATAATCTGTGAAAGTATGTTTCCTGTTGCCGTGGCTTCCATAAGACCTGTGTATACCTTTTTGCCTGTGTATTCTGCCGTGAGCTTATTGAGGTACTTATCCTTACTGCCGCCGCCGACAATATGTATTGATTTTATTTCTTTTCCACTGATAGTTTCGATTTCCTCTACTGCTTTTCTATATGAATCGGCAAGGGAATGATAAACACTTGAAAGCACGTCAGCAAGGGGTAAATCGGGTTTGCCCAGATAATTTCTGATAGCCTCAATCATATTTTCGGGAGCAACAAACTCAGGTGCGTTGGGGTTAATCTTTTCGGTGAATGTACTTCCTGCCGCAAGGTTCATCATTTCATCATAAGTAAGCTCCTTGTTTATGTTTCTGCGGATATTCTGAAACAGCCACATACCCATAATGTTTTTAAGGAAACGGAAGCGATATTCAATTCCTCCCTCATTGGTAAAGTTAGCTTCAAGTGCCTTTTCGGTGAGTACGGGAACAGGATTTTCTGTACCTATGAGGCTCCAGGTGCCTGATGAAATATATACACTTTCACCGTCAACGGGGCAAGCCGCAACAGCAGAAGCCGTATCGTGTGACGGGCAAAG
>JAZSGW010000035.1:0-104538 GCA_045532935.1 Acutalibacteraceae bacterium
CTTTAGCGTTCAGTAGAATAAAGAAAAAAGCTCCTTTTGAAAGTAAAGCGGCTACCAACAGCAATAATAACAAAAGGAGATTATCAAAAGTGATAACTAAAAGAATATAACATATAATGTTCAAAAATTCAAATAGTTGAATAATTAATTTGAAATAAATTTAGTGGCAACTAATAATTAAACTATGCAAAAGAAGAAAAAGGATACTCCTTAAGGAGTTGCTGGTAATATAGGGCTTAGCCCGCATATGAAGAACCCCCGGCTTAGCAGGGGGGTTACTATTATATTTACTTTTCCTCGAGAAGGTAGGTTGCCGTTCCGCAATTCTGCATTCATCATTCTGAATTTCAAAAGCATATTCCCTCACCCACCTGTCAATATTATTACAGAAATAACAAGCATTGGAGTGTCTTTGTGAGTGAATATGTAATTGAAATGCTCGGCATCACGAAATCCTTCCCCGGCATAAAGGCAAACGACAACATAACGCTGCGGCTGAAAAAAGGCGAAATTCACGCACTTTTAGGTGAAAACGGCGCAGGAAAAAGCACACTTATGTCGGTGCTTTTCGGTCTTTATGAACCTGACGAGGGTTCAATTCTGAAAGACGGTGTGAAGGTAAGTATAAGAAACCCCAACGAGGCAACAGCTCTCGGAATAGGTATGGTGCATCAGCACTTCCGACTCGTCGATGTTTTTACGGTGCTTGAAAACATCATACTCGGTGCTGAGGATTCACGCTACGGCTTTCTTATGAAAAAAAGAGCGAGAGAAAAGGTTGTTGAGCTTTCCGAAAAGTACAGAATGAAAATCGACCCTGATGCAAAGGTGGAAAATCTCACTGTCGGTATGCAGCAGAAAACAGAGATACTCAAAATGCTCTACCGTGACAATGATATTCTGATTTTTGACGAGCCGACTGCGGTGCTCACTCCCCAGGAAACGGCAGAGCTTATGAACACGATGAAAAGCTTCCGCAGCGAAGGTAAATCAATTCTTTTTATCACTCACAAGCTCGACGAGATAATGCAGGTTGCCGACAGAGTAACCGTCCTTCGCAAGGGCAGGTGCATAGGCTCCGTAAAAACAAAAGACACAGACAAAAAACAGCTTTCCTCTATGATGGTAGGAAGAGATGTCGAGCTGAAGGTGAAGAAATCCCCTGCAAGGCCCACAGATACCGTTCTTGAGGTCAAAGAACTTTCTGTGGCGTCTCTGCTTCATAAAAGTCAGCTTGCGGTTAACGGTGTATCCTTCAGCGTGAAAAAGGGTGAGATTTTAGCCATAGCCGGAGTTGACGGCAACGGTCAGACAGAGCTTATCAGCGGTATTACCGGGCTTTCGAAGGTAAAAAAAGGAAGTGTCGTGCTCTGCGGTAAGGATATAACAAATATGCCCGTAGCGCTTCGCAATAAGGCTTTTTTAAGTCATATTCCCGAGGACAGACACAAGCACGGTCTTGTGCTTGACTTTAAGCTTATGGATAATCTGGTGCTTAAAAAGTACCGTGAGGGTGAATTTCAGCGCTACGGCTTTATCCGCAAGGACAGGGTAAGAAAATACGCCGAAAGGCTCATAAGCGCCTTCGATGTACGCTCGGGAGAAGGTGCCGACACCGTCACACGCAGTATGTCGGGCGGAAATCAGCAGAAAGCGGTTATAGCAAGGGAGCTTGATACGGGAGTGCCCCTTATTATTGCCGTTCAGCCCACAAGAGGCCTCGATGTGGGTGCTATCGAATACATTCACAAGGAGCTTGTCAAAAAGCGTGACGAGGGGTATGCGGTTCTGCTCGTATCACTCGAACTTGACGAGGTTATGAATGTGGCAGACAGAATCCTTGTTATCCACGAGGGCAGACTGACAGGAGAATTCCTGCCCGAAAAGACTACCGTAAAACAGCTCGGTCTTGCTATGGCGGGCAGTAAAAAGGCAGGTGCAGACCTTGAATAAAAAAATGCTTTCCTTTATGAATTCAAGCGGTGCGAAAAGCAGTCTTTCGGCTCTGCTTTCGATTTTATTCGGACTTGCGGCAGGCTGTATTATAATATTTGCCGTATCGGTTTTTTACAGCGACTTTACATTAAAAAGTGCCGTCGAGGGCATAAAGCTTCTTCTTTTCGGCGTGTTTTCCAAGGGCAGAGACGCCTCGGGTGAGCTTCTTTTCGGCTTCAGCGCTTCAAATATGGGAAACCTGCTTTTCAGGGCAACTCCCGTTATTATGACAGGTCTTTCCGTTGCACTTTCTTTCAGGTCGGGACTTTTTAATATCGGTGCATCGGGTCAGTATCTTATGGGCACAGCCGCCGCACTCACAGTCGCTCTTTCTTTTCCTACGGAAAGCCTTTCACCCCTTCTTGTGTGGATTCTTGCCTTTACTTCAAGCCTTGTTGCAGGTGCTCTGTGGGGTATCATTCCCGGTTTTTTAAGGGCATATTTCAATATCAACGAGGTTCTTTCCTGCATTATGACAAACTGGATTGCCGCAAACCTCGTAACCTGGATTTTCGAAAGCAGTCCCCTTCGCAACTCGGCACAGTCGGGTAAAATCGGATACATTATGCCTACCTCAATGAACGGTGTTGCGACACCGCTTTTCGGTCTTGACAGGCTTTTCCCTTCGTCGCAGGTTAACGGTGGAATATTTATCGCTATAGCCTTTGCGGTGTTTTCCTACGTTCTTCTTACCAAAACCGTCAAGGGCTTCGAGATGCGCATCTGTGGCAGCAATCCCCATGCGGCTCACTATGTGGGCATCAGACAGAAGAGAATGATTCTTTTTTCCTTCGCTCTTGCAGGCGCACTTTCGGGCGGAGGTGCCGCTCTCTATTATCTTTCGGGACACACGGAATTTTTCTGGTCAACCTATCAGACTCTCCCTCAGGAGGGTCTCAACGGTATCCCTGTCGCCCTTCTCGCCTCAAATAATCCACTTGCGGTAATTTTCACCTCTGTTTTCATGTCATTTCTCGGAGTTTCAGGTCAGCAGCTGAAAAACCTCACCTCCTTCAACGAATTCACCACGGATATAGTTGTCTCCTTGATTGTTTACCTTTCAGCGTTCTCCCTTGTGATAAAGCAGTACCTTTCAGGAAGAAAAGGCAGTCTCCGTCTTGTAAGCACAAAGGGTGCAGGCGGCAAAAAGGAAACAACCGTACCTGTTTATCAGGGTAAGCTTAACGAAGAAAGCGAGGATAACAAGTGAGTTTTCTTATACAGCAGACTATAATTTACGCAGTACCGCTTATGACAGTTGCTCTTGCAGGTGTCTTTGCCGAAAGAAGCGGCATTGTCAACCTCGCTCTTGAGGGTATAATGGTTTTCGGTGCTTTTACGGGTGTGCTTTTCATAAATATTATGCAGACCGTTTTCTCCTTCGAAAAAGATAAAGCTATGGTGCTGATGCTTCTTACAATGGCTGTTTCAGGACTTTGCGGCTTTGTGTTTTCCTTGCTTCTGTCCTTTGCAGCAGTAAATCTCAAGGCGAATCAGACTGTAAGCGGCACGGCACTTAATATGCTTGCCCCTGCCCTCGTCCTCTTTTTAATCAACCTTATTACAAATCAGAACGTGCTTTCCATGGCAAAGGGTGATGCATCAAGCTGGTTTATGATAAGAAAAACTGCCCTTGGCTTCGACACCACGGCAGATTACGGCTTTCTCGCAGAAACCTTCTTTTTCAAAACTTACCCTGCAGATTATATCTGCATCTTGCTTTTTATTCTGTTATCTGTTATTCTTTATACAACACCCTTCGGTATGAGACTGCGTGCCTGCGGTGAAAATCCCCATGCGGCAGACTCTCTCGGCATAAGCGTCAGAAAAATGCGATACCTGGGCACGGGCATTTCCGGATTTCTCGCAGGTGTAGGCGGATTTGTTTTCGCACTTACCACAGCAAACTGCTCTTCAAACGGCGAGGTTGCAGGCTTCGGCTTTCTCGCCCTTGCAGTTATGATTTTCGGTAACTGGACACCCCTTCCCATCGTGGGAGCTTCACTTGTTTTCGGTGTATCAAAATGTATTGCCGCTGCCTACTCAACTTTAGACCTCAACGGCGACGGAAGGTTTCTTCTTTCCGAGCTTGGCATCAGCACAAACTTTTACCGTATACTTCCCTACCTTATCACACTTATTGTCCTCGCCTTTACCTCAAAAAAATCACGTGCTCCCAAGGCAGAGGGTATCCCCTTTGATAAGGCTATGAGATAATTTTTTTTAAAAAAGAGGTGCACTCTATGAGAATTTATGATATAATAGCTGATAAGCGTGACAAAAAGGAGCTTACTGACGAACAGATAGCCTACTTTGTTTCCGCTTATACAAAAGATGAAATCGAGCACTACCACGCTTCGGCACTGCTTATGGCGATTTACCTTAACGGTATGACCGACAGGGAAACCGTAACACTCACAAAGGAAATGGCAAAAAGCGGCGATATGCTCGACCTTTCCGCTATAGACGGAATCACCGTTGACAAGCATTCAACAGGCGGTGTCGGTGATAAGACTACGCTGATTGTAGCTCCCATAGTCGCATCAGTCGGACTCAAAACCGCAAAAATGAGCGGCAGAGGTCTCGGTCACACCGGAGGCACAATCGACAAGCTCGAATCAATCGACGGATTCTGCACCTCACTCTCCCCCGAAAAATTCATCAGCACCGTTAAAGAGCACGGCATATGCGTTGTCGGTCAGTCCGGCGACCTTGCCCCTGCAGATAAAAAGCTGTACGCTCTTCGTGACTCAACGGCGACAGTCGGTTCTATGCCCCTTATCGCCTCAAGCATAATGAGTAAAAAGCTTGCCGCAGGAGCTTCGTGTATCGTACTTGACGTAAAAACAGGAAGCGGTGCGTTTATGAAAACGCCCGAGGACGCAGAGGAGCTTTCCCGTAAAATGGTGGACATCGGAAAAAGCGCCGGCAGAAAGGTAGCTGCCGTGATTTCCGATATGGATACCCCACTTGGAAAAAACATCGGCAACAGCCTCGAGGTTATAGAAGCTGTAGAGATACTCAAAGGTAACGGCAGCGACGACCTTCGCGAGGTCTGCCTCGTGCTCGCAGGCAACATCATAGCTCTTGCCGAGAGCATAAGTGCCGACGAGGGAATTAAAAAGGCTACTTGTCAGCTCGAAAGCGGTGCAGCATACGAAAAGTTCAGAGAATTCATCAGCGCACAGGGCGGCGATCTTCGTCTTATAGACGACCCCTCGCTTTTCAAACAGCCCCTTCACTCAAAAGATGTGCTTTTCCCCGAGGAAGGCTATATCAGCAGTATGAACGCTGAAATGATAGGCTCTGCAAGTGTAATTCTTGGCGCAGGAAGAGTAAAAAAAGACGATCTTATCGACCATTCAGCCGGAATCATTCTCCACAAAAAAACAGGCGAAAAGGTGCTTAAAGGCGAAAAAATCGCCACTCTTTATACGGATAACGCTGACAGTTTTGTTTCTGCAGAAAGGCTACTTCTTGAAAGCATAAAGGTCAGTGCAAACAAAGCAACCCGTCCGCCGCTTATTCACAAAGTAATATATTAAAAATATAACCCGCAACAGAAAGGAACTGCCATGAAAAGAAAAATTTGTCCCCACTGTAAAACCCATAACCCGGAAGAAGCGGTATTCTGCAAGCACTGCGGTGCTCTCTTCCGCGGAGAGCCCGAATACAAAAATGAGAACAATGTAATATGGAAAAACAAGAACATCATAGCAGTTGCTGTGTGTGCTGTTCTTCTTGTTGCGGCTTTCATAATTTTCAAAGCCGGTTCTGCACCCGACGTGGTAGCAACAACCCTTCCGCCGACACAAAGCAGTACTCTCCCGACTACTATTCCGCCGACAACAACAGCTCCCTCAACCACACAGCCTACCACAGCAGAAACCACCACAGAGGCTCTCACTCTTCCCACGAAGCCCTCTACAACTGCACCCACCAAAGCACCCACGACCACAGCAGCCCCTTCAGACGAAGAAATTCAGGAAATCTGCGACGAGTATAACGCCCTTATTTACAATCTCAAAAACTGTGAATATGAGCCGGAAATACATAAGACTGTTGAAGCCGGTCTTGAAATTACTTCCTTCTCATTACCCGTAAACAAAGATACCCTCAACAACTTCATAAAAAATCTCATTCGTAAGACTGACGAGACCTATAACTTCTCCGTCGACGGTGTTGCGGCAGAAAATTCAAGAATCAACCTCAACAGTTACATTCCCCCGAATCAGGACTCCGAAGCAAGTGTAACCGCAGATGCCGTAAAGAGTGCAACAAAGAACTCCGACGGCACAATCACTATCGTGTTCAAGCCGGACAGCTCCTCCTACGCTGACGGAAAGACAGTAGCTCCCCCCTACGTTTCAACAGCTACGGAATACCTCGACTTTGCAACCTTTGCTCTCGGTCCTGTAGGTATGATAAAGGCTGAAATAGAGTACCCCGAAACCGTTATCACTGCCGAGGTCGACTCTGACAACGATATAGTTAAGCTCTCCGTCAAGCAGCCCGTTTCCTTAACCTGTACAGGCGGTGTAGGCACTCTCACAGCTGACATCAGCATGAATATTGATACTCTTACAGTTTTCGAAGTAAACTACTACTGATAACAACAATTCAAAAGCCGCCGGGACATCGAATCCCGACGGCTTTTCTCATTTTCGCCATATATTCAGTTGCTGTGAAAACTGCTGCGGGGAGGCGCAATGCGAAGCATTGCCACGGCCGCGAAAAAAACGGTTTCGGGGAAAGAAACCGTTTTTTTTTGCGGTCGTGCCTTTGACCTGAGTCAAAGGGCCTCCCCGCGACTTGACTGTATCACTCACTTTAATTAACAGTATTTACAGGCTCACCCTTTATGAAGCCCTCCACGTTACTTCTGAAAATGTTCATAAGTCTGGTTCTTGCCTCGAGACTTGCCCAGGCTATATGTGGTGTTATAACCGTCTTGTCAGAAGAAGCAAGAGGATTATCTGCCGCAGGAGGCTCTGTAAAGAGCACGTCTGCACCTACTCCGCCGAGAAGCCCCTCGTCAAGCGCCTTGCGTACATCTGCCTCGTTGAGCACAGGACCTCTTGAAGTGTTGATAATATATGCACCCTTTTTCATTTTACGAATAAAATCCATATTCACAAGTCCGTTGGTGCTTTCAGTAAGAGGACAGTGAAGAGAAATCACATCAGAGCAGGCTATAACCTCGTCAAGAGTAAGAAAATCCACACTTCCGAAGCCGTTGTAGCTTCTTGTGTTGGGAGAGTATGCAATGACCTTCATCTTGAAGGCATTTGCAATAGCGGCTACAGCAGAGCCGATTTTACCGAAACCGATTATACCGAAGGTTTTTCCTGAAAGCTCCGTAAGCGGTGTTTTCCAGTAGCAGAAATGCTCCGAAGCTGCCCACTCACCCTTCTTTACGCTGTCATTATGAATAGCGACACTGTTTACCATTTCAAGCAGCAGCGCAAATACAAGCTGTGCCACACCGTCAGTACTGTAGGCAGGAATATTTGAAACGGTAATACCGAGATTTGTTGCGGCATCAATATCAATAACATTATATCCCGTTGCAAGAGTAGAAATGTACTTTAACTTTTTAAGCTGTGAAAGAGTTTCACGGGTGAGTCTCGTTTTATTCGTTACGACGATTTCCGCATCTTTCGCCCTTTCGAGGATAAGCTCCTCGGGGGTTTTTTCATATACGGTGTACTCGTCAACAAGGCCACCAAGCCAATCCCAGCTGAGATCACCCGGATTTTCTGTGTATCCGTCAAGAATTACAAGCTTCATATTTATCCTCCTGAAATAAAATGATTTTCTTGATTATTTTATCATATATTTCCCCTTTTGTCACTATAATTAATAAATTGTTTTGACAAAGGGCGAAGAGGATATTTTTATGATTTTCTGTCACGATCGCATTTTCTGCAACAATTTTTTCAATTTTGATTTATATTTTCTCCCGAAATCATTGACGATTGAATTTATTTATTATACAATAATAAATGAGTAATTATGTAACACGGAAAAGGAGGCGTGGATTTGAAAAAAGAAAAGTCCCTGGCTTACACCTTCAGATTTATGTCTTTCATATGCTTTCTGACGGTGCTCGCACTGCTTTTCCTTCTCAGACTTTTCAGCACAGAGGCTTTTATCGGTTGGTACAACAGATACACCTCTACCCTTGAAAATTTCGAAATATGGATTGAGACCTACGGCGCCACACCTCTGGCGGTAATTATAATTCTGTTCAATTACCTGCTCAAAGGCGTACTTCCCTGGTTTCCCGTTTCGTGTATATGCGTCGCAAGTGCGGTGCTGTTCAAATGGTATGAGGCCTTGCTGATAAATCTTATCGGAATAAGCCTGCTCTTTATGCTGAAGTTTTTCTGGGGCAAGACCAACGGTGGCGGAAATGCCGAAAAAATCCTCAAGCGCTACGACACAGCGCACAGACTCGTTGAGGAAAGTAAGCACGGCTCCGGCATAGTTCTGTTTTTTACAAGGCTTCTGCCAAGCGTCCCCATTAATGCTGTAAGCTGCCTTTACGGCACGACGGATATGCCTGTCTGGAAATTTGTTCTTATCTCCGATATAGGTATACTGTATAAGCTTGCGACATACATAATTATCGGCAGAAATGTTTTTGACCCCGCATCTGCGAGCTTCGTTGTACCCTTTATTCCCCTGCTGCTTCTTTCGGGTATAATCTTTTTCAGTCTCGGCGGTGCAATCGATGAAATCAAAAAGAAAAAAGTAAAGCAATAATTAACATAAAGAAAGGTTGATTTAAAATGGCAACACTCATCAAAATGAAGGAGCTTCTTAAAAACAAACAGCTTGACAGCGAATTTTCACTTGTATACAAGGCTGACACCTTCGATAAGCACTACAGCAGATACCAGAAAATTATCGCTGACTTTGAAGAGCTTTATGCCTGTACCGACGACAGAGAGGTGCATCTTTTCTCTGCTCCCGGCAGAAGCGAAATCGGCGGAAATCACACAGACCACAACCACGGACTCGTTCTTGCAGCTGGTATCAGCCTTGACGCTATCGCTGTTGCTTCAAAAAATGACGAAGGCATCGTAAGAGTAAAATCAGCAGGATACCCCATGGACGTTGTAAACTGCAGTGAGCTTGAGCCTGACAGCAAGGAATACGGTAAGAGCCAGGCAATCGTAAGAGGTGTTATCGCGCGCTTTAAAGAGCTCGGCTACAACGTCGGCGGCTTCGATGCTACAACAACCTCACAGGTGCTTTCAGGTTCAGGTCTTTCGTCATCAGCAGCCTTCGAAGTACTTGTAGGCACAATCCTCAACCACCTTTACAACGAAGGTAAGGTGCCTATGCCCGAAATCGCTAAAATTTCACAGTACAGCGAAAATGTATTCTTCGGAAAGCCCTGCGGTCTTCTTGACCAGATGGCATGTGCTGTAGGCGGTTTCGTTTCAATCGACTTTGAGGACACCGCAAAGCCCGTTATCAACGCTATTGATTTTGATTTTTCCAAGTCAGGTCACAGCCTTGTAATCGTTGACACCAAGGGCAGCCACTCAAACCTCACTGACGATTATGCCGCTGTAAGAAGTGAAATGGAAAGCGTAGCTGAATTCTTCGGCAAAAAGGTGCTTCGCGAGGTAGAAAAGAAGGACGTTATCGCAAATGCTGCAGCTTTAAGCGAAAAGCTCGGCGAGAGAGCGGTACTCAGAGCACTTCACTTCTTCGGTGAAAACGAAAAGGTTATCGCACAGACAGCCGCACTTCTCAAAAACGACTTTGAGGCATTCAAAGAGCTTATCATCGCAAGCGGACGTTCATCATATATGTACAACCAGAATGTTTACACCTGCAAGAATCCTTCAAACCAGCCTCTTTCCCTCGCTCTTTGCATCAGCGAGCAGCTTCTTTCAGGCAAGGGCGCATGGAGAGTTCACGGTGGCGGATTCGCAGGTACTATTCAGGCCTTCGTTCCCGATGAGCTTGTCAAGGAATACACCGACGCTATGAAGAGCGTTTTCGGAGACGATTCCTGCTACGTGCTCTCAATCAGAAAGGGCGGCGTAAAGCTTGCCTGATAAAAGGCAAAAATAACCTTAAGGAGTGATTACGTGAAGACAACATCAAAGAAAATCCTCTGCTTTTTACTCGCGTTGATTACTGTTTTCTCCTGTGTATCCTCAGGATTTTTCGCATCAGCCGTAGGTAAAGCTTCAGGTCTCAAGGCAACAGCTGTTACAGAAAACAGCATCAGCCTCAGTTGGTCAAAGGCAGACGACGCTGACGGTTACCGAATCTTCAGATACAACACCTCAACTAAAAAATGGGTTGGCATCAAAAACACAACCGCACTCACCTTCACTGATAAGAGTCTTTCGGCAGGTACACTTTATTCCTACGGTGTGAGAGCCGTCGAAGTCAAGGACGGTAAATACGTTTACGGTGAAGCGTCAAACATTATCAAGGTGCTTACTCTTCCCGGCGCTACTAACAACCTTAAAGTTACAAAATCGGACAAAAGCAGTATCTCCCTCAAATGGGATAAAGCAACCGGTGCAACGGGCTACGCTCTTTATCAGCATAACCCCTCCACAAAAAAATACGACCGTATCGCTGTAACAGCTTCGACAGAGTATACGGTAAATAACCTTAACGCCGGTACAAGCTATATCTTTGCAGTAAGAGCCTATGCTAAAAACGGTTCAGCCGTTGCCTACGGTAAGGCTTCAGATTTCCTTACAGCAAAGGCAGCTGTAAGTCTTTCGAAGGTAAGCAACCTTCGTCTTGATGCCTTCAACGAAAAGGCTTACCGCATTAAATGGGATACAGTAAACGGTGCTGACGGCTATCAGGTAGGCATTTACGACGAGACTGCAAGAAAATGGAAGAGCCTCGGAAAAACCACCAAAAATTATGCAGTTATTAACGCCAAGAACCGTACTGACAGCTACAAATATGTAGTAAGAGCTTACGTTAAAACCGCAAACGGCTACACCTTCGGCCCGCTTTCTGACACTGTATGGGCATTTGCGAAGCCCGGAACTCCCACAGGTCTTCAGGGCGCCGAAAACAGCAGCGGAGGAATCTCCCTCAAGTGGAACAAGGTTGGCGGTGTCTCGGGCTATGAAATTTACACCTATGATGTAATCAACGGCAAATGGGTATACCTTGCAGCAACTGCCGCAACCACCTACAATGTCAAGGGTCTTACACAGACAAGCCACTACAAATACAAGATCCGTGCCTATAAAGCAACCGCCGGAAAGAAATTCTACAGCGACTTCTGCGAGTCAATTACCGTTAACTTTCACAGCGATGAAAATGATAGCATCTACAGCGAGGAAATGGAGAAAAGCGGTGTATTCGGTTATCTTTATGACCCCGCAGGCAAATACTTCTACACCTCTGACGACCCCTGGCAGAGAAACATCGGCTACAACTCAATCTTTGACACAGCAGCTCCTCTCAGCCTTATAAACTTCGATACTGTACGTCTTCGTTTCCCCTACGGCGATAAAGACTGGATGATTCAGTTATGGAAGGGTCAATACGGTCTTATCTTCTACGGTGCAGAGGTAGGCGTGTATACAAAACCCAAGGACAGAGCACTTATGCACTATGACTGTGCTTCCGACGACGAGATGCTCAAGATGTCTATGGTATTCAACGAGTACAGACGTGGCGAATGGCAGCAGCGTTTCACCCGCCCCTACGGCTACTACTGGTGGTGCACAGGCTTCCTTCCCGGTAACAAGCTCGGTAACTTCTCCGTGCTCAAGCTTGATATGAGAATCACCGCAAAGGACTACGAGATGCTCAGAGGCATCAAGGCTGCTCTTGAAGAAAACAATATCAGCTACAGCAATTCAGGACTCGACGTATACTTCACCTTCAGCTAAGACTATTGATAGCTGAAAAAGAAGCTTATTACTTAATTTTCAAAGCCATCGGGACATCGAATCCCGATGGCTTTTTTATGCACTCTACCCCATTTTTACAATAACAGCAAAAGGAAAATGCGGGGAGGCAAAATGCGCTCTGGCGCATTTACACAGATAAAATCCGGTTTCTCCTTATCCGAAACCGGATTTTATCTGTGCCTTTGGCTTTCCGCAGGAAAGCCAAAGTGCCTCCCCGCCGCATCTTCCCGTAAACGCCTGTAAAAAGCTCCGTTACAACAAACAGTCGCAGAAATATATATATTTCTGCGACTGTTAATATTGTTAATAAAAATTTTCTGTATCAGTGTTTCCGTTATATGGAAAAACTGAAATCAAGCTCGCCTCTGAAAAGCTTTGTCAAAAAGTTAATAATTGCAGTGAAGAAACGGATAAAGATCGAGAAACGTTCTTCGTTGCTGCCCTCTTCAGGCTCTGCCTTATCAAGGCCTGTAACAGGTGTAAGAATATCTGCTTCCTCGTCACAGTCAAGATACTGGGGATATGTCTCATTATTGAAAACAGTCATATCATCACTGAGAAGGAAAGCATCAAGAAGAGCATCAATGCAATCAGGGAACTTTGCATGAGAGCTGTTTTTGATGAACCATGTCTTTTCAGGGAAGAGACATGTTGAAGCGTCAACCTTGAGGTCAGCAGAAATGAACTTCTTTTCATCTTCAGTCTTTGAAGAAAGATAACTTTCTGTGAAGGTCTTGCCGAATTCGGGTGAAGTAGAGCCAAAAGATGTTCTGTAGGTTTCAGCAAGGTTATCGCTCTGTGCAAGTCCGTCTTCTGAGAAGGGAAGGCAAGGAAGATTGTACTTTGAAAGCACCATAATATCAATACCCTGTGCCTTGACTGCCTTCATTACATCGTAAGCGTTTTCCTGGATAGCCTTGAAAGCATAAATCTTTTCGATTGTGCCTTTGTATTCTTCCTTGAGCTCGTCTGTACCGTAGCAGAATTCAACAGCGGCGTCAACATCTTCTACAGGACACATAGCCCAGAACGAAGGGAATGAACCATAGGTATCGCGTACGAGTCTGGGAATGATATTATCCTTTACCTTTTCAATAATGTATGTAAGAGCATCAAGACCGAGACCGAGAGCCTCTGCATATTCGAGTAATGAAACAGCTGTTGTGATAAGATCCTGCATTGTGGGGTCAGAAATGATCTCACGTCCGTTAACAAGGTAATCAACCATATTATCAACGGCTTTGGACTGGATAACAACATTACCCGAGAATACTGCACCGATTGTTGAAATACCCATTGTTGAGGGAATGAAAAGAATAACCTTATTTACCTTGTCGAGGTTGCTTCCGTTTTCAAGGTAAGCGTTGACGATATTACCGCCAAGACAGCGACCGATAAGATTTATTTTTGAAACTCTCTTTTCACGGCACACTCTGTCGATGAACTGCTCAAGAATTTCGGCGTTATGAATAGGAGAAAGTCTCCAATCGTATTCGAAGGTAATTCTTCCGCCTGAAAGGCCCTTGTCATATCTTACGCTATAACCGTCTGTAAGCATATTTCCTCCGAAGCCCGAGCCGTCAAGAGCTTCGCCTGAAGGATCAAGACGTACTTCCTCGTAAAGAGGAGCCATTGCGTTGTAAAGCTCGTCACAATAGTCATCAAAATCATCGGTAAGAAGACCTAATGCAAGCTTTTCAAGGCAGGGTCTGAGTACCTCGGAAACTATAGCTCCGATGTCAGCATCAATGTCGTAAATTCTGTTTTCTTCGGATTCAATGTTGTTTTTGTAAAGGTTGTGGCCATAGCCTTCAACATAAATTGTGATAAGCTTTTCAGCAGCAAATGCGTTCATCATAGGTGCTGCCATTGCAAAAAGCATCACGAGAGCAAGAGTAAATGAAATAATTTTTTTCATAATAATAACCTCCCATTATTTTCTTAATTATAACATATTATTAAAAAATTTCAATACTTTCGAAACAAAATCAGGTAAAAAATCCACCATATATTGGGTATTGATAATTAGTGTCACACTATTTTTCTGATATAAGCCCGAAACCGACATACACAACAAAAAAACAGCCCCCGAAATTGCAAATCCGGGAGCTGTGTTGCTTATTTTACAGTGAAAGATACAGCTTCTTCCACTTGAGGAATTTCTTTTCGTCGTACTCCTTGGGCATCGTCTTTGCGATAACGGGAGTAAGAGGAACTGCACTTAGAGCGCCCACAAGATGGGGCACAATCTTAATCATAGGTCCGCAGTTGAGTACGATGTGTAAAAGCTGCTTAATGGGAAGAACAAGAGGCTCACCGTCTGCAACGGAGAACTGCTGCTCGGTAAGAATCTTCTTTCTGAGTATGTAGTTGATGTCGTCTGCCGTAACATAGGTGAAGAAGTTCTTGAACGCATCAAGAAGGAGATAATTCTGACCCTGCTCCTGGAAATAATTGTACTCGTATTTCCAGAGGTTTTTCTCGGAAAATTCACCCATACCTATACTCTTTACACAGTCGGCAAGATACTTACCGCCCATAATGCTCAACACGAGTCCGCTGCCGCTCAAGGGTATTGTCATACCTGCGCTGTCACCTACTGCGGCATAGCCGTTGGCAACGATTTTGGGAAGCATTCTCGAAATAGGGATACGTTCGATTCTTTCACCGCCACGAAGCACCTTTTCACCGATGAAGGGGTACCTGCTTCTGAAATCGTTGATGGAATCCTCTACTTCTTCCATTGTAAGCTCGCCCTTCATTTTGAACTTGCCGACGATGATGTCAACGAAGTTTTTATCAACGATAGTCCAGCTGATGCCCGGCTTATCACGGTGGAAGAAGGTTACGTTATATGGAGGATCTGTTTCAGCACCGGTAGTGTTATCAAAGTAGATACGGTAAGCGTTGAAAACATTTCTGTCTTCGAATTCTTTTACAATACCGAAGGATTCGGGAAGCTGTGTTCTGATTACAGAGTCCATACCTGCCGCATCAATAAGAAGCTCACTTTCGAGAATAACCTCCTCATCAGCGTCAATAATTTTAATACCGGTTACCTTGTTACCCGTAATTACAGGACCGACAACTGATGTCTCAAAACGGAGCTTTACGCCCGCCTTATCAGCCTCGCAGAGCATATGTGCGATAAGACCCTTTCTTTCCATATGCACACGTCTGCCGATGCCTTTATCATAGGGCATATGAAGAACGTGCTTTCCGTTAGGGCTCATATATGCCATATGATGGGATTTTATGTAAATGCTTTCATCGGGACGCTCTATACCTGCAAAATCAAAAGCCGCAAGCTCGATAGCATCTTCCCAGTTGTAGCCCATCTCTTCTCTCTTCTGCTTTTCGATAACGGTTACATCGTAGCCGTCTCTTGCAAGGTTGATTGCTGCTGATAAGCCGCCGTGACCTGCACCTGCAACGATAATTTTTCTCATATTTATCCTTCTCCTTCAAATAAAATGTAAACTATTTATAAAATAATTATATCTTTTGTGGATAATTTGTCAACAAAAAGTGATACATTTTTCCAAAAAATGCACTTTTTCTTTGTTTTGTTCACTCTCATATCCGATACGGCTAATCATATCTTTTGCGTGCTGTCATAAACCCGACACAGGTGGAGAGTCTCCCATAATTTCGAAAATTGCTGATTGTGAATTATACTGTCTGTTTATTAACAAAAATTTACTTTTATTTATGGGTCCAATCTATTGATTTAGCGGGCAAAAAGTTGTAAACTATTTATAATTGTATTATTTTGTATTATCGAGGTGTATTATGAAGAAAAATGTCGCTTACGGCCTTGTTATACTTACGGTTGTTATGCTTCTGCTTGTTAACCTCGGCAAGATTATCAATAACTCCCCCGATTACGGATCGGACACCGAAATTAACCTTGGCATTTTCGAAAAATATGTCGGAAACGCCAAAGATATAGAAAACGAAATCCGTGAGGCTGAAAAAATACGCTTTGAGCAGTACGGTGGTGCTACCGAAGAACAGATTCAGGAAACTCTACGAAAGCTGAAAAATGACGAAATCTCCTGCAGGCAGATTTTTTCTGACACCTTTTTTGCCGGTGACTCCCTCGTAAACAGCCTTGAGATTTACGGTGTTCTCAACGATGATATGCTTGCAACTCAGGTCAGCGCTAACCTCTCTCACTTAAGAAGCAACATCTCCTACATTGTTGCTACTAACCCGCAGAACATTATTCTCCACTACGGTCTCAATATGATTTCAACCCAGCAGTCACAGCTTGAAAGCTTCATTGTAGATTATTCGGAGATTATCCTTGAAATTCAGGAAAGTCTCCCCGACGCACGAATCATCATAAGCGGAATCTTCCCCGTAGATACCACCGTAGAAACCGGAGCTCCCTTCAAGAAGATCGGTGACTACAATAAGGCTCTCTCTGCTATGTGTGACAGTATCGGTGTTGAGTTTCTCGACTCTACGGAAGCCTTCAAAGGAAACGAGGATTATTATGCCTATGACGGAACCCACCTTTCTTTAGGCTTTTATACGGACGTCTGGCTTCCTTACATTGTTGAAAACAAGGGGATAATAGGATGAACAGAAAAAAACTCATAAGGCTCGGAGAGATACTTTGCACGCTCCTGCTTATAGCCTTCGTTATATATGCCGGCTCGGGCGAAAAAAAAAGCGACACCCCTTTCAAGGACGTGCACAGTGCTGTTATAAGCGTCTGTGACCCTGAGGGGCTTATAAAAGGCGATACACTTGCCGTCAAAACACAGTTCGGTCTTGACACCGAGGTAATAACAGGCTTTGTCTACTATCACAGCGAATCCGTTATGGACGTACGGGAGATTCTTCTGATTTCTCTTGATGACCTTTCGCTTCAAAAAAGCTTCGAGGAAAAAATCAGAAGCTACGCAAAAGAAAAACAGCAGATTTTTGAATCCTACGCTCCGAGGGAAGAGGAAATGCTCGCCTCTCACGTACTGGCTTCAAAGGGCGGATATATTCTTTTTTATGTAGGTAATGACCCACAGACAGTAGCCTCGGAATTTAACAGAGCTGTCTCATAATCTGTTTCTTAAGGTGAATTTTTATGGTATTCAGCAGCGCAACCTTTCTTTTCGCCTTTTTACCCGTCACCCTTATCCTTTATTATATCAGATTTTTTCCGGGTAACGAGAAAAAGGAGTTATCAAAAAAGAATATCATACTTTTAATTTCAAGCCTCCTGTTTTACGCATGGGGCGAGCCTGTCTATGTCCTTTTAATGATACTCAGTATACTTTTCAACTACTTTATAGGCATCGATATTGAAATGCACAGAGACGATCCTGCAAAAAAGAAAGCTATCCTCATTTTCGGTCTTATTTTCAACATTTTTGCCCTGGGATTTTTTAAATATTCAGGTTTCATCGTTGACAGTATATGCTCACTTTTCTCCTTTGAGTCAGGCTTTACTGCCCCTGCCCTTCCCATAGGCATATCCTTTTACACCTTCCAGATTATTTCCTATATAGTCGATGTTTACCGCGGCACTGCTGCACAGCGAAAGATTATCCCCTTCGCCTGCTATATCACTATGTTTCCGCAGCTTATCGCAGGCCCCGTTGTACAGTACGGACAGATTGAAAAGCAGCTTGAAGACCGCCGCATTTCACAGCAGAAAATTGCGGCAGGTATCATTTTCTTTATAAGAGGTCTCGGTAAAAAGGTTATTTTCGCAAACACTATAGGAGCCTTTTACACCGAGGTAAGTGCACTTGATGCAAGCAGCATCAGCGTAAGCACCGCCTGGCTCGGTATTATCTGCTACACTCTGCAGATTTATTTTGACTTCAGCGGCTACTCGGATATGGCTGTAGGCCTTGGCAAAATGCTCGGCTTTGACTTCCTTGCAAACTTCAACTTCCCATACAAAGCTAAAAGCATCACCGAATTCTGGAGACGCTGGCACATCAGCCTCGGAAGCTGGTTCAGAGACTACGTTTATATTCCTATGGGCGGCAACAGAGTAAGCGTATCACGCAATATTCTTAATATTCTCACCGTATGGACTCTTACGGGTCTGTGGCACGGTGCGGCGTGGAATTTCATCGCCTGGGGTACACTTTACGGTGTTCTCCTTCTTGCAGAAAAGTTCCTTCTTAAAGGCATTCTTGAAAAGATTCCCGCATTTATCCGCCACACAGGCACTATGCTTCTCGTAATGATAGGTTGGGTTCTTTTCTCGAAGGAAAGCTTCGCAGAGGCCTTCATGTACATCAGAGCGATGTTCGGCTTAACAGGTAACAGCTTTATCGACAGTACAGGTTCTTACCTTATTTCAGGCGCCTGGCTCTCTATAGTAATTATGAGCCTTTCAGCCTTCGGCTTCTTCGAAAAAATGCCCCGACCCAAGAACTTCCGCATCAATACAACATGGCTTACAGTAGGATATATGCTCGTTTTCCTTTTGTGTATTGCCTATCTGATAAGCGAAACCTATAATCCTTTTTTATATTTCCGATTCTGATTTTTACAAACTAATCCCATAAAGGAAGCTATCAATGAATACAGAAGAAAAAAACATCCCAAAAGAAAAAAAGCCGGTCAGAAAGGGCAACATAGTATTTCCTCTTTTTGTCTTAAGCTTTTTTGTGATACTTTTAGCTGTACCGTTTCTGAGTACAGTTATACCCGATAAGGACTTCAGCGAAAACGAAAACCGTGTCCTCGCATCAAAGCCGGTACTGACTTTGCAGAGCATCTATGACGGAAGCTTTATGAAAAACGCTGAAAATTACCTTGCTGACCATTTTCCTATGAGAGACAGCGCTAACTACATCAAAAGCTTTACAGAGCGTATTCTTGGCAAAAACAAGGAAAACGGCGCATATATAGGTAAGGACGGCTATCTCTTCGACTCCCCTTCGGAGCCTGATGCAAAAAAGCTCACGGCTCTGTTTCAGGCTGTAAACGCCTTTGCAAAGGAAAACGGGGAGCTTGACATATGCTTTACTTTAGTGCCTAACAGCACATACATCAATGCAGATAAGCTTCCCGAATATGTTGAATTCAAAAATCAGAAGGCACAGATCGCAAAATTCTACCATATGCTTGCAGAAGAAATCACCACCGTTGACGCTGTAACGGCTCTTACTGCCGCATCAAGGAATCATCAGGTATTTTACCGGACCGACCACCATTGGACTACAAGAGGCGCTTTCAGCGTATTTCTTGAAATTGCAAAAGCTCTCGGAATAGAAACCAATGCCGACGAATATGATTTTTTCACGGTTTCTGACAGCTTCAAGGGCACCTTAAGCTCGAAGGTCCCCTCCTCTTCTTCCCGTGACAACGTTGAAATTTGTACTCCCAAGGACGAAGAAACGAAGTTTTTCATTGATTTCAGCGGTGAAAAAGATAAGTGTACCTCCTTCTTCTTTGAAGAAAAGCTCGGTGAAAAGAATCATTATGAAGTCTTTCTCGGCGGTAACTACGGCAAGGTTACAGTTACTACAGATTTGCAGAACGACCGCAAATTACTCCTTATAAAAGATTCCTATGCTAACTGCCTTATACCTATGCTTACCCCTTATTTTTCTAAAATAACCGTACTCGACCCACGTTATATGACCAAAAGCATTGACAGTATTCTTGAGGAAGATAACTACACTGATGCTTTGTTCTTATACAATGTAAACACTATTTTGCAGGACACATCACTTAAAGATGTAATGTAACTGCAAAACGGAAAGGATTTATAAAATGAAAAACGGAAAAAAGCTCTACGGAATCATACCTTCTCAGGAGTGTATGTATCTTATGCACAGATTCAGCGTACACAAGCAGATGGCACAGATTCCCACCTCATTCACGCTTAAAACCGACCTCGATTTCGATGTGCTTCGTAAGGCATTCAATATTATGATTGAGCGTCACGACTGTCTGCGTCTCGCCTTTACAAAGAAGAACGGCAAGCTTATGCAGTACTTCCGTGACAGCTACACCTACGAAGTCCCCCTGAAGTATTTCCGTAGTCTGCAGGAGCAAGAGGAATTCTGCAGTAACGATGCACCGAAGCCGGTAAGATTTGAAAAAGGCGAAATCTATAGGATATGGTTTTTCAAGACCGCAGGAGAGGGCTGCGGCATCTACACGAACTTTACCCATATGATTATCGACGCTATGGGCATCGCTATGTTTTACCTTGATTTACTGCAGGTTTATTCTGCACTTTGCCTCGGCGAACCAATGCCGAAAAAGCCTGCCTCCTACGAGGAGTACATAAATTCAGAATTTGCAAGACTTGCAAATAAAAAGAAAATGGTAAAGCACGAGAAATTCTACAGGGAATACTTTCTCAGACACGGCGAGCCTTTCTACGCAGGTGTTCACGGCCACGAATTTCTTGACAAATACCGTAAAAAGAAAAAGAACCCCGATATAAGAGTTCCCCTTGCCTATAATCCCCTTTACAGCAAATGCGACTTTGTGACATCACATATTGCCCCCGAAGATGCAAAAAAGATTTTCGACTACTGCAAAGTCAAGGAGATTTCTCCCGAGGCAGTACTTCAGATAGGACTTCGCACCCACTGCAGCGCCGTCAACTACAGAATCAACGACTTTTCACTTATGAGCGTATGCAGTAAAAGGTCGACAGTCAAAGAAAAGAATATGTGCGGCTGTCTCGCTCAACCCATACAGATACGTACGGTTTTTGACGAAGACTGCACCTTTGAAACCGCTATCGACGAAACGGTAAATGTGCGCAACTCCCTTTACCGACACATGGAATACCCCTATACCAAGGCAAGAACGATGTCTCTCGACCTTTTCGGTTTTTCCCCCATTCAGGGCCCGAATTCAATGATGTTCTCCTGGATTCCTCTTCCGATAGCCAGCGAATACGGTGTAATGTTCGACTTTAAAACATATAACCTCGAAAGATACTTTACACCTCTTTATGCCATTTCAATGCCTGACCCGAAGGACGGCGGCATCAATATGTGCTATATGTACCGCACAAAGCTTTCCACAAAAAAGCAGATAGAAAAGATGCACGAAAACGCTGTTGCCGCGGTACTCAAGGGTATCGAAAATCCGAATATCACCCTTGGAGAGCTTATCGACCTCGTTGAGGAAAAATAACTTAAATATAATTCAGAATCAAAGCTGCCCGTCAAAACGGGTAGCTTTTTACAACAAAAAAAGCACCCTTATCGGGTGCTCTTTTTAATATAGCTTTTTTATAAAAAAGTTAAATAAACCGGGAAGACTGAATTTCCGGAAGATATCAGTCTTCCTTTTTCTTAAGGCAAACGCCTGCTGCAGCTGTAGCGATGCAAAGAGTTGCAAGTGCAACAACTACTGAAGCTGAATCACCTGTGTCAGGTGTAGCTGTAGCTTCTGTTGTAGCTTCGTCAGCAACGGGGCCAACAAAACCGATGTACATGTTAGCGAAGAAGTTGATAAGCTCGTTATCGCCTAATGAGCCAAGAAGAGCGTCTGTGTCGATACCAACGGTTGTAAGACCGCCTCTGAGAGTATCAAGGATACCTGTAACGAGGTCAGTTGTAATCATTGATGAATCGTCAGGAGCTACTTCTGTTGCTGTGCCTGAAGGCTTAACTTCTTCAACACCGCCAAGAAGTGTTTCAATGTCGAACTTACCTAATTCGCTGACACTGAAGGTAGTCATATCAATACCTGCACCGCTGAATGCATCAGCAATAACAGTAAGAAGACCGGGCATTTCGTCTGCGCTGATTTCAGCAACAGCAGCCTCAACAGCAGCAGTATCAACACCTGCATCAAGAGTGCTTGTTAACCAGCTGAAGTCGATTGAACCGCCAAGCTCGGAAGATACCTTATCCATAGCATTCTGGAAGCCCTGCTCGATTTTTACCTGAGTATCAGTTTCTTCGTTATCCTTTTCTTCCTGCATGAAGCTACCGATGATGCCGCCAATGTCAAAGCTGCCAAGATCAAGTGAGTCAAGTGAGCTTTCGCCTGAAACAAAACCACCGATTAAGTCACCAATGCCACCGGTAAGTGCATCTTCAGCTGAAGCAAATGCAGCAGGAGCTGTAAGGCATACGCAAAGAATTACGGTAAGAAGAACACCAATAAACTTTTTCATCTCTAATCAATCCTTTCATAATATTTATATAAACGGCAAAAGCCGTAAATATACAACTTATCTTATGTATTATACTACATATTGTATAATATTGCAATAGATTTTAAAAACTTTTTTCGCTTTTAAAAATTACTGCCATGTGATAAAGACATCAAGGTCACTTACTGTGTAATGTCTTCCGTCGACAAGGTTGTTTGCCTTAAGCTGGCTTACGATGCTGTTGAGCATATCCTCGTCTCTTGCTGTGATTCTGCACTTAACAGCGATTTCCGAACGGTCTGAGAACTTCTTGAGCTGACCGGGAACAAAGCCGGTGCACCACCAGTATCTGGTGTACTCTCTTGAGAAGATCATCTGATCATCACGGTAGCCTGTCATTGACATATAAAGTGCATCTTCGTCACTTGCGGCATCGTAGTGGTCAACCTCTCTGTCGAGGGGCTTTGTGTAAACGCCGATTTCAGCGCCGACAAAAGCAAGACCGTACTGGCCCTTCCAGAACTGAATCATCCAGTCCTTGTTCTGATAGCGGAACTTGAGTCTCATTGTATCCATATAGATACTTACAAAGGGAGCCGCTGTGTCAAATGCCTGGTTGTAGCCGAAGTTTCTCTGCCAAGGGTCATCACTTGTGAAGAAGAAATTTCCGTCAGCGTTGAAGAGATAACCTGCAAGACCCTTATCCTGAAGTGATGAACCTGAATTAGCTGATGTAGCGTTAGTAAGGTTTCTTGTGGTTGTTGCCGTAGATGAGGGATATGTCGGCAATGTGATGGATGTTGAAGGTGCCGTCGTAGTTGCCGTGGTTGTTGTTGCGCCGGGCACCATAGCAAAGGTTGTGATAAGATTACCTGATGCTGTTGTAAGTGCGGCACCGTTTGTTGTTGCGGCAGGGTTTGTTGAGGGAACATTAAGGTTCATATCAGCAACCTGCTGTGTTGTGCCGTAAACAGGCATAGTCGTGGTAGTGGTTGTTGTGGTAGACTCTGTAGCGTAAGAGAGGGGCTGTGTAAGCTGTGCATCAGCACTGTTGCTCAGTGCCCTTACGCCGATAAAAGAGCCGCCGCAGATTACAATCAACGCAATGATAATGAGTATTGTTGATTTGTTCTTTAATTCGCTCATTCTGATCCTCCTGAATTAATATTTATATAAAGCCAATTAATTATCAGTTATTACCGAAAATGTTTCTGCCCTTGAATACGGGGAGAACATCGCTTTCGTCTTCATCAGGATCGTCGAAAATTGAACCTGTCTTCTTTGCAGGAGCTTCGATAACGTCAAAGCTCTGTGCAGGAGCCTGCTGTGCGGGAGCTGCGGGCTGTGCAGGTGCTGCAGGCTGAACGGGAGTCTGCTGAATGGGAGCTACGGGCTGAATAGGTGTGAACTCACCGAAGGAAACGGGAGCTGCGCTGTCTGCTGAAGCAGCTGCTGCCTTTTCAAAAACAGATACGAAGCCCTGACCGAATTTTGTTGATGCGAAATCAACAGCCTCCTGGCTTACTGATGTGAAGCCTGCTTCAACTGTAGCTCTGGGAGCCTGACTGATGAATTCGGGAGCAGCGTTTCTTACGGGAGCTGTAGTCTGTGCTGCGGCTGTCTGGGGCTGAACGGGAGCTGCTTCGGGAGCAGTGCCTGTTCCAAAGCCTGTAGCGATAACTGTAATGAGCATCTCGTCGCCCATCTCCTCGTCAAATACTGAACCGAAGATGATGTTTGCATCGGGATGTGTTGCATCGGAAATAAGTGTACCTGCCTGCTCGATCATATCAAGTGACATATCTGATGAGCAAGTAACGTTGATGATAACACCGCTTGCACCGTCGATAGCTGTTTCGAGAAGGGGGCTTGTGATAGCCTGCTTTGTTGCCTCTGCAGCGCAGTCTGCACCCTTACCGCGACCGATACCCATATGAGCAAGACCTGCGTCCTTCATAACGCTCTTGATGTCTGCAAAGTCGAGGTTGATGTAACCGGGAACCTTGATTGTATCGGAAATGCTCTTGACACCCTGCCAGAGAACATTGTTTGCCTGACCGAAAGCGTCCTTCATGCTCAGGCTCTTGTCACCGAGAAGCTTAAGTCTTTCGTTGGGGATAACGATAAGGCTGTCAACGTGCTTTTCAAGCTCTCTGATGCCGTCCTCTGCCTGCTTCATACGCTTTTTACCTTCAAACTTGAAGGGCTTTGTTACGATACCTACTGTAAGTGCGCCGAGCTCTCTTGCGATTTCTGCAACAACGGGAGCTGCACCTGTACCTGTACCGCCGCCCATACCGGCAGTGATAAATACCATATCTGTTGAGCGAAGAGCGTCTGCGATTGTGTCGCGGCTCTCTTCAGCTGCCTTCTTACCGATAGCGGGGTCGCCACCTGCGCCCATGCAACCGGTTACTTTTTCACCGATCTGGATTTTGTGTGTTGCCTTGGAGTTTTCGAGAATCTGTCTGTCTGTGTTAATTGAAAGGAACTCAACACCTACGATGCCTGATTCAACCATCTGATTAACGGCATTACCGCCGCCACCGCCTACACCTACAACCTTAATCTGATTATAAGCGATGCTTTCGTTGTCCATAATGAAGCCCATTTTACTTCCTCCTATTATAAAAATTTATTGTTGAAAATATTCTGAATTATACGCATATGCCTATAATTAGGCACAATAACTTATTATCTCCGTAATTATATCACGGCTTTACAAAAAATACAATAACAAAAATGTATAAGATTTACTTTTTTTAATGATTTTTTTGTAAAAAAAAGAAAAACTCTTTATAAACACAAGGGTCACCGACAGTTTAACCCTGCAGTGACCCGTTGATTAATAGTTTATTGAATTGTCATACCGCCCGGAGTAAAGGTGCCGTGGTCCTGATAACGCATATCAATATAGCCCTTCGCATTTTTGGCTATGGCTATATCAAGTATACCGCTCGCACCGGGCACTTTCGTCTCAAGGTCCTCGCACTTACCGAAGTATACAGCTATCTTTCCGTCGTACTCAACAACAACATCTTCCACATTGTGAAGCTTGATTACAGCGGTATCAATGACATCTGCCTTATCGAAAAGCGTTACCATTTCGCACATAATTCTGTAACGTTCGGCGTTACTTTCCTTGGGGACGTAGGTGTCGCCTTCCTTTACCTTCTGATAGTCAAAGCCCTCTATACGGTACATTCCCGGCTCAACCTTATCACGGCTAACAGAAACAACCTTACCGTCCTTGTCAAGGGTAATCCAGCCCGACGAGCTCGTAATAACATACTTATCCTGCGTTGGGATCACCTTGAGAATCATCGTATCGGGATAGTTCTTTTCGAGAACCACGTCCTTTATATAGGGAAGCTTTGTGGTGATGTCGTGCTTTACCTTCTTTTCGGAAAAGACGTAGAGATTTCTGCCCTTGGCGATACCTGCCGCCTGATAGATTTCCTCATCAGAATAAACGGTTTTGCCCTCAATGATTATGTTTTCGATGGGAGCTCCCTTGCTGTAGCAGATAACACCTATTACGAAAGCCGCTACAATAAGCACACCTGCAACGGTAAGAAAACGGCTGAATGTGTTTTTCTTGCGTTTGGTTTCGTTTTTCTGCTTGCAGAATTCATCGTGGTTTACGCCGTCCTTGGCACTTTCCCGATAATCACGCCGGGTCTTTTCTACACCTGCATCGTGCTTCTGCTGTTTTCTGCGGTCATCACGCTGCTCCTTTCTTATGGGAGTGCGTGGGTCAACTTTACGGGTTGCAGAGTTTTTCTGCTGTTGAGAGCCTTTGGCTGAAGGACGGGACGCTGATGCTTTTTCTTTCTTCGGTGAAGAGGCTGAAGCTGACGGGGCCTTTCTCTTTTCAGTAGAAGCAGGCTTCGAAGAATTACCCCTCGGAGCATTACCGCCTGTACTTATAAGGTCAATACCGTCAAGACCTGATGTCGCTTTTTTCGAAGGCTTCTGCTGCGTACTACTGCCTTTTTTAGTTGCGGAAGAACCCTTTTTCTTCGTTGCAGCTTTTTTTCCCTGATTTTGTCTCTGCGGCCTTTCGGTGCCCTGTCCCGGCACGGTACGGTTTCCGCCTGTGCTTATGGGCACCCAATCAGCCGAAGTAACATTTTTCACCTGTCCGATGCTCTCTTTATTATATTTTCCGAAAGTGCTGGAAATATTACTTTTTTCTCCGTCCAAAAGAACACCCCCCTTTTTTTAATGCAGAATGCAGAATTAATCCTTGGTATTAGGCTTTCCTGTTATTATATATCAGATGATTTAATTCATCTTTAAATCTGTATTTCCTTTACGTCTGCTTTGCTGCGATTGTTCATTGTGAATTGTCAATTCACCCTTGCAATATCCGCACCCACAGCCCTGAGGCATTCTTCGATTTTCTCGTAGCCTCTGTCGATGTGAGATATATTGCAGACCTCGGTGACACCCTTTGCCGCAAGGCCTGCCACAACAAGAGCTCCGCCACCTCTTAAGTCGGGACACTCCACCCTTGTACCGTAGAGAGTCTCCACGCCCTCGATAAGAGCAACTCTGCCCTCAAGGCGGATTTTCGCGCCCATTCGCACAAGCTCACCTACGTGCTTGAATCGACCCTCAAATATATTTTCGACTATTACGCCGTTACCCTTCGCCACCGCAGAAAGAGCCATAAGCGGAGCCTGGGCATCTGTAGGAAACCCGGGGTAAGGCATAGTGCGTATGTCCCGAAGTGCCTTCGGTCGGCGGTTCATTTTTATTCTTATGCTTGTTTTGCTGTCGGTGATTTCACAGCCCGCCCCTTCAAAAAAGGGCAACACCGTACGGTAATCGTCCGTATCGGTATTTTTTATAAGCACATCTCCACCTGCCGCACCTACGCAGGAAAGGTAGGTAAGGGCAACTATTCTATCGGGAATTACTCTGTGACTTGTGCCATGAGCCTTACTGACAGCCTCGACTATGACCGTACCCTGTGAGGTGAGCTCCACTTTGCAGCCACACTTACACAGAAAATCTGCAAGGTCTCTGATTTCAGGCTCTCTTGCCGCATTATGAATAACCGTCCGTCCCTCTCCGAGAGCAGAGGCAAGAATAATATTCTCTGTGGCTCCCACGCTCGGGAAGGAAAGGCTTATAACCGTATCGGAATTAAAGCCCCGCCGTGTACAGTTTATATGTCCCCTGCTGATGTCTACGCTGACCCCCATAAGCCTCAGGGAGCTTATATGAAGGTCAATCGGCCGAAGCCCTATCTCACAGCCTCCCGGTGAGGAAAGCCTCGCCTGACCTTTTCTTCCGAGTATCGAGCCGAGAAAAACTATGGACGAGCGCATTTCACGCATAAGGCTGTCGGGTATACTGTGACGGACAATAAAGCGTGAGTCTACCGTTACGGTACTGCCCTGCCTTGTCACGACACAGCCGAGATGCTCGAGTATTTTTATAGCGGCACTCACATCGGTAAGCTCTGGACAGTTTTCAATAACGCTTATTCCGTCAACGAGCACCGTTGCCGCAAGTATGGGCAGGGAGCTGTTTTTTGAGCCTTGAAGCTCTATCTCTCCCTCAAGACGGTTACCGCCCTTTATAACAATAGTATCTTCCATAAAATCACGCCTTTCACCCCATACTATGCAAAAAGCGTTTTTTATGTGATTTTTTCTTTATTTTATAAGTGAAATTACGGTAGAAGCGATTTTTTCCTTCGCATCGGCACTGCTCATAGCCTTTGCCGCCGCCTCAATACTGTGACGCTTTGCGTCGTCCTTTGTAAGCGAAGAGAACAGCTCCTGCATCTTTTCCCTGGTGAAGTCCTTCTCCTCGATAATGAGAGCAGCACCCTTATTTACAAGTGCCATAGCGTTATGGTACTGATGATTTTCTGCAACATTAGGCGAAGGAATGAGAATCGAAGCCTTTCCGAGAGCCTGAAGCTCCGAAAGACTGCTTGCACCTGCACGGCAGATTACAACATCAGCCGCCGACATACATCTGTGCATATCGCTTATGTATTCGCGGATTTCAATGTTGCTTCTGTTTTCGTGGTCAACACCCTTTTCCTTGAGCTTATCACCGAACCAGAGTCCGTACTGACCTGTTGCGTGAAGGAAATAAAGTCCGTCATCATCACAGTTGTCTGCGATTATGTCGAGCATAGCATTATTTATAGTTGCAGCTCCGAGTGAGCCGCCCATGGAAAGCACAAGCTTTTGATTATCCTTTACACCAAGCTCGGCACGGCTCAGATCTCTGTCAGCACGGAGCATCTCACCTCTTACGGGAAGTCCTGTAAGAATAGGAGGATTTTTCGGCTGAAGGTACTTTTCGGCCTCTTCAGCTGTGAGCATAACCTGATCTACCAGCTTTGCGAGTGCCTTATTTGTTATACCGGGATAAGCGTTCTGCTCGTGAATGGCAGTAGGGATACCCATTTTAGCAGCCATACGCACAACGGGACCGCTGACATATCCGCCAAAGCCTACAACCACATCGGGCTTAAAGCCTTTGATAATCTTCTTTATTCTGCCCGAGCAGGTGAGAAGGTACCATACAGTTTTGATATTTCTTATGATATTTTCTATTGTAAGCTGACGCTGAAAGCCTGAAATTTTTATGGTTGTAAAGTCGAAGCCTGCAGCAGGTACAAGCTTTGCCTCCATTTTGTCCTTTGTGCCGACAAAAAGAATTTCAGCATCGGGATAACGCTCTCTGATTTCGCCTGCAACTGCAAGTGCAGGGTTGATGTGTCCGCCCGTACCGCCGGCGGCAAAAAGAATTTTCATATTGAATCGCTCCTTTGATGAAGTTTAAAGTCCTTATCTTTTTTCAATGTTACAGTCCCTCGACACAGAAAGCACCACTCCCATCTGGGCAAGAAGCACAATAAGAGCCGTACCTCCGTAGCTGAAAAAGGGAAGTGAAATACCCGTGTTCGGAAAAATATCAGTAACAACAAATATATTGAATATCACCTGGATACCCAGCTGAATCATTATACCCATAGTAAGAAGTGCACCGAAATAGCTTCTGCATTTGAGTGCGATATAGCAGCCTCTTGCAATAATTGCCGCAAAAAGTATAAGCACCGCCGCCGCACCGACAAACCCCAGTTCCTCGCATATTACGGGGAAGATGAAGTCATTCTGCGGCTCGGGGATATAAAGCTGCTTCTGCATGGAGTTTCCGAGCCCGACACCGAGCAGTCCCCCTGAGCCGATGGCGTAAAGACCGTTGAGAGTCTGATAACGGCTGTCCGCATCGGCGGTGTCCTTATTTATGAAGGACTCGATTCTGCTTGAAGCAAAGCCAAAGCCTTCGAGAATCTCGGGTTTAAGAAGCACAAGCGTCACAACTGCCGCTACCGCCGCAAAAACCAGGGCAAAATACCTTCCCTTTGCGCCTGAAATCCACAGCATCAGCACTCCTACTGAAAACAGCAGAATCGTGCAGGAATAATGGCTTTCAAGAAAAACAAGTCCGCAGAAAATACAGATGACTATTGCAAGAAGCCCACAGGCACGAAAGCAGGTCGTACCGAAGGAGAATATTCTCTCCTCTGCCCTTGTGAGATTATCTCTGCCCCTTTCGAAACGGATTTGTCGGTTCATTTTGCTCATAAGCGGCTGCTGCATAACGTTTATCATATATGCAAGAACTATTATAAGCGCAAACTTGGCAAATTCCGAGGGCTGCAGCTGTATCGGGCCGATGCTTATCCATCGCTTTGTCTGACTGTCCGTAGCACCGATATTCAGCACAAGAGTGAGCACGAGAAGCGCCACTGTGCCGAAAAACACCGCAAGCGCAGGTCTGCCGTTGAGGATTCTGTAGTCAAGCTTTGACAGCACCGCCATACACAGAAATCCGATAAACCCCTTTTCAAGCTGTGACCTCAAAAGCACATCGGAGCCACCCTTATTAGCCTCGGAAAAAGCATACGATGCCGAATACATCATAACTATTCCGAAGGTGAAAAGCACCAGCACAAGGAACAGAAACACAAGGTCAATGTTTCCTTCTGCAAAATATGAGCTGTTTTTTGGAATAAGCTTTTCTTTAAACGTCCGCACAGTCTTTTTCCGTCCTGAAAAGGACATTGACATAAAGGGACAGCCTCCGTTTAACTTATGTTGTAAATAGCAGAATTATTTATTGACTGTAAAGTACATAACAGCCACACCGATAATACAACCGATTGTGCTGACAAGAGTGAACACGGCAACGATTTTCTTTTCGTTCCAGCCGCACATCTCAAAGTGGTGGTGAATAGGTGCCATTTTGAACACCTTTTTCTTGCGGATTTTGATTGAGCCTATCTGGATAACATCGCTCAATGCCTCGATAACATAAATAATACCTACGGGAAGAAGAATTACAGGGCACTCAACGGCATAGGCAAGAGCTACAACAAGACCGCCAAGGAACATAGAGCCCGTATCACCCATCATAACCTTTGCAGGATAATGATTCCATACGATGTAGCCACAGCAGGCACCTGCAAGAGCAGCGCCGAGAATTCCTACTGATGTATTCTGCATAATAAGACCCATTACGCAGAAGGCAACACCTACGGGGATTGTTACGCTGCCGCAAAGGCCGTCAACACCGTCGGTAAAGTTGACCGCATTGATTGCGCCGTAGATTACGCAGACACCGAAAATGAAGAAGAATATCATTCCGGGAATGCTGTCAAGTGCGAGCTTACCGTAGAAAGGAATGTACATTCCTGTGCTGTCACTTATTGCAAGAGATGCGAGATAACCTGCGATAATAAGCACCTGGGGAATTGTCTTCTGGATTTCGGTAAGACCGAGATTTCTCTTTTTGACTACCTTGATGTAGTCATCGGCAAAGCCTACAAGTGAGAAGCAGAACGCCATAAGTATGCCTGCAAAAAGTCTTGTCATCTGCTGATTGCGAAGCACCTCAAGCTGCGAGAAAGCATCAAATCCCGAAAGCTTGCAGATAATAAGAGTAAGCGCAGTAACAACAATAGTACCTATAATGAACATTATACCGCCCATTGTAGGTGTACCCTGCTTTTTAGCGTGCCATTTCGGACCTATATCCACAAGAATATTCTGACCGAATTTGAGCTTATGAAGTACGGGAATAAGAAAATATCCCAAAACTGCCGTCACTATAAGAGACAGCACGAAGCTTATTGAGATTGCGATAATACTGTTCATTTTAAAACATTCCTTTCAATTTATCTTTCACGGAAAATCAACCGGGCAAAAGCTCCCTTACAATTTCCCGTTCATCAAAGGGCAGCTTCTCGTCACCTATCTGCTGACTTGTTTCGTGCCCTTTACCTGCCAGAAAAATAATATCATTATTTTTCGCCCTTTTCAAGGCATATTCTATTGCTTTTTTTCTGTTTTCGTGAATATAGACAGATTTTTTGCTTTTTTTCATTCCCGAAAGTATATCACAGATTATTTTTTCGGGTTCCTCGTGTCTGGGATTATCACTCGTGACCACGGCAATATCCGAAAGCTCACCTACAATTTCACCCATTTTACTACGCTTTTCCCTATCACGGTCTCCGCCGCAGCCGAATACAGTTATGAGCCGACCTTTTTTTATGCTTTTGAGGAAAAGAAGGCTCTGCCTTAACGAATCCTCGGTGTGTGCATAGTCGATTATGACGGAAAAGTCACGGTTAACAGGAAGAAACTCCATTCTACCCTTTACGGAATAAAACTGCCGCAAGCCCTCGGCACAGCCGTAAAGGCTCACTCCCAGCTCCATACACACCGCAATCGCCGCAAGAGAATTTGCCACATTGAAAAGACCCGGTGCTTTAAGCTTTATACGGTGGATTATTCCGTCACCGACAAAGGCGTAGTCTGTCTCCTGCTCCTTGCAGCTAATGCTTTTTGCCGTGTAGGTAGCACTGTTATCACGAAGAGAATACGTGAGTGTCTTACCCTTTGAAGCGGAAAGGAAATCCTCTCTTGCTCCGTCGTCATAATTTATTACGCTGAAATCTGCACAGCCGAAAAGACCGAGCTTTGCTTTTTTATATTCTTCGAAGCTGCCGTGATAATCAAGATGGTCATTCGTAAGATTTGTAAAAACTGCACCCTCAAACTCAAGACCGTAAAGCCGCTTTTGTGAAAGCCCCTGGGAAGATGCCTCTATCACGCAGAATTCTCCGCCTGACCTTTTTACTTCACTGAGCATTCTGTGAAGCTCGAAGCAATCGGGGGTTGTAAGCACCGCTTCACTTTCGTTTATGCAGGTATCGTTTTTAACTGTGCTTATAAGTCCGCAACGCTTACCTGCTACGGTAAGTATGCGGTGAATCATAAAGCAGGTTGTGGTCTTGCCGTTTGTGCCCGTAACACCTATCAGCCGCAATCCCTTATGGCAATCGCCGAAAAATGCACTGCACAAAAGGGCGTATGCTTTCCGCGTGTCCTTCACCGTAACGCAGCTTTCACTTACATTATCCTCTGAAACTACAAGTACAGCCCCTCTTGAAAGGGCATCGTCAACATACCTTCCTGCATTTCTGTGGCAGACAAATATACTGTCACAGGTGCATTTTCTCGAGTCGTCCGTAATATATTTTATGTCCTTATCCTCACCTTTATACGATATATCAATAGCTCTTAATAATTGAGAGATAAGCATATTTTTCCTCCGTTAATCTGCCGCAACTTCACGGCTTGTAAAGCTTACGGTCAGCGTTGTCCCCGCCTTCACCGATGTGCCCTCGGGAATACTCTGACTGAATGAAACAAGAGCTGTCTGCTCCTCGGCTGATGAAAAAATTACATTAAGTGAATATTCCGCCGCAAGAAGATTCACCTCCGAAACGGTTTTACCGCAGAAATCGGGCACCGTAACGGTAATACTGTCCTCTGCCTTATCCGTGTAAAGCACCACTACTCCGCCCTTTGCAATCAGCTGTCCTTTTTCGGGAAACTGGGAAACCACATTTTCACCGCTTCCCGACACCTTTATCTGAAAGCCCTCCGATGCGGCAATATTCTTCGCCTGCCACAAGGGCATTCCCGTAAGCTCCGGTGCAGTAAAGCTTACCTGCTCAAGCTCCTTTTCTGTATACTGCGGCTCGTAGCCCATATAGTCAAGAGTGCTTCCGATAACCTCTTTTGCAACGGGTGCCGCAAGGGCGCCGCCGCTTGTGAGATAGCCTGACGGACTGTCTATGCCGATAAGCACACATATTTCCGGATCATTTGCAGGAGCAAAGGAAACGAAGGAGGCAATATATGTATTATTACCCGAATCGAGCTTCTGTGCCGTACCGGTTTTACCTGCAATACGGTAGCCTTCAAGGTAGGCATTTTTACCCGTACCCTCACCGACAACCGACTCCATCATAGCTCTTACCTTTTCGCTTGTGCTTTCGCTTATGACGGTGCGCCTTAATGTAGGCTCGGTTTTATTTATAAGTCTGCCCTCGCTGTCAACAACACCTGCAACAAGAAAGGGTTTCATAAGCTTGCCGCCGTTAGCTATAGCCGATGCGGCGCTGATAAGCTGAAGGGGTGTTATCCTCACGCTCTGCCCGAAGGATGTGCTCGCAAGATCAACGATGCTCATTTTATCCCTTCGGTGGACGATGGAGATGCTCTCGTTTGCCGCATCGATTCCCGTCCTTTCGGTAAAGCCGAAGGATTCGAAATATTTATAGTAGTTCTCCACACCGAGCCTTTGCCCGAGGGAAATAAAAAAGCAGTTGCAGGAATTCATAAGTCCCTGACAGAGAGTCTGACTTCCGTGAGCCTTATGACTGGCACAGTGGTAAACCGTATCGGCAACACGTATGGACGAAGTGCAGTTAAAGCCTGTTTTTTCCGTAGCGACACCCTCTTCAAGTGCCGCCGCAAGGGTGAAAATCTTGAAGGTGGAGCCCGGCTCGTAATTACTCGTCAGACAGAAGCTGTTCCACTGCCTGAAAAGAAGCTCGGAGTATTTTTCGCTGTACTCTGTTGTACCGGGAGTCAGAAGTGAAAGCTCCGATGTATCTGTATTTTCAGAAAGCTCACGGGGATTATTGAGGTCAAAATCCGGCTTATCACTCATAGCGAGGATTGCACCGGTTTTCACATCGGCAACGATACCGTAAACTCCCTTTGCCTTCGTCCTTGAAAGTGCCTTTGACAGAGCATTTTCAAGATAGGTCTGTATGTTTTTATCCACCGTGAGAACAATTCCGTTACCCTCTACGGGGTCGATTATAGTCTCGTAGCTATCGGAAATCTCGTTTCCTCTCGAGTCTCTTGCCGAAAGGATTCTGCCGTCCTTACCCTTGAGAGTGTCGTTATAATAGCTTTCGAGCCCTGTCTCTCCGTCACCGTCGGCATTGACTACACCTATCAGCTTTGAAGCCAGGTTGTTTGCAGGATAGATTCTCGTCTGCGAGCTTTCGTAATAAAAGTACAATCGCAGGTCAAGGCTTTTTTCATTTCCCACATAAAAGGGTTCGGCAAAAAAATCCTCGAGCTGCTTATACTCTTCGTCTGACAGATTTTTATGAAGTCTCACCTGTGGGTCGGAGCTTCTTTCGAGAAGGGTGATTATCTTTTCAGCATCTTCAGAAACAACTGATGATAGGCTTTCTGAAATACGGGCAAGACATTTTTCTTTTTCATCGGGATAATTCTTCAAAGCAAGATTCAGTCTGTAGCTGTTTGAGCAAAGGTTACGGCAAGGCACACTTGTGACAAGGGGTGTCATATTGCAGTCATAGAATGTACCTCTTGCAGCCTTTACCACCGTGTCACGCAGCTGATTGTCAGCGGCAAGCTGTCTGTACTCCTCGCCCTTCGACAGCATAATATAAGCCACTCTTCCGAGACAGCCGAAAACAAGAGTAAAAAGCATTACACCGCAAAGTATTATTGTGCGTAGTCCGAAAGCTCCTCTTACCCTTCTTTTAACAGCATCTTTGTTGACACTTCCTGTTATTACGGCCTTTCGGTCTGCATTTTTTCGTTGCAAAGTATCAGCTCCCGGGAAATATAATATGTTTCAAAAAAGGCAAAACAGGGGCTGCACGAAACAGTCCCTTGTTTGTTTTACACGAATAATTATATTCATTTCCCTTGGCTTTTATTATCCTGTCAGCTATAGTCGCTTATTCTGATTTCGCCTATTTTTGTGTCGGGCACCTTTACAAGGCCGAGTCTTTCTTTGGCGAATTTTTCTATATCTACGCCTTTGGTTGCCTCATCAAGCTGGAATTTGAGCGTATTGTTCTGCTCAAGGCAAAGCTCGTAGTCTGCCTCGAGGGTTTCAAGTCTGGCTATTGCATTATTAAGCTCAATCTTGCTTACAAAAGCCATAATTCCTATTGATAAAAACAGTGCCAGGACGATTGAAGTCTGAATCATAAAGAGCTTGAAGGTTCTGTTCTTACTGAGTATACCCTGCTTTTTTGTGCCTTCAACTCTCGTAAGCTGCGGTTGCTGTCTCTGAGGCGCTGTCTTATGTGAAGGATTTCTGTTGGGAGCGGCATTGGCTCTCGGAGCTGTGTTTCCATAGGCGGGTCTTGCTGTACGGGTGGGCACGTAATCGTCAAAAATATCATTATATGCGTACTGTGCCACTTGACTTCACCTCTTCCTTTATTTTTAACGAAATTATTTTTTTAACGGATTTTCTTTATACATCTGAGTGTGGCGCTTCGTGAACGTGGATTCAGTTCTATCTCCTCATCACTCGGCAAAAGCTTTTTGAAGGGAAGCTCCCCTTCAGGAGTCTTACCGCATATACATACGGGAGCACTCTTGGGACACTCACAGCCCTTACAGAACTGCTGGAATGCTTTTTTTACTATTCTGTCCTCGAGAGAGTGGAATGTAATGATTGAAAGTCTGCCGTCAACCTTAAGGCAGGAGAACATCTCTCCGACAGTGTTTTCAATCTGCTCGAGCTCTTTGTTTACCTCAAGGCGGATTGCCTGAAAAACTCTTCTTGCAGGGTGTCCGCCTGTTCTTCTTGTAGCGGCGGGGATACTGTTTTTGATAATCTCTGCAAGCTCTGTCGTTGTTTCTATCTTCTTTTCGTTTCTCAAAGAAACTATATTTCTTGCAATTCTCGATGCGAACTTTTCTTCACCGTAGACACGGAAAATCCTCGTAAGCTCGCCTTCGGAATAGGTATTGACCACATCGTAAGCCGAAAGGCCCTCCTTGCTCATTCGCATATCAAGCGGTGCCTCATTGTGAAGGGAGAAGCCTCTGTCACTTTTGTCGAGCTGATGCGATGAAACCCCGAGGTCCGCCATCACACCGTCGACCTTATCGATTTCAAGCCGTGCAAGAATTGAGGAAAGCTCCGAAAAGGGTGCGTGAACAACGGTTACGTTACTCTCGCCGCCTATTCTTTCTTTTATAATCTCTATCGCTTCGGGGTCACGGTCAATGGCAATAAGTCTGCCTGTACCACCGAGTCTTTTAAGTATCTCACGGCTGTGTCCTGCACCGCCGCAGGTGCAGTCGACATATATGCCGCCTTTTTTTATATCCAGAGAGTCAACGGTTTCCTTAAGCAGTACGCTTACGTGTGAAAATTCCATCTTACTCAACCTCTACGCCGAGGAATTTACCCTCGCTCATCATCTCACGGTAAACATCTGCTTCCTTTTCGACGGCGGCTTCATCAGCCTCGTTATCCTCGCAAACCATCTGCAGACTCGCAATATATGACTTTTTACTCATAAGCTCCACATAAGAACCGAAGCCTACAAAAATACATTCCTTTTCAAGTCCTGCATTTTCAGCTATTACAGAGTTAACGGTAATTCTTCCCTGGCTGTCATAGGAGGCTATATTAGCAGTAAGGAAAATCGGTGAAAGGAGCTTCTTTTTCTTTGCCTGATTATTCATACTCGGAACAGCGTTGCTGAACTCTTTTTCAAACTCATCTTTGCTGTAAAGCTGAATGGAAGGGTTTTCTTTAGATGCGTAGAGTCTGTAGTATATAGTTTCACCGAGCTCTTCACGGAACTTAACGGGCACAAAAACACGGTTTTTAGAGTCCATATTGTGTTCGTATGTACCGATGAACATTTAAAGCACCTTCCTTTCTTTAAAGATGAAAACACAAGCGGAGACGGATTTTTCACCACTAAAAGCCTCTGTTCGACTCCAAGTATGACCAATTCCCCACTTTTATTGTGTTTTTATTATAATATTCACCTTTGTAATTGTCAATGGGTAAAATTAATTTTTATACATTTTTTCATAAAAAAAGCTGCAGGATTAACCCACAGCTTAAAAATATCTACTCTCAAACATAAAAGACAGCCTTTATTCGCGATCTCTGTCGGAATCGGGCTGCCTTTTTTCTTTAATTATTTACAGAACGAATGATCCCCTTATCAGCATTGTGATAACCTTAAAGAACATTGTTATGAAGCGCATCAGGGAAGCGAGCTTCGTCATCAAATCGGGCTTTTCTTCAGCACGGTTGATAAACTCGAGATCTGCACAGTTTTCTTCTGTCATATCTTCAACAGTCATAGCATCGTAATCATTGATACGGAATCTTGCAAAGCTTGAATTTTCAACGGTGACCTCCGTTCCGTTAAGGAATTCTTCTGCAAGAACTCTGCATATGGGATCGAAGTCATCGTGATGTACATTTTTGATTATCCATGTAGTATCGGGGAACATACAGGTTGATGTATCCACCTGCTTGTCGGGAGAAATATATTTTCCCTTTCCCTCAAGGACTCTTCTTTCGATATATTCCTCATCAAGTGTCGAACCGATTTTGGCACAGGTTGCACCTAAAGATGAATCCTTAAGGCTTACAAGGCTGTCGGAAAGATCGTCATAACCTTCCGTAAACGGTGCGTTAAGGAATCCGTACTTCGCAATAACACCGATATGGATACCGTATTCTTTACTGAACTTCTCGTAAAGTTCTTCTCTTTGAGATGTAACCTTTTCTCTGTAATTCTGAATTTTTTCGATAAGTCCTGCAAAATATGTTCTTGTTTCAGAGCCCTCTTCACCGAACATCACCTCAAGAGCAAGGTCAAAGTCCTCCTCTTCGACAAGTGTCCAGTAAATCGGCTGTGAAGCATATCCGATTGAATGGAAAATGGCAGGAATGAGTGCTTTGTAAAGCTTTGCATAAAGCTCCTCTACTTTTCCGGTGAAGGTATCCATTACGCCTGTCTGTGTGAGAACATCGAGAGTACTTATAATTATCTCATCAACAATCTCCGTAACCTCAAAGCCGATACCGAAACCAATCTTATCGCAGTAGGTGAACTGCCCTTCATATCTCTGAAGGCTCTTTGCGTCAATATTTATCTGTCCGCTGAAGCCTTTACTGATAACATTACAGCCGTCAGAAAGAGTCTCACAATACATTACATTTTTAATATGTCCCAGATGGCCGTATTTTTCGAGATAAGCATTGAGAAGACTGCCACCAAGACATCTTGATGAAAGGGAAATCTGCTTTTTACCGGTTGACTTCATGACGGTTTCTATATAGCTGTGAAGCCTGTCGACGTGCTCATAAGGGTCAAGTCGCCAGTCAAAACAGAACATATATGCAAAGTATCCGTACTGTCCGTTTCTTATTAAATTTTTCTCTGCATTGGCTTCTGAATTCTTAAGTGCATCAGGGTGCACTCCTGTACCGTTACGGGGATTTCCGTTCCCGTCAAGGATAGCATCATCAAACAAAGGTGATATTTCGTTATAAATAGCCCTTGCGTAGTTATCCCACTCGTTATTCATCAGACCCTCACCAAGGAAGGGAATGAGAATATTAACAGCAGCTTCAACGATCTTATTTTTTGCGTCCTCGCCGTCATCAGAAATTTTCAGGTCTCCGATGTCAGCGGCTACCTCTTCGCCGTCAGCATTAAACAATTTTTCTCCGTTTCCTCTCAGATAAACTATCGGAGTAGCCTGAGACTCCGCAGCTGCAGCATTCACAACAGGTGACATAACTGCAAAAAGCATTAAGGTCGCAAGAAAAACCGAAATAATTCTTTTCATAAAATAACCTCCGATCTATTTCCATAAACAACTATTTTATAAATATTTTACCATTCGTGGCTGTTATTGTCAATCAAAATAAAGGACTATGTTGTTTTTATATTATTCTGCCGAAGCAAGTCTCACCGTATCCATAGCGTCTTTCGCGTAAGCTGTAGCACCTATCATATCAGCGTACTCCTTTGTAAGCACTGCTCCTCCGACTATTGTTTTCACCTCGGGAGCCTCCTTTTTAAGTAGCTCGACAGTAGCCTTCATGCTTTCAACGGTGGTCGTCATAAGCGCGGAAAGCCCCACGAGACTGCAGCTGTGCTCTCTTACAGCCTCAAGCACCTTTTCAGGTGGCACATCTTTGCCAAGATCAATCACCTCAAAGCCGTAGTTTTCCATCAGCACCTTAACGATGTTTTTTCCGATGTCGTGAATATCCCCTTTAACCGTTGCAAGTATAATTTTACCCTTACTCTGCTTATCGGAGGTGCCCATTTTCGCCTTTACCGCCTCAAAGGCTCTCGATGCCGCCTCTGCACTCATCAGAAGCTGCGGAAGATATACCCTTTTCTCCTCGAATCCCTTTCCGACTTCATCAAGAGCAGGAATGATCTTCTCATTGATCACCGCCATAGGATCAGCACTTTCAAGAAGCTCCCTTGCTCTCTCGAATGCAGGCTCACGCATACCCTTTACTATGGCATAGATAAGAGCATCTCCGCTTTCGGCCTGCTTTTTGCTTTCCTTTTTAACAGAGCTTATCTCATTTTCTGCCGCAAAGGCTATGTAGTCTGCGCAGCCCTCATCAAGTCCCTTAAGCGCCCTGAAGGAATGGTAAGATTGCATCATAGGCACAGAATCAGGATTCATAATGGCGCAGTCAAGTCCCCTCTCAAGGGCAAGTGCGAAGAAGAAGGAATTTACTACATTTCTCTGCGGAAGCCCGAAGGAGATATTCGACACACCGAGGCTCACCTTTACACCCAATTCTCTTTTTATAAGCTCAACGCTTTCAAGAGTCACCCTGCCGCTGTTTTTATCAGAAGAAACCGCCATAGCAAGTGGGTCTACAACTATGTCTTTTCTGTCAATTCCCTGTTTTTCACATTCCAGGACAATCCTTCTTGCAATATCAAGTCTGCCCTCAGCCGTTTCGGGTATTCCGCTTTCGTCTATGGTAAGAGCTATAAGTACACCGCCGTACTTTTTTACGAGGGGAAGTATCTCTTCAAGGCTTTCTCTCTTACCGTTGACGGAATTTATAAGAGGCTTACCGTTATAAAGCCGCATCGCCTTTTCAAGTGCAGATGCCTTGACGGAATCGAGCTGCAAGGGTAAATCAAGCACTGCCTGAAGTGCCTTCACACTGTCGCAGAGCATCTTATCCTCGTCGATTTCGGGAAGTCCTACATTTACGTCGAGGATATGTACTCCCTTTTCCTCTTGCTTTACACCCTCACCGACAATATAATCTATATCGCCGCAGCGAAGAGCCTCCTTGAACTTTGATTTACCCGTAGGATTGATTCTTTCACCTATAAGGACAGGCTCACCGCCTATTTCAACAGCGTGAGTATAGGACGAAACAAAGGTGTAACCTTTTCTTTCCGCCTTTCTGAAGGTTATATCCCTCGTTTTTTCAACGGTTTTTCTTATATATTCGGGAGTAGTGCCGCAGCAGCCGCCAAGTATACCCACACCGAGCTGTGCTATTTCCGCCATAATATCGGAAAACTCCTCTGATTCAACATCAAAGACAGTCCTGCCGTTTTCACTTCTAGGAAGCCCTGCGTTAGGACTTACCATAACAGGAAGGGAAGAATACTTCACATACTCCTTTATTACGGGAAGCATCTGTTTCGGACCGAGTGAACAGTTCATACCGATTGCATCGACACCGAGAGACTCGAGAAGTGCAATCATAGCCTTCGCATCGGCACCCGTCATCAGCTTTCCTCTTTCATCAAATACGTTGCTGACAAAAACAGGAAGTGACGAGCCTTCCTTTGCACCGAGGACTGCCGCCTTTGTCTCATAGCTGTCATTCATCGTTTCAATTATGATAAGGTCAGCCTTATTCTTTTCCGCTTCAGCTGCCGCCTTACGGAAAACCTCAACGGCACTTTCAAAGGGCAAATCACCCAGAGGCTCGAGCATTTTACCCGTCGGACCCATATCGAAGGCAACAAAGCACTTTTCTCTGTCACCGTCAAACTGCTTTATGGCTTCTCTTGCATTTTTTATTGCGGCGGCAATCAGCTCTTTATAATTTTCGAACTTAAGGCAATTTGCACCGAAGGTGTTAGAAGAAATGATATTACTTCCCGCATTGAGATAATCAAGATGGATTTCCGTTATAACATCGGGGTGAGTAAGATTCCACTCCTCGGGTTTCTCCCCTGCCTTAAGACCTCTTGCCTGAAGAAGTGTACCCATTCCGCCGTCAAAGTAAAGTCGGGTTTTATTAAGAATACTTTTTATATCCACAGTTATTCCTCCTCTATGCCGATAAATGCCGTAACGGATTTTACCGGTGTCATAAAAAATGAATCCGTCAGCGTGATGCCTGTTTTTCTGCCCGCATCAAGAAAATCGAGTATTTCCATTTGATGCTTCAGTTCAACACCGCCGTAGCCGGGACTGAAACGCGGCTTTGCCTTTTTCCCTTCGGTAATTTTTCCGTTCACAAGGTCGCACCAGCATTCTACGCAGGACGAGCCAATACTGCTTATTACCATGGCTTTTACCGCATCGGTGTTTTTATAGCGGAGCATTAGTCTGTCCACACCGTGTCCTGCCGTAGCGGCAAAAACATATGCACTTTTACATTTATCGAGATTTTTACAAAGGGCGGCACTTGTAATTCGTCCGAAGTCGAACTCTACCGTATCCTCACCGCAGAAGCTGACAGCTGTTTTTCTCCACACCGCTTTGAAAAAGCAATCCTTTTTCACCTTTTCGAGGCATTCACAGTAAAGCCTGTCAAGCTCCTCGCCGACATTTTCTTCACCGCAGCCGAGAAACCTCATAGCCTGTCTTTTATTACAGCCGACCTCGTCGAAGCCTGCTGAAAGCGAATAAATCGTACTATCGTTCATAATATTCAAAAGGGAGCTGTCAGAAAATTAACAGCCCCCACTCTTTCTGTAAGATTATTTTATGATTGCGCTGATGTTATCCATAATTTTACGGGCAACATCGGGCTTGTTCATTGAGTAAACGTGAACTGCTCTTACACCGTTAGCGTAAAGGTCGATAATCTGCTCTGTGGCATAGGCGATACCTGCCTGCTTCATCGCCTCAGGGTTATCTCCGTAGCGGTCGACAATCCTGATAAAGCGTTGAGGAAGTGCCGAGCCCGAAATGCGGCAGATACGCTTGATTGACTTGGGATTTGTCACGGGCATAATACCTGCAACAACAGGCACGTCAATACCTGCCTTTCTGGCTCTGTAAATGAAATTATAAAGCAGATTATTATCAAAAAACATCTGTGTGGTAAGAAACTCACAGCCTGCGTCAACCTTTTCTTTAAGGCGCTTTATATCCTCAATGGAATTTGCACTTTCAGGGTGACTTTCGGGGTAGCAAGCGCCTCCGACGCAGAAGCCGCCATACTCCTTTATCTCCCTTGTAAGCTCACTTGCATAGTGGTAGTCAAGATGATCCTTGCTCATACCCTCGGGCATATCGCCTCTTAAAGCGAGGATATTTTTTATACCCTTGGACTTAAGAAGATCAAGCTGTTTTCTTATCTCGTCCTTTGTAGATGAAACGCAGGTAAGGTGTGCCACGACGGGGACATCGTACTTATCCTGAAGATTACCCGCAATGTCAGCTGTAAACTGTGATGTGCCGCCGCCTGCACCATAGGTTACGGACATAAAGTCGGGATTGAGCACCGCGATTTTCTCTGTCGCAATTCTCACCACCTCGAAATTATCCGTTGTTTTAGGTGGAAAAACCTCCATGGAAAGAGACGGCTTTTCGCTTTTGATGATGTCTATGATTTTCAAAGTAATTCCTTCCTTCATGTAAATGCAAAGTGCAAAATGCAAAATGCAAAATTGTGGTCGCGGGTCGGATATTACTATTATTAAAATCAATTCCCGCAAAGATAGATTTGTTGTAAATAAAAGTGGGCAGATTAATAATTCTCCCGTGGGAGATGTCAGAGAAGCTGACAGAGGGCATTACAATGCGTCGCAGACCCTTAATTCTGCATTCTGCACTCTGCATTCTGCATTCAGGTAAGCCCTTCCGGCTTACCTGAATCAGTTCTTAAGTGAGTGCATCGGAGCGGGGATTCTGCCGCCGCGAAGCACAAAGTTTTCACTTGAAAATTCGTGTACGGGCATTACGGGTGCAGAGCCTAAAAGTCCTCCGAATTCAACCATCTCCCCTACCTTCATACCTACAGCAGGGATAATTCTTACGGCTGTCGTCTTTGTGTTGACAACACCTATAGCTGATTCGTCAGCGATAATAGCCGAAATTGTAGATGCAGATGTGTCACCGGGCACGGCAATCATATCAAGACCTACAGAGCAGACACAGGTCATAGCCTCAAGCTTATCGAGTGTAAGACCGTTTTTAAGGGCTGCCTCTATCATACCCTCGTCCTCACTTACGGGGATAAATGCGCCCGACAGTCCGCCGACGTGGTTACTTGCCATTACTCCGCCCTTTTTAACAGCGTCATTTAAAAGAGCAAGAGCCGCTGTTGTGCCGTGAGTACCGCAGCACTCAAGTCCCATTTCCTCGAGGATTCTTGCAACGCTGTCGCCCTTTTCGGGGGTGGGAGCAAGAGAAAGGTCAACAATACCTGCAGGCACTCCGAGTCTGCGTGAGGCTTCCGTAGCAACAAGCTGACCCATACGGGTGATTTTGAAGGCTGTCTTCTTTATAGTTTCAGCCACAATGTCAAAAGGCTTGCCCTTACACTTCTGCAGTGCGTGATAAACAACACCGGGACCGCTTACACCTACATTGATAACGCACTCAGCCTCACCGATGCCGTGGAAGGCACCTGCCATAAAGGGGTTATCCTCAACGGCATTCGCAAAGACAACGAGCTTTGCACAGCCGAAGCCATGCTGATCACCGGTCATATCGGCTGTCTTTTTGATAATTTTACCCATAAGGGCAACGGCATCCATATTGATGCCTGCTTTTGTAGAAGCAACACTTACACTCGAGCACACTCTTTCGGTAGAAGCAAGAGCCGAGGGAATTGAGTTGATGAGGTTTTCGTCTGCCTTTGTCATTCCCTTATGTACCAGAGCGGAAAAACCGCCGATGAAGTTGACTCCGCACTTTTTTGCCGCCTCGTCAAGAGCAACGGCAAGAGGTGTATAATCCGTCTCCTTGCAGGCGGCGGCAACAAGAGCGATAGGAGTCACGGAAATTCTCTTATTGACAATAGGAATACCGAATTCTCTTTCGATGTCCTCACCTGTTTTTACAAGGTCCTTTGCAAGGCGGGTAACCTTTTCATAAATCTTTTTTGCAGTCACCTCAACACTGTCACTTGCGCAATCGAGCAGGGAAATACCCATTGTGATTGTACGCACGTCAAGGTGCTGATGGTCAATCATATCTATAGTGGAAAGAATTTCTTTCTGGCTGTGCATAATTCTTCCCCCTTAAATTCTGTGCATTTTATCAAAGATGTCTTCACGCTGAACGCGGATGTTCAGATTCATTTCCTCACCCTTTGACTTGAGCTTGTCGCTGATCTGAGCAAAGGGTACGGCACACTCCTTCATATCTATAAGCATAGTCATAGTGAAGAAGCCTTCCATAACGGTCTGGCTGATGTCGAGAATGTTGATTTTATTTTCAGCAAGAAGAGTGCAGACTGCAGCGATGATGCCGGTTGTATCCTTGCCGATAACTGTTACAATAGCTTTCATAGTAATTTTCCTTTCGGGTATAATTTTCTATGGTATATTTTATTACTTTTGGTCACCGTTGTCAAGATATTTCGTGAAGTGATAACTCCATTCGCTTCAGCTGACATATCATAAATTTCTCTCATAAGTGATGCGATTGACCAAAATGGCAAAAAGATATATTTGTAGCAAAGCGACATTTAATTTTGTGTTTTGCATTTAAATTCTTCTCTTTACTTTTTCCCCTCACCTATGCTACAATACCCCTATCAAACTCAAAGGAGAAACACCATGCTTAAGAAAGACACCTTTGCCCTCACTCCCCCGATGGGCTGGAACAGTTGGGACTGCTACGGTGCCGCCGTTAACGAGGAACAGCTTTTAGGCAATGCACAGTATGTTGCCGATAATCTCAAGGACTACGGCTGGCAGTACATCACCTGCGATATTCAGTGGTACGAGCCGAAAGCCACAAGCAATTTCTACAACAACTTCACCGAGCTTTGTATGGATGAGTATTCACGCCTTATCCCTGCGGAAAACCGCTTCCCTTCTTCGGCAAACGGAGTAGGCTTCAGAGCTATTGCCGATAAAATCCACGCTATGGGACTCAAGTTCGGTATACATATTATGCGAGGTATCCCCCGTCAGGCAGTACATCAGAATACACCCGTAAAGGGAACGGATAAAACCGCCCGTGAAATCGCACAGGGCTTTTCACTCTGCCTCTGGAACACGGATATGTACGGACTTCGCACCTGCGAGGGCGCGCAGGCCTACTATAACAGTATCTTTGAGCTTTACGCCTCCTGGGGTGTCGACTTCGTAAAGGTTGACGACATCGCAAACACCGAATTCAAGCCTCACGACCCCTACAGCGCAAGGGAAGAAATCGAAATGATACGTAAGGCTATCGACAACTGCGGCAGAGCTATGGTACTCTCCCTCTCCCCCGGTCCTGCCGTTATAAACGAAGCCTTCCACCTGTCACAGAACGCCAATATGTGGCGAATGACCGGTGACTTCTGGGACCACTGGGATAAGCTTAAAAATATGTTCGAACGCTGCGAAAAGTGGGCGCCTCACGTTAAAACAGGTTGTTGGCCCGACTGCGATATGCTCCCCCTCGGAAAAATCAGCAAAACCTGCACCTGCCTTGGTGACAGAGACCGCTACACCAACTTTACTCCCGATGAGCAGAAAACAATGCTCACCCTCTGGTCAGTTTTCCGCTCACCGCTTATTTTAGGCGGAGAGCTGCGTGAGAACCGTCCCGAGGACCTTGAGCTTATCACCAACAGAGATATTATAGAAATCAATCAGCTTTCAAGCGAAAACCGTCAGCTTTTCCGCTACCGTACAGAGTGTGCCTGGTACTGCAAGGACAAAAACGGAAACAGCGTTCTGGCACTTTTCAACCTCTCCGACGAGGAAAAAGAGATTACTGTGGAGTTTGAAAAGTACGGCATTGAAGAGTGTGCCTACAACGCTTTCGAGCTGTGGACAAAGGAAAGCTCTCTTACCGATGAAAAGAAAATCACCGCCAGGGTAAAGTCTCACGGCTGTGCGATTTTCAGACTGACAAAATAATACGATACAAAAATGTGACCGTTTGATACATAAACTGTCACATTTTTTGTTTAACTATTGATTTTCGGAAAAATGTATCATATAATTGTTTTAAACATATATAAGGAGGAATTTTATATGAATTCAAGATTTTACAAGGACGAGGCTGACCGCTTGTTAGCCGTAAACGACAGAAAAAATGAGTTTGTTAAAATCACACTTGTTCTTATGCTTATCAATGTGGTTATATCAACTGTTATTCCGCCGCTTGCAACTTTCGTGGTTCTGCCCATCGTTTCGCTGATTTTCGCACGCACAGCCCACAAGGTTTACTGCAACAAGGACATATCTCTTAACGGCATTTTCTCGGATTTTTCAAAAATCCTTGATGTTATTCTTTACAATCTTATCACTATAGCGCTCACAATGCTCGGAATGATCTTATTCATTATCCCCGGTATTATCATAGGACTCAGCTTATCAATGGGTTACTTCATTATGGCTGACGAGCCAGAAATCTCCTTCAGCGATGCACTTAAAAAGTCAAGAGAAATGATGAAGGGTCATCTCTGGGAATTCTTTAAGCTTCAGTTCAGCTTCTTTGGTTGGTACATTCTTATCGCTTTAACATTAGGCATACTTTCACTCTGGGTTACACCGAGAATCGAGACAGCAAACATGGTATTTTACGCAAGGCTCAAAAAAGAGCTTTACGGCGAAGATGTCGGCTCCGTCGCTGACGAAAGTGCTCCCTTCGAGCCCTATGCACAGACCGCCTACAGACCTGAAGCTGATACTGCTCCCAACACCTACTATGCACAGCCTGAAGCAGCCGAGCCTGTTGTTGAAACTGCTCCTGCAGTTGAGGAAGAACCTGTTGTTGAGGCTGCTCCTATAGTCGAGGAGGCTCCCGTTGTTGAGGCTGAACCCGTCGTTGAGGCTGCTCCTGTAGCCGAGGAAGTAAGTGCCGAGGAATTCACAGCACCCGAATATATCGTTCCCGCATCAGAGCCTGCAACCGACTCTGATAACGGCAACACAAACAGCAATAACTTCAAGTTCTGATAAAAACGAACAAGCATATCCGTGTACCTTAATCGGTACGCGGATTTTTTTATCCGGAGAATACGGTAATTGAAGGGTATGGGCATACTTTGCGGCAAGCCGCAAAGTATGCAAGGCGCGGGGAGTGCCTTTGAGCCTGCTCAAAGGCATAACGGGAGCACAGCTCCCGTTATGGCAACGCGGCAAGCCGCGTTGCGCTCCCCGCGCCTTCGGCGATGCCGCTTGCGGCATCGCCCCGTCCGCGGCCAAAAAAAAGCAGCCGCGAGTTACCCCGCGACTGCACATTAAAAGTTTTATATTCAGTTGAATTTCGGCATCCAGTCACCGTGAGCCTCAATAAGCTCGTCAACCATTGCGTGAATGTCCTCTACGTTAAGCTCTGCGCCCGTGTGAGGATCCATCATAGCAGCGTTATAGATATACTGCTTTTTACCGGTTACAGCAGCCTCTATTGTAAGAAGCTGTGCGTAAATGTTGCTCGAGTTCATAGCTGCAAGCTGTAAGGGAAGCTTGCCGACCTTACAGGGGGTGATACCGCTTCCGTCAACAAGACAGGGCACCTCTACACAGGCCTCGGGCGGAAGATTATCTATAAGTCCGTCGTTTAGCACATTACCGCCTATTTTATAGGGCTTATTCGTAACGATAGCCTCCATAATGTAGGAAGCGTATTCCTCGGATCTTTCATGAGTGATTTTTCCGTCAGCGAGAATCTCGTCTCTCTGCTTTGCCCAGCCCTTAATCTGCTCAACACAGCGTCTGGGATACTCATCAAGAGGAATGTTCCACTTGTCTATCATTTCGGGGTATCTTGACTTTATGTAGAAGGCGTTGTACTCTGCATTATGCTCACTGCTTTCGGTGCAGTAATAGCCAAGCTTATCGATATAATCAAAGCGCACCATATCATCATGCTTTTCAGTTGCATTTTTTTCTTTGGCTCTTCTTCTGATTTCGGGATAAAGGTCGTTGCCGTCCTTATCGTAAAGCTCAAGAAGCCATGCCATATGGTTGATACCTGCAATTTTTTCTGTTCTGCCCTCGATTTTATCTTCCATACCAAGACTTTTAAGAAGATGACGGGAACAGCCCTGCACACTGTGACAAAGACCGACGGTTTTGATTTTTGTATAGCGCTGCATATAGCCTGTGAGCATAGCCATGGGATTGGTGTAGTTGAGGAACCAGGCATCGGGGCAGACCTCTTCCATATCGTCAGCAAATGCCTTCATAACGGGAATGGTGCGAAGAGCACGCATAATTCCGCCTATGCCCATTGTATCGGCGATTGTCTGCTGAAGGCCGTACTTCTTGGGGATTTCGAAATCTGTTACAGTGCAGGGCTCATAGCCGCCGACCTGAATTGCATTGACTACGAAGCTTGCACCGCGAAGTGCTTCCTTTCTTTCCTCTTCACCGAGATAAGTGGTGATTTTTGCTTTGCCGCCGTTAACGTTTCTGTTAATAGCGGAAAGTATGATTTCCGATTCCCTGAGCCTCTGCTCATCAATATCGTAAAGTGCAAACTCACTTTCACAAAGACAGGGAGTACACATACAGTCTCCGATAACATTTCTTGCAAAAATGGTGCTTCCTGCACCCATAAATGTAATTTTCATATTTTATCCCTTGCTTTCCATTTGCTTTTTTGTTAATATTACTACATAAGAAACTCGAAATCAATATTTTATGGTAAATTTGATTTTTTAATTTACAAGGAGATACATATGAAAGAAACAAAATTTTATCTTATCAGCGACCCCCACTATTTTGCAACGGAGCTCGGCTGCAGCGGTGAAGAATACGAGGATTTTATGCACTATGAGCAGAAGTGCTTCGCCGAAACCGAAAGCATATGTAACAGCGTTTTTGAATGGCTGAAAAATGCCGACGAAGCTGACACCGTGCTTATTGCCGGTGACCTTTCCTTCAACGGTGAGGCTAAAAGCCACGAAAAATTCCTGAAGCTTCTCTACGAGCTTAAAGAAAGCGGAAAGAAAATTTTCGTTGTAACCGCTGACCACGATTTCAAATACAAGGAGGGTGACACCTTTGCTTTCGGTAAAGACGGCAGATACTCCCCCGAGCACACGGAAAGAGACGAGCTTTTCGATATGTACCGTGACTTCGGCTTCGGTCAGGCAATCGCCGCTGACAGAGAAAATCTCTCCTACACAGCAGACCTTTCCGATGAGGTCAGACTCCTTTGCATAAACTGCGACTTCAAAAAGGACGGCAAGTATCACTTCAGCGATGAGCAGTGGGACTGGATAAAGCAGCAGGCCGAAAAAGCACGCGAGGACGAAAAGACGCTGATTGCTATGTGTCACTACCCGATTTTACCGGGACAGCCCCTTTTCCAGCTTATCTCACCTATGATGATAAAAGATGCTTATAAGTTTGCTTCTTTCCTTGCCGATGAAGGCGTAAAAATCATTTTCACAGGTCATATGCACAATCAGAGCATCAACTACATAGACACCGAAAAGGGCAACCGCCTTTACGACATAACGACAGGCGCAATCATCGCTGACCCTGCTTTCATCAGACACGTAACAATCTCTGACGGCAAAGCTGAAATAAAGAGTATCCCCACCCCCGACTTTGAATGGGACACCGATGACTGCAAAAAATATCTGCGTGATATGTTCGACAGAATGATTGTAAACGTGCTTACGGATATGCGCGACGATACGAAGCGTGCTATGAGAAAATTTCATATAGAGGAAAAAGACTCAACGGAAAAGCTTCTTAAAACAGCAGGTAAAATCGTCTGCAGTCTCAAGGTCGGTACAGTCGCTAAACTCCTGTTCATTCACGCTGACAAGAGCATAAAGGATATGAAGGTCCTCGATTTTGCGACAGAGCTTGTCAGAGGTGTTTTCGAGGGTAATCAGACCTTTAAGGAAGGCACACCGAAGGGCGATGTTTTCCTCGCACTGCTGAAAAGATTCCGCCCCGTTATCAAAAAGCTCGACCTGAAGGGCTGGGACGGTAAAAAAGCCGACCTTTACGATATTCTCAAAAACAGTGCCGGCAATTACGGCATAGACGACTATAACGCAGTACTCGACATATAAAAACACAAAAAATCAGCACTTCATCATACAGATGAAGTGCTTTAACTTTTAACTGACTTTATTTAAGAAACTTATTAATATACTGATGGATAAGCTCATCGGCTCTGTTCTTCGCAGCATCGTCCTTGCCGAGGTCATGGTCTGCACCCTCGTAAACATTAAACACGTGCTCTACACCGTACTGTGTAAGAAGGGCATCAAGAGTCACCGCATTTGAAAACGGCACGATAGTATCAGCGTTACCGTGATTTATTACTGTGGGTACGCAGTCAGCACTTACATAAGCTATCGGAGATACCGCATAAAGAGCCTCTTTAGCACTTTCCTTTGTCTCATATGTGAAGCTCTGTCCGCAGGCATAGGACATAAGCTGTTCAATAAATGCCGTGTCACCCATAGCGTTATTATGATAGAAATTATCATCGTAAAGGTCTGTGGGGCCAGAATTACTTACAACCGCAACAGGAGCTATAGGAGCAGTATTCTTTCTCTTATATGCGTAAAGCATCGAAAGATGTCCGCCTGCGCTGTCGCCGGTAAGAAGTACCTTATTGATATTTACGCCTGCCTCTGCACCCTTTTGCTTCACCGTTGCAAGAGCTGAGTCTATATCATCGAGCACATCGTGAAGATCAACATCTTCTGAAATGTAACGGTAGTTGAGTGCTGCCGTAGCAACACCGAGGTCAGATGCACCGTAATTCATAACTTCTGCGTAACCTTCCTTATCGCCCTGAATCCATGCACCGCCGTGAATGAAAAGCACCATACCAATGTCGCCTGTTGCGCCTTCGGGAATACAAAGGTCAACAACCTGTCTTTCGTGGGTACCGTAGGACATATCAAAATAAGTCTGACAGTCGAACTGCGTTCCACCGATGCCGCCGATGCCGAAAATCCCTAAAAAGAAGTTAATAATCGACACGAAAAAAGCAATAATTCTTTCAAACATAGTTTTTCCTCCTTAATATAAATAGCTTGTGCAAGACAAATATCTTACGGATTTATGTTAACACATTCTTCACAAATTTTCAAGAAGAAAAAACTGAAAAATTTCAAAAATTTCAAACTACATATACGTCATTATCAACCACAGCACTATCATATGTGCAGGATAAAATGCGTAGCAGAAATACTGGAATGCCTTCGTTTTCTTTCCTCTCCTGCCCTTATAAAGCCAGATTATCGGGAGAGCGAAAAGTGCAAGTCCCTGCTGAACGACCTCGAAGCTGTGACCGAAAAGCTCAATGTTGAAGAACAGACCCTTGAGCATCTCTACATTGATGTAATAAAGTGCTGCAAACTGCAGAAGGTAGTTCCACCACTTTCTTTCCCGGAAGAAATAGAACACCAGCACCATAAGCACACCGGCTCCGTTGTAATCGACAAAAGTAATAAGTCCCACCATATAGCCAAGCAGCGATGTACCTGCCGCAGTAATCAGGGTAAGCCACCACTTACCCTTTTTCCTTGCAAGCTCATTCAGATACATAAGCGAAAGGCCGATAATAAACGTCCACAACACATTCTGATGATAAGGATTATATAACCTGCCTGAAATCATCAGATTGAAGGGAATCTCCGTAATCACGGCAAAGACAAGCATTCTGCCCATATACTTTTTGAAATTGCTTGTATGTACAAAGCCCTCGACTGTCATAAAGGCAAATATCGGGAAGGCGATTCTGCCCACCTGAGTCATCCACTGCTGATTAGTGCAGACCGTCGCCCACATATGGTCGAGAAGCATAAGTGCCATCGCAATAATATGCAATGACCTTGATGTAAGATCAAATTTCCGTTTTTCCATATTTTCACCTCGTCTGTATTATAAAACAGCCGCCTTATATGAAGTTAAAAGCATATAAGGCGGTAAGCATTATTAATCTATCAGATAGTGCAGACTTACAACTTCCTTGCCTTTTTTGAAGTAGAGTCTCGGCACACGCCTTGAGATTCTGCAGGGAAGCTCATAGTTGAAGGAATATGCCTTCTCCGAAACCTCTTCCATAGTAAGACAATCGTCGCCGTCATTTCCCACAAGGGTGACTTCCGTACCCATTGTTACATCGGGCACATCCGTAACATCAATCATAAACTGATCCATACAGATTCTGCCGATTATGGGCACTCTCTTACCCTTTACAAGCACCTCTCCCTCATTTGAAAGGCATCGGGGATAACCGTCGGCATAACCTACGGGGACTGTGGCAACAACTGTATCCTTCGTGGTAACATAGGTACCGCCATAGCTTATCTCTCTTCCTGCAGGAAGGGTTTTCACGTGGCTGATTTTCGCAACCCAGCGCATCGCAGGCTTCACCTTCAGCAGACTCTTATCTATTTCGTGACTCGGATAAAGTCCATAAAGGACAATGCCCGCTCTGACAAGGTCGTATTTTTCATCAAAGTTTATGATACCTGCCGAGTTGTTCATATGCCTGATAGGGATACTTAACCCCTTGTCTTCAAGTTCTGCCACAACCTTATCAAAAAGTTCCTTTTGCTTTTTCGCTCTTGTAAGGTCGCTGTCGTCAGCAGTAGCAAAGTGAGAGAACACACCCTCTATTTCAATAAACGGCAGCTTTGAAATCTTTATAATTTCCTCTGTCTCGTCACTCTGAAAGCCTATTCTGCTCATACCCGTATCAACAGCAATATGAATCTTTGCAGTCTTGCCCTGACGCTTTCCCTCTTCGGAAAGACTTTCGGCATCACTTAAGCAGGACACCGTAGTACGTATATCGTATTTTATTATTACGTCGCTGTAGTAAGGATCGGTTCTGCCAAGAATGAGAATCGGTTTACCGAATCCGCCTATACGAAGCTGCATCGCCTCGTCAATATCTGCAACACCGAAAAAATCACACAGTTTTTCAAGCTCTCTTGCTGTTTCGATTGCACCGTGACCGTAAGCGTCAGCCTTTATAACTGCCAATATGCCTGTTTTATCGCCGACGTTCTGCTTTATTGCCTGAAAGTTACTTCTTATTGTATCAAGGTCAACAAGCACGGCACTTCTGTAGTAAGGCATCTTACCTCTCCTTTCTTCTGTCTTTTATATAAATCGGATAATACATCTTCTTAAGCAGTTACTCACCGCACTCCTCGTGAAATTCCTTTACAAGTGCATCCTGAAGCGCCTTAAGAATTACGGGAGCTTTTCCGCCGACCTCTCTGCCGTCGATTTCACTTGCCTGAAGGCAGAAGGAGCCGCAGGAGGAAATCATAATCTCATCAGCATCAAAAAGCTCGTCAACGGTAAAGACTCTTTCCTCTGTAGGTATGCCGAGCTCTGCACATTTACGAAGGAGATTGAGCCTCGAAATGCCGTTAAGGATAAACTCATCGGCAGGATGGGTAATAAACTTACCGTCTTTTATTATGTGTACATTTGAGTGCGCACATTCCGTAACCTCGTCACCGCGGTGAAAAACACATTCGTCAGCACCCTGAAGTGCAGCCGCATTTGCGCCCATACAGGCAGGAATGAGGTTAACGGTTTTGGCGTTACAATGATAAAACCTTGTGTCGGGTCTTGTAATAAGCTTAACCTTTTTGTAGGTGTCGACCACCTTTTTAGGCGTCAGTACCACCCAGAGATTAGCCTTCACCTTTTCAGTATCGGGATATACGTGATTCCTTATACCCGTGCCTCTCGTAAGTTGAAAATAAACAAACTGCTCGTGGGAATCCACCTTTTTAACAAGCTCCTTAAGAAGCTCGGTAAGCTCCATTTTGCACATAGGTACTTCCATTTCGAGAAGGTCGGCACTTCTGTAGAATCTGTCGACGTGCTCTTTAAGGTCGTGGATTACATAATTATATGAATAAGTAGCATCATAGACACCGTCGCCGAAAAAGCAGACTCTGTCAAGCATAGGAATCTGCATATTTTCAAGCTCGTCGTATTTACCGTTGTAATAACCTAAAGTTTTCATTCTGATATAAAGCTTCCTTTTATTATTTTCTGAAAAGCCTGAAAAGCGGCATACAGGAAGAGAAAAATCTCATATAGCTGCTGCAGTAATCACCGCTTTCACGGTTACGCTTACAGCCACCCTGTCTGCAAAGAGGATAAAAGCGGCAGCTTCTGCATCTTTCCTCAACAGTAAGGCTCTCCTTGATAAACCTTGTCGCTGTTTCACACTCTGCCATTTCTTCAAGGCTTTTGTCGTTTATGTTACCAAGCAGCCACTCATCGGTACAGTAAAAGTCACAGGGATAAATATTACCGTTACCTTCAGCTACAAACTGATGGGTACAGTGACCGCAGAGTCCGCATTGCTCGGGCCTTTCGCCAAGGTACATTCTGACCCAGTTGTCAAACTGCCTTATCGACATATAGTTACCTCTTGCGAAATCCTTGACGTAAAGGTTGAATATCCTTATAAGGAAATCCGCATACTGGTCGGCTGTCATATAAAGCTCGCTGTCTGTATTATCCCCCATAGGTCTCAGGCAGGGAATAAACTGCAGATACTTATAACCCATTGAGCGGAAATGCTTGTATATTCTTTCGGCATTTTCCGCGCAGTAGCCCGTAAGCACCGTAAGTATATTGAATTCAACGCCGTGCTTTATGAATTTATTTGCCGCCTTCGTGATTTTATAGTAGGAATTCTGTCCGTTTGCATCGACACGGAATTTATTCCCCTCATAATCTCCGTCAAGGCTCAGACCTACAAGAAACTTATTGTCACGGAAGAATCTCGCCCACTCATCGTCGACAAGAGTGCCGTTAGTCTGAATAGAGTAATAAATCTCCGAGCCTTCGGTGTTGTACTTATTTACAAGCGAAACGAAATTTTCAAAATATTCCTTACCTGCAATAAGCGGCTCTCCGCCCTGAAAGGCGAAAGCGACAGAGCAGCCCCCGGCAAAGCTGAGGGCGCTTTTTATAAGATTTTCCGCCGTAGAAGTCTCCATCTTACCGAGAGAGAACACATCTCTGTGCGCCGCAACATCACAGTAAAAGCAATACTTGCAGCGCAGATTGCAAAGACTCGAAGCGGGTTTTATCATTATCGAAAGCGGTGGCATTATTCAATGATACCTCTTCTGTTTTCTGCAAAGCCGTTCTGGATACCGTTAAGTACCTCCTTCATTTCGTCGGAAACGGTAGGATAAACGGGAGTACGGTTATAATTTTCCTGATAGTCGTCGGAAAGGATATGCAACCAGTTTTTACGGTTCTTATCCCAAAAGGCTGAATTGTCATTCTGGATCTTATCGAAGTACTTGAAGGTGATAAACTCATTTTCTGTAAGGACGGGATAGGTGTAGTCCTTGTACTCGTCCCTTGCAAGCACACTCTTTGTCGAAACAGTGTACTGGATAGCCTTGATGTCCTCACGCTTCATATGAAGAATGGGGTGCTCCTCGGTATGTACGGGAGTGTCGTTTTTGATAACAGGGAGCATTGAAACGCCATCGATTACACGGTCTGCGGGAAGAGTATTTGCCTTACCCTCTGCAGTAATACCGCAAAGCTCGATAAGTGTGGGGAAGAAGTCAGTGGAGGTTACGCTCTGATTTCTTGTTTCGCCCTTACCGAAAAGTCCGTTGTTATTATCCCAGCGAATCATAAAGGGTACCTTCTGTCCGCCCTCATAGGCAAGGTACTTACCGCCGCGAAGGTCACCTACGGAGCCCTCAAGTGCGGGACCGTTATCACTTGTGAAGATTATGATTGTATCATCGAGGACACCGAGCTCCTCCATAGTGCTGAAGAGCTTACCGAGATATGTGTCGAATTCTGTAAGACAGTCAACATAAGTGCCCATACCCGATGCACCGTCAAAGTCATCGCCTGCAAAAACAGGTCCGTGAGGCCAGGGTGTAGCATAATATGCAAAGAAAGGCTCACCGGCAGTTGCTTTTTCGGTAATCCATTCGCTGATTTCACCGTGAATCCATTCGGTGAGCATACTCTGGTCCTTTTTGCCGTTTTCGTCTCTCATTTCGGTGTTGTCGTGTACTATTTCATACTCGCCGTTTTCTTCACTTACGTGATAGAAGGCGTACATATCATTTACATGGTGGCTGCCGTAGAAATAGTCGAAGCCCTGATTTGTGGGAAGGTATTCGCCGTAGTCACCGAGATGCCACTTACCGAAAGCACCTGTAGCGTAGCCGGCATTCTGGAATACCTCTGCAATAGTAATCTCGTCGCCGAGCATACCGTCTACGTTGTTTCCCATTTCGAAGGAGTTATAAACTCTTGTCTGTGCGAAGTTGCCTGTAGTCTGCACTGTAGGATAGATAACATTATCTGCATAGCCTCTGTAGGGATAGCGACCCGTAAGAGTAGCAAAACGTGCAGGTGAGCAAACAGAATAGCCTGAATAGAAGTTTGTGAAGTTGATACCGTTTTCACCGATGGAGTCCATATTGGGAGTGTCATAAATAGCGCCGTTGAGAGAGGTGTCACCGTAGCCCATATCGTCCATAAGAATGAAAAGCACGTTGGGATTGTCGGAGGTTTTCTTATCTATCTTACCGAGATAATCGTCGTGACCGTCCCAGAGTCTGTCGGTAACAGGCTTTGTTCTGTGATTACCGAAAAGCACGGAGAAAACAGAAGCGCCCATAAGAAGAACACTTAATGCGAAAGATGCAATCTTCTTTATAAGAGATGCTTCACCCTTTTTCTTTGCAAGGAAGAAAAGTCCCCAGAGACAGATTGCGGCAGGAAGTGCAAGAAGGATATTACCGCCGAGTCTTGTAAAGAAGGAGCCGTCACCCGACATAAGTGTGTGTGCCGCACTTGACCAGCCGGCAGCCTTATCGGAGATAAAAGCACCGAAGCCTGCATCTGCGCCCCAGATGATATGGAAAACTATCATACCTACGCTTGAAACGGCATAGCCGAGCACCATAGGAAGATAAACCTTTTTCTTGATAATAAGTGAAAGCAGAATAACAGCTGAAACTATGCAGCAGTAAAGCAGATTCACAAGGTTAACGAGATTGAGTCTTGTAATAATCAGCGCCAGAGCAAAAACGACACCGAGAGCCGCTATTATCATAGGGAAAATCTTTTTCATTGATGTGTCGAGTGAGAATTTTTCTTTCATATCTTAACCTCCGCACTTCCCTTAAAAGCAAAGAACTTTTAAGGCATAATTTTACTCATAAAGTATACATTAAATTTTTCTTTCAGTCAATAATTATCTGTTAATTATATATACTTTTGTGTTTATTTGTGATAAAATAATTTCAACTCAATCAAAGGAAAGTTAAGATATGAAACACATTATAAACGAAGACATTTCAAGCCTCGGCGGCAAAATCAAAAAAATAGTTTTCTCCTCCCCAAAAAGCAAGGACACCGAATACTCGAAGGTGACCCTTCGCCCCTTCGTATCAAAAAAGGGTGAAATGTGGCAGGCGGAAAAAATCAAAGGCACTCAGGCTTTCCACGAGAATATGACAGACGACGCCCTTTCCGAGCTTATCGAAAACAGTCTTTCCCGCTGCTTTTCGCAGTGCTGTATTACCGCAGAGGGCACCACGGTGCACTACACGGTTTTCCCCGACAAAACCAAAAGAAAGGTCACGGGAAACGCTATAAAGCTTACCGAGAATAAAAGTCACAACAAACAAAAGCAGTATATCCTCTCCCAGGGAGAAAACATACCCGCTCTCGTCGACCTCGGAGTTTTCACAGAGGATTTCAAGGTAGTAAAAAGTAAATACGACAAATACAAGCAGATAAACCGCTTTATCGAAATCGTGGACGATGCCTTCAGGGAATACAAAAAGGACGAGGTTACTATTCTCGACTTCGGCTGCGGAAAGAGCTACCTCACCTTCATTATCTACCACTACTTCACCGTTATAAGAAAGGTAAAGGCAAAGGTTATCGGCTACGACCTTAAAGAAGATGTTGTAAAGCACTGCAACGAAATCGCAGAAAAGTACGGCTATGAGAATCTCCGCTTTTACGTAAACGATGTAACGAAGGGCGAACTTTTCGAGGGCGACGTGGATATGGTAATCACCCTTCACGCCTGCGATATTGCAACGGATTTTGCTCTTTATCACGGCATAGAGAACAAGGTAAAATACATCTTCTCTGTCCCATGCTGTCAGCATGAGGTCTGCTCGTCAATAACAAAGGGCGGCGACTTTGACCTGCTTCTTTCCCACGGTCTTATCAAGGAGCGTTTTTCCGCCCTTCTGACCGACAGCATAAGAGCACAGGTACTCAAAAGCTGCGGCTACGAAGTAGATATTATCGAGTTTGTGGACTTTGCCCATTCTCCGAAAAATCTTATGCTTCGCTGTAAGCTGAAAGGTACGAAAAAGCCCGACCTTTCACAGATTGAGGCTCTTTGCGAAAAATACGGCTTCACACAGAAGCTCTGTTCACTTATAGAAGAGAACAGCTGAAAGGAGAAAGACTGTGAAAAAAATCAATGAACTCAAGGCAAAGGCAACCGACTTTTTCAGGACGGTTAAAAGCCAATGGCATACTCCCGCCCGGGGCAAATATGTTTCTTACAAGGAAATGGCAGCTTATTCAATAGGCGGTGCAGGTGTCTACTTCATTATCTCACTTGTAGGTAAAATAACCCTCGATACGGGCAGTATGATTGTAGGCCCTGCAATCGGTCTGGAGCTTGTAGACATTCAGACAATCAATGTAATTGTTACAATTCTTATGCTCTTTATCGCACCCACAAGAGCAATGCTTTTTGACAATACGCGAAGTAAAATGGGTAAATTCCGTCCTTATCTGCTTTATATGGGCGTGCCAACGGCATTTCTCGGCACACTGTTTGTTTATCTTCCCTATGAAAGTATGCAGTACAATCAGAAGTTCTACAGCGTGCTTATTGTTTACACCCTGCTTCAGTTCTGCTCACCCTTTTATCTTTCGGCTTATTCGAGCCTTGTACAGGTGCTCTCGCCCAACTCCTCCGAGCGGTCGTGGATAATCGGCGTCAGCTCCATTATCTACTCCTTTGCTCCTACCGTTGTAAATCCCGCAGTACGTCTTATCGGCTCAACAGATGACCTTCACACCTACCGCATAGCATTCCCCATCTTCTGCACAATCGGTGCCTGCGTAAGTATGCTCTGCATCTTCGGCACAAAGGAAAAGGTTATTGCTCCCAGACAGTATGTACAGAAAATGGGCTTTTTTGAAGGCTTCAAAAAGGTCGCCGGTAATAAGTATTTCTGGATTATAAACGGCTCAACATGGATAAGCTTCCTCAATCACAGCTACGGCTCTCTTTTCGAATGGGTATTCCTTTACGGTATGAACAACAAGGCAATACATACAACTATGATACTAATAAAAGGAGAAGCAGCAACTCCCGGAATGGCTCTTTCGCCGCTGCTAACGAACAAGCTCGGAAAAAAGAAGATCGCCCTTCTTTCCCTTTCCGTTCAGACAATCTGCATAGGGCTTATGCTCACCTGCTATGAGAGCTACTTTATACTCTTCGCCCTTATGTTTATCAAGGATATGTTCGGAGCCCTTTCAATCATCTATCTTCCGGCTATGAAGGCTGATATAATGGATTATCAGCAATACAAAACCGGTGACCGTATAGAGGGCTTTATAGAACAAAGCGGTGTATTTATCGGAAGCCTTATAGGTCTCGGTACCGGATATGTAATGCCGTTCATACTCAGGCAGTACGGACTTACAAACAACTTCACCGACCTGTATAACGCAGATTTCCGCAACCCGATTATAAGGGTAGTTATTATATGCAGCTTCATAGGCACTCTGCTTTCGGTTATCCCCTTCCTCTTCTATGACCTTTCCGAGGACAAGCGTTCAAATATGATTCGTGCCCTTAAAATCCGCGCTCTATTCTCGGATTTTGAAAGCGGAAAAGCCGAAGACGACAAGCTCATTGATACCGTCAGGGAAATTCACAGCGTTATTGAGCTTTACGAAAACGAATCCGATGAAAAGAAAAAAGCGGCTTATAAAATAGCCGTTGATGAATTTGAAAAATACCGGAGCGAAAAATCCGAACTCTGGCAGAGCATTGAAGGAAAATATTCCGAGCTGACTGCAACAGCATAATACAAAAAGGGACACGATTTACCGTGTCCCTTTTCTACATATTTATACGTTGTGAATTGTATTGACAGCTCTACCAAAGGGTGAGGTGGCAATGCATAGCATTTACGGAGAGGGTAAAACGCACCGCCCGCTTAATCTTTTTTACTTGAAGACATAGAACCGTCCCCTGTGTTATTAGTGCCGCGCACCGCAGGCACATATTTCATTTGACCTGAACAACTTCTGGAAGAAGAAAACCAATCTGAAAAAGAATCCTGATACGCCACCTTTATGGCAGTTACAGGAGCAGTTGTCTGCTCTATCAAAATCGCAGTTAGTACATTTTGAGCTTCCAACAACGAATGAATGACCTGTTGCAGGAATAGTTACAGTATAGTTATTGCCGCACACACAGGTGTAGGTTTTGTAACCTTTTTGAGTACAGGTGGGGTCGGCTTCTACTACACGGTATTGGTGAGTTGTGAGCTTTGCAATCGACTTTGTATATGTATCACCACAACTACTACAGGTGAACGTCTCAACGCCCTCTTTAAGACATGTTGCAGGAGTTGTGATTCTGGATCTATAGTGGTGACCTGTTTCGTCAACATAATCACTTACATAACTGTAACCACACTCACAGGTATAGGTTGTGTAACCTTTGTCTTTACAAGTTGGAGATGTTACCTCCTTTTCATAAGAGTGATCGGGAAGCTTATCAATAGAATCAGTATAACTGTAACCACACTCACAAGTTAATATCTGTTCACCTTCGCTTGTGTGTGTCGCAGGGGTGATGATTTGTGATGTAAAAGAATGTGAATGATAATGAATTGTAGCATTTAGCAAACAATCATTATTGATACCGATCTCAATAGCTTTCCACTGCTCTTCAGTGCCGTTATAATAAACATCTGTAATGCTTGTACAACAATTAAATGCATAATCACTGATTATTGTCACACTGTCGGGGATTGTCACGCTTGTGAGGCTTGTGCAGTGAGAAAACGCACTTTCACCGATTAATGTCACACTGTCGGGGATTGTCACGCTTGTGACGCTTGTGCAGTTATAAAATGCATCAATGCCAATCGATGTCACGCTATCAGGGATTGTCACACTTGTGAGGCTTGTACAATCCTCAAATGCACTACTACCGATTGATGTCACGCTATCAGGGATTGTCACGCTTGTGAGCCTTGTACAATCCTCAAATGCACTATAACCGATTGATGTCACGCTATCAGGGATTGTCACACTTGTGAGCCTTGTACAACAATTAAATGCATAATTACCGATTATTGTCACACTGTCGGGGATTGTATAAGATTTTCTTGAATTTCCTGCAGGATATTGAATAATTTCTGTTCTGTCTTTATTGAATAATACCCCGTATTCATCACTTGAGTAATACAAATTATTTTCATCAACTGTTATGCTTGTGAGGCTTGTACAGCGAGAAAATGCATAATCACCGATTGATGTCACGCTATCAGGGATTGTCACGCTTGTGAGGCTTGTGCAGTTATAAAATGCATCAAAGCCAATCGATGTCACGCTATCAGGGATTGTCACGCTTTTGAGGCTTGTACAATACTCAAATGCATACTTACCGATTGATGTCACGCTGTCTGGGATTGTCACGCTTGTGAGCCTTGTACAATACTCAAATGCTTTATCACCGATTGATGTCACTCCATCTGGGATTGTCACGCTTGTGAGGCTTGTGCATTCATAAAATGCTTCATCACCGATTGATGTCACTCCATCTGGGATTGTCACGCTTGTGAGGCTTGTGCATTTATAAAATGCTTTATCACCGATCGATGTCACTCCATCTGGGATTGTCACGCTTGTGAGGCTTGTGCAGCAAGAAAATACACGATCACCGATCGATGTCACACTGTCTGGGATTGTCACGCTTGCGAGGCTTGAGCAGCAAGAAAACGCACTACTACCGATTGATGTCACACCGTCTGGAATTGTCACGTTTGCGAGACTTGTGCAGTCATAAAATGCATTATTACCGATTGATGTCACGCTATCAGGAATTGCCACGTTTGTAAGGCTTGGACAGTAAGAAAACGCACTACTACCGATTGATGTCACGCTGTCGGGGATTGTCACACTTGCGAGCTTTGTGCAGCCCCAAAATGCACAATCACTGATTGATGTCACGCTATCGGGGATTGTTATGTCTGTGAGTAAGTAGCATTCATAAAATGCGAAATCTGCAATAACAAGTGTGCCTTCTTGTATATCATATTCACCTATGAGTGTGGGCTGTGCAAATATAAGATGTTTGCCAATATAAAGGACACAGTTTCTCCAATTAGATGAAGTGTTAAATAACTTTGTACCATGGAAAGCAAATTCATCGATTGATGTCACACTGTCGGGGATTGTCACACTTGCGAGGCTTGTGCAATTACGAAATGCTTCATAACCGATTGATGTCACACCGTCGGGGATTGTCACACTTGTGAGGCTTGTGCATTTATAAAACGCTCGATAACCGATTGATGTCACACTGTCGGGGATTGTCACACTTGTTAGGTAAGAACAGGAATAAAATGCAGCCTTACCGATTGATGTCACACCGTCTTCAATAACAACGGATTCGACATAGCTATCATAAAACGGTGAGCCGTTGACAGGAGAATCACTATAATCATTCATCTCACCTGTACCGCTGATAACCAGCTCTCTAGTGGTGCTGTCATAGGTGTAGGTTACATTTGGTCCACAGCTACCGCTTGAGGCTACAGAGTTGGTTGCACTAACCTTGATACCCAAATCAAAAGCAGGCAACTCAATGCCCACCAAGCCACTCAATGGCACGGCAGTGAGTACCATAACAATAACCATAATTGTTGATAAGATTTTTTTGCTTGTTCTTAACATAATGTCTTCTCCTCCTTAAAAATTGGTGTTTACATTATACACATATTTTTCCAAAAAGTCAACAATAAAACAACTGACACAAAGGGACGGTTAGCGTGAAAACCTCACCGTCCCCTGTCTTCTCTTCATTTCAGTGCCTTATCCTTGTTGTAGGATGCCTCTACAGCCTTTTCTGTTGCCGCCTCGAAGCCATTTTCCTGTAAAGCGCACACGCCCTCAATAGTAGTACCGCCCGGTGAGCATACCGCATCTACCAATTCCCAGGGGTGTCTGTTGCTTTCGAGAATCATCTTTGCACTGCCGAGCACTGCCTGTGCCGCCGTTTCAAGTGCCTGTGACTTTGTCATACCGTTTTTGACCGCCGCTCTTGCCATTGAGTCTATAAACATAAATGCAAAAGCAGGTGAACAGCCTCCGACAGCTGTGTAAATCGGGAAAAGCTTTTCATCAATTTCAATTCCTCTGCCGAAGCTGTCACAGAAGCTCCTGACGGTATCTCTGTCCTTTTTGTCTGCTCTTTCAGTAAAGCAGAAGGCTGAAACCGCCTCGCCCACAGTAGCGTTGATGTTTGGCATAACTCTGGCAAGTCTGGGTGCATAGGAAAGACCTGCCACTATGCTATCCGTAGTTTTACCTGCAGCAATCGAAATAATAAGAGGGTCATTTTCCTTAAGCTCTGCACCTGTCTTTTCAAGAAGTGAAGGCAGAACGTTTGGCTTTACCGCAAATACGACAGTATCGCAGTTTTTTGCGATTTCCTTTTCGCTTTCAGATACATTAAGCGAATACTCCTTTGCAAAAAGCTCTGTTTTCTCTTTTGCGAGGTCATAAACGGCAATATCGCCGCCCTTACAGCTACCGCTTCTGATAAGTCCTCTTATAATAGCGGAAGCCATATTTCCGCAACCGATGAAGCCTATCATTCTGCATCTGCCTCCCCGGATTCTTCACAAGGAAGGTCAGAGGTACAGTTCGGGCACTTGACTGCTTCAATAGAAATCTCACTCTTACAGAAGGGACAGGTCTTTGTTGTAGGCTCTGCGGGTGCCTCTTCTTCCTTTTTCTTACCGATCTCACTTACTCTGTTGATACCCTTTACAAGAAGGAAGATAACAAAAGCCATAATAAGGAAGTTGATTACAGCTGTGATAAATGAGCCGTAATTAAGTGTGGCATAGCCTGCCTCTGTAGCGGCTTCAACCGTTGCGAAGGAAACCTCGTCGGAAGTAAGCACGATAAACTTGTCGGCAAAGTTAACACCCTTTGTAGCAAGGGAGATAACCGGGGAAACAATATCGTTTACAAGTGAGTTAACGATTGCCTGAAATGCACCGCCGATGATAACACCGACTGCAAGGTCAATAACATTACCTCTCATTATGAATTTTTTGAACTCTGACATAAAACCTTTCATTTTTCATTCTCCTTTGAAATTTTTATATTCCCGTGAAATCAAAATCGGGTATGAAAACTTCACTCGCTGAAGTCTTTTCCTGGGTAAAAAGCTCCGTAAAGCCCATATCAAGTGCGGCAGAAACCACCTTTTCGTACTCTCTGTCGGTGATTTTACGCTGAAGCTCCCTGAAGGCTTCAACCTCACCGCAGGGGGTGTACTGACTCATAAGGCTTACCGCCGTGCCGGTACCGAGGTTATCCTTTATCCATCCGAGTATTTTTATCGACTGGTTGGTATTCTGCGGCAGAATAAGATGCCTTACTATAAGACCTTTTCTTATGATACCGTCTTCGTCATAGATATTTTCGGGGCACTGCCTTTTCATTTCGGTAAGTGCCTTCGATGCAAAATCAAAATAATCCTCTGCATCGCTGTACTTAAGGGCACGGTCGGAGCTTATATATTTCAGGTCAGGAAGATAAACGTCCACAAGCCCCTCAAGGCTTCTTAAGGTACTGACCTTCTCATAACCGGAGCTGTTGTAAACTACGGGCACAGAGGGCTTTTGGTTTTTCAGCACGTTTCTTATCTTAAGTGCATAATGGGTGGGGTTTACGAGGTTGATATTGTGAGCACCGTCAGCAATAAGCCTTCCGAAAATTTCCGAAAGCTCCGCTTCGCTTACAGCCTTTCCCTTTGCACCGTGGCTGATTTCGTAATTCTGGCAGTATACACAGCCGAGACTGCAACCTGAAAAGAAAACCGTGCCGCTACCCCTTGTTCCGCTTATGGGCGGCTCTTCCCAGAAGTGTTTTGCGGCTCTTGCAAGATAAATTTCCTCGCCCACTCCGCAGTAGCCTTTTCCGGTGCTTCTGTCAGCATTACAGCTTCTCGGGCAAAGATTACATTTCATTATGTGTAAATAAGCTTTCGAATTCGCTGATATCTATAGGACGGAGAATACCCTCGACAAAATCGAGAATATCGTTGAATACATTTTCTCTGTCATCTTCGTTAAGAATCTCGTGTCTGTCGCCGGGATAGAGTATACACTTGGGCTCGTGTCCTGCGTCTTCAAGATTATCGCAGACATTGATAACACCCTTACCGTTGAAACCGATGGGATCCTTCGCACCGGAAACAAGAAGGATAGGAAGTGTGGGAGGAATAAGGTATGCCCACTCGTCGGTGCAGGCAGTATTTGCAAGGGAGATAAGATCTCTCAAGCCACCGAGCTTGAGGTCGTTACCGCAAAGCGGGTCAGCTATGTAAGCGTCAACATTTTCCACTCTTCTGCTGAGCCAGTCCTTGCTTGTACGGGCATCTTTTACTGTAAGATCGCCTATCTTATCGATAAGTGCAGCAGGCACTGCGGCTCTGGGACCGAATTTCTTGCAAAGGAACTTTATAGGCTCTTCAAGGACAACGGCTGCAGAGGGAAGCTCTCCTGTACCGCAGAGAATAAGACCCGAAAGCTCATTGTAAAAAGCTGTGGCATAAACTCTCGCGCAGAATGAACCCATGCTGTGTCCGAAAAGGAAGTAAGGAAGCTCCGGGTAACGGCGGTGCATAATATTGTAAAGAATGTGCATATCGTCAACCATTCTTACATCACCGTCCTCCTCGGCAAAAAATCCCATATCGTCAAAGGAATCCACACTCTTACCGTGACCGAGATGATCGTTTCCGCAAACGATGAAGCCCTTGTCCGCCATAAAGCGTGCAAATTCGTCGTATCTTTCAATATGCTCGCTTACGCCGTGAGCGATCTGAAAAACACCCTTATGCTCCTTTTCATCGTCAAGCCAGATCTGACAGTGAATTTTATTTATCGCTGTAGATGAAGTGTAGTAGGCATCCGTTTTAATAATAGCCATAACTGTGACCTCCTGATATAATAATTCATTTTATAGTATAATATATCCAAAGAAAATAATCAACAAATTTATTTAATTTTTAAGTATTTCGGATAAGATTGTTTACATTATAAAACAAATAATATATAATATATCTTAATACTGTTTTTGTGAGGTACATAATGTTCGGTTACGTAAGATGTGACAAGCCTGAAATGAAGGTCAAGGAATATGAAGCCTACAAGGGGCTGTACTGCTCCCTGTGTAAAGCTATGATAAGACACTTCGGCATACTTTCAAGCCTCACTCTCAATTATGATATTGCTTTTCTCGTGCTTATGAGGCTTTCCTTTTCGGGCACTGTACCTTCTTTCAAGCCGGGAAGATGTCCTTTCAACGTGACTAAAAAATGCAACTTCTGTTATAATGCCGACGAGCAATTCAGGTTTGCCGCGGCTGTATCAATGATGATGTTTTATCACAAGGTCAGGGATAATATCAGGGACAGCTCCTTTTTCAAAAGGCTTCTTATGTATCTGCTTCTCCCCTATGCCTATATGAAAAACAAAAAGGCAGAAAAGCTCTACGGTGACCTCGGAGAAATAATCAGACAGTCTATGCAAAGGCAGTCCGAAACCGAAAAAGAAAACACCGACTCCATAGATAAGGCCGCTCACGAAAGCGCTGATGCTCTGGGTAAAATCCTCGCTTACGGCGTAGATGACAGCAAAGGAAACATCTACCGTTTCGGTTACGGTGTGGGCAAATGGGTTTACCTTTGTGATGCCGCAGATGACCTTAAGGACGACCTGAAAAAAGGCTCGTTTAATGTTTTCGCCAATTTCCTCGGACTGAAAAAAGGTGACGAAATCACAGAAAACGACCTTATGATTATAGAAAGAAATCTGAATCTCAGCTGTGCTTATGCCGCTGAAAGCTTTGAAAACAGCCGCAATAAAACCCTTGTCCCCATTGTAAGAAACATAATTTACGGCGGCACGGAAAAAACTATGAACAAGATACTGAAAGGAAAGAGTGAAAAATGAAAGATCCCTACGAAGTGCTCGGTGTCCCCAGAGGTGCCGACAAAGATCAGATAAAATCAGCTTACAGAGCTTTAGCGAAAAAGTACCATCCTGATCAGTATTCAGGCAGTCCACTTGAGGATCTCGCAAAGGAAAAAATGCAGGAGATAAACGAAGCCTATGACACAATTATGTCAGGTAACCAGAATTTCTCCTCGAGCGGTTCAGCCTACAGCAATACAGGCAACAGCTCTGCGGAATTTTCCGCTATAGAAGACCTCATTAACCTCGGTCAGCTGGACGAGGCAGAACGTATGCTCGACAGAATGAACGACAGCAGTCGTCCTGCTCACTGGTATTATCTCAAAGGTCTTATCAACTATAAGCGCGGCTGGACTGATCAGGCACGTGTATATTACAGAATGGCTAATATGAAAGACCGCAACAATCCGCTCTATGCCGATGCTTATAACAGCGTATCAGAAAACGGAAACGGCGGTTTCAGAACTAATTCCGACCAAAATCAGACCCATAAAAGCTCGGGTGGTTGCTGTGACTGCTGTGACTGTTGCGATTGCTGCGGTGACGACGGCTGTGACATCTGTTCGGGACTCATCTGTGCAGACTGCTGCTGCGAATGCTTTGGCGGCGATCTTATTTCCTGCTGTTGAGGTAAAACGTAATGAAAATGTCAACAAGTGCAAAAACGGCTATCGGTGCTATGGTGACCGCACTTTCCGTAGTAATCCTTATGCCCTCGGTTATCGGCGTGCTGTGCTACGCTTTACCCGTAATCGCAAGCCTGCTGATACTCTTTACCGTAATCGAAATTGACAAGAAATGGGCTTTCGGCTGTTATGCGGCAACTTCTGTGCTTTCGCTTGTACTGATTGCGAATAAAGAGGCTGTCATATATTACGTAGCGTTTTTCGGCTATTACCCCATTATCAAGGCGATTCTCGAAGGCAAAAAAATCCCCCGTGCAATCGAGTATACCCTCAAATTCCTGATTTTTAATGTAACTATGGTGCTTGCCGTTGTAGTTTTAGCAAAGGTTTTCGGTATGCCCTATGAGGACCTGCTCGGTATCGACAGCAACTACCCCCTTCTTGCGAAGTATGCTGTGCCGATTATGCTCGGTCTCGGTAACGTAGCCTTTATCGGACTTGACGGTATGCTCACGAAATACGTTACAGTTTATGTCCGTATCTGGCAGAAAAAATTTCACAAGCTTTTTCCTTTCAAATAACGACAAAAAAATCCCCTCGGACTCTTGACTTAAAGCCCGAGGGGTGTTATATTATCATAGTCGGAGCTTTCCGACAGTAAAACAGAGTAGATTTGTGTGCGTCTGAGTGCCTCAAAGACGGGGAGTTGCTTTGGGGACGAAAAAGATTTTCTTGCGATACACAAATCGCATCCCGCTGTTATAAAAAGGATTATATAAAAAACATTATGCTTCCTTTTATTTTTCAGCGAGAAGAAAGGAAGTGTTTTTTTATGAAAGAAAAAGCTATGAGTCAGGAAAAAATCTTCACCCTTTGCTATCTCGGTATTCTTATTGCGATTCAGGTGGTACTCGCCCGCTTTGCCGTAATACCCGTCGGCGATATGATGAGGTTTTCACTTTCCTTCATACCCGTTGTCATTGCCGCAAGAAAATTCGGATTTCTTGCAAGTACCGCCGTCTACGGTCTCGGCGACCTTGTCGGTGCAATAGCCTTTCCTACAGGAGGAGCCTTCTTCCCCGGATACACGGTTACAGCAGCAATAGTGGGTTTAATCTTCGGTCTTTTCTTAAGACCTGTAAAAAAAGAAGAAAGCACCCTCGTACGAAATATAAAAATCGTACTGTCGGTACTTTCCACCCAGCTTATAGGCTCATTTCTCCTTAACAGCTACTGGAGAAGCTTCCAGACGGGCACACCCTATGAGGCCGTGCTTATGACAAGACTTCCCCAATGCCTTGTTTCAGCAGTTATACAGAGTCTGTTTATGATTCTTTTCCTCGAAAGAATCTGCAAGGTTATAAAGCTGCCCTCGAGTAAATCTCGTTAAGTCCGTCAAGAAGCAGGTTTTCGTCATAGATTATCTCCGTCTCACAGCAGGGAATTATCCCCTTACTGTAGCCACCCGTAGCTACTACAGTTACGCTGTCGCTATTAAGCTCTGCTTTTATGCGTGAGATAAGTCCGTCTATCATAGCGGCTGTGCCGAAAACTATGCCGCTTTGCATACACTCTACCGTGTTTTCACCGATTGCCCTTTCAGGCTTTTCAAGGCTTACAGACGGAAGCAGAGAGGCTTTTTCTGTAAGGGCATCGAGGGAGATTTTCACTCCCGGTGAAATCGTACAGCCTCTGAAGCAGGCTTTTTCATCAATTACGATAATTTTTGTCGCAGTACCCAGGTCCGCCACAAGGCAGGGCAACGGGTACTTTTTTATTGCGCCCACACTTGCCGCAATAAGGTCTGCGCCGAGGTGTGACACCGGAAGAATATGCACTTCCAGATTGCCGTTATACTTTTCGCCTACGGTGAGAGGCTCGGTATCAGTGGTCCTTCTCAAAGCATCAGCAAAAGTCTGCGTAACCTCCGGTACAACGCTTGACACAACAGCTCCCGAAAAATCTTCGGAAGAAACACCGTAAAGTGAAAATATATCACGAAGTCCTGCGACGTACTTGTCACAGCTTTCCTGCTTTGATGTTCCCATTTTCGAAGTAAAAACGAGTCTGTCGCACTCATAAGCGCCAAGATTTATGCTTGTATTACCAATATCAACAGCAAGAATCATTAATAACAACTCCTATATAAAAAGGGGCCGCCATGCAGCCCCTTGATTTTTTAATATGCAGTAACCTTACAGGATTCACCGCAGTTTCCTTCAACGGAATCCGCTCTTACAAAGCAAGTACCTTTACCGACCAGAGTAACCTTTCCGTTTGAATCAACGCGGGCAACAGTCGGGTCAGAGGTTGACCATACGACTCTCTTGTCGGTTGCGTTTTCGGGGACTACCGTAGCAGAAAGGTAATGTACGGAGCCTACCATACCGCTGATGCTCGGCTTATCGAGCATAACACCGAGTACGCTTGTAGCTGTAACGGTAACCTTACAGTATGCTGTGTAATTACCGTCATTCGTTCTGCAGTAAATGGTTGCACTACCCTTTCCCTTGGCAGTAACTACACCCTTCTGATTAACTGTTGCAACGGAAGTATCCGATGAGCCCCATGTAACCGTCTTGTTTGTAGCGTTTGTGGGGTAAACTGTGGGAACAAGAGTAACTGTTGTACCTGCGAGCATACCGTATTCGGAATAGTTAAGCTTTATACCCGTAACCTTAAGAGGATTAACCTTGACGGTACAGGTAGCAGTAACTCCGCCGCTGACAGTCTTACAGGTTATTACGGCTGAAGAGTTGGGAGTCAATGCCTTGATAACACCTGTAGAAGAAACTGAAACAGCCTTAGGATTGCTTGAAGTCCAGGTAACACGCTTATCCGTTGCGTTTTCGGGATAAACTGTAGCCTTGAGCTGATAGGATTTACCGTAATTCATTGAGCCGCCTTTTGTGTTAAGAACGACCTTTGTCGGCTTAATAGGTACAACCTTCACCGTGCAGGTTGCGGTTTTTCCGCTGTCAACGGTCTTACAGGTGATTACTGCAGTACCTGGCTTCATACCGAGAATCTTACCACTTGAGCTTACCTTTACTACAGAAGGATCAGAGGTTGACCATGTAACCTTCTTGATTGATGCGTTTTCAGGCATTACCTTTGCTACAAGCTGATAATATGTACCTGCATACATTGAGCCGCCTTTTGTATTGAGTGTTACGGAAGTGGTCTTTATTACAGGCTTTACCGTAACGGTACAGTTTGCCTTGAAGCTGCCGTTTACTGTTTTGCAGGTGATTACTGCAGCACCTGCTTTGACGCCTGTAATCTTACCGTTTTTATCAACTGTTGCAACAGCAGGATTCGACGATGACCATGTCACACGCTTATCCGTTGCGTCTGCGGGATAAACCGTAGCCTTGAGCTGACCTGTGTAGCCTGCGTAAACCGAGCCTGAAGTGTGGCTGAGCTTGACGCCTGTAGTTGCAACAACAACTCTTACGTTACAGGTTGCAGAAACCATAGGATTATCCTTACTGCGGCAGGTAATAACTGCGCTGCCTGCGGCAAGACCTTTGATAAGTCCATTATTGTCAACGGAAACAATCTTCGGATCAGAGCTTGACCAGGTTACATTTCTGAAGGTAGCGTTTTCGGGATAAATTTCATATCTGAGCTGATATGTATTACCCTTGTACATATTGCCGCCTGCCTTGTTAAGAGCGATAGAGACAACCTCTACCTTTTTGAGTACCTTGACTGTGCAGGTTGCGGTAACGCCGCCTACATTTGTTTTACAGGTAATCACGGCTGTGCCTGAACCTACAGCGGTAACCTTACCGTTCTGGTCTACTGTTGCTACCTTGCTGTTGCTTGTGCTCCAGGTAACGCTCTTATCGTAGGCATCTGCAGGAAGAACTGTTGCCTTGAGAGTGCCTTTTTCAGTAACATAGACTGCGGCATAGGTTTTACTGAGTTCTATACTTGTGGGCTTTGAGTAAACCTTGATTTTGCAGCTTGCCTTGTAGCCGCCGTCCTCCGTCGTGCAGGTGATGATAGCTTCACCGGGAGCGATACACTCCAGAGCACCGGTTGTAATATTGATTTTTACAACTGAAGGATTACTGCTTGACCATGTTATATTTTTATTTGTTGCTGTTGAGGGGAAGATGCTTGCTTTAAGGGCACCCTTTGTGCCGACATAAACAGAGGTTGAAATCTTATTAAGTCTTACACCTGCAACGGTCTTTCCTACACCGATGCAGCTTACGGGGAATTTCTGTCCCCATATTCTCTGCATAGTATCAGAGGGGTGGATACCGTCAACTGTGTATTCGGGATAAAAAGCGGCAGGATCCTTGGGGTTAGCCGAGAAGGAGTTAAGATCGAAGAAGCCGTCGTGCTCGTTGGTTGCGGCGAGCCACTTGTTGACATTCTGTGCGATTTCCCAGTCAGCAGCAAACTCCTCGTCTGTTCTGACATACTTGGGGCCTGTGCCGAGATAGTCTCTTGTTGAGCCCTTCCACGGTGTAATGCTCAAAGCGATAACCTTGATGCCTGCGTTATGACACATCTGGAAAAGCTTTCTGTAGCCGAGGCAGATTTCCTGCCACGTAGGCTGTTCGATGTCGGGATATTTTTCCATAACGTCGTTACAGACAGGGTGGATAATATCATTGGCACCGATTTTAACGATGACGTATTCTATACCCGACTGACTGAGTACGTCACGCTGGAATCTGTCAAGAAGAGCCTCACCGAAAATGAGTGAGCCGTAACCGAGACCGTCACCTAAAAGTCTGTTACCGATAATACCCTTACCTGCAACACCGACATTGGTGATACCCTTTTCGTTTATTGACTGTGCAAGATATTTTGGAAACTCATTTGAAACTGTTGAGTCGCCTACAACTACAACGGAGTAGGCATTCTCGTCAGCAAGTACGTCCATACTTGCAAGGCAGGGAACTACCTTTACAAAGCTGAAGGCAAGCTTGATGTCAATATCGCTGCCCGTAATTTTTGCAAGGTACTCCATAATCTCCTGGCTGTCCATCATTGTGCCGATGTCCATAGACGCCTTACTTGTATAGTCGCTACCGAGAGCAAGATAGGTTTCACCGCCGGAAAGACCCATAGTCTTTACCTCTGTGAAGTCCTCAATATAAATGCTGATAGCAATATCCTCGCCTGCCTTAACATCATAGGTGACGGGGTCGGAGTAGTATTCCTTACCTGCAGGAACAGAGATAAACTGCTGACCCTCATTGAAGGTTACAATCTTAACACTGTCAGGATCGATTTTTGCTCCGCCGAGACTTTTGGCAACGGTAACTCTTGTAAGCTTCATTACGTCGTTACCGTAGAAGTTCGTAACACGGATACGGAGCTTCGAGCCACTTGCTGTAGGAGTGATAACAGTTCTTGCGGTTACATTTCCGATATAAGCGGTAATGTTTTCGTAACCGTCGATACCAATTTCCGTGGGAGCTGTACCCCAGGCGCAGACCCATTTACTGTCGGAATTGACAGCAGATGCGCTGAAGGCTGCACCGAACAGCAGAGCTACTGCAAGAACGAGCGCAATCAGAATCCCCTTTACTGTTTTCTTCATATTAAATCAATCCTTTCGAAAAAGTAATAATATTCTTCTTCATAATACATTATATTGTCATAAAAGTCAAGGAAAGTAACAATATATACTGTTTTTTTACCGTTTGTTACCATTTGTGTCACCTGCGGGAGACTGTTTCTTCACAGGTTTGCTTTTTTTAACTGCGTTGCTCTTTCCGACGGGTGCTTTTACGGCTGAAGAAGCCTTCTTTTTCTTGTCGGGTGCTGTACCTGAAGGCTTTACTTTTTTAGTAGGCGCAGATGTCACACCGGACTTTGAAGAAGTCGGTTTTGCTTTTTTGCTCTGAACCTTTTTTGCTGCAGCTTTTTTCTTTGAAGTCTTGCCTTTTCCGCCCCGTGCAACAAAGGTTTTCACCTTTTCCGTAAGCACTTCGAAGGACGACGGTAAGGGGTCATAGCTCTGACGCCTTTCCTTATCGAAATAATCCTTAAAGTCAAGCACGAATTTCAGTACAGCTATAAATGCCGCAATAAAGGTAATAATCACAAAAACTATCGAGCCGAAAACAGCCTTCGCACCGGTAAGTATAAGTCCGCCGAAGCTGAGCTTGATGCTTTCTTTTGCAACAAGATTTACAGTTTTAAGCTTATGACCTGCATAATAAATATTCGCTTCAGCTATAATATCTCCTGCTTTGACAGGTGCCATAATTTTATCTGTATTATCACCCTCTACAAGCTCAAACATCACCGAAGCAGGGCCTGCTGCAAGAGGGACAAGAGCGGAAATCTCCTTTTCAGGAACAAGATGAAGCTTTCCGTCGCCCTTGCCTGCAACAACGTCCACAGTAGCAACAGTCTGTTCGGGTGTAGCAATAACCTTGAATCGAATGTTCTCATAAACCCAGTCAAGCATTTTCTGCGCATCGGTCATTGAGGTGTTTTCATCGTATTCGTCACCGTCTATGTCCTCGTATCTTCCGTCCATAACAACGGTGAGATAAGAATAACCGTCAGCATTTGAAACGACTGCAATACACTCACCTGCAAGCTCGGTGCTTGTCTGTCTGCCGCCCGTAACCGAGCTGTGATAATAATCGGCTACTGCTGCGTTACGCATCTGATTTGTAGCAAAGCAGGTGCGTGCTTCGTTCTTATCTGTAGCCTTAAGTGTAATTTCATCAAGGGCAAAGGCTTCGCTGAAAGCAGGAATTTTTACGGCATACTTTATGATTTTCGCCACATCTCTCGCTGTCGTATACTGACCTTCCGCATCAAAGCCGTGAAGATTTTTAAGCACTGTTGAGGTACAGCCTATTTTATCGACGAGGCTTCTCATTTGGGCAAGGAAATTTTCCTCTGTACCTGCAACGTCATAAGCGATTATACTCAAGGCATCGTTTGCGCTGTAAATTACGAGGCAATCAAAAAGCTCCTTTCTGGAGACAGTTTCACCCTCCTGATAAAGGGCTGTGAGCATACCGAGCTCATACTCGAAAACATTAAGATGTGCCTCGGTCAGCTTGATGTTGCCGTCAAGGTTGCCCCACTTCTCAATCGCAACAACTGCGGCAAGAACCTTTGCAAAGCCTGCTATGGGCACCTTCTTTTCGCTGTCCTTATCAAAAAATACCGTTCCCTCTTCGAGATTTTCCATATAATAAATATTTGAATCGAGCTGTGATGTTACTGCGGCCGAATCAAAAAGTCCCTTCACCGAGGGTACGGTAACAAGAAGCACCGTCAAAAAAACAAGAAAAAAAGAAAATAGCTTTTTCATTTATATTCACTCCGGTTGACAAGTTTTTGAATTTGTGTTTTAATTAATAAGAGATAATTTATGTACTAAAATCTATACCAAATAATTATACCAATTCAAAAACGAAAAGTACATACTAAAAATAAAAAATAATTACAAAAAACTTTAAACTTTTTTGTTTTTTATGACGTTTATCCCACAGAAAGGAAAGCTTACTTATGATATACGTTACAGGCGACACTCACGGTATTTTTTCACGCTTTGACGATCCCCGACTCAGAAAGCTCGGCAGCGGTGATACTCTTATTATCTGCGGAGACTTCGGTTTTGTCTGGGACGGCTCGAAGGAAGAAATCAATATTCTTAAAAAACTCAGCAAAAAGAAATACAACATCTGCTTTGTTGACGGTACCCACGAAAACTTCGACCTGCTTTCAAAGCTGAAAATCAAAAAATGGAACGGCGGTAAGGTACATCACATCGGCGGTAACATCTTCCACCTTATGAGAGGTCAGGTTTTCAACATCGAGGACAAGACCGTATTTACTATGGGCGGCGGTGAAAGTCCCGATATTGACATACGCTTTGAGACGGAAACCTGGTCAGACCTTGAAATCCCCTCAAGAGAGGAGCTTATCGAGGGAGTTGACAACCTTCAGAAGCACGGCGGTAAAATCGATATTATCATATCCCACGAGCCGCCTGCAAAAATCAAGGATTTCCTGCTTATGGGCAACGGTACAAATGCAAGTATCACCGCCATTAACACCTACCTTGAGGACGTCAGCCGCACCTGTAAATTCGAGCACTGGTACTTCGGCTCACTTCATATGGATAAGTTTATTTCTAACACCCACATCTGCGTTTTCAACAACATTATCAATGCAAAGACCGGTGAAATAGTAAGAAGATGATTTTTCAGATAGCCGAAACGGACACAATGATGTGTCCGTTTTTTGTTTATGTCAAATTAAAATACAGGGCTGCGGCAGGACGCGGGGAGGCAAACGCACCTGCGGTGCGTTCCACAGCCAAAATCCGCTTCCGGACAGCGAGGAAGCGGATTTTGGCTGTGACTCCGGCTTTCCTGCGGAAAGTCGGAGCGCCTCCCCGCTGATATGCACGTCACTTATCGTCCCACCTCTTTTTTTGCCTCTACTTTCTACATCTCCCGAAAAGCATACGCCCATTTATAGATCATTCATTACAAATCACGCACAAAAAAAGCACCCCGAAGGGTGCTTTATAATTCGGGTTTAAATTAGCCGAGAAGACCGCCGAGCATCTTTTCCATAAGCTCTACGCCTGCTGCTGAGCTACCGTCAAGGAAGAGGATACCGATAATTGTACCGAATACCTTCATAAGAATGCCGAGGATCATACCAAGTGTGTCTTGATCGCCTTCAGCGGGGAGCATTTCAGCTGTGAATGTGTACATTGTACCGCCGGAATTCTGAGGAATAACCCATGACTTGCCGCCAACAACGTAATCGCCTGTGTTCTCACAGTACCAACCTGTGAACTGCTTGCCGTCTGCGGGTGTTACACGGGGAAGAGTTACGGGTGTACCGGGAACAAGTGAGTACTCTGTGCTGCTACCGGGAAGCATAAGGTATGTACCTGTTACCTTTTCGTATACGAAGCCGCCTTCTGTTGTGTCGTATACGGGAAGTGTAACGAATGATGTACCGCCGTTGAAGTTGAGCTGAATGATTACATAATCACTCTTAACATATGTCTTGTTGTAGATTGTGATGGTTGTGTTTGAAGTATCATACCACTGCTTGATAACTTCATCGTTTGTAACTGCTGCTGCAGATGCTGAAACTGATAATGCACCGAAGAGCATCATAATAGCTAACATAACTGATAATATTTTTTTCATAAGTATACCTCCTAAAAATGGTTAGTCTGTAGCTTGATTAAATTATATCATCTGTAAACAGAAATTTCAAGCGTTTTTAAAATATTTTTATTTTTTTTGATGAAATATATTTTTTACTTTTACAGTGTGTTAAAATAAGACAAAATCGTTGACTTTGATGCTGAATATGTTGTAAAATCGAAATATATTATAATTTGTATATGAGGTGTACTATGGATAAATTCAACTGCATTCCCCTCTGGGGTCCGTACAGCAAAAAATATGCCGGTATCTCCCGCATCGCTGATCACGAAAAATATAAAGGTATCCGATTCGACTTCTCGGTCGCACCTGCAATCCACGCTTTTGACATAAAAGTACCCAATGTAACCCTCCCAAGTGCATATCACCCTTGGCTGTGCAGTGAGGATTACTCGTTTTTTTCCTACCGCCACGACCTCGAGTGGAAGGATAAAGTGTATGCAGATGTCTCATATACAAAGCTTGACAGCGAAAGCACTCTTGTCAGGACTGAAATTGTCAACAACTCCGACCTTATAAAAGACTGTGTTGTCAACTATTTTTCTTCCATAGAATATCCCAGTGACTCCTACACAGAGGTGTTTCTTCCCGACAAATGCGATTTCATCAAAGCCACCGACTACAGCGAATACGCCTATAACACCCCACGCCCCTGGGACGGTCAGAATGCCGACGGAAGAAAAAAAGGCGAATTCATTGATAAAGCCTTCACTGCCGAAAAAGGACTCGGTGACCGTGCGGAAAAGTGGCATATGCCTCACCGCGTAATCAAGCCCTTCGGTGCCGAGCAGGGCGACAGAGTAAGCTACAAGGTCATACTCAACCACTCCTACGCAAACGCTGTACTGACTCTGCGCTATCGCACAAGTGACATTCATTACGAGCAGGGCAAGCAGGTTGGCGTACATTACATAAACAGCGAAAATACAGCCACTTTTATTTTAAACGGCAAAACAACGGTTCCCCTCACTCCTTGCGATATGCCCGAAATGATTCATATTCACCTTGGCAAGCTTACTGCAGGCGAGTTTGAGCTTTCCTTTGTTGCAACGGGTACAGGTGCTGCTGAATTCGACTTTCTTGCCATTACCGAAAATTACGACAAGGATTTCATAGAGGTTAAGAGTATACCGGTAAACTTTATCCCCGTTTTCACAAACGAAGAAAAAGAAAGCGGCTTTCTTACAACTCTTAAATATGACAGAATTGAGGGCGAATACCACCTTCGCATCTTTGATTCAAATACCCGCTTCAGAGAAATCGCAACCGGTGCTCTCGAGGACTGCATGACAGCAAGACTGTCAAACGGTGACGAAACCTTCGACGACGTTACCGAAAGCTTTACGGGTGCTTTCAGCCGTAAGCACAGCGACGAGGGCTTCTTCCATAATGCTATAAGCCACACCATCTTCGTCGAAAAAGGAGAAAAAAAGGTGCAGTATGCCGTTATCTCAAAGGGCGGCTGTGACTACCTTACCGAAGAGGAGTACGAGAAGATATATCTTGAAGCAAGGAAAAAGGCGGTCTTCTTCACTCTCAACGAAAAGGGTGAAACCTACAGACTGAGCAATCAGCTTCTTTCTGCAGCTCTTCTTACCAATGTGGTTTACCCGATTTACAAGCACGGCGAATATATCGTGCACCATACCCCCGGCAAGCGTTGGGACTGTCTTTACACCTGGGATTCGGGCTTTATAGGTCTCGGAATGAACGAAATTGCGCCGAAGTTTGCCGAATATATACTCGACACCTACTTGAGTGAAGAGGACAATCCCGACTACGCCTTCCTTCATCATGGCTCACCGGTTCCCGTGCAGATTTATCAGCTTTATGAAATGATTCAGAAGGCGACAGACAAAAAACACCTTCTTTCATATTATTCACGGGCAAGACTCTACTACCTCTTCCTTGCAGGTAAGATAAGAGGCTCAACAACCGCAAAATTCAAAAGCGGGATTCTCACCACCTACGATTACTTCTATTCCTCAAGCGGTATGGACGACTATCCTGCCCAAGTTGCTATGATGAAGGGTAATCTGCGTGACAAGGCTTCACCGGTAATCACCACAAGCCAGGTAATCCGCTTCGGAAAAATCCTTTCAATCCTTGCCACAAAGCTCGGAAAAGAAAATGATATAATGGAATACGCTGAGAATATAAAGGCTCTTACCAAGGCACTCGACACCTATTCCTGGGACGAAGAAAGCGGCTACTACAGCTATGTGCTTCACGATGAAAATTACGAGCCCGTAAAAAAATTCGTAACAGCTGACGGTGAGAATCTCAACAAGGGTCTTGACGGAATTTATCCCATTATCGCAGGCGTCTGCAATAAGAGTCAGAGCGAAAAAATCATCGCACACCTTGAAAATGAAGACGAGATGCACACTCCCTACGGTATCAGCGCTGTAGATAAGAGCGCCTCCTACTATAAGGTTAACGGCTACTGGAACGGAAACATCTGGTTCCCACATCAGTGGTTTATCTGGAAGAGTATGCTCGATATGGGTAAGACAGACCTTGCAAGGGATATTGCCCACCTCGCCCTCAACATATGGAAAAGAGAGGTTGAAAACACCTACTACACCTTCGAAATGGTAAACACCGTCACCGGCTGTGGAGGCTGGTTCCACAACTTCGGAGGGCTCTCCTCTCCCCTTAACCTCTGGCTCAAGGCTTACTACTCACCGGGCACGGTAAACACAGGCTTTGACACCTATCTTGATAAAGTCAGCTTCAACGAGGATTACACAGCCGTTCAGATTAACTTCACTTATTACGGAGAAAGTGACAGAATCGCTGTTTTATGCGTAATGAAGGACAAAGAGGATTACACCGCTGAATTAAACGGCAAGGAATTTCCCTTCAGCTACAGAGACGGACTTGTCGAGCTTACACTGTCACCTAAAAAAGGCACTGCACACAGCATTATCATAAAGAAAAAATAAACGAAGGAGAAAAAATATGTACGAAAACCACAAGCCGCTGAAAATCAACATAATTTCCGATATTCACTATTACTCACATAAAACAGGTGTTACAGGTAAGGCTTTCGAAAAAGAAAATGTAAAAACCCCCAACGACCTTCTTAACTGCGAGAAGATTCTCACCTCACTTATGGACCAGCTTGCACAGGACGAGTGCGAAATCGTGCTTGTTTCAGGTGACGTGACAACAAGAGCTGAGGTAGAGGCTCACGAAGGTGTAATTACACTTCTCCGATCACTCAAAGAAAGAGGCAAAAAGGTTTATGTAATCACTGCCACCCATGACTTCCACGACGGCGACATCACGAGAAGATTCGACGGTGACAACGTTGTGGAGGTGCCTGCAGTAAAGCGTGACGAGCTTTACGACCTTTACAGAGAATTCGGTCCCGATGAGGCAATTTCCGTACACAGAGACAGTATGTCTTACGTTGTACAGCTCTGCGACGGCTACCGCCTTTTCGCCCTCAACGATGACAGAAACCACAAGGGCGCAAGCGGTTTCTCCGATGACTGCTTCGAATGGATTCAGGCACAGATAAAAGATGCACAGGAAAACGGTCAGTTCATTATCCCCATGACTCATCACCCTATGCTCTCACCCTCCCCCTTCTACACCATTATCGGTAAGAGCAACATTATGGGCGAGGCAGAAAGAAGAATTGACGAGCTTACAGAGCTTGGACTCAACTTTATGTTCACAGGTCACACCCATATGCAGGATATTTCCTACAAGTACACCGAAAATGACAAAATCTTCTACGACATCACAACTGCCGCAGCTGTAGGTTATCCTGCAACCTTCCGTCAGGTGACCTTCCTTCCCGCAGAGGGTAAAATTGACGTTGCCTCTGTAGATGTAAAGTGCGATATTGACGGCAGACCCCTCAAGGAGCACCTCGAGGATAAATTCTTCGGTATGATAAGAAGGGTAATTGATGCCGCAGGCAAGGACATTCCCGAGCTTGCAAGACTTGCCACAGCCTTCAGTGTGAAGGAGAAGCTCATCTATAAAATCGGCTGGATTATCAAGCCCTTTGCGAAGCTTCTCGGCAAGCTGAAAATCGGCACAATCGCAAAGCTCGTCAAAAAAGAAAGCGGACTTAAAAAGCAGGATTACGCTCATATAAAGGACAACAAGGTTACAGATTTTATCGTTTCACTCGTAAGAAACCTTTACGGCGGCGACAGTCCATATTCCCCCGATACTGCCGAATACAAAATCACTATTGGTGTACTTGCAGTAATCGACAGCCTTCTTAATCTCTTCGGAATAAAAATCAGCAATATCCTTAAAGGCGCCACCTCCGTACAAAGTCTCGTAGAGCCTCTTCTTTATAACAGCGGCATCTGCGATGAAAAAGCAGTTCTCAACCTTTGGGATAATCTCCCCGAAAAGCAAGACAGCACAGAGCACTTCATTAAAAGTAAAAAGGCTTTGCCCGTCGTTATTCTTCTTGTGCTTCTTGTGCTCATTTTCCTTCCCGTGATTTTACTCTGGCTCGGTATCGGCTTTGTAATAAATAAGATAAAGTACGGAAAGCTGATGAAATAATTATGGAAATCAAAAAAGGGAAATACCGCCACTTCAAGGGCAACGAATACGAGGTTATCGATATTGCAAAGCACAGCGAAAGCGGTGAAGAAATGGTAATTTACAGAGCACTTTACGGTGAAGGCGGTCTTTGGGTAAGACCTGCTTCGATGTGGAACGAAACCGTCGAAAGAGACGGCAGAGTTTTCAGACGGTTTGAATTTATAGAATAAAAAAACAAGGCATTTCAGACTGCATTACTCCTGCAGAAAATGAAATGCCTTTATTTTTTGTTCTATCCCAATATATAGTTGACTTAACGCTTGTTTGACTTCTTTTTTGTTGTTGCTTTTACGTAGTGCTTTTCAACCGATTTTTCTCCCGGGACGCCTCATGCCGGCGGGGCACTTGCTTTTGTCGGTTGCAACAAAAGCAAGCCAAAATGCGCTTTTTTTGCTCCCGGCTACGCCGTCCGATGTTTAGCCTAGCGCCCAACATTGATTATGACTTTTTCATCCGTCCCGCAGGCCGCATCATGTTGTAGCTGTTAACCGACTACACTATGCCCAAACGGAAGTCTAACCGTAAAATGATTGCAAATAGCCTCTATATATTGACAAACTACAAATTCAAAATATCCCTTCAGCCTTTGCTATTGGTCCTGGATTTTATCATAAATACCTTGCACGTATTCTTACCGAGCTGTAATCGGAGTAGATCTTCGTATTACCGACCTTTTTGTAGGCTCTTACAGCGAAGGTATAATAGGTACCGTATTCCATCTCCGAAATCGCAAGTCCTCTCTTATTTGCATCGAGGTCATTAAGAAGCGTATAAGAGGTATCGTCAAGGCGGTAGAAAACCTGATAGCCGTCGGCGCCCTCGACGGTTTTCCATATAATATTCGCGGAAAGGTTTCTCACATTTTCAGCGAAAATCACCGGCTTAAGCGGTTTCGTTGCTGTAGCACAGGTGAGGTAATCCCCCCACACAACACCGAGCGTGGTTTTTACATACGGTCTTACCGCAAAGGTATATGTCCTTGCAGCGGAAAGGCCTGTAATTGTTTTACTCGTAGCAGAGGTTACCGCGAGTGCCTTCCAGCCCGACGCATTCTTATAGTAAATTCTGTAGCCTTCGGCATTTTTCACCTCCGTCCAGGTAAGCTTAACTGCCGAAGTGTTCTGTGCTGCAGTTATCTTCGAAGGAGCCTTTGTTTTTGTTGCCGCTGTAAAGGTGGTGTAAGAAGGCGCCCACGTCACCACCGAGCCTGAAATACTGTAAGCTCTTACAGCGAAGGTAAACTTCGCACCCGCCGCAAGATTACCGAAGGTATGCGATGTACCTGTCACAGTTGCACCCTTTTTCCACTTGCCGCCGCTCTGATAATATATGCGGTAACCCGTAGCACCGGGTACAGCCGTCCAGGAAAGGGTCAGCGACGAGGTCGTCTGACTTGCCGTGACATTCGCAGTCTTTCCTAAAACGCCCTTATCGCTCACGGTGAAGTAAGCCGACTTGCCTTCAACACTTGCAAAGGCATTATTCGAATAAATTTTAGCCTGATATGTGCCTGCCGGAAGTGAAACCTTGCCCGAAAGCACATTTATGTTTTTGTAGCTTTTATAAAGTGTTCCGTCACGGTAAAGCTCAAGAGTGTATGATGTCGCACCCTCACTTTTTGTCCAGGAGAGAGTCGCCCTATTCACTCCGCCCGTCGCAGTCACCGACGACTGTACAGGAGCGCTCTTTTTCACAACGGTGAATATCTGCGCAGCGTGGTTGATTTTCTCTGTAGCCCAGACCTTTGTACCGTCATTATAGACACCGCTCTCGACACACAACACACTTTCCGAGCATTCGGGAGAAATATACATCGCCGAGGAAGATCCGTAAATGCCCCATTTCTGCCCTGATATATCAGAATAAGGCGAAAGAGATATATCAGCTCTTGCAGTGCTTACACTTCCCGTAAGCTCAAGTGCCTTACCGTTAAGACAGCTTATTATTTTATACGCTCCGTCGGGAAGCCTTGTGAAGCTCCACATCTGATTTGCCGCTCCGGTGAAGCTGCTGATATATGCTTTGCCGTCTGCATTTACCGTAAGTGCCTTATCGCTTTTTGTATTGACGATTGCACCGTAAAAGCCGCTTCCTATATTAATCTTTGAGGAAAAGCTTTTCCAGTTGGTGTCGGCTTTGACCTTTTCATAATTAGAGGCGTGGACATAAAACGTAATATCCGTTACGCTACAGGTTCTGCCCCACTTGATTTCACAGGAAGGAAATTCACCGGAATCTGCGATATTGCACTCGGCTATGGTAAACTTAAGTCCGCTTACAGAAAGCACTATACCCGAATGAGTATTATTCTTAAGCCTTACGAGGTCGCCCGGCTGGATATTCATTACCTTATTTTCAATCGTGGGAAGCGTAGACTGCCTTATGCCGAAAATTTTGTAAAACAGTCTCGCAGCGAAGCCGTGGCACTGATAGCCGCCGTCAAAATAGTTGCAGTCGTAGCTGCCCCTGCCGACGGGATAACTGTGGTCGGTGCAGGGATTGTTCGTTATCGAGTCGGCATAGCGCTCGTCATAATTTTTAAGTATGTTTGCTATTTTATCACTTTCGGTTTTCACCTGATGATTCCAGTACATGCCGTCAGGAAACTCTTCTTTCAGTTTTTCAAGGCGCATCTGGATACCGTCTGCCGCAAAAGCTGTGAAGCTCACCGTCGGCAGAAGTGATAAGCAAATTATAAGTGCCAGTAAGACTGACAGGGTTTTCTCGGCAGTTCTTTTAATCATCGTTTCATCCTTTTATTTTACTTCTGCGGCCGCTCTCTGGCAAGAGAAGCCTACCTTATATTTTTCAAGATAAGCGTTGAAGGATTCTGTCTCCTCATTTTCGGGACTTACCGTAATACATTCGGCGTCTCTGAATGCTGTATTTTTAAGGAAATCCTCAAGGCTTTCACCGTTTTTCTTAACGGAATAAAGTGCAAGCAGAGCCATACCGTAGGGGCCGCCCTCTCCTGCAGTTTTCATTACGGAAACGGGTGCACCGAGAGCAGCAGCTGTAATGCTCTGTCCCACACGTGGATAAATATAATAGCCGCCGTGACCGTAAAGCTCTTCAAGGGCAACATTTTCACCTGAAAGTAAATCCATACCTATTTTAAGTGTTGCCATTGCAGAGTAAAGAAGATTCTTACTGAAATTAGCGAAGCAGAAATTACTGTCGGGAGTGCGAAGGAACAACGGTCTGCCCTCGGAAAAACCGGTAACAGGCTCACCTGAATAATAGTTGTAGGAAAGAAGTCCGCCACAGCTCTTTTCAGCCTTCTGTGAAAGCTCATAGATAAGGTCATAGACCTTACCCTTTGTAACATCTGCACCGATAAGGGTAGCAAACTCATAGAAAAGTGCGCCCCACGCATTTATGTCACTTGTACAGTTATTACAGTGTACCATAGCGACAGGCTTACCTGTAGGAGTTGTAACCATATCAATTTCGGGATACACCTTTGAAAGCATCTTTTCAAGGACAATCATAGCAAATACCGATGTACCTGCGGAAATATTACCTGTTTTTGCTCTTACGCTGTTAGTTGCGGTCATACCCGTACCTGCGTCACCTTCAGCGGGAGCAAAGGGAACTCCTGCTTTGAATTCTCCGCTTTCATCAAGGAGTAATGCGCCCTTTTCCGTAAGATAACCTGCATTTTCACCTGCAAGAAGTATTCCGGGAACGATGTCGCAAAGCTTCTTTGTAAAGCCCTCCTTTGCAGTAAGCTCATCGAATTTTGCCACCATTTTCTCATCGTAGCAGTTCTTATCACTATCAATGGGGAAAATACCTGATGCCTCACCGATGCCGACCTTGTTTACACCTGTAAGAATATAATGGATATAACCTGCAAGGGTGGTAACATATCGTACGGAAGGAACGTGAGCTTCTTTTGAAAGAATCGCCTGATAGATATGCGCACTTGTCCAGCGCTGTGGAATATTGAAGGAAAGCTCCTTTGTAAGCTTTTCAGATGCCTCTGCGGTAGTGGTGTTTCTCCATGTTCTGAAGGGAACAAGAAGATTACCTTTTTCGTCAAAGGCAAGGTAGCCGTGCATCATAGCTGAAACACCGATTGCACCGGAGGTTGTAAGCTCACAGCCGTACTTTTCTCTTACATCTGCCTTAAGATTCTTAAAGCAGGTGCGAAGTGCCTCGTGAATAAGGTCGAGGGAATATGTCCAGTAGCCGTCAACAAGCTTGTTCTCCCACTCGAAGGAGCCGCTTGCGACGGGGATACAGTTTTCATCGATAAGGACAGCCTTGACTCTTGTTGAGCCGAATTCAATACCTATAGCAGTTTTGCCTGCCGCAATAATATCTTTCATATCAGCACCTTATTTCTTCATAAGTGAATAGTACATATCGTTAAGCTTAAGCTCACGCTTGAAGTCGGAAATGCTTGTATTCTTACCGATAACGATTGACTCAATGCCCATAGCCTCTGCCCAGGAAACCATCTGGTCGCTTGTAAGGTCATAGGAGAAAGCTGTATGGTGTGCACCGCCTGCAAGAGTCCAAGCCTCGATACCTGTGTAGAAATCAGGTCTGGGTACCCAGAAGTTTGTGGCGGTGGGAAGTGACGGCATTTCCTTTTCGGTCTTTATGCAGTCAACCTCATTGATAATAAGGCGGAAACGGTTGCCAAGGTCAACAAGTGAGCAGGCAATACCCTCGCCCTGCTTTGAGGTGAAAACAAGTCTTGCCGGGTCTTCTCTGTCACCCATTGAAAGAGGCTTACACTTAACGGAAATAGGACCGTCTGCGATTGAGGGGCAGATTTCAAGCATATGTGCCTGAAGGATACCTTCCTTGCCGGGAACAAGGTTATATGTATAGTCCTCGAGCATAGATGTGCCCTTTGCATCTTTTTTGCCCTCGGTCATAATCTTCATAAGTCTTACCATAGCGGCAACCTTCCAGTCACCCTCTGCACCGAAGCCGTAGCCCTTTTCCATAAGTCTCTGGATTGCAAGACCGGGGAGCTGCTTAAGTGCACCGAGATCACCGAAGTGTGTTACGATTGCCTGATAGTTTTTCTCTTTAAGGAAACGCTCAAAGCCAAGCTCAATCTGTGCCTGAACCTCAACGTGACGGCGGAATTCCGCAGCGTCTCTGCCCTCAAGGAGCATAGTGTATTTCTCGTAATATTCATCGGTAAGAGCCTTGGTATCGGAAATGGAGACAGCGTCAACAGCCTCGGCAATCTCATTTACGGGGAAAGCATCTATTTCCCAGCCGAATTTAAGCTGTGCCTCTACCTTATCACCTTCTGTAACGGCAACGTTTCTCATATTGTCAGCAACACGCATTACTCTGATGTGGCTGCTTTCGATAATTCCTACAGCTGTGCGCATCCAGGTTGCGATTTTCTCCTGAACAGCCTTTGTTGTATAGTGACCTACCACGATTTCACGGGCAATACCCATTCTTGAAAGGATATGAGCATACTCTCTGTCACCGTGTGCCGACTGATTCTCATTCATGAAATCCATATCGATTGTGTCGTAAGGGATTTCCATATTGTACTGTGTATTGAAATGAAGAAGAGGCTTTCTGTATTCCTGATGACCTAAAATCCAGCTCTTTGCAGGTGAGAAGGTGTGCATCCAGGTAATAACACCGGCGCACTCGTCGTCGATATTTGCCTCGTTAAAGGTCTTTCTGATAAGCTCGTTTGTGATAAGTGTGGGCTTCCAGATAATTTCGAAGGGAAGTACACCGCTTGAGTTAAGAGCCTTTACGATTTCCTGTGAGTGCTCTGCAACATGGCTGAGACATTCATCTCCGTAAAGGTCCTGTGAGCCTGTGCAAAACCAGAATTTATATGCTTTCATTTATTTTTCCTCCTTGAAGGTTAAATTTAATCATTATAATAATAACATTTAATCCTTTTTGTGTCAACGGAAATAATACAATATAATTCTTTTGTCAAAGTGCCAAGAAAAAAGATAATCGACAACTATCTACAAACCGATGCCTATACGACACTTAATAATTCTTTGTTGTTTATTTACAGTGATTTCACAATTCACAATCAAAAAGTTAATATAATATTATTGTAAATTGCACATATTTTTTAGTTTTCAGGAGAGAATTTTTATGAAAAAAGCATTCGTGCACCACAAACGCTTTACTTTAAGCTTTGTTTGCTGTGTTGCCGTAATTGCCCTTGGATTTACAGCAATTTCCCATTTACATTTTCACCGTTCGGTAATGGCATCGCTTTCGGAAATGTGGATGCTGATAATCGACAGAGATTCAATTTACGCAGAAGGTAACGCCTTCAACGAAAACCTTAAAACAAGAGCTGCGGGCAACCTTGAAGACCAGGTTATCCCGAAGGGTGTATCTATGAGCGTACCCTACACATACAGACACGAACACGGTATGCAGGTTTACTACTTCAACGAGGAGTGCCTTGAAACAAACAACACTATACTGCTCTACATTCCCGGCGGAGGATACCTTAATCCTCCTCTCAAATATCATTGGAAGCTGATCGACACCTTATCATCAGAAGCAGAGTGTACCGTGGTTATGCCTATTTATCCCAAGGCACCCAATTACACCTGCACAGAATCCTATGAAGCTGTGACAGCCTTTTATCAGGACCTTGCCTCCCGTGACGGGATAGAAAGAATCATCATCGCAGGCGACTCCTCCGGCGGCGGTATGGCGCTTGTCCTATCACAGCTTATGAGAGACAACCACCCTGACATTCTTCAGCCTGATAACCTGATACTTATTGCTCCCTGGATGGACGTATCAATGGAAAACGAGCACATATGCGAATACGAAGATGTTGACCCAATGCTCGAATTATACGGAACAAAGAAAATCGGTGAAATGTGGGCAGGAGAACTCGACACCCACGACCCGATGGTAAGCCCCATCTACGGCACCTTTGAAAACCTTGGTTACATAACGATTTTCATAGGAACAAGAGATATACTTTGTCCTGATTGCCTTGAATTCTCCGAAATTCTTAACGAAAAAGGAATCGAGCATACTCTTATAGTTGAAGAGGGACTCGACCACCCCTACCCCCTCTTCCCTATTCCCGAGGCAAAGGACGCCCAACAGCTTATGCTTGAGATAATCGCAAAAGCCTGAATCTGATTTTTTCATTTGTATGTTTTTTCATAATTTCCTCTTTGCAGACCCATACCCGTACGGTGTGGGTCTGTAAACCTTTTTAGTGCTTTCCTCTTGAAAAATCGCACAGTAAAGTGTACAATAATAAACAATAATACAAGGAGTGTGACCCAATATGTTTAAACAGCTCAGCTTTAACAGCGAAGGAGTAAAAACCATTTGTGAAATCGGTAAGCTCCAGCCCGAAATGATGATGACAATCCGAGTAAAAAAATTCAGGGACAACGAGGAAATCACTGTCGCAAGCGATACCCTCGAAACCGCTTTTCTTATCCTTCAGGGTGAAGCAGAAATCTCCTGGTGCGGTAAAACCGAAAAAATCTTCCGTGAAAGCCCCTTTGTAAAAAAGCCCTTCTGCCTTCACGTACCAAGAAACACAGAAGTAAAAATCAAGGCAACCGAAAACACGGAAATCCTTATTCAGCAGACCGAAAACGAAAGAGATTTTGCTCCCGTTTTCTATACCCCTGATGATGTGCTTTATCAGCATTTCGGCGAAGGTCAGTACGACGGTACTGCCTACAGAATCTGCTCTACAGTTTTCGATTACGATAACGCACCCTACTCAAATATGGTACTCGGCGAAGTATTCAATCAGCCCGGAAGATGGTCAAGCTACCCTCCACACCATCACCCCCAGCCAGAGGTTTACTACTATCAGTTTGACAAGCCCCAGGGCTTCGGTGCCTGCTTTATCGGCGACAACGTTTACAAAAGCGTTCAGGGCTCTGCCTGCTACATCACCGACGGCTATGATCATCAGCAGGTCGTTGCCCCCGGCTATGAGATGTGCTACATCTGGATGATAAGACATCCCGAAGGCGACCCCTGGTACAAGACTTCCCGCTTCTATGCAAAGGAGCACGAGTGGTTGGCTAAGCTGTAAGAAAAATCCGGTATTTAAAGTAAAACCGCTATACTTTGGTCGCATCAATCGGTGCGACCTTTTTTAATGCAAATCCACTTTATATAATAACGTTTGAAGCCGTAATTTATTTGTAATAATTTTTCCCGCTCAATCTCTTGACAAAATTGGTCTATTGTTATAGACTAAAGATGCAGTCGATTGTTATAGACCAATTTATGCAAGGAGGAATAACTATGAATGAACTGAAGCTATGTGAAAGTGATTACAGATTTATGTGCATCGTATGGGATAACGAGCCTCTTTCTTCAAAGGAGCTTGTGGAAAAATGCGCCGATACTCTCGGTTGGAAAAAGAGCACAACCTACACCGTGCTGAAAAAAATGACGGAAAAAGGTTTTGCCGAAAACAACAGTTCCACCGTTACAGCTCGTGTAAAAAAAGAAAATGTTCAGAAAAGCGCAAGTGAGCATTTTGTTGAGCATACCTTTGGCGGTTCACTACCGGGCTTTCTTGCAGCCTTTTTCCAAGGGAAGAAATTAAGCGAAAAGGAAGCCTCCGAGCTTAAAGCTCTCATCGACGAATACAAGGAGGTGTGATTATGTATCCCGAGCAATATATTTCCGATGCCTTCACCTACATATTCAATATGTCAGTCACCGGCTCATATATTATACTTGCCGTACTTCTTGCACGGCTATTACTCAAGAAAGCCCCCAAAAAAATCTCTTACCTTCTGTGGATTGCACCTTTTATAAGACTTGTAAGTCCCTTTACACTCCGTTCTGCCCTCAGTTTTTTTAATCTTGGTATTTTCAACAAGGATATTTACTCAAACACCATTCACGAATATATCCCCTTAAGCTACGCCTGGGATTACACTCCCGAATTTGCGACCGGGATAACTCAAGGGCAAAGTGTGATTCCGAGCACCTTTGAAGCTTTTAACGGCACTCCCGAGTTCAGTGCAAATCCTCTGCAGATTCATCTCTTTGTTCTCGCCTGTATCTGGCTTCTCGGTATTTTTGTGATGCTCACATACGCAGGAGTGACCTTCATAAAAACAAAGAAAATGCTTCGCACTGCTACGAAGCTTGAAGGGAATATATTTGAAAGTGACTGTATTTCTTCTCCTTTTGTTATGGGAGTTTTCCGTCCAAAAATTTATCTCCCCTACAATCTAGGCGAAAGGGAAAGAGAATACATTATCCTTCACGAAAGGACTCACATTAAAAATCTCGACCATTTCAGCAAGGTGTTTGCCTTCCTCGTGCTGACGGTGCATTGGTTCAATCCCCTTTGCTACCTTGCGTTTACTCTTATGAGCCGTGATATGGAAATGGCTTGTGACGAGGCAGTGCTTAAGCATAATGAAGGTATCCGCAAAGATTACAGCTCCTCTCTTTTATCCTTTGCATCAGGTAAGAGACTCCCCTCTCCCTCGCCTTTATGCTTCGGTGAATCAGGTGTAAAGCAAAGAATCAGAAATGCACTTTCCTGGAAAAAGCCCCAAAAAGCAGTAATTGCTCTCGGACTTTTGCTTCTGTTTGTATGTACGGTTGCATTTATCTCCAATCCGTCAGAAAGCACCGTTGTTTCAGGCAAGATCAACGATACCCTTGACAAAGCAATTTCACAGATGATACTTGATCAGCTTGACGACAGATATATGCCCTACTTCTGCAAAACAGAAGGGCACAAGATTTTCGGATATTCCGAAACCGAAGATGAAATCACCGTTTACGGCTATATGTCCTGCTCAACTATGAATTTTATGAACGGATACCTTTCAAGCTACAACGGCAGCGGTTGGGCTTGTCCCTTCGTTGCGACCTTCCTCAAAGACGGAGAAGGCTATATTCTTAAAGAATTTAAAGACCCCCAGGATGGTATGGGCTACGGTGACTCTGTAAGAGAACTGTTTCCGGCTGAATTTGAAAGAAAGGCTCTTCATACTGACAGCTACATTGACAAGATTAAAGAACAGAAACACTCACAAGCAAAAGCTGTTTTAAAGGCAAACGGATTCGACTGTGAAATTGTGCCAACATCTGACACAGATGTTGTTCTGATGGAAAACAATGAGGCACAGAAAAAAATGGACAGTACAGAACTGTACTCAACCTCCTACTACTATCCTATGTTTCTCGGTGTAGTTATGTATAAGCAAAACGGAATATATACTGTTTACGAAAGACGGGCCGACGTCGAAAAAGGCAGGTACTACTTTGCGCAATACGAAAACGGAAGCACAGAAGCTGTTGCTCACGCCTTTGATAAAAACGGTGACTACATTGGTCAGGAGGAAATCACAGTAAAAAACTTCTTTGATTATGACGCGCCCAAAGAAGACACAGCACTTTACTATATATTTGACGAAAGCAAGCTTACGACCCACGCAATCATACTTGAAGAAGGAGAAACTCTCGCTACAGACGTCACTCCTCCCGAGCCGACAACAAACAACCTTTTCTCACAAGAAACCTCCGTAACTGACTGATGATTTTTTCTTTTTAGATTTATTTCTTGACATTATTCACGGATAGGGAGTATACTTTTTACGGAATTAATTTTCTAAAAAAATCAGGAGGATATGTGTATGAAAAAGATTATTTCCGTTTTAATGTGCGCACTTATTATGTTCAGTCTTGTATCCTGTGGCGGCACAGGTGGGTCGGTGGAGATTTCCCGAGGCTCGATTATAGGCAACATCTACACCAATGATTTTGCAGACTTCACCTTCACCAAGCCCTCCGGTTGGGACTATCTGACTGACGAAGAAATCTCCGAGACCATTAACCTCGGACAAGACGCTATGGACCTAAATGCCATAGAAGAAGCTCTTGCTGAAAAAGCATCAATCTATGATATGGCAGCTTCAGACCCCGTTTACGGCAACAGCGTAATGGTATGCTACGAAAACACGAAGCTTACAACGGGATTCGGGTTGAGCGAAGATGAATACGTTGAGCAGTTAAAAACACAGATACAGAAAGCCGGCGTATACGATTACGAATTTATCAGTAGCGAAGATGCAACCTTAAGCGATACCGCTTTCAAGAAAGTAGTATTCAAGGCATATCCTGAAGGTGTAGAAATCAATCAGGCTTACTATATCAAGGCTATTGACAGCTACATTGTAGCCATTATAGTTACCGCTACAACCGAAAGCATCGAAGATATTGAAGCTATGTTTGATGCTGACGCTGAAAATTCAACCGATTTTATTCCGAGACCTACTTTAACTACCGAAGAAGAAACAGAAGCTGAAAATAAAGAGCAGATTTCACGCGGCACAATTTCCGGTGAAACTTACATCAACACCTTTGCCGGCTTCTCCTTTACAAAACCTTATAGCTGGGTATATCTCTCCGATGAAGAAATAGGTGAAACAATCAATATCGGTCAGGATGCACTTGACCTCAGCTCTGTTGAAAAAGCACTTGCCGAAAAGGCTTCACTCTATGATATGGCAGCTTCAGACCCCGATTACGGAAACAGCGTAATGGTATGCTACGAAAATACGAAGCTTACAACGGGATTCGGGCTGAGCGAAGATGAATACGTTGAGCAGTTAAAGACACAGATTCAGAATGCCGGCGTATATAATTACGAATTTATCAGCAGCGAGGATTCAACATTAAGCGGTACCGCATTCAAGAAGGTTTTATTCAAGGCTTATCCTGAAGGTGTAGAAATCAATCAGGCTTACTACATCAGGGCTATTGACAGCTACATTGTAGCCATTATAGTTACCGCCACAACAGAAAGCATAGATTCAATCGAAGCTATGTTCGGCTGATAAACAGCTAAAACTTAATACGTAAAAGCAGTCGGGAAATCCCCGACTGCTTTCTTCTTGTTTTACTTATTTTTCTTCCTTAATATGTGCAATACCAAGCATTGTGAGCTGCTCTTCGTCAACGATTGCAGGGCACTCTGTCATAGGTTCGCTTGCGTTCTGCACCTTCGGATATGCGATACAGTCACGGAGAGTTTCGAGCTTGAGCATCTGCATAACAAGACGGTCAAGACCAAGACCTATACCACCGTGAGGAGGTGCGCCGTACTTGAAGGCATCTGTAAGGAAGCCGAACTTTTCGTGTGCCTCTTCGTCAGAAAGACCGAGGAGTGAGAAAATTCTCTTCTGGAGATCAGGGTTGGTGATTCTGATTGAGCCGCTTGCAAGCTCGATACCGTTAAGAACAAGGTCATAAGCGTTTGCTCTTACATTAGCCTTATCAGTTTCGAGATAGCCAAGGCACTCCTCAAGAGGTGCTGTGAACGGATGGTGCATAGCAACATACTGTCCGAGCTCCTCGTCCCAATCGAAAAACGGGAATTCAACAACCCAGAGAAGGTTGTACTTGTCAGTATCGATAATATCAAGCTTCTTTGCTACAACCTGACGAAGTGCACCGAGCACAGAAAGAGTAGTGCTTGTCTTATCGGCAACGATAAGGATTACGTCACCGTTTTCAGCGCCGCATTTATCGCAGATAGCCTTCATCTCGTCCTCTGTCATAAACTTTGCGAAGGAAGAAGCTATTGTACCGTCGTCACCGATTCTTGCCCACGCAAGACCCTTTGCGCCGATACCTCTTACAAATTCTGTGAGCTTGTCAACCTCTTTACGGGTAAGGATTGAGAAAGCCTTTTTAGCTGTGATAGCAGCAACCTTACCGCCATTTTCGAGTGCGCCTGTAAATACACCGAAGCCGCAACCCTTGACCTCTTCACTAAGGTCAGTAATTTCCATATCATAACGTGTGTCGGGCTTATCGGAGCCGTAGCGCTCCATAGCTTCCTTATAGGTAAGTCTCGGGAATGGAGTTGCAACCTCTACACCGAGGGATTCCTTGAAAAGTCTCTTTATAAAGCCTTCGATAAGACCGAGAATGTCTTCCTTATCAATAAAGCTCATTTCAATATCGATCTGTGTGAACTCAGGCTGTCTGTCAGCACGGAGGTCTTCGTCACGGAAGCAGCGTGCAATCTGCATATATCTGTCAAAGCCTGCAACCATTGAAAGCTGCTTGTAAAGCTGCGGAGACTGGGGAAGAGCGTAAAAGCTGCCCTTGTGAATTCTTGAGGGTACAAGGAAGTCACGGGCACCTTCGGGAGTTGACTTTATAAGCATCGGAGTTTCGATTTCTATAAAGCCGTTATCATCAAAGTAGTCACGGGTAATCTTTGTAATCTTGTGGCGCATAAGAATATTCTTCTGTAAATCGGGACGGCGAAGGTCAAGGTAACGGTACTTGAGTCTTGTAAGCTCCGAGGTCTGACAGTTTTCCACAATCTCGAAGGGAGGTGTCTCACTCTTGCCGAGAACGCGAAGGTCTGTAACGAAAATTTCAATGTCACCTGTGGGAATATCCTTGTTCTTTGAAGAACGCTCTCTGACCTCACCCTTTGCCATAAGCACATACTCACTTCTCACGGTGAAAGCCTTATCAAAAACTTCATTTGCGGTGCTGTCGTCAAAAGCAAGCTGAACGATACCCGTTCTGTCACGAAGGTCAACGAAGATAAGTGCACCGAGGTCTCTTTGTCTCTGCACCCAACCTGCAACTACAACCTCCTTACCGCAATCCTCTGCTCTTAAATCACCGCAGTAATTTGTTCTTTTAAGTCCTGTCATAAAATCCATTTCAAGTCACTCCTTATAAATCTATATTTCCCATAATGCCTGAAAAATCAAGGCTGTCGAATTCTTTTAAGCTTTCGCTGATCGAGATATTGAGGAAGTCGCTTTCAAAAGTAGCAAGCAGAAGCTCCTGCTCCTCGCCGCTTTCCATATTCTTAAGTCGGATAACTCCGCTGTCAAGCTCGCTGTCACCTATTACAACGGTGAATTTTGCTCCGATTTTGTTTGCATACTTCATCTGTGCCTTAACGCTTCTGCCGACAACGTCAAACTCAACGAACATTCCCTCACGTCTCAAGGCGTTAGCCATAGCTGCTGCCTGAATTGTTGCCTTTTCGCCCATCGTTGCGATATAAAGCTCACACTTACTTGCCTCGGGGAAGTTAAGACCCTGATTTTCCATAAGAAGCATAAGTCTTTCAATACCCATACCGAAGCCGAGAGCCGGTGTATGATTACCGCCTACTTCTTCAACAAGACCGTCGTAGCGTCCGCCGCCGCAGACTGTACCCTGGGCACCGATGTCAGTTGAAACGAACTCGAAAACTGTTCTTGAATAGTAGTCGAGACCTCTTACGATAGTGGGATTAACCGTAAAGTCGATACCCATAGCCTTTAGATAGCCCTGCACCGACTCAAAGTGAGCCTTACAGTCATCGCAGAGATAATCTGTTACCTTGGGAGCATCCTTTGCAATAGCGGAGCAAACAGGACTCTTACAGTCGAGGATTCTCATAGGATTTCTGTCGAGTCTGCCAAGGCAGGTGCCGCAAAGCTCTTCCTTCTTGCTTTCGAAGTAATCCTTAAGAGCCTTGTGGTAATCCTTACGGCATTCCTTACAGCCGATTGAGTTTATTTCAAGCTTAAGATTTCTTACACCGAGGAAATCGAAAAGATTATTTGCTACAGCGATAACCTCCGCATCAGATGCAGGTGAAGCTGTGCCGAGACATTCGATACCGAACTGATGGAACTCACGCAGTCTGCCTGCCTGAGGCTTCTCGTAACGGTAGCAGGATGTGAGATAGCAGAGCTTCTGGGGCATAGCCTCGTTAAAAAGACCGTGCTCAAGGTAGGAACGTACAACACCTGCAGTGCCTTCGGGGCGAAGTGTGATTGAACGGCCGCCCTTATCCTCGAAGGTGTACATCTCCTTCTGCACGACGTCTGTTGTATCACCTACACCGCGCTGAAAAAGCTCCGTGTGCTCAAAGACAGGTGTACGGATTTCTTTATAGCCGAAATTCTGTGCAATTTCAAGACAGGTCTGCTCAACAAACTGTCTCTTGTGGCTTTCAGCGGGTAAAAGGTCAAGTGTACCCTTTATTGATTTTGTTACTAATGCCATTTGTTAACCTCCGTATATTTAAAATGTAAGATATAAAGCTGTGTGTTGCTTGGTAAAAATAAAAACTCCATCCTCAACGCGGCTGCATTGGGGATGAAGCATAAACTCCACGGTACCACCCCGATTGAGCAGAATTTCTGCTCCACTCGATGCCTTAACGCGGCAAACGGACTTTAAGTCAGCTCGGGAATGTCTTCGCTGCAGTTCTTTTCGTAAGGTGCTTTCAGCCACGGCACCTCTCTCTTTAACGGGAGCTTACAGTTACTCTTTTCCGTCAACGCTTTTACGGTATTTACTTTAAAATCAATCAACCCTTGGGATTGATGATGTCTCGCCAATCAAGGTCGCCTCTTTCAAGAGCGTGAATGAGTGCCTCGGCTGTTGCGATATTGGTTGCGACAGGAATATTGTAAACGTCGCAGAGTCTTAAGAGATTAGCCTCGTTAGGCTCATTGGGCTTTACTGTAAGAGGATCACGGAAAAGCAGGAGAAGGTCGATTTCGTTACAAGCGATTCTTGCGGAAATCTGCTCTTCACCGCCCTGATAACCGCAAAGGAACTTCACGATTTCAAGACCTGTAGCCTCGGCAACCATTTTACCGGTAGTGCCGGTTGCACAAAGTGAATGTTTGGAAAGTGTGCCGCAATAAGCGATGCAGGACTGTGTCATAAGTTCTTTTTTCGCGTCATGTGCAATAAGGGCTATATTCATATATATCCGTCCTCCTTCATTTATCAGCGTTTTTGCTCATTATACCCTAATATAATAACAAAAAACAATAGTCAATGCAATAGATTTTGTAAAAAAACGACAGAATTATTTGACGAAAATCTTTGTCAATTATGCCGTAAAATCACAGTAAACTCAAAGGAATATACTCTCCGCAGATTCTTTTTGCTATATTGGAAAAAGCAACATAGGAGTCCTGACGCTTCTTATAAATCACGCCGCCCATAGCTCCCAGCCTTAATTTCTCATCTTCAGGCACTACACCGATAAGCTGTACCTGAGTAGAGTCAATAACCTTATCGATATTAAGGAGTCTGCCCTTTACTATATCCTTTGTGTCGGCTCTGTTGATTACAAGTCGGTTCTGCTTTACACCCATTCGCTCCATTTCATTTGCAGCCGTACACGCGCTTCTTACGCAGACAAGATCAGCTGTAGCAACAACTATGCCGCAATCAGCCGCTGCACAGGCGAGGCTCAATCCCCTGCCTATACCTGCAGGTGCATCAAAAAGAATAAAGTTATAATCGCAGTCGTAATGGTCTGCAAGCTGCTTCATAGCCTGTGCATCTATACCCTCATAGTCTGCAGGACAGCTGAGGACAGAAATATTCTCATTTTCGTAAAGAGCATCTAAAGGCTCACAGCGTCCGAGAATAACATCGCCGAAATCATAAACGAGCTCTTTTGTAACCCCCATAAGAAGGTCAACACTTCTGAGTCTGTCACAGTCAATTATAAGCACCCGGTTACCGAGCTTTGTAAGCGCCTTGGCTATAGCGACAGTAAACGTAGTTTTTCCTACACCGCCTTTGCCTGAAGCGACAACAATCTTTTTTGCCACGCTGAATTCCTCCTGTTACTGAACAAGTACGTTTTCACTGATTGTGGTTTCTGTATTTTCCTTTGCAGCAAAGTAGTTTTCGAAAATTTCTGCAAGAATGGGAGCTGTGTAAGCACTCATACCTGCACTTTCAACTGCAATCGCTACTGCAATTTCGGGGTCATCATAGGGAGCAAAGCCCATAATGAAACCGTTGTTAAGCTCATAAACCGCTCCGTTTATTTCCTTTTCAACGGTGGTAGTACCCGTCTTAACAGCAACCTTTACAGGCACGTTTTTAAAGTCAAGGTAGCTCTCTGTCGCAACAAGGTGCATACCTTCGTAAATAAGTTTCCAGTTTTCAGCCTTAAAATTAGCCTTTGAAAGCACCTGATTCTGTGTCTGACTGACCGTTGTTTTAAGATCAGAGCTTCTTATCGCTTCTACAAGGTGCGCCTTATATCTTACACCCTTATTTGCAATAGTAGAAACATAGGAGCAAAGCTGAATAGGTGTAAACATATTATTACCGTGACCGATACCCGCCTGAATTGTAAGACCGGGAGTCCAGAGATCACCTATGCTTGTACGGTACTCAACGCTGTCGACTGTACCTAAACTCTCGTAAAGCTCTATACCTGTAGGCTCGCCGAGACCGAACATGGTAAAGTATTTGTTAAGCTTTTCTATACCGAGAAGTCGGGCTGTTTCATAAAAGAAGATGTTACACGAATGACACAGCGCCCATCTAACATCAAGCCAACCGTGATTTCCCGTACAGCCGGGCTGGTAGTCAGAGTAGAATTGGTAAATACCTTCGCAGTAAATCTCATCTTCGGCTTTGATAACACCTTCCTCAAGACCTGCAATACCTACAGCCGGCTTGATTGTAGAGCCGGGAGTAAAGGTACTGTCAAGTGCTCTGTTCCATAAAGGCTTATTGGGATCTGCTACGAGCTTGTCATAATCATCAATATAGGTTGAGTTATTGTAGTTAGGATAGGAGCAGATTGCACGTATGGCATTACTTTTTACGTCCATAACGACTGCCGCACCGGAAAGCGAATAGGCTGTGATTTTAGACTGAAGCTCTGTTATCTTCTTTGCAAGTGCGTCCTGGGTAACCTTCTGAATCTTTCTGTCGATAGTAAGTACAAGTGTATTACCCTGTATAGGCTCCTTGGTATATTTTTCTGTTCTTGTGCCCGATGAATCTACGGTAACGATTTTCTCACCCTTTACACCCTTAAGCTCGGCCTCGTATACCTCCTCGAGACCGCTTTTACCTACATAGTCATTAAGTGAGTAGCCATTGTCCTTTTCAGCCTCGTACTGTTCTGCGCTGATTGGGCCGACAATACCTAAAACGTGAGGTGCAAGTGTACCGTCAGGATACTCTCTTTCGCTGTCGATATAAAGCTCAACCCCCGGGAAAAGGTAGCTTTTTTCCATAATCGCCGATGCAAGCTCGTTTGTCACATCGGTAGCAAAAATATAGTTTCTGCTTTCATTAAAGCCGTCCTTGACAAGAGAATAATAAACCGAAGCAATGTCTCTTGCGTCTTTTACGGAATATCCCTCAAGCTCATATTTGTCAACAAGCTCATCAAAGCAATTCTGCACCGTTGCATAGTGCATAAGGTCAAGAAACGCCTCGCTTTTAAGGTATGATACAGAAAGCTCCATATCCTTTATGAAGGAAAGGGTATCACCCTTAAGCTCGATAGGAAGCTCGTCCTTCCACTCCGCCTTATACTTATCGAAAATACGGATAAGCTCGAGGATTATTTTATTTCTCTCACTGTAATCCGTAGGAAAGGACGAATAGGTGAAAATGATCTTATTTACCTGCTTGTTTGTTACAAGAGGATAACCGTTACAGTCGAGAATCTCACCTCTTATAGGGTTAACCTCAACGGTAACAGATGAAATCGGAGTATCTGCATCTTCTCCGGCACTTAATATCTGCAGGTCAAAAAGCTTGAAAAGAAAGATTGAAAATGCAAATGCAACTACAAATATAACAACAAGACTTCTTCTTTTTTCGCTTCGTGTTGACATAATGCTTCATCCTTTCTTTAAATTACTTTTTCCTTATCCTATAAAGGTCTGCTTTGAGTTTTCTGTTTTTCCCGTCGAGCTGATTATAAAGCCGATAAGATAATAATATACAAATACAAATAATGCCGAATAAACCGCTTGCGGAAGAAAATGAGTGAAAAGAATTTCCCAGGTACCGTCATAGCCCTTTCGAAGTACAAATATTCCCCAGTATGCAACGCTGACGGCAACACAGCTTAAAAAACTTAAGAAAACTGCCGTAATCAATCTGTTGCGCAGTATAAAGGTAATGAGAATACCTATCGAAAATCCTATACAGGAAAGCATCAGCGTAAACATTCCGTCAGCTCCCGTAGATGCAAAATCCCATAGAGCACCGGCAAAAACTCCGAAAACAAGACCCGTGACACTTCTCTCATACATCGCCACGCAAACAGTAAAGGGTACAAGTAGCATCGGAGAAATACTGCCAATATTAAGGTTAAAGCCCGGTGTGTGCTGAATCAGGGCTGATAGCACCATAACAAGTACAAGCAGTCCGCGCCTTATTCCCATTTCCTTTGAAGGTGTATGATTCAAGCACATTCACCGCCTTTCTTTTAAAATAAGATTATGGGTATTAACCCGTTACGCCCTGCCCTGCGAATTCTGTGATTACGCAGACGTCCTCAAGCTGGCTTATATCAACGCCCGGTTCAATTACCGCATAGCTTGAAAGGTCATACGGGCTTTCATTTACCTCACTTACAGTGCCGATTATAAGCCCCTTCGGGTAAGTTGCTCCGACACCGCTGGTAACGATTATACCGCCGGGAGTGATAGCACTTGAACGGCTGAGTCCCGAAAGCATACAGTTGCCCTTAAGTGAGAACTCCATTGTTGTGGTAACATAAGCGATTTCACGACTCTTACTTTCGAGAGCGGAAATTTTGGTATCCGGATTAAGTAAGGTTTCCACCACCGCAAAGGTCGGGTGTACCTTCTTGACAATACCTACAACATAGTTACCGTTGATAACAGGATCATTTACGGCAATTCCGCTGTCTGCACCCTTATCAATGATTATAGAAGAAAAAATATCCATGCTGTCTGCACCGATTATGTTGCAGCTTTCAAGCACAAAGCTTGTATTAAGCTCTTTAACACCAAGCATAGCCTCGTAGTTTTTCACCTTATGCTCGAGGTCATCATAGGCTACGATTCTGTTTTCATACTCGGCAATTTTATGGTTAAGGCGTTCTATTTCCTCTTTGTATGTCCCCGAGGACTCAAAGGAAGCTGCAAACCAATCTATCTTTTCGCTTACAAAGCCCGAAAGCTTCTGCAAAGGTCTGAACACTACTCCCACCACATTTGTAACGGGCGAAGAGGAATTTACCGTTGCAACGGCGATTACCGAGCCTGCCATAACCGTACAGATGACAACAAGGAAAATTTTAAATTTTGCGCTTTTCAAAAACTGAAGCATACTTATGTCACCTTTCGTAAAAAATCAGTTCTTCTTTCCGATTGAACCTAAAATATCAGTCTCAAGGAAAATTCCCGTTCCGTCTGCTACACAGTCAAGAGGATTATCTGCTACGTGAACAGGCATACCTGTTTCTGTGGCGATTCGTGTATCTATGCCTCTGATAAGTGCTCCGCCTCCGGTAAGAGTGATGCCGTACTTCATAATATCGGCGGAAAGCTCGGGAGGAGTCTTTTCAAGAGTTCCTTTTATGGCGTCGAGAATCTGCTTAATGCAGTCGTCCATAGCCTCACGGACTTCCTCGCTTGTAATCGTAACATTTTTAGGCAGACCGTCAAGAAGATTTCTACCCTTGACCTCCATTTTGCCCTCGTTGCCATAATCAATAGCAGAGCCGATTTTGATTTTGATTTCTTCGGCTGTTCTTTCACCGATAAGAAGATTATACTTCTTTTTGATATACTGGCAGATTGCACTATCAAGATCATCACCTGCCATTCTTACAGACCGTGATGTAACGATGTCGCCAAGGGAAATAACGGCAACCTCTGCTGTACCGCCGCCAATGTCTACAATCATACTTCCCTTCGCCTCATTTACGGGAAGGCCTGCACCGATAGCAGCTGCCATGGGTTCTTCGATAAGGCTTACGTATCGTGCACCTGCCTCAATGGCAACATCGTGAACGTTTCTTCTTTCAACCTCGGTAACACCTGAAGGAATACAGATTACAACCCTCGCCTTTGCAAGGAAAGATCCGCCGAGAGCCTTCTGAATAAACTTACGAAGCAGTTCTGTTGTAACATCAAAGTCGGCAATAACGCCGTTACGCAGAGGGCTCATAGCAGTAATCGAACCGGGAGTTCTGCCTATCATCTGCTTTGCCTCATTACCTACAGCGACAACCTTTGCAGGTCTTGAATTAACGTTGATTGCAACAACAGAGGGCTCTCTTATAACAATACCCTTACCCTTGACAAAAACGATGGTGTTGGATGTACCTAAATCAATACCTATATCCTGAGAAAATAACATAAGCTTTCTCCTTTCAGTATGCCTTTGCATAATAAGGCAGTATAATACATTATAATCAATTTATTATACATTAATTTTTTCAGTTACTCAATAGGAAAGCGGAATTTTTTACAGATTATAAGCAACTTTTTTTCAAAACAAGATTCTTTACTTTACCTTCACTTAAGTGTATAATAAAAACTGTAATAAAACTTAAAAGGACGTGACTTAATGAAAATAACTGTTCTTACCGACAACAAATCAAAGGCACCTCTCAAGGGCGAGTGGGGACTTTCGCTTTATATCGAGCACAATAAAGATAAGATACTGCTTGATACAGGCGCTTCTCCCCTTTTCGCAAAAAATGCCCTTAAATGCGGTGTGAAGCTCGAGGAAGTAAACCTCGCTTTTCTCTCCCACGCTCATTATGACCACAGCAACGGCTTCGGCGAGTTTTTCAGCATCAATAAAACCGCACCGCTTTATCTGAATAAAAGCTGCAAGGAAAACTGCTACGGCAAGCGCTGGATTTTCTCAAAATACATAGGCATAAAAAAAGGCTATACTGAAACCTACAAGGACAGACTCATACGCACGAAGGGCTTTACCGAAGTCAAAGACGGAATTTATCTTCTGCCTCACGGTGATGCCGACTACAGCTTTTACGGAAAGAAAAACGGACTTGTACAAAAAGAAAAAGGTCACTGCAGCTTTGACTCCTTTGACCACGAGCAGAGCCTCGTCATACGCACTGAAGGCGGTCTTGTGATTTTCAACTCCTGCTGTCACACAGGTGCCGACAACATCATCAAGGAAGTAACAGATACCTTTGTCGGTGAAAGAATAGTTGCGCTTATCGGCGGATTCCATTTATACAAATCCAGCGATGAAGATGTACTTAAGCTTGCCTCCAACATAAAAGAAACCGCTATAGAAAGAATCTACACCGGTCACTGTACAGGAGATAAAGCCTTTTCCATACTGAAAGAGCAGCTTGGTGAAAAAGCTCACGAGCTTTTTGCGGGTATGGTTATCGAGCTTTAACAGGTGCATTACTTTCAAGTAGGATATTATATTGCGCGCACTTCAGAGAAGTGCGCCCAATACGGGTGGGGGGAGCGGACGAGCAG
>JAZSGW010000051.1:0-9681 GCA_045532935.1 Acutalibacteraceae bacterium
TCCTATGTGCTGATCATGATCCTGACCTTTACGGAATTGAGCCTTCTGAGGCTGAAGTCATCACAGACGAAAACCTTCCCGATGGCTTTGAGATTATCTCTCTTCCCGGACACAGCTTTGATATGATAGGTGTACGCACTCCTGATGATGTTGTGTTCCTTGCTGATGCGGTTCTTTCAAAAAACACCTGGGAAAACTATAAGCTTCCCTTTTTCTACAGTGTCAATAAGGCGATGGAAACCCTTGAAAATATAAGTCAGCTTGAAGCAAGATTTTTTGTGCCCTCACATAATGCTCCGGTTGAAGATATAAAAGAGCTTGCTCAGTATAATATAGAAAAGCTCAAGGAAAAAAAGCAGATGATTTTTGAGCTTTGTGAATCGCAGAGCTTTGAAAGCCTTTTTGAGCTTGTTGTAAAGGATCAGGAAATTGAAATGAAAACTCCGAAATACTGTATGTATGCAGTTATGGTGAGAAACTTTCTTCAGGCTCTGATTGAAAGAGACAAGGTTTACACAGTTTACGAAAATTCAAGAATGACATATCATACGAAATCGGTCAGATGATTAATAATAAAGGTAGCTTTTTCAGGAATTTGAAATTTTTTTGAAAAAGTTACCTTTTTTCTATTGACTTTTTTTAGCAAATAGGGTATATTGGTGACAGTGGTTAGCACTCGTGGGTAAGGAGTGCTAAAACATAGCAGACAAAGCTCGGAGGTGAAAATATGGAGCTTGGCAAAAGAAAAGAGATGATTCTTGCCGCAATTGTTGAACAGTATATCAAATCGGGTGAGCCCATCGGCTCAAAGTTTCTTATGGAAGCCTTACCGATTTCTGTTTCCTCGGCAACCATCAGAAACGAAATGAGCGAGCTTCATGAAATGGGCTTACTTGAACAGCCTCACACCTCAGCAGGCAGAATTCCTTCCCAGGCAGGTTACCGCTATTACATTGATAACCTGATGAACACAAACGAGCTTCCGGAAAGTGAGCGTGAGCTTATAAAAAGTGAGCTTGAGCGTTCAATGGGAAGCCCCGACAAGCTTCTTGAAAAGGCGGGGGAGATGCTTGCAAAGCTTACGGGCTGTGCCGCAATCGCTACCACACCTACCGATGAGGGTGCAGTTGTCAAGCATATTGAGATTATGCCCGTAGGTACAAGAGTTGCGATGATTGTTATGATGACCTCTTCGGGTATAATCAAAAACGGCATCTGCAAAGTCGAGACAGAAATCACCAAGGATATGATAAAGTGCTTCTACGATATAGTAAACGAGTGCTTTATCGGGCGTTCCGTAAGTGATATAGGCACTGTAATGATACAGACTCTTGTTGCTTCACTCGGCTCCAACGCTCTTGCGATGTCACCGCTTTTTGTTGTTCTTGCGGATATTGCAAATCAGGCACTTCAGGCGGAAATAAGACTTGAGGGCGAGCAGAACCTTCTCCACCACAGAGAGTTCGGTGAGAACGCCTACGAGATGATGCAGTTCTTTGATGAAAGAGATAAGCTCGAACGTGCACTCACAAGCTCGAAAAGTCCTCTCGAGGTTATTATCGGTAAGGAAAATATGTACCGACAGCTTGAAAATTCGAGTATGATAATTTCGCGTTATTCGATAAAGGGTCACGACGGCGGCGTAATCGGCATCATCGGCCCGACAAGAATAAATTATGCAAAACTGATTCCCAGTATAGAATATCTCACAGATCTTGTAAGTAAAATGCTTACGGATACATTTGAGGATTAAGGAGGTAACCAAGAAAATGGCAAAAACCAAAAAGGAAGAGCCTCAGCAGGAGGAAACCAAGGCAGAAGCAGTTGCAGAAGAAGCAGTTGCAGAAGAGGCAGTTGCAGAAGAGGCAGTCGACGAAAAGGCTGAAAAAATCGCTTCTCTTGAGAAGGAGCTGGCCGCATCGAAGGAAGCTCACATCAGAACGCTTGCAGAGTACGACAACTACAGGAAGCGTTCCACCAAGGAAAAGGAGGGCATCTACACCGACGCAAAGGCTGTGTGTCTTACGGAGCTTTTAGGAGTTATCGATAATTTCGAAAGAGCACTTGCTGTTTCCGATTCCGATTTTGAAAGCTACAAAAAGGGCACCGAGATGATTTACACCAACCTTATGGAGATTTTCAAAAAGCTCGGTGTTGAGGTTTTCGGTGAAGCAGGCGAGGAATTTGACCCCAATTTCCATAACGGTGTAATGCACATCGATGACCCCGAATTAGCAGAGAACGTTATTGCAGAGGTTTTCGTAAAGGGCTATAAGCTCGGTGATAAGGTGTTAAGACCTGCAACGGTAAAGGTTGCTAACTGATTAGTAAAGAATGCCCGACGGGTATTGATATAAACATAAAATAAAACAACATAAATTACTCATATGGAGGTAACAAATTATGGCAAAGATTATCGGTATCGACTTAGGTACAACAAACTCATGCGTAGCAGTTATCGAAGGCGGTGAGCCCGTAGTTATCGCTAACGCAGAAGGTGCAAGAACAACTCCTTCAGTTGTTGCTTTCTCAAAGACAGGCGAAAGAATGGTAGGTCAGGTTGCAAAGCGTCAGGCTGTTACAAATCCCGACAGAACAATCGCATCAATCAAGCGTCAGATGGGCACAAATTATCACGTTGCTATTGACGGCAAGAACTACACCCCCCAGGAAATTTCCGCTATGATTCTTCAGAAGCTCAAGAGCGATGCAGAAGCATATCTCGGCGATAAGGTTACAGAGGCAGTTATCACTGTTCCTGCTTACTTCACCGATGCACAGCGTCAGGCTACAAAGGACGCAGGTAAAATTGCAGGTCTCGAAGTAAAGAGAATTATCAACGAGCCCACAGCAGCAGCTCTTGCTTACGGTATCGACAAGGAAAACGACCAGAAGGTTATGGTTTATGACCTTGGAGGCGGTACCTTTGACGTTTCGATCATCGAAATGGGCGACGGCGTTCAGGAGGTTCTCGCAACTGCAGGTAACAACCGTCTCGGCGGTGACGACTTCGACCAGAGAATTATCGACTGGCTCGTATCAGGCTTCAAGGCAGAGCAGGGCGTTGATCTTCGCGGTGACAAGATGGCAATGCAGAGACTCAAGGAAGCAGCAGAAAAGGCAAAGATTGAGCTTTCAGGTGTTACAACCTCCGCAATCTCCCTTCCTTATATTACAGCAGATGCTACAGGTCCCAAGCATCTTGAAACAACTCTTACAAGAGCAAAGTTCAATGAGCTTACAGCAGACCTTGTTGAAGCAACAATGGGTCCCGTTCGTCAGGCAATAAGTGATTCAGGCCTCAAGGCTTCAGAAATCGATAAGGTTCTTATGGTCGGCGGTTCATCAAGAATTCCCGCAGTAAGTGAATCAATCAAGAAGTATATTGGTATGGAACCCTTCAAGGGCATCAACCCCGACGAATGTGTTGCAATCGGTGCTGCTCTTCAGGGCGGTGTTCTCGGCGGCGACGTTAAGGGACTTCTCCTTCTTGACGTTACACCTCTCTCACTCGGTATCGAGACAATGGGCGGTGTAAATACAAAGGTTATCGAAAGAAATACAACCATCCCCACAAAGAAGAGCCAGATTTTCTCAACTGCAGCAGATAATCAGCCTTCAGTAGAGGTTCATGTTCTTCAGGGTGAAAGAGAATTTGCAAGAGATAACAAGACTCTCGGTATCTTCAGCCTTGACGGCATTATGCCGGCACGTCGCGGTGTTCCTCAGATTGAGGTTACATTTGACATCGATGCTAACGGTATCGTACACGTTTCCGCAAAGGACCTCGGTACAGGTAAGGAGCAGTCAATCTCAATCACAGCTTCCACAAATATGAGCAAGGAAGACATTGAGAAGGCTGTAAGAGAAGCAGAGCAGTTTGCACAGGAAGACAAGCAGAGAAGAGAAGAGGTTGACACAAGAAACGAGGCAGACCAAATGGTTTACCAGTGTGAAAAGATTCTCTCCGAAGAGGTTGCTGCAGCTCTTTCACAGGAAGATAAGGACGAGATTCAGTCAAAGATTGATTCTCTCAAGAATGCTCTTAAGGGCGATGACATCAACCTTATCAAGAACGAGAAGGAAGCTCTTACTCAGGCATTCTATAAGCTTTCAGAGAAGATGTATCAGCAGGCAAATCCCCAGGGCGGCGCACAGGGCTTCAACCCCAATGACTTTGCAGGTGCACAGGGCGGCTTCAACCCCAATGATTTCAATCAGGGCGGTGCAGCAGATAACGGCGGTTATACCGATGCAGGCTATACTGATGCAAACTTCACAGACGCAAACTAAAAAATAAAATTCAAAGGACACGGTAGTTTTTGCCGTGTCCTTGATGGGGTATTATAAATGGCAGAAAATAAACGCGATTATTATGAAGTCCTCGGTGTCAGCAAAAGCGCTTCCGATGACGAAATAAAAAAGGCTTACCGAAAGCTCGCAAAGCAGTATCACCCTGATCTTAATCCCGGAGATGCGACAGCAGAGGCGAAATTCAAGGAAGCCAATGAAGCCTATGAGGTGCTCTCCGACAGTGATAAGAAGGCTCGCTATGACCAGTACGGTCACGCAGGTGTTGACCCCAACTTCGGTGCAGGCGGATTTGGCGGAGGCTTTGGAGGAGATTTCGGCGGTTTCGGTGACCTCGGTGATATTCTCGGCAGTATGTTCGGTGGCGGATTTGGTGGCTTCGGCGGTTTCGGCGGAGGCAGACAGAATCCCAACGCTCCGAGAAAGGGTGCCACCATACAGGCTAACCTTACGATTTCTTTTGAAGAGGCGGCAAAGGGCTGTAAGAAAACGGTAAATATTACCAAGGTTGAAAAGTGCGACGAATGTGGCGGTAACGGCTGTGCTAAAGGCTCAAGCCCGGTAACCTGTCAGAGCTGCGGCGGCAGGGGTCAGATAAATGTTCAGCAGAGAACACCCTTTGGCGTTATGAGTACATCGAAGCAGTGTTCAGCTTGCGGAGGTAAGGGTAAAACTATTCCCAATCCCTGTTCAAAGTGCAGAGGTACAGGTGCAGTTGCAAAACCGCAGACCGTCGAAGTTGATATTCCTGCAGGTATAGACGACAGACAGGCACTCAATGTACGCGGTGGCGGCAATCCCGGTGTTAACGGAGGCCCTACAGGCGACCTCAGGGTAAACATAAATGTCCGTCCTCATCCCTTCTTTGAAAGAGACGGGTACAATGTGTGGTGCGAGGTTGCGGTAACCTATGCCCAGGCGGCTTTAGGTGATACGCTTTATATTCCCACCCTTGACGGTAAGGTGAAATATGATCTTCCCTCGGGTACACAGCCGGGCGAGGTTTTCCGTTTCAGAGGCAGAGGTATCAGTCAGCTCAACGGCAGAGGTAAGGGCGACCAGTATGTAAAGATTGTTGTCGAGGTGCCCAAGAATCTTAATCAGAGACAAAAGGAGCTTCTCAGAGAGTTTGACAGCTCCCTTCCAAATAAGCCCAAGAACAACATAGACGACGGTACAACCGTAGGCGAGGAAAAGCGCAGCTTTTTCGATAAATTCAAGAAAGATTAATTGTATTTTCAGGTGCAGATTAACGCTGTGCCTGATTTTTTTGTTTGTGCAGCAAAATGGAAATGTCACTACTGACCAATTTGTGCGTAATTTTAACACCTTTTTGTGCAAAGAGTCAAAAACACAAAATATTGTGCTATCATATTGACTTGACACTAAATATGCCCTATAATTAAAGTCCACCGAAAAATACAACCGAAAGGAGAATATACATATGAAGGTTATAAAAAGAGACGGTACCTTTGTGGATTTTGACCGCAGTAAAATCATCGTAGCGCTCTCCAAGGCTAATGATGCTGTCGAGGAAGGTGACAGAATCACTGCAGAGCAGATGGAAGCAATAGCGGATTTTATTACGGAAAAGAAGAAGGACCGTATACTTGTTGAGGATATTCAGGATGCCGTTGAGCAGAAGCTTATGGAAATCGGCAAATATACACTTGCCAAGGCTTATATCATTTACCGTTATAACAGAGCTCTCGTCAGAAAGGCAAACACCACCGACGATTCAATTTTAAGTCTTATCAAAAACTCCAATAAGGACGTAATGGAGGAGAATTCCAACAAAGATGCCGTTATGGCAGCAACACAGCGTGACCTTATTGCAGGCGAGGTGAGTAAGGACCTTACGAGAAGAATGCTCCTTCCCGAGCATATCTCAAAGGCACACGATGAGGGAGCAATTCATTTCCACGATGCTGACTACTTCCTTCAGCCGATTTTCAACTGCTGTCTTATCAATATCGGTGATATGCTTGACAACGGCACCGTAATGAACGCAAAGCTTATCGAAAGCCCCAAGAGCTTTCAGGTTGCCTGTAATGTTATGACACAGATTATTGCATCTGTCGCTTCGAGCCAGTACGGCGGACAGTCTGTTGATGTCAGCCATCTCGGTAAATACCTCAGAAAGAGCCGCGATAAGTTCACAAAGCATCTTACCGAGGAATTCGGTGACGAATTCACCAAGGAGGAAATCGACAAAATCGTCGCTGACCGTCTTCAGGATGAGCTTCGTTCAGGTGTTCAGACTATTCAGTATCAGATTAACACGCTTATGACCACCAACGGTCAGTCGCCCTTTGTTACCATTTTCCTTAACCTTAAGGAGAACGACGAATACATCGAAGAAAACGCTATGATTATCGAAGAAATCCTTCGTCAGCGTTATGAGGGCATCAAAAACGAAAAGGGTGTTTATGTTACACCTGCTTTCCCGAAGCTTGTTTATGTTCTTGATGAGCATAATTGCCTCAAGGGCGGAAAATATGACTATATTACAAAGCTTGCTGTTAAATGCTCCGCAAAGAGACTTTACCCCGACTATATCTCCGCAAAGAAGATGCGGGAAAACTATGAGGGCAACGTTTTCTCACCTATGGGTTGTCGCAGCTTCCTTTCACCCTGGAAGGACGAGAACGGCAACTACAAGTTTGAAGGCCGCTTCAATCAGGGGGTAGTATCCCTCAATCTTCCCCAGCTCGGTATTCTTTCGAAGGGAAATGAGGAAAAATTCTGGGAGCTTCTTGAAGACAGACTTGCGCTTTGCTTTGAGGCTCTTATGTGCCGTCACGAGGCTTTACACAAGGTCGTTTCCGATACAAGCCCCGTGCATTGGCGTTACGGTGCTATTGCAAGACTCGAAAAGGGCGAGAGCATCGAAAAATTCCTTCACGACGGATACAGCACAATTTCTCTCGGTTACATCGGACTTTACGAGCTTACGAAGCTTGTTAAGGGTGTCAGTCACACAGAGCCCGAGGGCACAGAGTTTGCTATCAGGGTTATGAGAAGTCTTCGTGAGCACTGTGAAAAGTGGAAGAAGGAGACAGGTCTCGGCTTCGGTCTTTACGGCACTCCCGCCGAAAGTCTCTGCTACCGTTTTGCGAGAGTCGACAAAAAGCGCTTCGGCACAATCAAGGACGTTACTGATAAGGGCTATTACACCAATTCCTACCACGTTGATGTGCGTGAGGACATTGATGCCTTCAGCAAGTTTACCTTTGAAAGTCAGTTTCAGACTATTTCATCGGGTGGTGCAATTTCCTATGTTGAAATCCCGAATATGAGGCACAACCTTGAGGCACTTGAGGAGCTTGTCAGATTCATTTACGATAACATTCAGTATGCCGAATTCAATACAAAGAGTGACTACTGTCACTGCTGTGGGTATGACGGCGAAATCAAAATAAACGATGACCTTGAGTGGGAGTGTCCCTCCTGCGGTAACAAGGACCAGAAAAAGATGAATGTTACACGAAGAACCTGCGGTTATCTCGGTGAGAATTTCTGGAATGTTGGAAAGACCAAGGAAATCAAGGCGAGAGTACTGCACTTATAATTCACAATGAGGTGAAAAATGAACTACGCAGCAATTAAGCCCTTCGATGTAGCAAACGGTCCCGGGGTAAGAGTTTCTCTGTTCGTTTCGGGTTGCACACACCGCTGTAAAGGCTGCTTCAATGAGGAAGCCTGGGACTTTTCCTACGGCGATAAATTCACATCGGCAGAGGCGGAAAAAATCCTTGAGGCTATGAAGCCCGATTATATCAGAGGCTTTTCGCTTCTCGGCGGTGAGCCCTTTGAGCCTTCGAATCAGAAGGTGCTTTGCGAGCTTTTGCCGGAAATAAAGGAAAAATACCCTGAAAAGGACATCTGGTGCTATACGGGCTATGATTTTGAAAATGATCTTCTTTCAGGTAGACTCTGCGACAGTGAAATCACAATGAAGATGCTTTCCTGTATTGATATACTTGTCGACGGAAAATTTGTAGAGGAAAAGAAAAATCTCCGTTTACGCTTTAAAGGCTCGGAAAATCAGCGTATAATAGATGTTAAGAAATCCCTGAAAGAAAACAGAATTATTCTTTGGGAAGGAGAAAACGATAATGTATGATGTAAAAATCAAAAAGTTAAGAGACAACGCTATAGTACCTACATACGGTACGGAGTTTGCCGCCGGTGCAGACCTTTATGCAGCACTCGATGAGGCTGTTGTAATTGAGCCGGGTGAGACAAAGCTTATACCCACGGGATTTGCATTTGAAATCCCCACGGGCTATGCGGGCTTTGTCCACGCAAGAAGCGGACTTGCCACCAAGAGGGGACTTGCCCCTGCAAATAAGGTTGGCGTGATAGACTCCGACTATAGAGGCGAGGTTATGACGGCACTTCATAATCACGGCAAAGTTGCGCAGACCATTGAGCCGGGTGAAAGAATAGCACAGATGGTAATTGCACCGTATATTACGGCGAATTTTATTATCAGCGATGAGCTTGACGATACAGTAAGAGGAGAGGGCGGCTTCGGCTCAACGGGTAGAAAATAATGACACTTAAAGAAAAAATAAGACTTAAGAAAACGGAGTACAACGCAAACAAAGTCCGTATGTGCAACGACTACACCTTTATGAGCAGAAATGCCGCAAAGGAAGGTCAGGTCGTTTTCTTCGGTGACTCGATAACAGAGTTTCTTTCAGTTGGCGATTGGTACGGAGAATATTCTGTAAGAAGCGGCAAAGAGGTTTATAACAGAGGTATCGGCGGAGATACCACAAACCGACTTTTTGAAAGAGCCAGAGATAATGTTACCTGTATTAAACCCTGTGCTGTTGTAATTCTTATCGGTACAAACGATATAGGCATCGGCTTTGACGGTGACTTCGTGAAAAATAATATCGAAAAGACACTCTTTCTTATAAAAGCAGACTGCCCTGACTGTAAGATTATTCTTCAGGCTATTTATCCCGTAATTGACGGTAAGGCAGGTAAAAGAGCAAACCGCACAATTCTCGAAACCAACAAAAAGCTTAAGATGCTTTCGGAAAAGTACGGTGTTACATATCTTGATTTAACTGATATTCTTTCAGATAAAAACGGTAACCTTAAGGAAGAATACACCTACGACGGTCTGCATCTTTCGGCGGCAGGCTATGAGGCTACAACAAAGGAAATAGCAAAGCATCTTCCCTGACAGATTCAATAAAAAAGACACAGTCGAATGCGTGGGTGTCCTGAGGACACTCACGCAGTTTTATTCGCCTTGCGGCGAGTGATATTGCTTCGCAGTTATATAATGCTACGCATTGTGATATTGTCCTTCGGACAGTTTTATGCGAATAAAATAACACTGAAATCGAA
>JAZSGW010000001.1:0-65177 GCA_045532935.1 Acutalibacteraceae bacterium
CTCCATCGCTCTTAATCCCATCAGTCTTACCGATGAAGACAGAAAGAAGATACAGCTACTTGAAGATGCAATGACAATGGGCTCAAATCCATTTATGATGGCAGGCAGAGAAGCAGATGCGAGAGCGGCAGCAATGGAAGCTGCAGCGGCCAACCCTAACGGTGCTATGATGGGCTTTATGGGTATGAATGCGGCTATGGGCACAAACAGCGGCTTTGATCCGATGGCAATGTATAATGCCGGTGTTGCTCAGCAGCAGGCTCAGCAGCAGGCAGCAACTTCTGCAAATGAATGGAAGTGTGCTTGCGGTGCAGCTGTAAGCGGAAAGTTCTGCTCTGAATGCGGTGCTAAAAAGCCTGAACCGAAGCCTCTGGAGAATGGCTGGAAATGTGCCTGCGGAGCCACAGTAAACGGCAAATTCTGCCCCGAATGCGGCTCGCCCAAGCCGGCAGAGTTCGAAGGCTGGAGCTGCAGCTGCGGTGCAGTGAACAAGGGCAAGTTCTGCCCGAATTGCGGAAGTAAGAAGCCTGAAGGAGCACCCCTGTATCAGTGTGATAAGTGCGGCTGGAAGCCTGAAGACCCCCACAATCCTCCGAAGTTCTGTCCCGAATGCGGCGACATCTTCGACTCAATGGATAAGATGTAATTCAAATCTGCTTGTAAGCTAACGTGAGGAGTTGATACAGTGTCAACCTTAATGGAACAAAAATGTCCTTGCTGTGGCGGTGCCGTGGAATTCAATCCGGGAACGCAGAATATCAAGTGTCCCTACTGTGATACGGAATTTGATATTGAGGCGATGAAAAAGTCGCAGGAGGAATCAGATTCTCTCGGTCAGGACAGCTTTACCTGGGATTCGAAGGGTGCCGAGTGGAAGGCTGATGAAATAGGCGGTATAGGTGTTTATGTATGCAAATCCTGTGGCGGTGAGATTGTTGCCGATGAAACCACGGGAGCTACAACCTGCCCTTACTGCGATAACCCCGTTGTTATGACAGGTCAGTTTGCAGGCGGTCTCAAGCCTGATCTGATTATTCCCTTCAAATACGATAAAAAGGCGGCGAAAGAGGCTCTTATAAAGCATATTTCCTCAAAGAAGCTTGTGCCGAAGATTTTCAAGGACCAGAATCATATCGAGGAAATCAAGGGTATATATGTGCCTTACTGGCTTTTTTCGGGAACAGCTGTTGCTGCGGCAGACTTTTCTGCACAGAAGGTACGCACCTGGTCGGACAGAGATTATAACTATGTGGAAACCAATTACTATAACTGTTTCCGTAGTGGTAATATGAAATTTGCCGATATTCCCGTTGACGGTTCTTCGAAAATGGACGACAGTCTTATGGAATCCATCGAGCCCTTTGATTTAAGTGAGGGAGTGGATTTCAATACTGCTTATATGGCAGGCTATCTTGCAGATAAGTACGACATCGATGCCGATACAAGCGTTCCGAGAGCCAACGAAAGAGTCAGAAACAGCGTTGTAGCCGCTCTTGAAAGAACGGTGCGTGAGCGTATGTTTACTTCTGTAACTCAAAAGGGCTCGCAGGTGGATATAGCTGACGGCTCTTACGCCTATGCTCTTTATCCTGTGTGGATTCTCAATACCACCTGGGAGGGCAAGAAGTACACCTTCGCTATGAACGGACAGACGGGTAAATTTGTCGGTGACCTTCCTCTTGATAAAAGAGCCTTCTGGAAAAGGGTAGCGGCATTTACGGCGCCTATGGGAGCACTTGCTTATCTCGCTTTATGGTTTATGGGCAATATGTAAGGAGGGGAGAATAATGAAAAATAAAGTTTTCGCTGTTATGGCGGCAGTTATTCTCTGCCTTTGTACTTTTGTTTCTTTTGTTTCTGCCACAGAACTTGAAACAGAGCCTGATCTTGTTATTGATAATGCAGATGTGCTGACTGACGAGCAGGAGGCTTCTCTTGAAGCTGATCTTGCCTATTCAGGAAGTGTATATAGCCTTGAAATAGGCATTCTCACCGTAGACAGCTACGAGGGCAAGGACCCACAGGTATATGCTGATGATTTTTATGATTACAACGGCTTCGGCTACGGAGCAAATTACGACGGACTTATAATCGTTTATAATACGGGACTTCTCGACGGCAACCGTAATCTTACTGTTTCAACCTGCGGCAGAGCAATTCAGCTTTTTAGCGATGCCGAGACAGAGAAAATATTTGACCTGATGATTCCGTATATCAAGTCGGGAGACTGTTACGCGGCTTTTACAACCTTCGTTGCCGCTTGTGAGCTTTCTGTTGACGGTACATTTATTGATGATGGCGGCTATGACGGTGACTATGATGACGGCTATGACTACGGTTATGACAGCGACTACGACAGCAGCTATGATGATGGCTTCGAGTGGACGGGTGTATACCGTGACGGAACACCGCTTTATTATATTCCTGTTGCACTTGTAATAGGCTTTGTTATTGCTTTTATCATAGTGAAGATTCAGGCATCAAAGCTTAAGAGCGTAAGACAGAAGGTCGATGCCGCAGACTATGTAGCTGATGTGATGCTTACAGGTCAGAGTGACCGCTTCCTTTACAGGGATATAAAAAAGATACCGAAACCGAAGGATAATATAAGCTCCCGCCCGGGCTCATCACATATGGGCTCTTCCGGCAGAAGCCACGGCGGCGGTAGCAGAAGCTTCTGATAAAATCCCCTTTACACAAACAAGAGGAGATATATTTATGAAAAACCTCAGAAAAATACTTATATACTTTCTTTCATTGATAGCGGCATTTTCTTTATCGGCTTTGTTTTTAACCGCTTTTTTCGGGCGCTCAAAGAGCAGGGAAACCGTACTTGAAAAGCCTCTTGACGACGTGCCTATGAATAAGGTCGAGTCTCTCGACAGCTACGAGCAAAATGCCTTTTCTCTTGAGGTAAGGTATCTTAAAAAGCTCGATGCAGATAAGCTTCTCAAGGGATTCTGTGATATTGGCGGAGTAGAAAGCGATGCCGAAAAATACGGTGGCTGGGAAACCTCGTCGATTCAGGGGCATACGTTAGGTCATTATCTTACAGCTGTTTCACAGGGCTATAATACTTCGGGCGATGAAGAGCTCAAAGCCATAGCAGACCACATTGTGGACGTTTTAGATGTTTGTCAGAACAGCGAAAGCGGCTACCTCTCTGCAATACCCGAAGGTCATTACATTCAGCTCGAATCGGGCAATACATCTGGCACCTGGGTGCCCTGGTATACTATGCACAAGGTTATGTCAGGACTTATAGATGCTTATGAGCTTACGGAAAATGAAAAAGCTCTCGAGGTTGCTTCGAGACTCGGCGACTGGGTTTACAGCCGCACTTCACTCTGGGACGAAAGCACAAAAAATACCGTACTCAATATCGAATACGGCGGTATGAACGATTGTCTTTATCAGCTTTATAAGCACACCAAAAGCGAAAGCCATCTCTCGGCGGCACACAGCTTTGACGAGATGAGCCTTTTTGAGAGCCTTTATAAGGGCGAGGACGTGCTCAACGGTAAGCACGCAAATACAACTATACCCAAAATAATAGGTGCTCTCAACAGATACAGCGTTCTCGGTGAAGAGTACTACCTTAAGGTTGCACAGAATTTCTGGCAAATAGTAGTGGATAATCATAGCTATATTACCGGAGGTAACAGCGAATGGGAGCATTTCGGCGAGCCGGGTATTCTTGATGCGGAGCGTACTAACTGTAACTGTGAAACCTGTAATACATATAATATGCTAAAGCTCACAAGAGAGCTTTTCAAAATCACGGGCAACGTTAAATATGCCGATTATTACGAAAATACCTTCATTAATGCTATACTCTCTTCGCAGAATCCCGAAAGCGGAATGACAACTTACTTTCAGCCGATGGCGACGGGATTTTTCAAGGTTTACAGCTCCGAGACCGAGCATTTCTGGTGCTGTACGGGTTCGGGAATGGAGAATTTTTCCAAGCTTGATGACAGCATATACTATAAAGATGAAAACAGCCTTTATGTAATAAGATACACCTCATCGTCAGTCGTTTTAGAAGAGAAGGGGCTTAAAATCACGCAGAAAGCTGATTTGCCGAAGGTTACCTTCACCGTAAGCGGAGAGGGTCAGGCCGACATCGTTCTGCGTGTACCCGACTGGTGTGCAGGTGAGCCGAAGGTGGAAATAAACGGCACAGCCACCGATATAAAGGTGAAGGACGGCTTTATCCGCCTGTCCCGTCAATGGCAGGACAAAGATGTAATCGTATACACAATTCCCATTACCGTCAGAGCTTACGGCTTGCAGGATAATCAAAATGCCGTTGCCTTCAGATACGGTCCCTGGGTGTTGAGTGCAGACCTCGGCAATAACGAAATGCTTACAAGCACTACGGGTGTAAATGTAACGGTTCCGCTTCTTGATACTACCGTAAGTGATATTATAGTTATCAGAGAAGGCAGTATAGAAAGCTGGCTCGATAATATCGGAGAAAAGCTTGTCCGCCAGGGCGACAGCCTCGAATTCAGGCTTGAAGGAACAGACCGTGACCTCGTATTTTCACCCCACTATATGCAGCATAAGAACCGTTACGGTATTTATTTCAGATTGGCTGATTCCGATACAAAGATACCCGAAAATGAGGCGGATAAATATGTTGCGGTTGACAGCTTCCCTGTAGGTAACGACCAGTACGAGTTTTCTCATAACCTTAAGTGCGAAAATTCGGGTTCGGGAAATCATATGGGTCTGATTTTCAGACACGCCACTCCTGACGGTTGGTTCAGCTACGATATGGCGGTGGACAAAACAACTGTAAACTATCTTAAGGTGAAATACTTCAGCGGTGACGTCGGAAGGACCTTCCGCATACTCGTCGACGGAGAGCTTTTGCAGGACGTTATAATCGAAGATGTAAATCCCCACGGCTTCTACGATGCTTACTACAGTATTCCCACGGAGCTTATCGGAGACAAGGATAAAATTACCGTTACCTTTACTTCTGACGGTCAGAGCTACGTAGGCGGAATATTTGATAAGTTGAGCATTGTAAAAGAAAAATAATCCGTTCACTTATACAGGAGAGCTTATAAAAACATCATAATTAAAAAAGTGCAGTTTGCCATAAAGTGTAAATTGCACTTGTTTTTTTTGAAAAATAATTGACAACAGTATTTTTTATATGTTAAAATTAAATGAAAATTACACCACGGTCTAATTTGAAGTATAGAATGCAGAAGGAGGGACGTTTTGGCAAACATAAGAAGTGAAGAAGCCACCGCTGAATTACACAGAAAAATCCTCACAGCCGCAACAGCTTTGTTCATTCAGAAGGGCTTTGAACGAACTACCGTAGTCGATATAGCAAAGCTGTCCGGTGTTCCTAAGTCAAAGATACTTTATGTAATGAACAGCAAAGAGGAAATTTTAGGATTGCTTGTCACAAGGTTTCTCGACGGTGTTACGTCGGCATCAGATGCAGTCTCAAAAAAGCTCACCGACGATAAAGTGCTTATCCTGATTGCCAATGAGGTTTTACAGCTTTATATGGCTGAAATGAATGAGGATATGCGTAACCTTTACCTTTCAGGCTATTCAATGCCGAAAACAAGTGAAGAGGTTCTTAAACGTAGAGCTGATATGATGTATGATTCCTTCAGTGAAACCTTTAAAAAATTTACGTGGAAGGACTTCTACGAAAGTGAAATCGCTTCAATGGGCATAATGAGAGCATATATGACCGTGCCCTGCGATATGTATTTTACTATTGAAGCCAAAGCAAAACGACTCGTAACAATGCTTCTGCGTATTTATAAGGCGGAAGATGAAAAAATCACCGAGGCAATCAGCTTTATCGAAAAAATTGATTTTGCAACCGTTGCAAAAGAGGCGGTGCAAAGTGTATTCGATGAACTCAGTATAAAAACTAATAAATAAATCTCTGAAAGGAGTAAATTATATGAAAAAAATCTTATCAATCATCCTCGCAATCTTAATGGTTGTGACAATGCTTCCCATGGCGGTTATGCCGGCAAGTGCGGCAACTCCGACACCTTATGACGGTGTGCCTGTAACTCCGCAGCAGATTTCGTCAAGCAACTATGCGAAGCTTGGCTTAACTTCAAGTAACTGGAGCCAGTTCAACGGCTATTACGCTATCCGCAACGCCAAGGAGCTTTACGGTTTTGCGGCAGTTACAAGAAGCTCTAGCACAGCTAACGCTGTGCTTCTTCAGGATATTGTTGTTAATGCTAACGGCGGCACCACTTATAATTGGACTCCAATTGCACACCAATCAAATGTACATGCTTATGAAGGTATATTTGACGGAAACGGTCATTATATCAGCGGCTTGTATTCTACGACAGCGATTACACGTCCGGGTAGAAATTACAGTGATTGCGGCTTTATTTGTAATTTATACGGAACCGTAAAGAATCTTGTCATAAAAAACAGCACTTTTGCCCCTGGGATAGATATTGGTGTTCACGGCGGTTTAGGTGCAATTACGGGATATCCGTTCGGTTGTACAATCCAGAACTGCCGTGTTGAGAACATTACACTCAAATCAATAAATGACGGTGGTCAGCTGGGCGGAATTGCAGGTTATGGTGACGGAGGTAGCTCGACCATAAAAAACTGCGTAAGCATTAATGTAACCTTCAGCGGCGGTAAGTATACCAACTCTATTGCTCCCAACGCTCCCTACTCAAGTTGCTACACATCCGCAACTGCTTCTCATAATTGCACCAAATTAAGTGTTGAGCATAAGGAAGTTAAGGCAACCTGTGAATATCCGGGTCTTTCAAATTACAAATATTGTCTTGTCTGCGGCAAGGTAACAAGCGGCACAAAAACCGAAACTCCCGCTACAGGTCACACATTGAAGTCCGCAACCTGCATTGCTCCCAAGACCTGCACTATCTGCGGTGCAACAGAAGGCTCTGTCGATAATACTGCTCATAGCTGGGCAAACAATGACGGCATCTGTGCAAACGGTTGTGGTGCAACCTGTCCTCACGAAAATCAGACAGGTTCAGTTTGTGAAATCTGCGGTGCAGAGCTTCATGTCTGCAGCAACTATAACAACGGCTTCTGCACTGGGTGCGATGCCTACGAGCCTGCAGAGCTTAAAGACGGTTATTATCAGATTAAAAACGGCGGTAACCTCTTCTGGTACGCAAACTACATAAACACTGTTGACAGAACAGCAAATGCAGTTCTCACAGCAGATATTGACCTTGAAAACAGACCCTGGACACCCATCGGTTCCACAGGTGAAAACAGCAACAACTTCCGCGGTATCTTCGACGGACAGAATTACACCATCAAGGGTCTTTATGCTGAAGGCGGCAGAGCAGGTCTCGGCTTCTTCGGTGAAGTCAGAACCGGTACAGTCAAGAACTTCACTATTTTCGGTGAGGTAGTCGTGAACACCGAGGTCGATTATGTCGGCGGTGTTATCGGCTCTGTCTGCGGTGTCAACGGTGAAACTGACCTTGAAAGAAACGGTGCGATTATTCAGAATATTAGGTCTTTCGTAAACCTTACCGCAAAGGCACACGGCGTTGGTATGATAGGCGGCTTTGTGGGTTATGCAAACCACCAGAGCCTTATTGAAAACTGCTCCTGGTACGGCACCTTTGATGCAGGCGAGTACCGTGTGGACTCGGGCGCCGGCGGATTTATCGGAAAGATTCGGGAGAATACAAGTGAAGTTACTATCCGTAACTGCGGAGCCTACGGTACAATAAAGACAAATTACGCAAAGAACAGCTATAATAACACCCCAACCATTTATATGGGCGGATTCCTGAGCTTTTCCAACACGAACGCACAGACTACCCTTGAAAACTGCCTGTTTGCAGGTAAGTTTGAGCGCGGTGAAAACCTGACCGACGAAGCCCTTCTTGGCGCATTCGGCACCCTTCGTAGCGTTAACGCAATCAAGAATTGCTATTACCTCGGTGATGACGGTCTTGAGGCTGTACACAGCGATTCATCTCTGAAACCCGGTAGTGATAACGTAGAAATCACAAAGGTAACAGAAGAGCAGCTCAAGTCCGGCGAGATTGCATACAAGCTGCAGGAAGCAAATGAGATCTGGGGTCAGTCCATCGGCACAGATGCTTATCCCGTACTCGGCGGTGAAGATGTTTACTGCGGCTACACCGCTTGCGACGATGAAGCTATGGTTTATACCAACGACAGCACGGTAAGTGCTACAAAGCCCGACCACTCATGGGGTGAAGGCGTACTCACAAGACCCACCAAGACAGCAGAGGGTTATTATACATACACCTGTTCAGCTTGCGGCAAAACAAAGACAGAGCCTGTTGAAAGAGCCGCAAACTATGACGATTATACAAAGGCTCTCGAAGACCTTCGTGCATATCTCGACAGCGATATGCTTACCGATGAAAACAAGTCTTACATTTCCGAGTGGCTTGCAATGTATGATACCGATGAAGTTTACAGCTTTATTGCAGGCGAAGAAGAAACCCTTCAGGAGTACATAGATGCAACTGCATATTATGCTTCTGAATTTGAAGCCGCAATTCAGGAATGTCTTGCAGGCAACCATTCAGGAAATGGCGAAACCTGCGAAATCTGCGGAGCATATATTCACGAGTGTGATTTCAGCGGTGAATGGAAATACGATGCAGATAAGCACTGGAAGGAATGTACTGTAGACGGCTGTGACAAGATAAGCGAAGAATCAGAGCACAGCTTCATTGACGGCAAGTGCGCTTGCGGTTATGCTTGTCCCCACGATAGCTACACCGACGGTGTATGCGATAACTGCGAATATGCTTGTCCTCACGAAAATGTTACAGGTGCAACCTGCAGAACACCGGTAAAGTGTGATGTCTGCGGTTACAGTGTGTTTGATTGGACAAACCACGAAGGCGAATATGTAAACGGCTTCTGCCCCAACTGTGATGACTACGAGCCTGCCGTTGATTCTGACTCTGACGGTTACTACGAAATCGGTAACGCAGGTCAGCTGTACTGGTTTGCAGATAAGGCCAAAAACGACAGGACCAACTATGGCTCTGCAAATGCTATTCTGACCCAAAACATCGTGGTCAATGAAAATGTATTGACTGCGGACGGTAAGCTTAACGGTTTTGGCTCGGATTTCAGAGCATGGATACCTCCTTACGCATACCGGGGCACATTCGATGGCGCAGGCAAAACCGTCAGCGGTCTGTATTTTAAAGACACGGAAGAAAGAAATGTAGGCTTTATAGGCTATCTTAACGGTGGCACAGTGAAGAATCTGACAGTAAAGGATTCGTATTTTAATGCCTATAGCGATGTGGGCGGTATTGTTGGTAGTGTTTATAAGGGCACAGTCGCCGACTGCTTCAGCAGCGCTACCGTAATTGCCGGGTCTTTGGGTTATGCCGGCGGTATCGCGGGTGAAAACGGTGCCGGTCTTGTGGAACGCTGTGCTAATTCCGGTTTCGTTACATCGGGATATGAGGCCGGTGGTATTGTAGGCTGCAATTTAAACTATTATGATGATCCCGATCCTGCAATTATACGCCATTGCTATAATATTGGCAGTGTCTCCGGATACACTGTAGGTGGCATTGTAGGCTATGCAATTCAGCAAATGGGTTCTTCTGTCGAGATAGATAGCTGCTGGGCTGCCTGCGAGCTGAACGGCACAAATAGTGTAGGTGGTCTGATAGGCTTTGCCAGTGGTTCAACAATAAGATGTTGTAGTTACGATAAAACAGTTTTCACGGGCAATGCGGTCGGCAAGAAAACAAGTTGTAATACCCTCGACTCCGGATTCAAAAGTACCGAGGAATTCGCCAGTGGCGAAGCTGCTTATCTGTTAAACGGCAAATCCTCAGGGGGCTTTTGGAGACAGACTATCGGTACCGACACTTACCCCGGCTTCAGCGGCGATAAGGTCTACTACGGTTATATCTCCTGTGCGGACAATGCCAAGAAGGTATACACCAACGATGCGACTGCAACAGAAGTAAAGCCGGCGCACAACTGGTCAAATAATGACGGCATCTGTGCTAATGGCTGCGGTTATGAATGTACTCACGTAAGCTACACCGGTGGTGTTTGTGATAACTGTAATTATGAATGTCCTCACGCTTGGGGCGAGGGAGTGCTTACAAGACCCACCTTTGAAACAGAAGGCTATTACACCTACACCTGTACTCTCTGCGGCCACTCATACACAGAGTCTGTTAATAGAGCAGATAGCGCAGCCTTAAACGATGCTTCCATAAAGATCACTGAATATATTGATAATGATACTCTTACACAGGAAGCAAGAGACGAAATCTATAATAGCTATAGAGATATTCTGAAGAATAACGGTAATATCTTCGATGAGTTTGGCTTTGTCCGTGGTGACCTTATTGAAGAGGAACAGCCCATAATTGATGCAATAACTGCAGAGCTTGAGAAAATTATTGCTGATGCTGATGAAAAAATCGCAAGCGGCGAATATGTCAAGATTGACGGCATGAAGGAATACAATAAAATTGCCGATGCTCTTGATGCAGAGCTTATGGAAAACTATTCACAGGAAGAATTTGCGGCTTTAGCAGAAAAGGCAGGCGATGAGATTAATGCCCGTTTTGGTGAGATTATTGAAAAAGCCGAGGCTCTCACCGGCTCAGTAGCTGAAAATAAAGATGCTCTTGCTGAAATTGAGTCGGAAATGAGAGCATTGTACGCAGAAATGAAAAACTGCCTTGACGGTGTACACAACGGCTTCGTTTACGAAGTAACCGAAGAAGCAAAGTGCGAAGCGAATGCAATCGAATCAGCCACCTGCACACTCTGCGGTGAAACTGACGAAAGAGAAATAGAAGGCACAGCACTTACTCACTCCTTCACAAAGTATGAAGAAACAGAAGCTCCCAAGTGCGGTATTGCAGGTAAGGAAGTAGCAAACTGTGATAACGGTTGCGGTGCAACAGATGAAAAAGAAATCGCAGCACTTGAGCATATCTTCGTTGACTATGCTTCAAACGGTGATGCGACCTGCACTTCCGACGGCACAAAGACAGCAAAATGCGAAAGAGGCTGCGGTGCAACCGATACAGTAACAGATGAAGGCACAATCCTTGACCACGCTGACAAAGACGGCGATAAGGTATGCGACGATTGCGGAGCAGAAGTCGTTGATCTGTGTCCCGAATGCGGAAGACCTGTTCATGAGAATGAGGGCATTCCCCAGTATATCTGCCTTATCATTATGCTTATCAAGCTTGTTGTCAAACTTGTAAAAACTTTACAGGGAATAGCAGCATAAAAGAATAATAAACTTACCGCCGGGGACTGAAATCCCCGGCGGTTGCCATTTAATGTTAATTGTAACGTATTAAGAAAAACAAAAAACCAAGTCTTTCGACTTGGTCTGGTGCGAGAGACGGGACACGTCTTTGCTGCGCAAATACTGCATCCTCGTCGACCCAATGCTACGCATTCGGTACCCGACTTCGGACTTCGAAGCTAAAAACAGTCCACCGGACTGTTTTCTTAACGCTTCTCACCCTCTTAGGCTTCAAGTCCCTTAGTGCTTTTTGTAAGGTGAAGCAAAAAAAGAACTCAGTAGCTTTTACACTACTGAGTCATGGTGCGAGAGACGGGACTTGAACCCGTACGAGCTGCCCCACACGCCCCTCAAACGTGCGCGTCTGCCGATTCCGCCACTCTCGCATATTTACTTTTTTTAAAAGGGGAACGAGCGTGCGCGTGACTCTTGCGGTTCCCGAAATTCGTTGCTCGCTGTTCACTTCGCCGAATTTCGACCGCTGCGCCTTTTCACACTCCCTGTATCGTCCGCAGGACGCGGTCATGTTCAAAGCTGCCGATTCCGCCACTCTCGCATATTAAGTTGCCGTTCTTTCGAACGCTTGTATACTATACCACCGAGAAAGGAAAAAGTCAAGAGTTTTTTGAATATTTTTTGAAAAAAATTTTTTGTAAAAATAAAGACAAATCTGTATTTATTTGTTATACTATATGTCCTGCGTATTTATATGCTTATTTTTCAGAGGTGGAATTATGAAAGAAACTATACTTCAGTTCGGAACAGGTGCTTTTTTGAGAGGCTTTCTTGCCGACTTTGTACAGACTCTTCACGATAAGGAGCTATATGACGGTAAAATCGTGGTAGTACAGCCTACAAACAGCAAAAGAGGTCAGCTCATAAACGAGTGCGGGGGAGAACATAACCTTTTTCTTCGCGGTATCGTTGACGGTGAAAGCGTCGTTGAGCACAGAAAGATTAAGAGCATCACCCGTTGCGTTGATCCTTATGAAAAATACGAGGATTATCTTGCTCTTGCTAAAAACCCCGACCTTCGTTTTATAGTTTCAAACACAACGGAGGCAGGGATAGCTTTTGATACAAAGTGCAGCTTCCATGACAGACCGGCACTTTCCTTCCCGGGCAAGCTCACCCAGCTTCTTTATCAAAGGTATCTCGGAAACCTTCCCGGTTTTGTGATTTTCGCCTGTGAGCTTATCCCCGACAACGGTAAAACTCTTGAAAGATGCGTAAAAAAATACGCCGCTATGTGGGAGCTTGGTGACGATTTTACACGTTGGCTTGATGAGGAGAACAGCTTCTGCAACACACTTGTTGACCGTATAGTTTCAGGCTATCCCGAGGACGCCGAAGCACTTTTTGAGAAAATCGGTAAAGAGGACAACCTTCTCAATACTGCCGAGCCTTATCATCTGTGGGTTATCGAGGGCGATTACGAGAGTGAGCTTCCGCTTAAAAAGGCAGGTATAAATGTTACCTGGTGTGACGACGTTGTGCCCTACAGTGCTATGAAGGTGCGAGTCCTCAACGGCTCACACACAAGCCTTGTTTTCCCAAGCCTTCTTTGCGGTGTTGAAACCGTACGTGAAAGCCTCGAAGACGAACAGCTGAAGAAATATCTCAACCGTTGCCTTTTCGACTGTATACTTCCTTTGCTTGAGGGTGATGATGCAAAGCAGTTTGCCGAAAATGTTCTTACAAGGTTTGCAAATCCTTACATAAAGCACCGATGGCAGTCGATTTCACTTAATTCTATCAGTAAATTTAGTCAGAGAGTACTTCCTTCCATAGCTGACTACCTGATAAAAAACGGTGAGCTTCCGAAGCCTCTTGTTTTTGCACTTTCAAGCCTTATCTATTATTACAAGAACAACGTTGTGCAGGATAATCCTACAGTTGCATCTTTTGTGATGATAAGTGACCTTGAACAGATTCTTGCAGACACGTTAATCTGGGGTATTGACTTAAGTGAGATGAAAAACCTTGTTGAAAAGGGTATCCGCCTTATAGAGCAGGAAGGCATAAGAAAGGCTCTTGATTGGGCAATAAGCTGATAAAAACAAAACAGTAACTATAGCCGCAGATTCATCTGCGGCTTTTGTCTTTCCGTCTTCCTCAAAAAAGATGTGGAGGGGACGAGGCGGGGAGGCGCGCAGGCTTTCCTTCGGAAAGCCTGCTACACAGAGAAAATTCGGTTTCTCCTCTACCCGAAACCGAATTTTCTCTGTGAGAACGGGCGTAGCCCGTTCCGCCTCCCCGCCGACCTGCCTTTTACGCTTTTCAGTATATAAAAGAAACATATCCGAAAAAAATCTTGCCATTTATCCGTATATGTGTTAAACTGATTCAAAAGGGGGAGTTAATATGAAACTCAAAAAAATTACAGCCTTTGCACTTGCAGTTTTAATGCTTTTCTCAGCTTTTTCGGTTTGTGCATTTGCAGCAGATGAAGATCTCGAAGCACTCCGTAAGGAGTTTTACTTCGGGTCCGGTCCGGAGATTAACGGGTATACTATCGACTACCGTTATTATTCTCCTGTGGGATACCGTGACGATAGGGAGTATCCTCTTGTTATCTGGCTTCACGGTATGGGCGACGGTGCTTATGACGGAAAGCAGATAGAAAGCAGTAATGTAGCACTTTGGGCGAGTAAGGATTATCAGAGCCGTTTTAAGGGCAGTGGCGGTGCGTTTATTCTTGCGGCACGCTCGGTTGAGGAGGAAGGTCTTTACTGGACAGATGACCTGATTCACCCCTTGAGAGCTGCTATAGATGCTTTCATTCACGATAATTGGTATAATATTGACCTTGAGCGCATCTATATAGGCGGTTACTCGATGGGCGGCAAGATGACACTTAAAATGGCAGTTGCCTATCCCGAGCTTTTTGCGGCAGCATTTCCGATTTGTCCTGCTTGGGTGCCCGGAAGAGATGCAGCGGCAAGAATCGACGATATGCCTATATGGCTTACAAGCGGTGTAGCCGATCCCTTGGTAAATTATTTTTCAATGGCTATGCCAACGTGGAAGAATATTATCGCAGAAAGTAATATCCCTGAAAAGTGCCGCTTTTCAACACTCACAAGGACAGCTTATGCCAACGGCATTCCCACATCGAGCGGTCATCACAGTTGGTATGCGGTAAATAACGATATGTTCTCCTCAAGAAACGGAAATTATCCTGCGATGAAAACTGTTGACGGCAACGGCAACAAGATTACGCTTACCTATCCCGAGGGAATGATAAGCTGGCTTTCAGGCTTCAGAAGCGACTATGACGGCGAAAGAGCACATGACAGTGGCAACCTTGAGGCACGTACAAGTGACGGTATGCCGACAGGTCTTAATATGATCGTTGAGGTAGTAAAGAATTTCTTTGAGTATATTTTAAGCTTCGTAGGACTGTAAATAAGTATGATTAAAGGGCTTCGCATTTGTTGCGAAGCCCTTTGCTGTTTAAAGATATATGCTTTCAAAATCATACATATCACGTGTGTTGTCACTTTGTGTATGAATGGTAATCAGTGTGCTTGCGAGTGAAGCCTTTGGTGTTACATGATAGTATGCACCCTCGTAAAAGCTGCACTGAACGGTTGCAGGGTGATTGTGTCCCATCGAAAGAAGTCCCACACAACCGCTTTCTGTGAATACGTCGTCAAGAGGCTGATTTTTTGGAATGTCGTATTTTTCGGGACGAATCATAAGGGTCGGATAGCCGAATTTGTACTCTTTACCGTTTCTGGCAGCTCTTGCGAAGTTTGGTGTGTTTTCATGAAGAAATACACTCATATAAACGTTTTCGTTCAGGTCCTTTTTACCTTCTATTTCATTCTTACACCAGGCTACCTGATCCTCGTGAACATATCCGTATATGTGGTCAGGGTCGTCGTTGTCATAGTCCATGGTGTCGATGAACAAAAGAGAGTGAGTCATAGCTTCTCCGCTGTAAATATCGATGCTGTACTGACAGCCGCCCGAAATGTCAGGCTCATCGGCAACAAGGCAGTGCTCATACTGTGAGAGATAAGCCACGACATCTTCAGAAGTACCGTAGTTTATGCCGTCGTTGTTTCCGGGAACATATGACCAGTACTGGTCGGCTTCTTCAAAGATTTCGGCAACTGAACGAAGTACATTCGCTTTGTTGAAGTCGCCGTCATTACCGTCATCAATCATATCGCCCGATACTACAACAAGGTCAGGGGAATACTTTTCAGTCAACTTTTCCATTTTATTAAGTATGCTTATATCCGAAAAGCTGATACCTGTGGTCATATGAGTGTCAGAAAACTGAAGAACAGTAAAGTCTCCGTTTTCGTCTGCATAAAGATCGGGTAGTGCTTTTTGTACATTGACGGTTTCGGCAAAGCCTGAAATGTCGCCCTTGTTTTTCATTTCTTCCGCCAAAGGTCCTCCACCGAGAACAGACATAAAAGCTGTGAGAAAGGCGATTAGTGTGCAGATAAAGTTTGTCATTGTTTTTCTTCCTTTCTGAGTTTGATTGTTTGATTGAGAGGTTGACAGCAATCAAACTAAAATAAAAAAGTGTGCCTCAAATGAGACACACCGAAAAATGCATCTCATTTGCTGCGACACAAATCTTAACTCTCGTTTAAAGAATAGTTAAAGAGACACACTTTTGCCTAAAAAGTGTACCTTTAAACGAGATAAATATGCAGATTTGTTGTCGCAAGTATAATTTACCATATTTTAATCAAAAAATCAATATTAAAAATAAAGATGTATAGGTATCTTCGACGTAAGTGCCGGATAATAGCAGGGTAACGGGGAGGCAAAACGAGCTTGGGCTCGTTTGCGCAGAGAAAATCCGTTTTCGATAAAGGGGAAAGCGGATTTTCTCTGCGTCTCCGTCTTTCTGCAGGAAAGCCGGAGAGCCTCCCCGTATGCCGTTGACAGCACTTTTTATGGCTGAAAATAAGCCGCAGATAAATCTGCGGCATTAATTTTGAACTTATAATTGTGCATTTATAATTGCATCAAGTATCCTGTGTGCCGCCTCGTCCTTGCTCATCATAGGGAGCTCGGTTTCACCGTCGGCAGTAATGAGAGTGATGACGTTTGTATCGACGCCGAAACCTGCTCCTGCTGTGCGAAGGCTGTTTGCGCAGATCATATCGCAGTTTTTCTTTGCGAGCTTTGCTTTTGAGTTTTCGATAACGTTGTCAGTTTCCATAGAAAATCCGCAGATAAACTGACCTTCTTTTTTGGCTTTACCGAGGTAGGCGAGAATATCCTTTGTGCGTTTGAGCTGAATCGACATATCGCTGTCGCTCTTTTTAAGCTTGCTGTCGGCGGCAGAAAGGGGAGTGTAGTCGGAAACAGCCGCCGCCTTGATGATGATGTCCTGACAGGGTGCATCAGCAGCTACAGCACTGAACATATCCTCGGCAGAGGTGACGGGGACAACTTTTACAAACATAGGAGCTTTCACTTCTGTGTGGGCCGCAACAAGGGTAACCTCTGCACCGCGAAGCATAGCCGCTTTTGCTATTGCAAAGCCCATTTTTCCTGAGGAGTGGTTAGTGATGAAGCGGACAGGATCAATAGCCTCTCTTGTTGCACCGGCAGTGACGAGGACTTTTTTACCCTCTAAATCCTTGGGGAAGGCTATTTCTTTTATGATGTACTCGAGGAGAACCTCTTCCTCCGGCATTCTGCCGTCACCGAGGTCACCGTTTGCGAGCATACCGCTGTCGGGTGTGATGATTTCGTAGCCGTAAGAAGCTAATTTTTTAATGTTGTCCTGAACTATGGGGTTGTGGAACATATTGTGATTCATTGCAGGAGCAACTATTTTTTTGCAGGGACAAGCCATAACCGTTGTTGTGAGCATATCGTCAGCAATACCGTTTGCGATTTTGCCGATAACGTTTGCCGAAGCGGGGGCAAGCATAACTACGTCAGCCTGTTTTGCAAGGGCTACGTGCTCTACACTGTACTGAAAGTTGCGGTCAAAGGTATCAATCAGGCACTTGTTTGCCGTAAGAGTTTCAAAGGTTACGGGGTTTATAAACTGTGTTGCGTTTTGTGTCATAAGCACGTGAACGTTGCAGTGCAGTTTTTTGAGCATACGGGCAAGGTTTGCGATTTTATAAGCGGCGATACTTCCCGATACACCGAGAAGCACGGTCTTTCCTTTAAGCATAGATAAACACTCCTTCGACTGATTTATGATAAGTATATCATATTTTTTTGAAAAAATATATACTTTTGCGTTTTCTTTGTGCTATAATTAGCTAAAGATTTATTGTATTGTATCCCTTTCAGGGAACGATAACAAGGAGGATTACAAAAATGAATAAGAATTACAAGCCCAAAGAGCTTACGCTTATGGGACTTCTGACAGCGGTTCTTTTAGTTATGTCTTTTACGCCTCTCGGCTACCTTAATATCGGACCGCTTGCTATCACACTCAATATGATTCCCGTTGCTATCGGCGCTATTGCCCTTGGTCCGAAGGGGGGAGCTTTCCTCGGTGCGGTTTTCGGCATCACAAGCTTTCTGCAGTGTATCGGCATCGGCGGATCAAGTCCTATGGGTGTAATACTCTTCGAAATCAACCCCATACTCGCCTTTATACAGAGGTTTGTACCGAGATTCCTTATGGGACTTCTGACGGCGTATATCTATAAATTTATCAAAAAAACAGCGGCTAAAAAGGTTGCTCCTTTTATTGCAGGTTTTTCTGCGGCTTTTCTTAATACAGCACTGTTTATGAGCCTTCTCGTTCTGCTTTTCAGTAATACGGAATATCTTACAGAGCTTATGGGCGGTAAAAATGTCATAGTGTTTATATGTACCTTTGTGGGTATCAATGCCGTTTTTGAAATGATAGCTTCGACGGTGTTTACGGGCATTATCACAAAGGCGCTCGAAAGGGCGAAGCTTATAAAAAGGAGTGACAGCTGATGGTACTTGCAGTAGATATAGGCAACACAAATGTAGTAATCGGTTGCTTTGACGAAAACGAAATCCGCTTCGTTGAAAGACTTTCTACTAATAAAAACTCCACCTCTCTTGAGTATCTTGTGCTGATAAAAACGGTGCTTGAAATTCACGGACTACAGAATCACAGCTTTGAGGGGAGCATAATTTCTTCTGTTGTGCCATCTGTGACCGCAAGGGTTAAGGAAGCGATGGAGAAGCTTACGGGCAAAGAGGTTTTTGTAGTAGGTCCCGGAGTCAAAACAGGACTCAAAATCAAGCTTGACAACCCCTTACAGCTCGGTAGTGACAGAGTAGCAGATGCCGTTGCCGCAACTAATCTTTACCCCTGCCCGCTTGTAATCATTGATATGGGTACAGCTACGACAGTTTCCGTAGTTGATGCGGATAAAAACTTTATCGGCGGTATGATTATGCCCGGACTTATGGTGTCTATGGAAGCTCTTGCCACGAAGACCTCACAGCTTCCCCATATAGGCCTTGAAGCGCCTAAAAAGGCTATAGGCAGAAACACGGCAGACTGTATCAGAAGCGGTCTTATTTACGGTAACGCTTCGGCTGTTGACGGACTTATCGCAAGTGTTGAGCAGGAGCTCGGTCAGAAGTGCACCGTCATCAGTACAGGCGGACTTGCTAAAATCGTAACACCGCTTTGCAAGCACGAAATTATCGAGGACGATAAGCTTCTTTTAAAGGGTCTGATGATAATTTACGGAAAAAACAACTGAATCAATTCATAAAAAACATAAAAGGGACGGTTATGCACACCGTCCCTTTACTGTAGAAAGAAAAAATATTCACTTAAATCAGTTGTTTGATGCAGCCGCATTTCTCTGCATATCAAGCACGCAGTCGATAGCGAGTACTACAGCAAGTGCCAACACAGGGTTTACACCGTCAACAATGTCAAGCTCATAGGAGTCTCCCCAGGTAAACCATGCTTTAGTGATGGTGACTATGGGTCTGCCGTTGTGCTTGATCTCATAGTCGTGGTCAAGGAAGTTTCCGTCTACTTCCCAACCGAGTCCTTCAATGCGGTACTTGTTTTTGAAAAATGTGAATTCTTTTACAATTTCAGCTACCTGTGTGCCACCTACATAAACGAAAAACTTCGGCATAAATGTAAGTAATTTCTGCTGTATGAAGGCGACCTCGTTGCCGCTTGCATCGTTTACGTGAAGCTTCTTTCCGAGGGAGAAAAGCTCACCTTCAACGAAAAATCTGTCCTCACCGCGTTCATCTTTCACGGTGAATTTATCCTTCCATGAGAATACCTTCTGTCTGATGTAGAGTTTCATTTTTCTGTCTCCTTTTCTAAAAATGCACGTATACTTTCTTCTGTGCCGCTTATGCTTCCTTGAATCATCTCACCTCTGCCGCCACCTTTTCCCGAAAAAGCATCATTGAGCTTTTTCGCGAGTGGACGAAGGTCGAGACTCTTACTTGCGATGCAGTAGCGATAAAATCCGTCTTCACCGCAGAAGCAGGCTGCGAAGCTGTCAGCTTTTGATTTTATACTTTCAGTAAATTCTGTGAGAAGCTTACCGTCAAGTCTCTTGTCAAAGATAATGATGCACTCTGCATCTTTAGTGGCATCTGCCTTGGTGGCGAGTATTGTGCGGTTTGCACCGACGAGGTCGTATTCGAGTCTGTCTCTTTCTTTTAAGAGTCTTTCGACTGCCGATGAGGTTTCAGAGGGCTTTGTCTTTGTAAGGACAGAGATTTTTCTGTTTTCACCGAGCTTATGACGTATGTCGAGTAAAGCTCTTTCTCCGCAGAGAATGGATACCCTTGTGCCACCCTTGTATTTTTCGAAATCCACTACCTCAACTATACCGATTTCACCTGTTCTTTTAACATGGGGAGCACAGCAGGCACAGACGTCGACGCCCGGGATTTCCACAATCCGAACCTGACCCTCGATTTCTATTTTACTGCGGTATTCTATTTTTGAAAGCTCGTCCTTTGTGGGGAAGAGAATATGTATTTCAAGGTTGTCCCATATAACTTTGTTGACAAGGTTTTCTACTTTACAGATGTCGTCACTTGTAAGAATACCGTCAAAATCAAGGGTTACAACCTCACTTCCAAGATGAAATCCTACATTATTGTAGCCGTAGAGGTTATGCACAATTCCCGAGAAGATATGCTCACCGGAATGCTGCTGCATATCGGAAAAACGCTTTTTCATATCGATTTTTCCTTTGAGAATTGTGGAATTCTTAAATAAGTTAACGTTTTCCTCAATGTTTTCAACAAAGTGTATGATTCTTTCACCTTCGATTTGTACGTTTTCAACATGGGCACCGCCGAGCCAGCCTCTGTCAGAGGTCTGACCGCCGCCCTCGGGAAAGAAGGCTGTGCGGTCAGTTTCTACATAAATATAATTTTCATCTGTGTAAAGGTTTATAACTTTACACCCGAACTCTGTAAGGTAGGCGTCGCAGTCATAAAGCTTTTCTGTCATGGTGTGACTCCTTTGACTGAATGTGGAATTTTACTTCAATTTGTGGATAAAAAGTCCGCTTAAAAGCTTTGGCTCAAACCAGGTAGATTTCGGAGGCATAACTTCGCCTGCATCAGCGATAGCCATAAGCTCATCAAGTGAGGTAGGATACATTGAAAAAGCAATCACCATATCCTCACGGCAGCGCTTTTCGAGTTCACCGAGACCTCTGATGCCGCCGATAAAGTCGATACGCTTATCTGTTCTCGGGTCAGTAATACCGAAAATCGGGGTGATGCAGTTTTCCTGGAGTATTGAAACGTCGAGGGACGCAACGGGATCGTTTTCGGGATAGGTGCCTTCCTTTGCGGTAAGCTTGTACCACTCGTTTTCAAGGTGCATACCAAAGGTGTGACGTGCTTCAGGTCTGTAAGCTGCTGTGCCTATTTTTTCTACGGTGAACTTCTCACTGATTGCAAGAAGGAATTCTTCGGGGGTTTTTCCGCCAAGGTCCTTCATAACTCTGTTGTAGTCCATAATTTCGAGCTCGTCAGCAGGAAAGCATACTGCAAGGAAGAAGTTGAATTCTTCGCTTCCGTTGTAGTCGGGGTTTTCTTCACGGCGTTTCAGACCAACCTTTACTGCAGAGGCACAGCGATGGTGTCCGTCTGCGATATAAAGAGCATCTGTTGCATCAAAGGCAGCGGCGATTTTTCCGTTGGTTTCGCTGTCGTCAATTACCCATACTGTGTTACGGATCCCGTCAACGGTGGTGAAATCGTAAACGGGTTTACGGCTCTGCTTCCAGAGACTTATGATGTTTGAAATATCATCGTTACTGCGGTAGGTCAGGAAAATAGGACCGGTATTTGCATCGCAGTAGTCAACGTGGCGGATTCGGTCAGCCTCTTTGTCAGCGCGTGTGAATTCGTGGCGCTTGATTCTGCCTTCGATATAGTCGTCGATAGCGGCACAGCCTACGATACCTGCCTGACTTCTGCCGTTCATAATCTGTCTGTAGATGTAAAAACAGGGTGAAGTGTCCTGCTTACAGTACTCTTTCTTTTCAAGCTTTGCAAGATTTTCCTTTGCCTTGAGGTAAACCTCTTCGCTGTATATATCTGTTCCCTCGGGAAGGTCGATTTCCGCCTTGTCAACGTGAAGGAAGGAAAGAGGGTTGCCTTTTACCATTTCGGCGGCTTCTTTGCTGTTCATAACATCATAAGGAAGAGCCGCAATCATTTCGGCGTATTTTTCGGTCGGTCTTACTGCTTTGAAGGGTTTGAATATAGCCATAACGTTTTCTCCTGATTTTAAAAAAATTTATATATCAATTTTATAATTTTTTCAGTCCTTTGTCAATAAACAAGGAATAAATATAGCCAATCGTCAAAAGATATTTATGCTGCAGATTATATTTACGTTTCGTTTTTACTGTTTGCCTGCCTTAAAGAATGCGCGGTGAGGTTTCCGCCTTTCGCAGAAAGGCGGAAAGCAGAGAGCCGTGCACGGTATTGCGTTACTTCAGAAATTCAAGGTTTTCAGATTGTGCCCCTTAAGGTTTCGGGTCTGCGGCTCTCTGAGCGACGCCGCAGGCGCCCCCCTCACCGCGTTACTTCCCGTAGTCGCTTACTTATATATATCAGAAAGGTTGATTGTATGTCAGTTACAAAAAAAGATTATGCCGATATGACAAAAAAAGCTTCACCTAAGTCACCGCTTATTACTGACCTTGTGAAGGCGTTTCTTTCGGGCGGTCTTATCTGTGCTTTTGCCGAAGGTCTTTTTTTCGCTTTCAGTAAAATGGGCTTGAGTGAAAAGGAGAGCCGCAGCACAGCTATGATTATTCTTATTATCATAACGGCTGTTTTAACGGCAACAGGTGTCTTTGATGTGATTGCCAAGCACGCGGGGGCAGGTACAGCAGTACCTATTTCAGGCTTTGCTAACTCGATTGTTTCTTCTGCTCTGGAGTTTCAGACAGAGGGAAGAATTTTAGGTACTGCAGCGCAGATGTTTTCGATTGCAGGACCTGTAATAGTTTTCGGTTGTAGCAGTGCGGCACTGTACGGGTTTATTTATTGGCTGATGAAGTAAAATTATATTGTGAACTGCTGACCATAAGACGCGGGGAGGCGAACGCACCGCAGGTGCGTTACACATAGAAAATCCGCTTCCCTTTCCCCGGAAGCGGATTTTCTATGTGCCTTTGGCTTTTCGCAGAAAAGCCAAAGCGCCTCCCCGCCGAATTACCCGTAAGTTTCAACTCGGAATTTTATAATTTACTCACTTATCAATGCCCGAAAATTTATTTTGCGGTGACTTGCTTTTGATAGGTTTTTAACTGCTTTGCGACCACAATTCTGCATTTTGCATTCTGCATTCATAAGCAAATTGTTAATTCGCTTATGCTCACCCCAGCTCCGGCTTGTCTACAAATTCGATTATGCTTTTACCCTTGATTGTGTCGCTTTCAAAGACGATAATCTCATTTTCACCTTCTTTGAGTATACCTGAAGGTACATAAAGAGTCTTTTGCGGTCCGATTTCCCAGTACCTGCCAAGATTGAAGCCGTTGAGGGTGACAAAGCCCTTGGTGAAATTCTCGAGTTTTAAGAAGGTATCCTTCGGTGTACCGTTTAGGGTGAATGTACCCTTGTAAAATACGCTCTTTTCTTCGGGAGTGTCTGCAGTAAAGACGAGCTTGTTGAGATTGTCCATAGGAAGGGGATAAACGTCCCAACTGAAGTGGATCCTGCCGTCGAGAAGGCATCTGCCGGAAATACCTTTTTTGCGCATCATTTTCGGACCGAAGTTAGCTCTGCCCATATTCTCGCACAGAACGGTGAGAATGTCGCCTTCCTTTGCGCTTAATTCTATATCAAGGTTTTCGTTGATGTAAACTGTGCCGATAAGCTCCTTGTTAACATAAATCTGTGCTCTGTCGCCAAGCTCCATAAAGGAGAGCTTGGCGTTTTTGTAGTCACGGTTGAGCCTCGTCCTGTAGGCGATGAAGCCGTAGCCTGTGCCGTAATGCTCCATACATTTGGGTACATCAGAGTGTTGAGGGACTGAAAGCAGGGGCAGGGCCTCGAAGAAGCCGCAACTTTCTGTGAGAGTAACCTTGCCGTAGGCGGCCTTTTCTCTGTTAGCCGGAATTTCAGGAAGGGCTTCGCCTGTATGCTTCATAATAACGTTTCTTACAGCGTGATACTTTTCTGTTACATCGCCGCATTCGGTAAGAAGAGCATCGTAGTCGTAGCTTGTGACATCGGGAGCGAACTTTTCGTAGTGGTTGGCGCCACTGGTAAATCCGAAGTTAGTGCCACCGATGAACATATAAATATTGAGACTGCCTTTTGTGAGCATATCGTCTACAACCCTTGCGTAGTCTTCGGCAGAGGTGGTTTGATGCTTTTCGTCACCCCAAGCATCAAACCAACCGTTCCACATTTCCATACACATTTTGGGCGAGTCGGGATAAAGCTCATCGTGTGCACGGAAGTTTTCTTCTACACGGCTGCCGAAGTTGAGGGTCGAAAGGCAACCGTCTATACTGCCGTCAAGGAGGTTTTCTCTGCTTGTGCCGTCAGAGGTGAAAAGGGGAACGTCTACACCTCTTGCCTCATAGCCTTTTTTGAGATAGGCGAGATATTCTCTGTCGTCACCGTAGTAGCCGTACTCGTTTTCGCACTGAATCATAATTACGTTGCCGCCTCTGGTGGTGAGGTAGGGGATAATCTGCTCACACATTTTATCAAGGTAGCGGTCGAAGTGCTTTATATAGATTTCGTTGCTGCAGCGGATTTCCATATTTTCATCACACTGAATCCACCAGGGAAGGCCGCCGAATTCCCATTCTGCACAGATGTAAGGACCGGGTCTTACGATGACCATAAGACCGCATTTCTGCGCTGTTTCTATATAGCGTGCAATATCAAGATTGCCCGTGAAATCGTACTCACCGGGCTTTTTTTCGTGCATATTCCAGGCACAGTAGGTTTCAACACAGTTGCAACCCATAGCCTTCATTTTAAGGAAGATGTCCTCCCATGTTTCAGGCATATTACGGAAATAATGAACTGCACCCGAGATAAGCTTTACGGGTTTTCCGTCTTTCATAAACTGATTTTTTTCGACAGTAAAGGTCATAGTTTTTCTCCTTGATTCAGCGTTGTGCATTGTGAATTAAATCGCCTTTGGCAGTTGTAAAAAATTATATCACAGAAAAGAAACAAAAAGCAATACATAATCCCGCAAAGTCTGCACATCATAAAATTAAAAGATAAGCAGGTGAACCAATGGCAACACGAAAAGGAAAAACGATTGCTTTCGAAAAGGAAATACGCATAATTTCAAGCGCCGCTGCTGTAGGCAGATTAGAAGGCGAGGGCCCTCTTAAGGATAGCTTCGACCGTATATTCAACGATACCACTATGGGAGAAAAGTGCTGGGAAAAGGCGGAAAGTGATTTGCTTTCTGCGGCGATGCAAAGGGCTCTGCAGAAAATCAAGCTTGAGGATTCGGCACTTGATGCTGTTTTTGCAGGCGACCTGCTTAATCAGTGCATATCCTCATCTTTTGCGGCAAGAGATATGGACGTACCCTTTATCGGTATGTTCGGTGCTTGTTCAACTATGGCACTTTCGACACTTACAGCAGCTCTTGCGATAGAAAGCGGGGGAATGAGTACCTGCATGGCGGCGACAAGCTCCCACTTCTGCTCGGCAGAAAAGCAGTTCCGTTTTCCTCTTGAATACGGCGGTCAGCGGACACCTACGGCACAGCGTACGGTTACCGGTGCAGGTGCATTGATACTCCGAGAGGATTTTTCGCCCCTCAATCCTCAGATCAGGGCAGTTCACCCGGGCACTGTTGAGGATCTGGGGATAATTGACAGCACTAATATGGGGGCGGCTATGGCACCTGTAGATGTTAAAATAGAACCATAAATTAAGCGAAAAGCAACACAAAATCTTACACAATTTTCGACACGAAAGGTGGTGAAAAAGCCCTATTTTACTGGGGTTGTGGATGTTTTAGGGTTGTCAAATTTATTGATAGCAAAACTGTGTCAAAACGCCCGTTTACAATTTATTTACAATTAGTTTTTGAACCAAAAATCAGCAGCATTATGACAAATAAGAAAAATGAAAGGATGAATTAAATGAAAATTACATACCGTGAAGTAAATGGTTATCTTATTCCGAATCTTAAATTACCGCCTGAAGAGGCAAATGTCAGGCTCGGGAAATGGGGAATGATGTATAAATCTCATCTCGAAAAACATAAGTCCGCGGTTTTTAACTCGTTGCTTATTAAAGGCAAACTTTATCAGCATTGTGCTGAAATTGAAAAGCAGGCAAATGAAATGTATGACGTTCTCATTGAACAGATGAAAGAGGAAGAAGGTGTAACAGAGGAGTTGAAAGAACAAGACCAGATGGAGTGGGTGCAGAGAATGGGGAATATTGAAGCAAGGGCAAGGGAGATGGTGTGTGAAGAGTTAATACGTTCATAAAAAAATAAGTGCAGTGGACTACTGCACTTATTTGATTTAATTACCTTTTAAAGAGTCTATAAATGAATCCTCATTATTACTTTTTCCATCTTTTAACCATTTAATGAAACTTATAATGGTTGCCGCAGCAAAAGAAATTGTAAGAATAATAAAAATTGCTTCGAGTATATTAGAAGAGTTTTCCATTCCAAAAATGTCTTTAAATTCAGAAGTTAATAAAGTAACAAGAAAAGAAATAAATAATCCGAAAAAAGATAATGCTCGTTCACCACTGCTGTAGTTAAAGTAATCTCGGTATATAAGCCTTGCTTTTGATTCGGTTATACGAATGGCATTATCAGTTAAATTGTCACATACTAACATTTGACTCTTTATAACACCTTGGGTGTCCAATCCGTTGTTTTTAACATTACTTTTTGCCATTTTAACCCTCCAAGTAAAGACTATAATCAAGAATAGGGTTTGCGTCAGGTAAGACTCTTACAAAAAATACAATAGATATTTGTTTTCCATTATATTTTGCTATTGGTTCAGGTTTTTTTAGTCCTGTTCCAAAATGACTTTTAAAATTGTACAAATTAAATGTTATCTGTCCGTTCTCAACAGACGTAACATTATAACGAACTTCTCCATCATCATAATTAAAATTAAAAGTAATTCCCAATGTATTGTTTTTGTCAAGTTGATGATGGATTGTAAGCGATTTGTTGTTGAAACAGCATATTCGCTGGGAATCAATCAATTTTTGATTTTCAAATGTAATGGTTGACATAATGAAATCCTTTCATATTTGTATTATAATTGCTATAATTTATCTTATTTGTCTAATGAAACAGTCCGTATCAACATCTTCAAAAGGAACGTCAACAACTTCAGGATCGTGTGTTTCTTCAGTATTTCCGAAAAATCCACCTTTGGTTACAATCTTTGTTCGAGTTGTTTTTGTTTTAGTAGTATATAATGTGGTTATGTGTTCTTGAATGTGAACTGGTTTTGCTTCGCCGCATACTAACTCTAATGTTCCTAAACTTTCATTTGTATCAGGATCAAATAGTTCATCGCCAAGTTTATAAACTAAAAATCTATTGTTTTCAGTAACCCCATTAACAGAACCTTTGTTAATAACTATTTTGTATTCGTTAATTACTTGAATAACTTTACCGGTAATAATTTCTGACATTTATACAACCTCCTCGAATAATTCTTTATATACACTAGGTTTTATTTTTATTGCTTTTCTATTTAATGCAGTATTTTCGATTTTTTCATATATATTTATAGCTTGATTATCATTTACAACTCGCACAGTTTCTATCTGAAGACAACCTGCTGAGTTTATTGATTGTACATACCCTAACCCCAATATTATTTCTAAGCTTTCAGTATCATCTTGATAGCATATTGTTGCATACGAGCCTTGACTAAATAATTCATTTTTTTCAACTATAAATATGCATTTTTCATTAACTTTAGTTATACTTTTCACAATGGGAAGTCGATAAACATAATTCGTTTTCTTTGTTGAACAAAAACCATAAATAATAATACAAGTTAAATAGCATAATATAATTACAATAGACAGTATCCACATCGGAATGTATGTATCTGCATCAAAAATCCACCATAAAAAACCTAATATAAAAAATATTAACGCTGATAAGCTACCAAGGATTGCTTTATCGACTTCTTTTAAAAAAACTTTCAACTTAACACCTCCAACTTACTAATAAAATCAAAATTATGAATAATGCGAACATTTTGTACGTTATGTTCAGTTTATAAAAAATCTTGAGTTGAATTTATCATATAAGAGTTGTATTGGTTTGTTCTATCTAAACATAATTTTAGATCGCTTGTTTAAAATAACGATTAAATAGTAATATCTATACAAGTATACTATAACTTGCATAGATAATAATTTACAGGGTTATTACAAAAACGCTTGATTTTTCGACAAAAACGCTTAATATTCGACTGAAAAAACAATGTTTTTACTTTACAATACATAAAGCATTCTATTTACACCTTACAACATTGTAAAATATTGACTTTTTACACTGTCGGTGCTATACTGATAAAAACATTTGAAAGGCAGGTGGACAAAATGATGAAGAATCTTAATTTTATGACTAGGAGAGCCGTTTTGTCCGTTTGCGAATGATTTAAAATATCTTTCTGAACTTACAGGCATCTCCGTATATTTTCGGAGGTGCTTATTTTTTTACAGGAGTAACGAGTATAATGAATACAACAATCAAAAAAGTAACAATGAGCGAAAAAGATACCCTTGCAAATCTTCCCGAAAAATATAACTATGAGTTTTCACAGTACGATAAAAGACAATTCAATAACAACGGATTGTTCGGATATAAATATTTAAACAACTATTTTACAGAAGAAAGCAGATATGCTTATTTTATTTATGTTGATGAAATTCTTGCCGGATTTGCTTTGATTAACAAGTATAAAGAATGCGAAAGACCTATTGATTGGTCAATGGCAGAGTTTTTCGTCTCGTATAATTTTAGGCGTCAAGGAGTAGCAACTGAAGCTGTCAGACAGATTTTTAATGTTCATAAGGGCTTTTGGCACATAAAGTATCACAAGAATAATATTGCAAGTGCTGTTTTATGGAACAAGGTTGCAAAGATGTATGACAGCAATTTTGAGCTTTGCGTAGGAGATGAGCCTTTCGGTGACGGTACAGAGGCAAGCATATTATATTTTGAGGTGAAATAAATGATTGACTATACTAAAATAAATTCAGAAACTTGGGATTCGTGGGCAGAAGACGGCTGTGAATGGTCATTGCCCATAAGTCACGAAGAATACGAAAAAACCACTGCAGACAATTTTACAGTTTACCTTACACCTTGCATCACCGTCCCTCACGAGTGGTTTGGCGATTTGAAAGGTAAAAAAGTATTGGGACTTGCAAGTGGTGGTGGACAACAAATGCCGGTATTCGCAAAGCTCGGTGCAGAATGTACTGTATTCGATTATTCTGATAAGCAGCTTGATGCAGATAGAATGGTTGCCGAAAGAGAAGTATACAGCATAGAGATTATTAAAGGAGATATGTCAAAAACATTGCCATTTGAAGATGAGAGTTTTGATATTATTTTTCATCCTGTGTCTAACAGTTATGTTGAGGATGTTTATCATATCTGGAATGAGTGTTACCGCGTACTCAAAAATGGCGGTAGATTGCTTGCGGGTATGGATAACGGTATAAACTATTTATTTGAAGAGGGTGAGCCTTTGAAAGTGGTAAATCCTTTGCCATTTAATCCTCTTAAAATGTCTGAAGAAAAACGAAAAGCAATGATTGCAAACGGTGACGGTGTACAGTTCAGCCATACATTAGATGAACAAATCGGCGGTCAGTTAAAAGCAGGTTTTATACTCAAAGATTTATATGAAGACCGTGACAGAGAAGGTGGAAATGAAATCGGCAAATACTATCCGCAGTATTTTGCTACATTGGCTGTTAAATAGGGTGAAAATAATGAGTATTACATACAAACAATTTGAAAACTGCTACGCAAAAGCAGTTGCCAATCTTCAAAAACAATGGGAAAACGAAGCAATAACATATGGCTTTGTTGCCGATAACGAAGATGAAATTTTTGCTTATAATAGAGATTATTTTTATGTTGTTCTTGACGGTGAAAATGTTATTGGTTACGTAACGGGAGAAGTGAAAGTAAACGATAAAGACAACTATATGAATGTGTTTACGATGGACGCAAAATATCTTCAAGTTTATGATTTGTACATTGCTCCTGCATACAGAAGCAAGAGTATTGGAGTAGAACTTTTAACAATAGTTGAAGAAAAAGCAAAGAAAAATGGCGTTGAACATATTTTTCTTTCATCTGCCACAATAGATGCAGAAGCAGTCCGCAGATTTTATGAAAAGAACGGCTTCAAAATATGGACCACAATGTTTTTCAAATAAAGCATACAAGAGGTAATTAAAATGCGAATAATAAAATTCGAATCTAAATACCGTGACGACCTCATATTTATGATACTTGAAGCAAAAAATGCCCTCGGCAGAGTACCGGGACTCAATGAGGATTTGCTTGATATTCAAAAGAACTATTTTGACAAGGGTGATATGTTCTGGATTGCTCTTGATGATAATGACAGAGTTATCGGTAGTGTAGGTTATAATTCCATTGAAAATAGTGATGATGTTGTACTTCACAGACTTTTTGTAAAGTATAATCTTAAGCATCAGGGCATCGGTACAGCTCTCCTGAAAACCGTCGAAGAACATTTGAAAACTATCGGCAAAAAAGCGGCTATTGTTCATCTCGGTGATAAAAAAGATTTTTATGAATCATGGCAGTTTTATCCTAAACATGGTTATGTGGAATATGAGCCAAGTTATATGCGGAAAGAACTGCAGAAAACTGAGCTTTGGGATATTTATGATATTAACCGTAATAAAACAGGCAGAACTGTTGAACGAGGAAAGCCTATGTCTCAGGATGAATATCATATAGTTGTAAATGTGTGGATTAAGAATTCAGACGGTAAATGGCTTGTTTCTAAACGCTCACCCAACAAGCATTACGGTAATCTTTGGGAATGTTGCGGTGGTTCTGCTGTTTCGGGTGAAGATAGTCTTACTGCTGCTATCCGTGAAGCTAAGGAAGAACTCGGCATTGAGCTTAAAACTGAAAACGGACATCTTTTTACATCTGCTATCCGTCAGTATAGAACATTTCCTGATTTTCTTGATGTATGGGTATTTAATCAGGATGTTGACATAAACACGGTTGTTCTTCAAATGGGTGAAACCTGTGATGTAAAATGGGCAACAAGTGAAGAAATCCTTGCCATGGAAGAAAATGGTGAGTTTATACCGCTTACAGTTTTTCCTTATCTAGAAAAGTTATTTGAAAGTGAGAAATAAAGCATGTTCGATTGTGGATTTACAAAAGAAAACAATTGGTTCAGATACCGTGCAGCAGCAATTATTGTTGAAAATGATTGTGTACTGCTTGCAACTAATGATAAGGTTGATTATTACTACTCTGTCGGTGGCGGCGTACAAATGGGTGAAAAAGCAGAGGATGCTGTTGTTCGTGAGGTTTTTGAAGAAACGGGAGTTCACTATGAAATTGACTGTTTAGCAGTGATACATGAAAACTTTTTTACTGATTCAAGTGAGTTTTTCAGGGACTTAAACTGTCATGAAATAGCCTTGTATTTTCTTATGAAAGCTAAAGGAGACCAAGATTTAAACAGTAACAGTTATACTCAAGGTGTAAAAGAAAATATGGTATGGTTACCTATTTATGAACTTGATAACTATACGGTATATCCTACATTTTTAAAAGAATATTTGAGTAATAAGAACACAGGAATATTACATATTATCACAGACGAAAATCAGCTCGATTAAAGTGTGCAAACAGAGGTGAAGGAAATGAAAATTGCAGTTTTAGGCTATGCCGGAAGCGGTAAAACATATCTGTCTGACTATATAGCCGAAAAGAAAAATATTCCCGTACTTCACCTTGATGATATCAAGTGGGACAAGGAATGGAAGCCTATAGATGATTCAGTTGTACTGCCCATAGTTGCAGACTTTATGGCAAAAGAAGATTGGATTATTGACGGCTACTATACATACCTGATGATAGATGCTCGACTGCAAAAGGCAGATAAAATAATCTTGCTTCAGCTTCCGATAATGACCTGCTTTTTCCGTGCAGTTAAACGAACAAAGAGTCGTAGACAAGTTGGGTACGCCAACGATATGAATTGGTGGTTTATAAAGTTTACTCTTTTCGGTTGTAGAAACAAGGAAAGACGAAGCTATTATGCTGAAATTGCAGAGAAGTACAAAGATAAAACTGTTGTATTGAAAACAAGACGGCAGGTTGAAGAATTTATGAGGAGTATATAATATGCCACAACATCCATTTCCACCCTTATATGACAAAAATTCTAAAGTGCTCATCCTCGGCAGTTTTCCGTCGGTAAAATCCCGTGAACAGATGTTTTTCTACGGTCATCCGCAAAACAGATTTTGGAAGGTTGTTTCTGCCGTTATGGGTACAGAAACACCCGTAACTATTGAGGAGAAAAGCGGCTTTCTGCACACAAATCACATTGCATTATGGGATGTAATAGCCTCTTGCGATATTACCGGCAGTTCTGACAGCTCGATAAAAAATGTTGTTGCAAACGACCTTACAGAGATACTTGAAAATGCTGATATCAGGCAGATTTTTGTCAATGGCAAGACTGCTGAAAAGTATTACAACAAGTACGTCTGTGACACTATCGGCAGAGAGGCGGTTTGCTTACCTTCAACCTCCCCTGCTAATGCCGGTTGGAGTGTGGATAGGCTTGTTGAGGCGTGGGGAGTTATTAAAAATTATATTGATTAAGGAGTAGCTATGGCTAAAGTTTATTTAATTTGCGGCAAACTTTGCTGTGGTAAAACTACATATTCACAAAAGTTTTGCTCTGAAAACAACGCTGTTTTGCTCTCTGTTGACGAAATGACACTTACTGTTTTCGTTCAGAGTTGCGGCGAAAAGCACGATGAATATGTGATAAATGCAAAAACATATTTATTAAACAAATCATTAGAACTTATTGATAAAAATATCAATGTCGTTCTTGATTGGGGCTTCTGGACAAGAAAAGAAAGAGAGTTCACCAAAGAATTTTACAAATCACACGGTATTGATTGTGAGTTTCATTATATCGATATAAGTGATGAAACTTGGAAAGCACGCATTGAGCAAAGAAATCAAACAGTGCATACGGATAAAACAAGCGCTTATTATGTTGATGAATCCCTTTTGGCGAAATTCAATTCTATTTTTGAAACTCCAAGCGAAGATGAAATAGCGGTTGTTTATCAAGGTGATATAAATGGAGTTAGGTGAACAAAATGATAGACAGAAGTATTTCATACTACAATTTAATATTAAAATGCACTAAAATTTGTACAATGCCCGTTTCGTTACCTGAAGGATATAGCTTTAAAATGTATGATGTGGGTGATGAAAAATATTGGGCGAAACTTGAATATGAAATTGGAGATTTTTCATCCATCGAAGAAGCTGAGATGTATTTCAAAACAAATTATTGCAACCAAATTGATGAACTGAAAAGCCGTTGCGTTTTTGTTGTTGATGCTTACGGAGAGGTTGTAGGCTCGTGCATCGCTTGGCACGATTTAAAAGATAATGATACCGTTGCTTCCCTACATTGGCTCGTTGTTTCACCGGAACATCAAGGCAAACATATAGGTTTAGCTCTTTGCCAAAAGGTGATGGACATATTCAACGAATGTGGTGAAACTCCCATTTGTATTCACACACAACCGTGGAGTTATATAGCTATCCTACTCTATATCAAGCTCGGCTTTAAAATTCAGAAAACTGATACCTTCTCGCATTATGAGAATCAGTATAAAAAAGCCATAAAAACATTAGAAAATCTGCTAACTGAAAGTCATTTTAATCAAATTATTTTAAGTTCGGAGTAAAACACTATGGATATATTAAATAAAATATGCCTACAGTTAGATTTAGGCAAGATAATAACAGAGCCGACTCAGCTTAAAGGCGGCTTTATGCACAAGATGTATTCACTGTTCACAACAAAGGGCAAATACGCAATTAAATTGTTAAACCCTTATGTTATGAAGCGTGATACTGTTTTTGAGAATTACCATGTTGCAGAAGAGCTTGAAGCAAAATTAGAACAAACAGATATTCCTATACTTCCTGCTTTGACGTTCAACGGTAAGAAAATGCAAGAAATTGACGGACAATATTTTTATTTGTTCGATTTTTATGAGGGTAAGTCTCTCAAAGGTGAAGAAATTACTATTGAACACTGCCGAAAGATTGGAGAATTCCTTGCCAAAATACATAACATTGAGAAGAAAGCACAACCGTATAATCGCAGTGAAATAAATGTTGATTGGGATATGCTAATTGAAAAACTATCAAAAAGCAATACAGAGTTATATAATCTTTTAAATACCAATCGTGATATTCTTTACGATAGTCAGAAAAAAGGTAATCTTGCCACAAAGAAGATGTCGCCTGTACTGACAATCTGCCACAACGATATGGACAGTAAAAATGTTCTTTGGAATGGTACTGATTGCCGCATCATTGATTTGGAATGTCTTTGCTATTCAAGCCCGTTTGTTGAACTGTATGAAATGGCTTTATGTTGGTCAGGTTATGAAAACTGTAATATTGATTTCAAGCTTTTCAAAGCCCTTATCAAGTCGTATGCTGACAACGGTGGTGAATTGCCTGATGATTGGGAAATAATCTATTACAGCAGTTACGGCCGTTTGGAGTGGCTTGAATATAATGTTAAGCGTGCTTTAGGTATTGATTGCGGTGAGGATGAAATTGAAATGGGCATTTCAGAAGTCCGTGAAACTATAGAGCATATAGTTTATTATCACGACGTTCGGAATGAGATTTTGGAGTGTCTAAAAAGTTTATACGGAGGATGGCTTATGTATAACACAAAATATTGCGAAGTCCATTATAAAGAAGCTTACAATGTAGTTTTTGTAAAATGGAAAGAATTTTGCCGTTTTGACGATTACCGCAAACCATTGGAATACGCCTTGGATATTATCCAAAAACATAGTGATTGTAACTACGTAGCAGATACCCGAACAGGCTTTGAAAATCACCCTGATGATACAAAATGGGTTGCAGATGTTTTCATTCCCACCGCCGTTGAATACGGTTGCAAAATAATATATTTCATTATTGATGAAAACAACTCATTAAAAGAAGAACTTGAAGGTCAGGAAAGTGATTCTTCTGATAAAATTGAGTTCAGGTATATTTATAACCTTGATGAAATAGAAAAGTGACTATGAACCAACCGCCTTACTTGTGTTTTGCAGGTAAGGCGGTTGGTTTTATTAGTATAGTTGTACAAATCGTGTGGGTGTAAATTGTTGATTTCGACAAAGTTCGATATTTTCTAAGAAAATGGTGTTACTTTTTCCTTTATACAGCACTTTATAAGTATAAGACAGATTAAATATTAAGGAAAATGCTTATGAAAACAAAAGAAATCGGACACATCAAAATTAAAGAGAAAATAACAGAATTACTGAATAGCAATGGTTTATCACATTATCCTGTAACATTCCACGGTTGCGAAGGTGTTTTTATCCCTACGGATGACGGCACCTACCCTGGAATAGCGGTAACCAAGTGTAACAAGGACATTTGCAGAGTGTACCCACACGAAATTATATACATTGCCATTGAGGACAGAAAATCCGTGCTATATCTGACGGATGATAAAATCGAAACCCACTATCCAATGGAACACTGGAAAGAGGTCATCGATGAAAAATCTTTTGCACAACCGCATTATAGCTATTTAGTTAACCTTAATTATGTGGAAGAAGTAACCAAGGATTTCGTAACACTCAGATGCGATAAGAAAGAGTATAAGGTTTATACTTCAATGAGAAAGATAGGAGCATTTAAGAAGGCTGTATTGGAGTTTGAAAAATAAGCGTTTTTGTCGAAAAACGAAGCGTTTTTACGGAGTGGGTTGAATATATAAGGACCACTAATTTACAATAATATTGATATTCAACATAATCTCAATAATAAGTATTATGTTGCTATTCGCAGTAAAGCTTATGTGTAATATGTCTAAAACTACCGTTTATTTCAAATGGTGGTTTGTAAGATAAAGTTGTTTGAGAGCATTAATGAAATTATTACGATTGTTTTAAAAGTCTAGAGTTTTAGCTTTTTTAAATTTTTATGTGCTGATTTAATAATAAAACCAAACGTAAAGGAGAAACAAGATATGCCCTACTCAAGTAAAGCCGCAAATTACATTCTATACACACCATTAGATACAAAGGCAATTGTGGAAAATGACATTGCTTACAAACTTGATAGAGACTTTTTTTCATGCTGTTATATTGAACCACAATATAAAACAAATTTCAGCAGTCGTATTACTGATTCAAATTATGAACCTTACGACTATGTTGTAAAAAGTGAACATTTGGCTGATTTGAAGACAAGACAAAAAACAGATTTTGAAAACTTTAGAAAATGGTTATCCAATGAGTCAAATTATAAGGTTTATACAATAAGCGGTAATGCCGGAACTGGAAAAACAACATTTATAAATAAGTTGAAAATTGACAATCCAAATGAAGTTTGGACGATACTTGATATTATAAAATCAAATGATACAATAGAGTGGTTTGAAGGAATTGAAACTGAAATTAAAGATTTTGCTACGCCTTATAGTAAAATGTTGGCAATTACACTTAACCAAATTAGTGAAATCTTATTTAAAGAAGCTGACACTGAAGACAAAACAAAGGCGCCTGATTATAACGCTATAAAGAAAAATTTAAAGAGAATTATAAGATATTATGACAAACATCTTCAAAATCGGAAACATAGAGGATCTGAATTGTTGGCACAATTGTTACACATTTTAAAATTCTCATTCAACTCTCGTGTTGCCTTAACAAAATGTGCTGACTGTGTAAAATTTTATTTTGAGGAAGCTTTTAAAAATATTAATATTACGAGTGCTCATCCTCAAAAAATTATGTTTAGAACTAGTTTAGATGTTTTGATTTTATTGTTATACTGCTCAGCTCCTAATCAGAAACACATAATTATTTATGACAATTTAGAGAGATTTATTAGTCATGACGAAATATATAACAAAGATTTAGAGGAAATAAGAAAAGAACTGGCTTCCTATTCACAAAATTTATATCGTAGTAAAAAAGTTTTTAATAATAAATTTAAAATTATTATGGGGATTAGAACTAGTTCTGCACGCATGTGTGGCGTTAAATTAGATGCTGCCGAAGAAAATCCAAGTGATTTAAATTTAACCGATTGGTATTTGGCTGAAAAAATTATAGATAAAAAATATAAGTGGTATGTAAAAAACGGATATGCGAAATATCTGCCAGGAACAAAATTGTTGACAAGAATAATTAGCGATTTAAGAATGTGCTTTGGAGAAGAATTGACGGGTTTGCAATTATTTATTACACCATTGTTTAATGACAATATCCGTCTTATGGTTGATTTTATTGGAATGATGGTTGAGCAAAAAAGCAATGAAACACTTTTGAAGAAATATACAGAACTTTGGGAAGAAAACACCCCTGTTTCAAGATTCGCAGCACGTACAATTATACGGGGAATGATCTATCAAACTTTGGATGCTAACGATAACCTTTTTAAAAATTTATTATTACAACCTATTCATTGTAGTGGTTCTACAACGGTGTCTACCGATATATATGGTTTGAGTTACGCACGAAAGATTTTAACTGTTTTATATAATCATGGCGAAGCTGATGTTTCTTTAGCTGATGTTCTTTCAATAATAAGCAATATTGACGAAAAATTCTATGATTATTGGAAAAATGTTGTTGACATTGAAACTAAAAACGATATATCGAAAATATTGTTTTATATGAATTCATACAACAGACGTGATAATGATTGGATCCAATTTGTAGATATGCAAATTAATGGAATTACACAAAGTGCATCAATATCTGATGAAGTTCAGTTGTGCAAAATTATAGATAAAAATATTAATTCTGTCTTTCTTAAAATTATGCCAGCAGGTCAAACTTATTTGCGATACATTGTTTGTTCTTTTGAGTATTTTTCTTATAGGTTTTACAAAAAACATGTAGATAATTATTCACCATTATTTACATGTATACCATCTTTAGCAGAACTTCAATCAGTTAATAATATAAAGGATTTATTATGCTATAAAATCATTGATTATGTTTCTTTTAATGCAGTTGAATGTATAAAAAACATACAAAAAATAGGTGATATTCACATCCAATTAACTGCAAACAATTCAAAGTCTCATTCCGAGCGTATAGTCAATCATCACAAGGGGTACATAGATATGTTTATTTATTACATTAGAAAAAAATATGAAAATGTTGATAAATGTGAGGACTTAATCAAAGAACTAAAAGATTTAAAATCTAGATACTATATCATTAATTAATTTAGGAGTGCATTATGGAATATTTTAGTATATTTAATAGTATAAATATAGTATCAGCAGTACAAACTACTAGCGAAGCCGTTAGTTTAGCCGACTCTTCTGTGGATAAGCTTACGATAAGCGAAAACTTCATTTCAATAATCACAGCCTTTATTGTTGCAATTACAGGAGTGATCGGGATTAGTTACATCAATAAAATTAAAGAAAAACGATACAATGCTGCTTTCAGCTTTTGTGCAAGACTGAAGATTCGTTTGCATATCATTAAAGACCTTTTGGATAATCATAAAGATTTCATGTTAGATCAGCTTCTTCCTGTTTCTTCAAGAAAGAAAATTGATATTTCCGAGCAGAGTGTTGTAAAAAATGCTAAAACCTTAATGTATAAAACAGCCTGCGAAACTATTGAGTTTCTAAAAGATTCAGAGGATCAAATGCCTGCTGCGGAAGGTTGGTCTCAAAAATGCACTACTCTTTTTGAGTTTTTAGAAGACTTCTCACGCATTTCAGATGAATATGAACACTTAAAATGGCCAATAGACCAATTAGAGACAAAAAAGAACGAATATTATAATTTGCATTATTCTAATATAGAATCTATGATTAATGACATTGAAAATCAACAAGCAGAAATTGAAGGTAAAATATTCAATAACCGCTTTATAGTTTTTATAAAAAACTCTTACAAAAAAATTACCAAGAATAATTAATATGTATAATAAATATGTTTTATTAAAACTAATATAGAAAGGTTTGTTTTAATATATATTAGAATAAAATTTTTAATGTTTTCATCCTCATCAGTACGCATTATACTTATTCGATAATTTGTATCAAATCTTATATTTTAAAAATTCTCTCATCTCCTCATACCCCTTCTGCAACATAGCCCTCACACTTTCCTCTTCTGACATTTCATTAAGCATAGCAATCTCTTTATATGTTTTCTTCTTACGGCGGACCTTAATGGGTTCGCCGTTTTTGTCTTTTTGCATCTCAAATATGCTGTGACATTCAGAGCAGAAAGCAAGATTATCAGCAATCATCAGCTGTATCCCAATATCAAGTTTGTTATAAGCTCCCCACACTGCTTCCGACTGCTCTTTTCGGATAAGTTCAAGCTCCGGATTAAAGGTGTTATCGCTTGTAACATCCTCTGCGATTTCTTCTAAATCTTCGTCACAGTATTCCTTGTAAAACGGTATAAACAATGTGTTACGGAGACCTGCAACAATAAGCTCACAGGTAAATTTCGGTGAACGGTCAATCTGTTCTGCTATCTTTTCAATGTTCTCTTGAGTAGCCACTTCGCCGTACTCTCTGAAAAGAGCCATAGCCTTGCGGAGCATTTTATCCTCATCTGCATTTGGTATTGTAAGACCGTGCCTCATTGAGCGGATATATTCGTGAATCTCATGCTCATAATAATACTTTGCAAAACACAGGAACGGTACATTCTGCGATAAATCATACTTTTCAAGAGCTTTGAAAAGTCCGTGAACGAAGACCATTTTCAAATCAGCAAAATGCCCATGCATAGCATAGTTGTTAACTATACCGTAAATTTTATCATTTAGTCTTGGCTCATAAAAGTGCAGAAAGTAGTTAAAATACCTTTCATCCTTCTCGGTCAGGTAAAGCTCAATATATTCCTGCAAGGATTTCTTTTTCTCCGGTGCCGTGGCACAGTGAAACATATATAAATCCTCTTCCCATTTTTTCATTATGCCACATCCTTTCAGTTAGTTTTTCTCCGTATCAGCGTAAAGCTTTTTACGGCTTAAATCCTTTTTGTACTGTGTTTTGAAATATTCAGGGTCACGCTTGGCTAAAAGCATTCTGTTCTTTGCTATTACCTTTGCCTTTTCTGCGAATACAGGAGTAATTGTACCTCGTAAAGCTTCGGTACGAATACAGCTGCAACGCTTATTGTAAATATCCATAATGGGATTGTTTTCGGACAGCTCCTTTTTACGGATAGCGGCAGCGTACTGTCTGCAAGTGAGCTTCTGTCCGTTTATCTTTTCAGGTGCTATGCCGTTAGTACAGTATCTCTGTTTTCTTGCACTCTGCATAAGGAAATATTTACCGCAGACCTCACACCTTTTAGGGTAATGACCGTAGTGCAAACCATCAAAGAAATCCGTAACAATGAAGCTGTAAAAGCTGTCAAAGTACAGCTTTCTTGCAACGGCGGTAAACTGACTTTTTGCGTTTTTCTTAACCTCAATAAACTCTTCATTTACAGAGAATGTCTTGTTACCGAATATTTGCTTGGCAATGGGCAAGAGATGTCCCTCATCGTGCTTTTCAATATCGGACAGAGCTTTTACAAAAGCAATAAGTTTTTTATGAGCATAGTACATATCATCGCTGATATTATTGAAGAATGTAATAATTCCGGTTAACTCATTAATGATATCTTCACACTCGTTTATATAATCAAAATCGCAATGGCAGTAAGCAGTATCAACAACAACCTCATCTTGGGGTATAAGACCAATTTCGGCTCTTCTGACAAAGTAATCACAGATACGCTGTCCCGTTTCTTCACTGAACAGATATGCAACCCTTTCTCGGATAGCATCAAAGCTAAGGGTACTGTAAATAGGTATGTTAAGCAGAGCCTTCAACTCTTCAAGAATCATTCTGCCTGTATCGGTAAAATTACGGATATTAAGATAACCGCACCTTAACTGCTTGAGTATATTGTGGTTAATTTCGTCTGAAAAGACAGAAATTCTTGCGGCGGTGTCATTTTTATAAAAAACATTCAAAAAATTTGTTGCGAATATACCGGCGGGATAGTTCTTTTTGTTCCAATATGCTCTTCCGTCACGGTATGCGACAGTCACAGAAAAGGCTCCCATAGTGCTTTTTCATCTCCTTTTTTGAATTTTTGAGGTTATTTTACTATCTTTTTCGGGTGAAAAGTGTCAAAAACTGTAATTTTACTAAATTGCTGTTTTCTTGTTACGGATTTTGATTTTCACTTGTTACTCTATAATGGGCGATTTTGCAAAAGTTCACTATTAATTATATAGAGGGAGGTAAAAACCACTCAAATCCGAGGTCAAAATAATTGTATCATACCTGATTGTATTATACAAATTTCAGAGTCCCATAAAACGGACTTTAATTCAAGGCAAAGAAAAACTGCCCTCACGGGGAGAGCAGTTATAGTTAGTTTTCGTGCACTTTATCTTTTATCTAAACTTTGATTAAACATCCATTCAGACCAATTTTCTTTGCTGATAAATTTTCCTGCCATGCCGTGTCCGTATTTATCATAACGAGTATATCTGAAATTACCTGAACAGTTTTTAAGTTCCTCAGCAATAATATCATCCTGCTTGATGTCTACAATGTTATCATCGGATGAGTGACCTATCCATATAGGTAAATCTTTAAGTCTTGAATAATCAACTTCATCAAAGTAACATTCTTCAAACTGTCCCATAAGGGGTATAGCACAGGCGTAATAATAAGTAAATTTGTATGCTGAATACCAAGTGCAGAAACCACCAAAAGATGCACCTAAAATGTAAATTCTGTTCTTGTCAGCTTTTACTTCATCAGCTATCAATTCAGAAAGTTGTTTAACGCTGTAAAGATAATCAATTGAATTAGCTTTTCCGGCAGGTCTGTTGATAGGTGTCTGTGGTATAATTATTGTACAATCATAATTTTTAAGCTTTTGTGGAATACCCAGGCTCTTATACTCAAAAAGCTGTTTAAAGTTATCAGTACCTGTGCTACCTCCACCATGAAAAAATATAACAATTGGCTGTCTATCTCTTTTACTCTTTTTAATTCTGTATGCAAAGGCTATGTTGTTTTCTTTACTAACGAAAGTACGCTTTTTATATTTAGATAATGTATTTTTTGCAACAGAATTTGTGCAAGCATTATCAGCGAGGAATCTATCAGAAAAATCAATAGCATCTTTGCATTGTCTGTATAACTTCTTTTTGATTTTCTTTATCTTTTTCATTGAAAAGTCGTTTACAATATTTTGCTTTTCAATACCATTTGAGGATATAAAATATATGTAGCTATCTTCACCAACGCAATCTATAGTATCTAAATTCATAAGTTTGCTTGATTTATAATCAAAAGCTGACTTGAAATCTTCATAAAATTCTAAAGCTGTTTCATCAGAAAATTCCGCAACAACATACTCTTTTGTTTCTTCAACAACATACTTTGACATAACGGATATATCAATCATAGAATCTTTAAGAAAGATAGTACGAAACTTCATTTTAATACACCACCAAACTCAAGTTTGTCTAACACATTATATCACATCAACATCACAAATATCAATCCGTTTACATACACTTATTACTTCAAAAGTAGCAGGTGTTTTTTTATATCCAAAAACACTAAAGTCCGGTATATGAATACTGCGTTAGATTTTTGCCCAGTGATACTCGGTATCACTTGGAGACTTTTACATCTGGTAATTCTGGTAGATGGCTAAAATAGCCACTAACCAACTTTACATACAAAAATATTTTACAGAAAGGAAGTGTTTATCTTCAACATTCGCGACAGACCTATTTTCTCACCACACCCGTAGAGGGTGCTTTTTTTATGCCCAAATTCATTATCTAACAAATTTTTAGTCTAAAGGAGAAATCTAAAATGAAAAAATTTAATGATGTAATCATCATCGGTGTTGACCACGGATACGGCAACATCAAAACTGCTAACCATTGTTTCAGAACAGGCATTACGGCTTATGATTCAGAGCCGCTTTTCACGAAGGATATGCTTGTTTACGGTGGCAAGTTCTATCTTATCGGTGAAGGACACAAGGAGTTCCTTCCCGACAAAATCAAAGACGAGGACTACTATGCCCTCACCCTTGTGGCTATTGCAAAGGAGTTAGGTGCAGAAAACTTAACTGAAGCCACAGTTCACATTGCGTCAGGTCTGCCCCTCACTTGGACTGCAGGTCAGAAAGAGAGCTTCAAAGCATATCTTACCAAGAATGAGGAAGTAACTTTCACTTGGCAGCATACCGAGTACAAAATCAAAATAGCAGGTGCAAGTATTTATCCGCAGGGGTATGCGGCAGTTTCACAGTTTGCAACCAAAATGGACGGTGTAAACCTTGTCGCTGACATTGGCAACGGCACTATGAATGTGCTCTATGTCATTAACGGCAGACCGCAGTCAGAAAGAATGTACACAGAAAAGTTCGGCACTCACTTCTGTACAGTTGATATCCGTGAAGCCTTCCTCAGAAAAACACAGAGAGAAATCAACGAGCATATCATTGACGAGGTACTCTGCAAGGGTACGGCAAACATTGTTCAGTCTGATATGAAAATTATCAAGGCAGAGGTACAGAAGTATGTAGCTGAAATCTTCCACAGGCTTCGCGACCACGGGTACGATGAAAATACAATGATGCTGTATATCACCGGTGGTGGCGGTTGCCTTGTAAAGAATTTCTACAAGTTCAATGCAGACCGTGTGCGTTTTGTTGATGACATCTGTGCTGCGGCAAAGGGTTATGAGTACCTTGCTGAAACTATGATGAAAAGTGGCAGGATATGAATAATCGCAGACTTAATGTAAGGTTTAATCTTGATACTCCTGATGAGAAAAGTGCTAATGACTATTTAGAAGCCTTGTCACAGAACAATAAACAATCCCGTAACAGATTTATTGTTGAGGCGGTTATTGAAAAGATTAAATCTATTGACAATCCGAGAAGCTTTACACTTGAAGACATCCGCGCTGTTTTCAGAGAAGAATTGCAGAATGTTTCATTCGTTTCTTCGGCACAGCCTTCAGTACAGACAGTTGATACTGAGCTGACAGAGGAACAGAAAGAAAAGAACGATGCAGAGGCTCTGTCTTTTCTTGAAAACTTTATGTGAGCCAAAAGTACCGATTTTTGGCTCAAAACAGTGAAAAGGCAAAAAAATATGAGCCACTTTGGCTCATTGATATTAAATCAAAAGGGTATATTTCAAGGGTGCCCTTATCTGCGGTGAAGGAAGACAGACGAAGCACTTATCTATCTTGCAGATGTCTGTCCTACACCGTAGCGAGCAGGGCATTTGTGTGCCAAATGCCAACCGTTAAGGGAGCACCCTTAATATCCCCTGAAAAGAAAAGAGGTGAAAACTTATCAAAGACATCAGAATTGTAGCGAGAGTTACAGAAAAAGAGAAAAAGAAGATTGAGCGTAATGCTTCAAAATGCGGATTATCTACAAGTGAATATGTAAAACAAAGAGCATTGGGTTTTGAACCGAAAATGGTTCCGCCTGATGCCTTTTTTCATTTCTGCGAAAAGTTTGATGCACTTGTTGATATGGGTATTTCAAAGGAAGTTGAAGCAGAGGTTTTTAATCTTCTTGCTGAAATCAGTGATGTACTAATCAAACCGAGAAAGGAGCAAATTGAAAATTGGCGACCACAGGATTCTGGCCCGTGAAAGGCAAATTAAAGTCTGTTATTGTTTACGCTGAAAACCCTGATAAAACAATGAATCCCAAATTCTTTGACTCGGACTTGTATGCTACCTTACAGTATGCCGAGGACAGCAACAAAACTGATCAAGAGCTTTTCGTCAGCGGTATCAACTGCTCAAAGCATAATGCTTATGCACAAATGGTAGCTGTTAAAAAGAAGTTTGGTGAAAGAGGCTCTGTAGTAGCTTATCACGGTTATCAGAGCTTTAAAGAAAATGAAGTTACTCCCGAAGAATGCCATGAAATAGGCATAGAAACAGCAAGAAAAATGTGGGGTGACAAATATCAGGTGATTGTTACTACTCACCTTGATAAACAGCATCACTTGCATAATCATTTCGTCATTAACAGCACATCCTTCAAAGACGGTCTTAAATTCCGAAACAAAATCGGTGACCATTATGAGCTGAGAAAAATATCTGATACCATCTGTAAAGAAAGAGGCAAATCCGTTCTTGAAAATGCACCTTTTTACGGTGGCGAGAAAGCAGCCTATTGGCTTCATAAGCAAGGCAAGAAAACACACAGAGATATGCTCAGAGAAGATATTGAGATTTGCCTTACAGTTGCAACAAGCTGGGATGAATTCAGAAGAGTTCTTTTCACTATGGGATATGAAGTAGATTACAGGCGATTCACTATTAAAGCAAAGGATTGGGAAAGAGGTGTAAGGGTTGAAGGTCTTGGATATACAGTAGAGGGCATAGAGAAAAGGTTCAATGAAACCTATTACAGCGGTCATCACCTTGCTGATTGGAACAACTTCTTCTATGCAAGGCGCAGAAGTTTTCCTCTTGAATCTGTCAGAAAGAAATTGGAGTTCGGTATTGAGCACGGCAAAAGGCCTGAGGTTATTTATGTAAACACTATGTTCCTTTTAATAATCTTGGTGTTTCAATTATTAAAGGAAGTTGCTGATGCAATGCTCATTTCTCCTGAAATGAGGCACGCCGCAAAGGATATTAAGCAGTTTGTGGCTGACTATCATTTCTTAACCGACAATCAGATTCAGACTACTGATGACCTGTCACAGAGCATTGAGGAAACAAAGCTAAAAATTGCCGAGCTTGAAGAAAAGCGAAGTAAGGCAGACAATAAAAAACGCAGAGTTACCACTCCCGAAGATAAAGAGAGGTACAAAGCCCTGCGTAAGGAGATTACACAAGAAATCACGCCATTAAGAAAGAAACTTAAACAGGCAGAAGATATTCTTGATAAATCTCCACATCTGTATGAGCTCTTACAAAAAGAGCATCAGGCAGAAATGAAGAAAATAAGGACAATACAAAGAAGTAGATAAACTCCAAGGGAAATCTTGGATTAAATTCAATATAATTGACAATAATTATTAACGAGAGGAAGTGATAACTTAATGCTCACAAAATCCCAGCTTGATCTCTGCAAGGCTGCAGAGATAGCTCTTTGCGATAAAAACACTCTGACTGATTTAAGAGATATTACTGTAGATAAAAGCAAAAGCGCTATGGAGAGAATAGAGAACTTTACCGGTCAGGTAAAAAATCCGTATCTCTTTAAGGTCGGAGATGTTATCGTAAAAGTAGCATATAGCGGTGGTAAAGATTTTTCAGGAGCTTTGAGCAGTGCTCTGTGTTCCTGCTGAAATATTTACCAAAAGCTAAATTAAAATTTTTATTGAAATACAAGCGGAAGTATGCTACAATTCATTTGTAAGATTTGTGGTGCTTCCGCTTTGTTTATATAGATAAATAAGTGGAGGTTATACTAATGTATTCAAAATATAAGGATTATTTAGAGCAGCCTCAGAGGGAACTTAAAACCTGGAAGGCTGCTCTTTATATTCGTCTGTCCCGTGAAGACGGAGATAAATCAGAAAGCTATTCCATCACATCACAGCGTGAAATTTTAAAGGAATATCTTAAGCTTCATCCCGATATTGAAGCACACGATTTTTATGTTGATGACGGTTGGAGTGGTACCAACTTTGACCGTCCCGGATTTGTCCGTATGCTGGAAGATATTTATGCGGGTACGGTAAACTGTGTTGTTGTTAAGGATTTGTCCCGTTTCGGACGAAATTACACCGATGCAGGTAATTATCTTGACAATGTTTTTGTAAGATTAAAGGTGCGTTTTATTGCCCTTAACAATGGAATTGACACCGCTTCAAACAGTATGAATGCGGCAACGCAGTGTATTTCCGTAGGTGTTACCAATGTTATAAACGAAAGCCTTGCGGCAACTACTTCTGTCAATGTGCGTGGCACTCTCAATGTAAACAGAGCTCAGGGTAAGTTTATCGGATCTTTTCCGACCTACGGATATTTAAAGGACCCGAATGACCATCATCAGCTTATTATTGACGAAGAAACTGCACCCGTTATTCGTATGATTTTTGAAAGATTTATTGCAGGGCAAAGCATTATCGGTATTGCAAAAGCATTGAATGATGAGGGCATACCCAACCCGTCAATGCATAAAAAACTGAAAGGGCTTAACTACCGTCATCCTATGGGAAAGAGTAACGATGGCTTGTGGCACGACAGCTCTGTGCGAAGAATTCTGCAGAACGAAATGTATATCGGCAATATGGTGCAAGGTAAGAACACGACAATCAGCTACAAAATCAAGCAATGCAGAGCTATACCCAAGGACGAGTGGATTATCGTTGAGAACACTCATGAGGCGATTATTGATAAAGACACTTTCAATAAGGCTCAGTCACTTTTCAGAAAGAATATCCGTTCTTCGCCCGTCAAAAAAGAGGTTGATTTGTTTTCGGGACTTGTACGCTGTGCTGACTGCCACCGTATTATGAACAAGAAAACTAATACTCATTCCTACGGCACTTACCGCTATTACAGATGTATGACATCAAGAAAAATGAGCAAGGATGCCTGCACCAACCACACAATCCGTATTGATAAGCTCGAAACAGCAGTGCTTGTTACCTTGCAGAAAATGATTGATACTGCTATTGAGTTTGATGAAATTCTTGAAATTATTAATCAGAGCAGTAAACGTAAGAAAGAATCGACCCATCTGCAGAAGATGATTAAAACTCAGTCTGCCGAGCGTGAGAAGTGCATGAAAATGTCCCTTGATTTGTACCCCGACTGGAAGCAAGGTGTAATTACAAGGGAAGAATATATGCAGTTAAAAGCCAATCTCACGGAGAAAATAGAGTCAATAGACAGCACAATCCAAAGCCTTACAAAAACGGCGGAGGAGTACGCTCAAGGTCTGAATAGCGAAAATGAGTTTATCTCGCATTTCAAGCAGTACGGTAATATTGAAGCTCTTAACAGACCAATGGTGGTTGAACTGATTGACGAAATACTCGTTCACGAAGGCGGCAACATTACAATAAAGTTTAACTTCAACGATGCTTACGAAAATGTAGTTAATTATATTGAAATGAACAAGGAAATCGTTGAAGAGGCAGATAAAAAGTCTGCGTAATATTATCAATAGGGTATATAGTCGTATTTTGAGAAAAATATTTTTTATGCACTTGTAAAGAAAAATAACAAGTCAAACTTGACTTATTAAAACAGATTTGATATTATAATAGTACAAATTTGACTTGTTATTATGGAGGATCTATGAAGATTTCAAATTATAATGATGAAAAATCAATATTAGTGGAATTGGGAAACCGTATTCAGCAGTATAGGATTTCCTTGAATATCACACAATCAGAGCTTGCACAAAGATGCGGACTTTCTCTTAAGACCATTGCCCGTACAGAAATGGGACATGATACGAAGCTTTCAAATATGATTAAGATTTTGAATGAAATCGGACTTTCAGAAAACTTAGATATTTTAATACCTGAACCTCAATCAAATTATAAGGCTTTGTTCGAGAAACAGAAAATAAGAAAACGTGCGCGACCGAACAAGAAAAAAGCTGATGACACTTGGATTTGGGGAGAAGATAAGGTAAACAATAACATTATCTAAACTCGAAAAAATATATAACATTACAAAGTTTTATCGGTATAGAAGTAAAAACTATTGACTTTAGCATAGTTTTTCGATATACTTTAGGTAACGGAGGTGGTCAGAATGATTTTAAGACCGGATTATATTAATGCAATTACTCCTTTTATAGATGCACCGCTTGTGAAAATTCTTGCCGGTGTCCGTCGATGCGGTAAATCAACAATTTTTGAAATGTTAGTACAGGAAATCAAAAATAAAGGTGTTTCTCCCGATAACATTATTGAAAGAAAATATAACAATCCTGATTATGACGACTTTACGGCAAAAAAGATGTATACCGATTTAAAAGATGCCATAAAAGAAAAAGGAAGATGCTATCTTTTCCTTGACGAGCTTCAGGAAATCAGCGGCTGGGAAAAGACTGTAAACTCTCTTATGGAAGACTTTGATGTTGATATATATGTTACAGGCTCAAACTCAAAGCTGATGTCAAGTGAAATATCAACATATTTAACAGGCAGATATGTTCTGATTCCTGTTTACACTCTTTCTTTTAAGGAATATCTGACTTTTAAAAACAAGGATATTAAAAATGCTCGAGAAGCTTTTGATGAATATGTGCAGTACGGTGGCTTTCCTATTGTGGGTATAAGCGATTTTGATACAAAATCGGCATATCAGGTTGTTGAGGGGATTTACGCTTCTGTAATAACGAGAGATATTTCCAAAAGACACAAGATAAGGAACAAAGATCTGTTTGACAGAGTTGTAAGATATATTATTGAAAATGTAGGTCAGACTTTTTCTGCTTCTTCAATAGTAAAATTTCTCAAAAGTGAAAACAGAAGTCTTTCTGTTGAAACAATATATAATTATCTCAAATGGCTCAGTGAAGCATTTATCATCTATCCCTGCAAAAGATATGATTTGCAAGGTAAGGCAATCCTGAAAACCCAGGAAAAGTATTATCTTTCTGATATTTCAATAAAGTATAGCTTACAAGGCTTTGACAGAAAAATGTTATCAGCTGTTTTTGAGAACATTGTTTTTCTTGAAATGAAACGCAGAGGCTATGATGTCTATATCGGTAAAAACGGTACTAAAGAAATAGATTTCATCGGTGTTCGCAGAGATGAAAAGATTTATGTTCAGGTTTGCGTTGAACTGCCCACCGAATCAACAAGAGAAACAGATAACCTTATGGAAATCAAAGACCACTATCACAAATATGTCATTTGCAGAGATACACTTGCGATCGGTAACGATAACGGAATTGAAATTACACATATTGCAGATTTCCTGTTAAGAGAAAAATGGTGATAAAATTACAGCGTGCGGAGTAAAATATATGGTCCTCATTGGGATTATAATTATCCGGGTGGCAGAAATGGTTTCAGAATTTATCCTGATGGTTCAATGACACCAAAAATGTTTGTAGGAGGAATGTTATATGCTTGAGAAAAATGATTGGAGACTCTTAAATCAACAAGAGTATTTAATGAAAGCTAAACTTAAAAAAGCAGAATATATAAAGCCCTCAGAAAAATGGGATCACGACCATTGTGCTTTTTGTTGGGATAAATTCAGTGAAAACAAAGAGGATTTAACACAAGGTTATTGCACTACTGACCAAAAGTATTGGATATGCGAAGAATGCTTTAACGACTTCAAAGAAATGTTTGGTTTTACAATTGAATAAATTTTTATCGAAATTGAGGCTACTTTTATGGTAGTCTCCTCTTTTTTTGTTTCGCAACACTTTCGCTGAATATGTCTACAAACCGCCCATTATAGTCTTCCCTTCATTGCAACCACCCTATAGCTGCACCCATAATTGAAGTGCCGAAAACCCAGTAAAACAGGCATTTTTGAGATTTTGAAAAATTTTATGGTTTTCTCTTGACATTTACCCCTGCCGCAAGACGCACCATATCTGATTATCTTCACGACACTAATACGCTTCCGTCGGATTATGATGCGATTTTCACGGGGGATCTCGGACTTGTGGGCACACGGCTTCTTCGCGAGCTTCTCACAAAAGAGGACAACCTTGATATTTCCTCGGTGCATCAGGATTGCGGACTTATGATCTTTGATCGTGAAAATCAGGACGTGCACTCGGGCGGCTCGGGTTGCGGCTGCTGCGGAAGTGTTCTTTGCGGTCATATCCTTAACGAAATGCGAAACAACAGACTAAGAAATATCCTTTTCGTTGCTACGGGAGCGTTGATGTCGCCTGTCTCTTCGAGAGAAGGGGAGAGTATTCCCGGGGTAGCCCATCTTCTTAATATTGTTATATGAGGTGATATTATGTATAAAATGAAGTATGCAAGCGGTCTTAAGTTGCTTTGCTGTATCGGTAAGTTAAGCAAGTATCTGTACTATACCAAAAAGGTTCTTTGTATCAGCTTCTGCGTTCTTGCGGCAGTATTCGGTCTTAATCTTATTTTAGGCGGCAAATGCGGCGTTAAGGCTTTGAAAGGAATGTTCTGATGGAGTTTGCTTTATCGATTCTTAAGGCCTTTGCCGTGGGCGGAGTTATCTGCCTGATAGGTCAGCTTCTTATAGACCTTACAAAGCTTACACCTGCAAAAATTCTCGTAATGTTTGTAGTGGTGGGAGTAATTCTCGGCGCATTAGGTATTTATGAGAAGATAGCCGATTTTGCAGGCGCAGGAGCAACAGTGCCTCTTATAGGCTTCGGATATAACCTTGTAAAGGAAACGAAAACTGCTGTCAATGAGCAGGGCTTACTCGGCGCATTGAGCGGACCGCTTTCGGCTGCATCTGTCGGCACTATGGCGGCGATTATCTGCGGACTTCTGGCATCGGTTTTCGCAAGACCGAAGGACAGGAAGTAATTCACAATTCATAATGCACAATTAATACCGCACTGCACAGTGCGGTAATTATTTTTAGTGAGAGGTAGAGGTGGGACGCGGGGAGGCAGACGCGCCTGCGGCGCGTCACACACAGAAAATCCGCTTCTGTGGTCGGGGAAACGGATTTTCTGTGTGTCTTTGGCTTTCCTGCGGAAAGCCAAAGTGCCTCCCCGCAGCGGTAAAAGTGAATTCACAGCTTAGGATAAATAAACAAAAGGGAGGTACAAACCCCCCCTTTTATCATACCCATTCACTCTGCGGTGACCCTTTTTACCTTTCACTCGCTTTCCCGCGATTGTGAATTGTGCATTGTGAATTGTGAATTGATAAGCCTTTCTACCGCTTCCTTCATTCTGTCTCTGTCAGCACCCGAGTAGTTGATGATCAGCGTGTGCTCCTTACTGTTTTTCTTGTCGAAGTAATACTGACTCAGGCAGGAGACGTTGATTCCGTTTTCTCGTGCTCTTTTTATAAGCTCCTCATCAGAAAGGTCGGTTTTTACGGTGAGAAGGAAATGCAGTCCCGAGTTTTCCTCAGTAATGGTCACCCCGTCGTAGTAGGGGTGGCTTTTTATTGTCCGCATAAGCTCGTCACGCTGTGCGCGGTAGAAGTTTCGCATACGGTTAATGTGCTTTTCAAAGTAGCCCTTTTTTATGAAAGCTGCAAGGGTGTACTGCTCGAAGTTTGCCACGGTGCAGGAGTAAAAGCTTAAGGTCTCGTTGTACTTTTTCATAAGGTTTTCGGGCAGTACCATATAACTGATTCTTATTGTCGGGGTCAGGGATTTTGAAAAAGTGTTGATGTAGATGACCTTTTCGAGTACATCTATGCTTTGAAGCGAGGGAATAGGCTTACCTAAAAGGCGGAATTCGCTGTCGTAATCGTCCTCGATGATATAGCGGTCGGGAGACTTTGATGCCCAGGAGAGCAGCTCATAGCGGCGACTTATGGGTGTTACTATGCCCGTGGGAAAGTGGTGCGAGGGCGAAATATGAAGTACATCGGCGCCTGTTTTTTCAAGTGATGCAACCTCAATTCCGCTTTCGTCAAGGGGCACGTGTACACAGTCGACCTCGTTTGCCTTATAAATGTGATAGATTTTTCTATAGCCCGGGTCCTCGAGGGCATAGCGCTTGCTTCTGCCGAGAAGCTGTATAATAAGCGAGTAAAGGTACTCCGTACCTGCACCGATGATGATCCTGTCTGCACTTACCTTCATACCACGGAAGCGGTAGAGGTAGTCGGCAATAGCTTTTCGCAGGTCATAGATACCTACTGACGGTGAACTGACCATAATTTTTTTCTGCTCATCTGACATTGTCTCTCGCATAAGTTTAGTCCATACAGAGAAGGGGAAGGTGTCATTTGCGGCGCTGTTTTTCACGAAGTCGGCAAAATACTCCTCACCGTCTTTGACGCAATCTGTCTTATGCTCCTCGGTAGTTGATGACGAATTTATTTCGGAAGATGCTATATGTGAGACAAAAAAGCCGCTTTTCGGCACAGAGTAGACGTAGCCTTCAGCCATAAGCTGTCCGTAAGCCGTCTCAACGGTGATTGTGCTGATATTGAGATGCTTTGAGAGAGCTCTTTTTGACGGTAGCTTTTCGTCGGGCGCAAGACGGAAGGAGAGAATGTCCTCTTTTATGCAGTTGTAGAGATATTCGTAGAGACTCTGTTTGCCTCGGCTTTCAAAAGAATAAGTGAGCATAGTTTTTTACCTCAACTGACTATATAAATATAATTGATTTTGGTTATTTTAATATGGTCACAAATAGTATAATATATATTAAGTAATTTGTAAAGACTAATTTTTCCAAAAGAAGGTGTTCTTATGAAAAGAATCGTAACAGTTCAGGATATATCCTGCGTAGGTAAATGCTCACTTACCGTGGCACTTCCTATTATATCGGCTATGGGGATTGAAACTGCCATTATTCCTACAGCTGTCCTGTCAACCCACACTATGTTCTCCGAGTTTACCTGTAAGGACCTCACAAGCGAAATCAAACCCATCTCCGAGCATTGGAAACGTGCAGAGATAGGCTTTGACGGAATATACACGGGTTATCTTGGCTCTTTCGAGCAGATTAAGCTTATGAAGGAGTTTTTTGCCGACTTCAGAACAGAGGATAACCTTATCCTTGTTGACCCTGCGATGGCTGATAACGGTAAGCTCTATCCTGCCTTTGATGAGGCTTTTGCAAAGGAGATGGCTACACTTTGCGCCAAGGCTGACATGATAGTGCCTAACGTGACAGAGGCTTGCTTTATGCTCGGTAAGGAGTATAAGGAAAAGTACGATGAAGCTTACATAAAGGACCTTCTCGGCGGACTTTCCGACCTCGGTGCGAAAATCTCCGTGCTTACCGGTGTAGGCTTTAAAGAGGGCAAAACCGGCGTAATGGGCTATGACAGAGTGAAGGACGAATATTTCTACTTTGAGCAGGATAAGCTTCCATGCGCATATCATGGAACGGGCGACATCTTCTCGAGTACCTGTATGGGTGCGATGATGAGAGGTCTTGATTGGAAAAAGGCTGTTACCGTTGCCGCAAAGTATACCGCTGAGTGTATCCGTATTACATGGGAGACTCCCGGTTCAAACACCTACGGCGTAGATTTCGAAAGAGCCGTACCTTATCTGCTTGAACTGCTTAAATAAATTCGCAATTCGGAATTCGCAATTCGCAATCGCGGGAGAGCTTTGCGTGAAGGATAAAGACATCCCACCACTTAAAGTAGTGCTGTAGGGACACGGCTCGCCGTGTCCTTTTTGCTTCCTCGGCAACACCGTTGCGGTGGAAGGAACAACTGTACAGCCTTGGCGGAAGTCTCTTATTGAAATATTACCGTAGCGACAACGTCGTCCGATCTGTTTTTCACTCGTGTTGCTGTCTTTACATTGAACTTTTCAGCGGTCGTTGTTCCCGGGACGCTTCAAGGCCGCTAAGGCCTCTTACTTTTGCCGATTGTAGCAAAAGTAAGCAAAAGTACGCTTTTTTTGCTCCCGGCTGTGGACTCTTGCGGTTCCCAAAATTCATTACGGCTTGGAGCGCCTATGAATTTTGACCGCTGCGCCATCCTCACCTCGCTTCATCGTCCGCAGGACGCGCTTCGGTGACGATGCTGTCCGATGTTCAGCCTAGCGCCCTACCGCTCTTGCAAAGCAATGTAAGCGCCGCAGACCGCACTAAGCTATGACGGTAAGACCCTACACCAAGCCACAACGGGAGGCTGACAGCGAAGTGATTGAAAAACAATCAACCGCAAAGCCGCTATCACTAGTGAGGTGTGCAGCCAACAGAAAGAGTAACTGTACAACCTTGGTGGAAGTCTCTTGGTGAAACATCCCCGTAGCGGACACGACTGTCGTCCGAACTGTAACTAAAAGGCAGACGAGTAGGGAGCAAGGACGGGCGACGATAAAAGCGCAGAACATAGCGGCCCGTTATGCAAAACGTTGTTTTAAACTGAGTTGTCCGTGAGCTTTTCCCTCAGGCCGAACTATAGTAATATGCGTTTTTTCGTCAGTTGTGACTTTTAGCATAAATTTAACCTGCATTAATGCCATAATCTTTATGTTTCGACAAACTTACAGCGAAAAACGCATCGCCACTGCGGACGGAGCGCACAACCAAAAAGCGCATTTTTGATTACTTTTGTTGCAAGACACAAAAGTAATGCCCCGCGGCGAGCGGAAGGCAAGAACAATGCTCAATTCGCAATTCGCAATTCACAATCGCGGGTAATGTTTTCGTAGTGGATATAGACACTCCGCCACTTAAAGTATTACTGTAGGGACACGGCTCGCCGTGTCCTTTTTGCTTCTACAATCAAGAATCAAAAAAGCCTCCCTCAGCAACTCGGTTTCGATGTGAGGGAGGTGGCGGCTCTGCCGTCGGAGGGAGTGAAACAACTGCGAATATAAAAAAGCTCCCTTTCGGGAGCCTTTTCTTATGCCTGTGTTTCTGAAATGAAATCAGCTTCCATGCATGAGCAGGAAACATAGTTTTCTCTGTCGTCAGCATTCTTTGCCTTTTTCTTTTCGATAAGCTTTGTAACTGCAAGGTAGATGCCTGCAACTGCAGCTGCAATAGCGATAATGATTGCTACGATTTTTGCAATTTTCTTGAATGTTTCCATGGTTGATTCCTCCATAAATTTAATTACGTACCAATTATATCATTTAGACTCTTTTAAGTCAATAGTTTTCACATTTTTTAATTGTAGCTGATTGTATAATCGCTTGTGTAATCACCGTGCATAGTCATTGAAGCAGTGATTGGCGGAAGTGATAATTTACCGCCGCCTCCGCCTTGAGAAACGAGCTTGTGCTGCATCGAAACGATTCTGTTCTGACTGTCAAAAACAGCTGTGATAGTAGACGGTGAGTAGTTGATATTTACTTCGGTAAGGGTGAATCCGCTGGGGATAAGCGATGTTATATCAATTACCTGTACCATAGTTGAAAGGTTTGGTGCAGGGGTGGTGAGACTCTGCTGCTCTTCCTTGATAGTGAGCTGAACAGTATATCCGCCGTCAGCGTTCTGCTGTGAGACAGCATTTGTAACAGCGTTGATGTCTACCTTTGCCGCTACGTTAAGAGGAGCGATTACCTGATTTGGAGTCTTGCCTGAAGCAGCATCTACGCCTCCGAGGAAGGTGTAGCTTTCGGGAGCAGGCTTTGGTATAAGTGAACCTGCAACACTTTCGACAAGCGAGCCACCGGTGATTTCGTCGATTTCGATGTTCAGCGTATCGTTTTTGTTGAGAAGGAAGTTAGGGGTGTTTTTAAGGTTGTTGACACCGTTTATGTAGGCGGTAACTATAGCTTCCTTACCCTGTGGTACCGAGGAAACCTGTGCCGTCGTGGGCTGTGTGGTGGGAGCTTCGGTAGGAGCAGATGATGTTCCGGTTACGGAAGGCGATTGAGATGTAGGAATATTATAGGTAGGCTGTGTGTTGGGAGAAACGCCGAAAATATCCTGTGGGTTTGTCGTGGGAGCTGTGGTGGTTGTTGCAGGGGGATTGGTTACAGGAATATTTTTTTCGGAGTTACGCTGCACCGTGATTGCGATAGCGAAGGTGCCGCAGAAAACCCAGACAAAAGCAACAACAATAACTGCAATCTGGAAAAACTTTTTTTGTGTCATAAGGCTTTTATCCTTTCGCAAGGAGATTTTTATAGGTGTATACAATGCACACTTCACAGTTCATAATTACCCATTGGTTTATTGTAGGTCTTATTGATTGTGAATTGTGAACCGTACATTGTAAAGGGTTGTTGCACTGATTGTCAATGCAACAACCCTTGAGTTTAAGTTTTATTTAACAAATTTGTAGTTGAATACTGTATTGCCTTCGATGCCCATCTGCATGGATACAAGATCACCTGCGCCGACACCGAGGTCGCTTGAGCCTTCGTCTGTTGTGAAGTCTGCTGCGAACTTTGCTGCATAGGGTGACGATGCAACGAATGACTTAAGGATACCATCCTTATCGATAACAGCTGTAAGAGTTGAAGCACCTACTGAAAGCTCCTTAACAGTGAGACCTGAACCGTCGCCTGCGAAGTCACTTGCTGTGAATGCTGACATATAGCCGTTGTGGTAAGGTGAATTTGTGTATTCCTTCTTGAACTTAAGAGTCATTGTAAGGCTACCGTCAGCGTTCTTCTTTGTGGTAACGCTGCTGAAGCCGTTCTTCCATGCTGCGTAGTTCTGGCTGTTGTGAAGGTAAGCAGCAGTTGCGCTGTTTGCTGAAGGCTCAACGAAGCTTCTGAGCTTGATTGTTCTGCCTTCTTCTGTAACAGCAACACCGTTTTCGAAACGGTAGGTAGCGTCAAAGGATTCATTTGCGCTTGTGGGCATATCCTCACCCTCGCCGAATCTTTCGAAGAACTTTGCAACTTCTTCAGGTGTGTCATACTCGAAAGCAAGGAACTTAAGGTAGTTGACACTGTAGGAAACTGCAGACTTGTTTGTTACAGTGATAGGATCTGTGTAAACCTTGGTGTTGTTGATAGCCTGAGCAAGGTAGAGAAGCTGGCTGTTAACAGAAGCGTTGTAGTACTTGTCGCTTGTACCGGGTGAAATGTAAAGATTTCCTACGCTGAAGGTTACCCAGTCTGTTGAAACTGTGATAGTCTGGTCGTTTTCGTCAAGAGCGAAAATCATAATTGAATGGATTGAGTTAGGAGCAAGGTAGAGGCTTGCCTGGCAAGTGCCGTTTGCCTTTTCTACCTTTGCAGCGTCGAATACTGCTATATCGTCTACGGAAGTAACAGGATTTCTTGCGATAACCTTATACTTCTTTGCACCTATAGCCTTGGGCCATGCGATGTTCTGCTGGATAACGAAGGTACCTGCAGTGTTGTTCATAGCAACGGTGCTTGTGAAAGCAGTTACGTGAGCTGAAGCTGTACCCTTGTTGCCAAGTGCGTCGTAAGCTCTTACACGGTAAACGTCACCGCGGTTCTTGTTGCCTGAGTCAACAAATGAAAGTGATGTTGTGGTGAGAACGCTGTCCTCGTCGATAGCGGAGTATGCCTTCCATGAGTTGTCGCTGAAATCGAAAACTTCCCATGTTCTGAAGGAAATATTGTACTTCTCGATTGAGTAGCCTGCTGCACCTTTAACTGCAGCCCAGCTGATAGATGTATCTCTGTCAGATGTGCTCTTATTAGCTGTAACTGTTGTTGCGGGAAGAACAGTTCTGCCTATCTTGTTGGGGGAGTAAGCACTTGTAGCATATGCACTGATGTTGTGAACGTTGGTGTTCTTTACATAAGCGCGTACGCGGAAGCCGCAGTCTACCTGGCTGCCGAGACCTGTTACTGTGATTGATGTGCCTGTTGTAAGAGGAAGAGTAAGCCACTTGCCGTTAGCCTTTGTAAAGTAAGCAGCCTGATAGCCGTCTGCACCTTCAACAGCGTCCCATGTGTAGGTGAGAGTGTTTGTGGTTGCATCTTTGACGGTAACATTTGCGGGCATAGCGGGTGCAGTCTTGAAGGTGTAAACCTTACTTTCTTTACCCTTTACTGTGCCTGCGTATGCTCTTACTGTAAAGGAGCATTCCTCACCGGGCTGGAAACCGCTGATGATTGTAGTTGTTGTTGCACCTGCGTTTATCCATTCGCCGGTGTTGTGGTTGAATACTTCGAAGCCCTTTGCACCGGAAACACCTGCCCAGATGAGCTTGACAGCATTTGCGTTTACACCTGCAAGCTTAACTACGCTTGTTGCGGGAAGGATAGGTGAAGCCTTAAGGGAGTCACTTACGGGACCGTAAACGTACTTGCCTGAAACAACCTTAACAGCTGCTACACGGAAGGTGTAGGTTGCACCGAGCTTTACACCTGAAACAATGATTGAGTTAGCTGAAAGAGTCTTATAGGTCTTCCACTTGCCGCCGCTGACGAACTGTACAGTATAGCCGCTTGCACCTGCAACCTTATCCCAGACAAGCTGGATAGCGGTGGCGTTAGCAGCCTTTACCTTAAGGTTTGTTACCTTTGCGGGGAGAGGCTTGCCTACAACGTAAGCTGACCAATCGCTGGAACCGATAAGATACTTGGCACGTACACGGTAAGCGTAGGATTTACCTGTTGTAAGACCGCTTGCGTCTGTGTACTGTGTGGCGGTTACGCCTGTTTTGATGGTCGTCCAGTTTTTGGCATCAGTTGATCTCTGAATGTCATAGCTTCTTGCACTTGAATCCTTGACCCAGTAGATGGTAACTGAATTTGTTGCAACTGATTTTACCTTAACAGTCGGACCTGCAGCAGCGAAGGCCGATGTCATTGTAGCTGAAATTGTCAGCATACAGAAAAGGGCAACCAGGAGCGCCTTGAATGTTTTTTTCATTTTGAAGTTCCTCCATTCTTTTGATTTGTATGTAATTTGTTTTTAGAAACAATTATTACCAACCGAAAATATAGTTTTGTGTGATTGTCTCCGAGAAGGTGTACTCGGTGCCGTTGAGGGTGAAGGTGTAGTTTATAGGCATTATGATTTTCATATCGTCGATCCTGCCGTTTTGAACCTTTGCCTCGATTGTTGTTCCCTCGTAGAGACAGTATTTGATTGAAAAGCCCTTGTGTTGACCTGCAACAACACCCCAGTCGATTACGGGAGCGATTGTGCTGTTTACCGTAGCGGGGAGCTGTTCCTCAGCAAGCTGCAGGGTGATTCTGTAGCCGTTACCGTCGATGTTGAAGTCACAGCTTTTTACCTGGGAAAGCGTAAGGCTCGTAGCAAGGTTGTAGGGCTGGATAAAGTTACCGATGGGAAGGTCGGTAGTCTTTTCCATTCCGTTTTCGAAGCTGTATTTTGCAACATTCGTGTGAGCTATGGTGTTGAGAATATCCTGACAGGTATCCGAATGAAGACCTGCAAGATTTGCAACCTCGGTAGTTTTGATAAGATAGAAGCTCTCACCGGAGAATTTGGTGGTGTTGAGAGCGTCTATGAAGCCGCTGAAAGCAACCGAATGATTTTTCGGTAAGGTTGCTGTCTGCAGAGTCACTACAGCTGAAAGAGGTCCTGCAAGGACTGTATCGGATTCAATATAGGCTCTGATTACGTATTTCTTCATTTCACCGGGCTCGAGATTGTCGACGGTGAAGCCTGTGATTGATTCGTGAGGAAGCCGTGCCACAAGGGTGTACCTGTAGGCGGCATTTTCATCGTAGCAGTAAATCTCGTAGCCGCTGACACCGCCGAGCTTATTCCAGGTGAGCCGTGCGCCGACGGTTGTGACCGAGTCGGGGTCAACGCCGAAGGAGGGGACTCTGTCGGGTGTGGTGCATGCGACGATATTGTCTACAAATTCTGTCGATACTATCATAGTGCCGCCCTGAAGAAGATAGGCACGGATTGCAAAAACATATTGAGTGTTGGGCTTGAGATTTTTTGCGGTGTAGGTAAGCTTTTCTGTTTTTGTCAGATAAGTGTAGGAGTCTGTAGTGAGATTGTGAAGGTAAATCTGATAGCCGACAGCGTTGGGAGCTGCTGACCAGGAAAGGGTAATCTCGGATTCATCACTTCTGACCTTCACATCTGAAACCTTACCGGGAGAAAGCACCGAAGCCTTAAGGGCGGCTGTTGCAGGTCCCTTGAAGTACTTTCCGCCGATTACGGTGTAGGGGAGTATGCGGTAATAGGCATAGCTGCCTGCCCGGAGTCCCGAAACCGTGTAGGAAAGAGACGTTGTTTTCTTTATTAGAATCCACTTTCTTGTGGTTTCGTTGTAGGTGTAAACGCCGTAGGCTGTAGCTCCCTGGGATTCACTCCAGGAAACTGTGTATCCGTCAACGGAAAGGCCTGTCTGCCTGAGTGAAGCGATTTTGCCCGGTACAACGGTGATTACAACCTGGGCTTTTTTGTTACTGCCGTCTGCGGTAGTGGCGGTGATGACAGCCGTTCCGCATTTCTTTGCTGTGAGAAGTCCCGTAGCTGTTGTCGATACAACGGAGGAATCACTCGAGGTGAAAACTACTCTTTTGTTGTAGCAGTTAGCGGGGTAGACCGCATATTTTGTCTGTATCACCGTACCTGTGGCAAGGGTTGCCTTTGTGGCAGCGAGCTTTACCGAAGTAGCAAAGCGATAACCGAGAGTAACGGTTGAATTTGCCTTAACATATGTTTCCGCATAAGATGCAGGTATGACATATGCGGTAAGATTGCTGCAGCCCGTGAAGCTGTTTGCGGCAATCGAGGTTACAGTAGGCGGTATGTATATTGCCTTGAGGTTTGTGCAGTACCAGAAGGCGGCATCACCGATTGTTTTGAGCCTTGAGGGCAGCACGACCTTTGTAAGTCCCGTACATTCATTGAAGGACGCCTTGCCGATAGAAAGAATAGTCGACGGCAGGCTTATTGATTTCATTGTCTTGTTTGCACTGAAGGCTCTGTCAGCGATATTGATGACGTAAGCCGAACCGATTTTCGAGGGAACGGTGACGTTTTCGGCAGAGCCGTTATATGCGGTAACGGCAGCGTAGCTTCCGCTGACGTAATATGTGAAATCGCCTTCGGTGGTGTACCCGTCCGCAGCAGATGCTGACAGCGAGAAAAACAGGGTTAGCACCGTGAACATAAAGAGAAATACAGAGGATTTTAGGAGTTTGTTTTTCATTATATATAATCCTCCAGTTTATTATCGTGTATATTGTATCACAGCTGTCTTTAAAAAACAACTTATTTTAAAAAAAGTTTCGAATATTTATTTTTAAAACAAAAATTCGTAACAATGAGTTTTAAATAATTCATAATACGGAATTAAAATGCAGATTTGAAGGTTGCTTTGCTCCGATTATATGCCCTCTCGGGCAATCTTACGATTGACAGCTCTCCCGATGGGAGAGCCGGGACTTGCCTTGCCTGAAAGGGGAGGTGACATCGAAGCCGTCGGGGAGGCAGAACGCACTCGGGTGCGTTCCCGCAGAGAAAATCCGTTTTCCCTTATCCGAAATCGGATTTTCTCTGCGGCTCCGGCTTTCCTTCGGGAAAGCCGGAATGCCTCCCCGTACCCCGGGCTTGCCGTCTGTGTAATAAAATATACCACACTTACTTAAGAAAAGGTTAAAGTTTGTCTATTCGGTATGTTTTTCTGCCTGAAAAAAGAAAAAGAGACGGGCATAACCCATCTCACTTATCTTACTCAAATCATTCAATTATTTTGAAGCGTTGAGCTTAAGGGTAAGAGCTGACTTCTTTCTTGCAGCGTTGTTCTTATGAAGGAGACCCTTAGCAACAGCCTGGTCGATCTTCTTAACTGCGAGCTTTACAGCTACTTCCTTATCATCGGAATTTGCTTCGATAGCAGCGTTTGCCTTCTTAAGAGCTGTCTTAAGAGCGGAGTTAGCTGACTTGTTGCGTGCCTGCTTTGTTGCGTTAACAAGAACACGCTTCTTTGCTGATTTAATGTTTGGCATAGTTTGCACCTCCTCTTCATAGCGTCATGCAGAGCATATCATATCATAAATTTAAGTGAATTGCAAGATGTTTTTGCAAATTCGGACATACTTTTTTTCAAAGCGCCAATAATAATAGCATATAAATTCAAATAATGCAATAGATTACGGAGAAAAAAATGAATTTCAGAACAGACCTTGCCCTTGAAAGGCACGAAATAATAGCAGAAAAGGAGCTTGAGGGTGTGGATTTCACCGTCAGGCAGGAAGATGGAATCAGGGTGACTCATATCACGGTCACGGACGAGAGAGGCGAGAAGGCACTAGGTAAGGTGAGGGGAAGATATATTACGGCGGAGCTGCCCGGAATTGAGAAAAGTGCAGAGCATCTTGACTGTTGGAGCAGAGTACTGTCAGAGGAGATAAAAAAGCTCCTCCCGGAAGATGGCACCGTACTGGTTGCGGGACTCGGTAACAGAGACATCACACCCGATGCCATAGGACCCGAGTGTATCTCGCAGCTGCTCGCCACAAGGCATATAAAGGGCGAAACGGGCATACCCGATTACCTTTCGGATTTGAGAAGTGTCGCAGGTGTAGTGCCGGGAGTGCTGGGCAATACGGGCATAGAAACAGCGGAGATACTCAAAGGAATCGTTGAACAGATAAAGCCGTCAGCGGTTATCGTGATTGATGCTCTCGCTTCACGAAGTCTCGCAAGGCTCGGTAATACCGTTCAGATGTGCGATACGGGGGTGTCGCCCGGCTCGGGAGTCGGTAACCGTCGTAAGGAGATAAACCGTGATTTTTTAGGTGTGCCCGTTATTGCCGTGGGAGTGCCTACGGTAGTCGACGGAATCACCGTTGCCCTTGACATTATGGAGGAAAGCGGCGTTGAGCTTACCGAGGAAAAGCGCCGTAAAATTATCCGCGGTGAAAAAGGTATGATGGTGACTCCGAAGGAGATAGACCTTACAGTTAAAAGGGCGGCGAGGCTTCTCTCTCTTTCTGTAAACAGAGCTTTACAGCCCGATATGAGTGCCGATGACATTACAGCAATCGTCTCAACAGTGTAATTTTTAGCCTTTCTATGGAATAAAATCGGTATAAGAGGGATTTTTTTCGAAGGGGTGTTACGGTGAAGAACAGAAAAAGAGCGTGGACAGCGTTGCGCCTGGGGCTTGTTATCCTGTTTGCAGTACTTGCGGTGCTTGAGGGCGATGTTACGGTTGAAACCTTAAGCTATCTGGCTTTACGTTCTGCGGAAAGCTACCTGCCCTGTAACATCAGCGTTACACATACTGTAAAAGAACAACAGACCGAGCCTGCCGTAAGCACCGTAAAACCTACACAGACGGCACTTTCCGTCAAAGAGTCTGCCGAAGACATTACCTCAACCGACAGCGACATTCTTACCCTTATGAAACAGGCGCAGGAGAAAAGCGGTAGTGACCGTAAAGACGGTGAAATCTACGAATACACCTTCACCGATGACGGGGTGACCGATTCCTTCGGCTGTGTCCGTGTGAAAAATACCAACAATACGCAGCCCGACATTGAGAAAAAGCTGAACGAGACACTTCAGCTTGAAAATACCGAGGGCAAACCTCTTGTGCTGATTTATCACACTCACACTACGGAAACCTATCAGCTTCTTGACCGCGGTTTTTACGCTGAAGGCTTCCTTTCGAGAAGCGCCGATGAAAATCTGAATATGATACGTGTCGGCAAGGCTGTAAAAGATGAGCTCGAAAAGCTTGGCTACGGAGTAATCCACGACACGGCAGTTTACGATAACCCTTACACGGGTGCATATTATCGTTCTATGGACGCGGCAGAGCTCTGGCTCGAGAAGTACCCGTCAATACAGATAACAATCGACCTTCACCGTGATGCGATACAGAATGATGAGGGCGTAAAGACCAAGCCTACAGCAGTAATAAACGGAAAAAAGGCGGCACAGATTATGATAATCTCGGGCTGTCAGGAGGAGGGCAACGGTATAACCGACCTGCCCGACTGGGAGAAGAATCTGACCTTTGCTCTTAAGCTTCAGGAGAGTATGGAGACGATGTATCCGGGACTTACCCGACCTGTTTATTTCTGCGCACGAAGCTATAATATGTCGCTTACGCCCTGTTCACTTCTTGTGGAGGTGGGCACCGATGCGAACACTCTCGATGAGGCTGTGTATTCGGGCAAGATGCTCGGCAGAGCCTTGGGGAAGGTTATTGCCGATGCCGAATAATCTCTCGGGCTATCGCTGCTACGGGGTTGACGGGTGTTCTGAGGGAGTAAAACGGCACTGCAACACTTCAGTGGCGGGTACTCATATCTTTACTCCCACCGTCGGCTTCGCCGCCACCTCCCTCATATCGCAACGGTGTTGCTGAGGGAGGCTTGTAGGCTTACTTATGAGGGAGTTTGTACAGCGGATACGGCAAGCCGTGTCCCTACAGTATCTTTTTAAGTGGCGGGATGTCTTTTTCGTTTACCCGAAGTTGTCCCCGCGATTGCGAATTGTGAATTTATAATTGAGCATTGTTCTTGCCTTCCGCTCGCCGCGGGGCATTACTTTTGTGTCTTGCAACAAAAGTAATCAAAAATGCGCTTTTTGGTTGTGCGCTCCGTCCGCAGTGGCGATGCGTTTT
>JAZSGW010000025.1:0-16650 GCA_045532935.1 Acutalibacteraceae bacterium
GAGAGCCGCGAAGCCCTCTGCCTTACCGGACAAAGTCCTGTGTCCGGGAGTATTCTGTTTTTGAGAAGGAGCCGGCGGCTCTCTGAACGCCGCCGCAGGCGGCGCACTCACCGCGCGTCCCTGCACATCAGTAAGATACAACCGTAGTCGCCTCACCGTAAGTCCGTGATACAGTGCTTTTCCATATCCACGGTAAATTCATCTGTAAAAGCTACCCCTTCACCTTCAAGCAGCATTCTCTGCACATTTTCTCCGCCGAAGGCAAAGCCCGGTGCTACCCTGCCGTCCTTGCGCACTACTCTGTGACAGGGTATTTCCCCCGGTGAGGGATTCGAGTGCAGAGCATAGCCTACCACCTGACTCCAGCGCGGATTTCCTGCAGCTGTAGCCACCTGACCGTAGGAGGCGACCTTGCCTGCAGGTATTCTTTTTACTACCTCATAAATCTTCTCAAATGTGTTCATTTCTCACCTTATTCTACCGAAGCACCTGCAACAGAGCCGTCAGAAACCGCCGTCGTAAGCTGTCGGAGAGCCTTCTTTCTGCAGTCACCGCAGACAAAAATACCGTCTTTTACCTTACAGCTCTCGTCTGCGTCGACATAGCCGTACTCGTCAAGGGGAAGAATATTCTCAAAGCCCTTTGTGCCGGGCACCTGACCGATAGCAAGGAAGAGACCGTTTACGGGAATTACTCTTTCCTTGCCGCTGTTTTTGTTTTTCACGGTTATCGACTTAAGAACAGGCTCCCCTTCGGCGCTTTCGAGAGTGCTGTCATATATTATTTCGATGTTTTCCTTCTCCTTTACCCTTGCGACGAGGGTGGCTTCACCACGGAAATCGTCTCTTCTGTGGACAAGGTAGACCTTGTTACAGATGTCGCTTAAATAAATGGCGTCCTGCAGAGCTGTACTGCCTCCGCCTATAACCGCAACATCTCTCTTTCGAAAAAAGTTACCGTCACAGTGGGCGCAGTAGGAAAGACCTCTGCCGATAAGGGCATCTTCGTTAGGAAGCCCCGACCTTCTCGGAGAAACACCTAAAGCGAAAATAACTGCCTTGCATTCATATTCACCCTTCGGGGTGATGACCTTTTTTGTCTCACCGTCAATAACGGAGGTTACCGTTTCTTTTTTAAACTCACAGCCGAAGCTTTTAGCCTGATTATAAAGATTCATAGAAAACTCAAAGCCGCTTATACTCTTCTGCGAGGGAAAGTTTTCAACGAGAGCACTTTTGCTTATCTGTCCTCCGTAGCTCTCTTTTTCAAAGAGAAGTACACTTTTACCGCTTCTTGCGGCATATATTGCGGCTGTCAGACCCGCAGGACCGCCGCCGATTATGATAACGTCTTTCATTTCATTCACTCCCTTTTTAAGATTGCATTTTTATTTTACCACAATAAAACCCGTTTAACAACACCCTTATCCCGTCAAAGTGAAATTTCACTAAAAATTACGGGATAAATTTTTAATAAATAGTCATATAATTGGTAGAAATTATTATAATATTGTGCTATAATACTTTAGACTGTGTTATTATGCCGTTTTAACTATATAAAGCTTTGAAAGGAATGAATCAGCTTGACCGTTAATATAAAAGGCCTCAATATAAATTATATCTGCGAAGGTCAGGGCGATACGGTGCTTCTGCTTCACGGCTGGGGCAGTAACATCACCCTCTTTCAGTCAGCAATCGACCTTCTTAAAACCAAATACCGTGTCATAGCGATGGATATGCCCGGCTTCGGCGAAAGCGACGAGCCGAAGGAGCCCTGGTGCGTTGACGATTACACGGATTTCGTCCTCGACTTTATGAAGGAGTTTCCCTGCGAAAGAATCTCTCTTTTAGGCCACTCCTTCGGCGGCAGGGTAATTATCAAGCTCTGCTCGAGGGAGCTCCCCTTTGAAATCGATAAGGTTATCCTCGTCGACGCTGCCGGTGTAAAGCCGAAGAAAAACCTCAAGCAGAAAATCAAGCAGAGAATTTATAAAATGACAAGATGGATTTTCGCCACAAGATTCGTAAAGAAATTCTTCCCCGATGCTCTGGAAAATCTTCGCAAGAAAAACGGCTCTGCAGACTATAACGCCGCATCTCCCATAATGAGACAGACACTTGTAAAGGTTGTCAACGAGGATTTACAGCATCTTATGCCCGGCGTTACCGCTCCTACGCTGCTCGTGTGGGGCACAGCCGACGACGCCACTCCCTTAAGCGATGCAAAAATTATGGAAAAGCTTATGCCTGAAGCAGGTCTTGTTACCTTCGAGGGCGCCGGACACTACTCCTTCCTTGAAAGAAGAGATCAGTTCCTGCGTGTACTTGCTTCCTTTATGAAAATATAAAAACGGAAAGGATTATCAACTATGGATAACAAGTATCTGTATCTGTGTCTCATCTCTGCAATCGTCTCCGTCGTACCGGTAGCTATGGCGGCAATCGATTCCATGCACTTCTTCCAGCTTAATTCCTACCGCTTCGACACTCACACAAAATGGATTAAAGAAAACAGCAGAAAATATCTCACCCACGCAATTTTAGCTGTACTTATGCTCATCGTTCAGCTTTTACAGGTTTCCCCCATCTACAAGGCTATTCCCCTTACCGTGCTTCTGCTTCTTGCTATACCTGCAGAAAAGCCCAAAAAGGCAAAGAAGCCTCTCGTCTACACTCCGAGAGTAAAGAGAATGCTTTTCACGGAAACTCTTTTGTTTATTCTTATTCTCTCACTTGTAAGTATTCCCGCATTTATGTCTGAGGTTAATCACGCAACCTACTTCCTTACGGCAGTTTCACTTATTTATGCACTCGCCCCCGTGCTCTGCCTTGTTGCGAACCTTATCAACAAGCCCGTTGAGCTCGGCATCAACCGCCACTACACAAACGATGCAAAGAATATGCTCAAGAAATGCCCCGACCTTAAAATCATCGGCATTACAGGCTCCTACGGCAAAACAAGCGTAAAGTATTATCTTACCACTCTTCTTAAAACAAAATACAATGTTCTTATGACTCCCGAAAGCTACAACACTCCTATGGGTGTTGTCAAGACCATCAGAGGCTACCTCAAGGCAACAGATGAAATCTTCGTCTGCGAGATGGGTGCAAAATGGGTCGGAGACATCAAGGAGCTGTGCGATATAGTACACCCCCATCACGGTGTAATCACCTCCATCGGCCCACAGCACCTCGAATCCTTCAAGACTCTCGATGCAGTTAAAAACACAAAGTTTGAGCTTGCCGATTCTCTCCCCGAAGGTGGAATGCTTTTCCTCAACGGCGACGACGAAAACATAAAGGCTCACGGTTCAGACAGACCCTACATCTCCTACAGCATTGACGGTGATGCAGACTACGTTGCCTACGATGTAAACGTAAGCAGCAGAGGCACCTCCTTTAAGGTAAAGACAAGAGACGGCGAAACCGAGGAGTTTTCCACGAAGCTTATCGGCAGACACAATGTTCTGAACATAGTCGGCGCAATCGCCATCAGCCATAAAATGGGCATTGAGCTCAAGGAGCTCCGCCCTGCAGTAAGACGACTCGAGGGTGTACCCCACAGACTCCAGCTTTCGGAAAAAGGCGGTGTCACAATCATCGACGACGCTTACAACTCAAACCCCAGCGGTACAAAGGCTGCCCTCGAGGCTCTCAGTCTCTTCGACGGCTATAAGATTCTCGTAACTCCCGGTATGGTTGAGCTTGGCGAAAAGCAAGACGAGCTTAACCGTGAATTCGGTAAGAATGCGGCTTCTGTTTGCGACTATGTAGTACTCGTCGGCAAAAAGCAGGCTGTACCCATCAAGGCAGGTCTTCTTGACGGTGGCTACGACGAAAGCAGAATCTTCGTTGCCGATACTATCAACGAGGCTCTCGGACACGTTTACGCTATTTCTTCAGGCGGCAAAAAGAAGGTTATCCTTCTTGAAAACGACCTCCCCGATAACTATTAAGCACTTTAATAAATGCAGATAAGGGGTGCTTCGCTCCGATTGTATTACTGCATATTATCAATTTATATCCGTAAAGAAAGGTGAAAGACAATGAAAATCAAAGTTGGTGTTATGTTCGGCGGTAAAAGCGTTGAGCATGAAATTTCAATCATTTCAGCTATTCAGGCTATGGGATACCTCGACAGAAGCAAATACGATGTAATTCCCATCTACATAACGAAGAACAACGAGTTTTACATCGGTGACAGAATCGGCGACATCTCTGCTTACACAAATCTCCCCGAGCTTCTCAAGGTAAGTCAGAGAGTTGTTCCCGTATACCTCGAAGGCAAGACAATGCTTATGAAATACCCCCAGAAGATGTTCTCAAAGAATATCGCTGACTATATCGACATCGCTTTCCCCGTAGTTCACGGTACAAACGTTGAAGACGGTACTCTTCAGGGCTTCCTCAAGATGCTCAATGTACCTTATGTAGGCTGTGACGTTGTTTCCTCTGCTGTAGGTATGGACAAGTACGTTATGAAAACCGTACTCAAGGACAACGGTATCCCCGTGCTCGACTGCAAGTGCTACACCTCAAAGGAATATGACGGCGACAGCGAAAGAGTAGTCGCCGAAATCGAGGAAAAGGTCGGCTACCCCCTTATCGTAAAGCCTGTAAACCTCGGCTCATCAATCGGTATTTCCAAAGCTGAAAACCGTGAGGAGCTTTACGACTGCCTCGAAACCGCCTTCCACTATGCTACAAAGATTCTCGTTGAAACTGCCGTACAGAATCTCAAGGAAATCAACTGCTCCGTTCTCGGCGACTATGAATATGCCGAGGCCTCCGAGGTCGAGGAGCCTGTTTCCTCTGACAAGATTCTTACCTTCGCTGAAAAGTACATCGGTGACGGCTCTGCAAAAGGTGCAAAGGGTGCTAAAGGCGGCGTAAAGGGCTCACCTTCAGGCAGCAAGGGTATGGCTACTCTCAAAAGAAAGATTCCTGCCGAAATCACCGACGAGCAGAGAACAGAAATCAGAGACCTCGCAGTAAAGGCATTCAAGTGTCTCGGCTGTAACGGCGTTTCAAGAATAGACTTTATGATGGACACAAAAACCGGTAAAATCTGGCTCAACGAAATCAACACCATTCCCGGTTCACTCTCCTTCTACCTCTGGGAGCCTCTCGGTGTAAAGTACACAGAGCTTCTTGACAGAATGATTTCTGTCGCTCTCAAGCGTGAAAGAGAAAACGAATCCATCACCTACTCCTTTGACTCTAACGTGCTTCAGGGTGTTAACCTTGGTGGCGGAGCAAAGGGCGCAAAGGGAAGCAAGATGTGAAATTAATTAAAGGTACACACAAAACCGTCGGGACATCGAATCCCGACGGTTTTAGCTTTGCGGCAAGGCTGTAGACTGAAGATAAAGAGATGCTACAGGTGGGCGGGGAGGCCCTTTGACCGAAGTCAAAGGCGCCGTAAAGCAGGGGTTTCTGAACCCCTGCTTTACGGCGGCAATGCGCAGCATTGTGCCTCCCCGCGTGTCGGTGTGCCGTAAAAGCCGCAAAGCAAGCAAGGCCGGGGCGTCAGAGCCGCCCCGGCACCCCTAAGCCGCAGCAGCACAAAATTCATCTTTGCGATTTACTTTTCAGTCCTTTGGTGATATAATCAGCTAAACGATTACAAAAGGAAGTGAAAATCTTGCAGCTTATCATAATACGCCACGGCGACCCAAATTATGCCCTTGACACCCTTACTCCGAAGGGAATCCGTGAAGCAAAGCTACTCGCCTGTAAAATCTCAAAAATGGACGTTGCCGCCTTTTACTGCTCACCGTTAGGCAGAGCCAAAAAGACAGCCTCCTACACTCTTAAGAAAATGAATCGCACCGCTGAAATCTGCGACTTTCTGCGTGAATTTCAGGGAACGGTTGACCACCCCGACCTCGGCACAACCCACTGTTGGGACAGACTCCCCTCCTACTGGACGGCTATCGATGACTACTACTCTTATGAAAAGTGGCAGGGAGTCGACCTTATGCAAAGTCAGAATGTCCCCGAAGAATATAAGAGAGTCTGCGAGGGAATTGACGGCATACTTGCAAAGCACGGCTATGTCCATAACGGAAGGCTTTTCGATGTGGTAAAGGAAAACCACGACACCGTTGTGCTGTTTTGTCACTTCGGTGTTGAAGCGGTGCTGCTTTCGCATATCTTTTCCGTTTCTCCGATGATTTTCTGGCATAACTTTGTGGCTCTTCCCACTTCCGTTACAGTACTTCAGAGTCAGGAAAGAGAAAAGGGCAAGGCGATTTTCACCTGCAGCAGCTTCGGTGATCTCGGACACCTTTACCGAGGCAACGAGGAGCCCTCATTTTCCGCCAGATGGTGCGAATGTTACTCTGATGACACAAGGCATTGAGCCTGTTACAAATCTGTAACCCTCGGAAGACTTTAGTTTACATTTTATTCATATTTTATTCCTACTTATGACTAAATAATAATGTATAAATATCCTTGCGACTTTTTTAAAAAGAAAAATAATTTTACGGAGGAAAAATAAATGAAAAAGTTTTTAGCTATCGCACTCGCACTCGTTGTACTTGTAAGCCTTGCAGCCTGCACAGGCGGTGACAAGGTTAAGCCCTACGAAGGCGACATTTCCACAGTAATCGGCAAGATGTACGAAACAGTAAGACCCGAATTTATGGTTCTTGATGCAACTCCCGTTGACATCACAGACCCCTGGGCACTTAACGGCTACCTCGGTCTCGGCAACCCCGAAGAAGCTGAAGCTGCCACAGACGGTAATGCTGATGCTGCCCTTATCAAGGAAGCATTCTTCTCAGAGCCCATGATGATGAGCCAGGCTTACTCACTCGTAGTTGCAAGAGCAGCTGACACAAGTAAGGTTGAAGAAATCAAGACTGCTATGTTCGAAGGCATCAATACAAGAAAATGGATTTGCGTAGGCGCTGACCAGCTCCGCGTTGTTTCCTACGGTGATGTAATTATGCTCGTTATGGTTGCTTCCGACCTCGCTCCCGGTCTTGCTGACAGCCTTGTTCAGGCGTTCGCTTCAGCAATGAGCGATTCACAGGCAACAGGCGGCGACGTTCTTGGAGAGCTCACAGGCGAAATCCTTACAAGAGGCTGATAACTGATGGTATTTTCGTCGATTCCCTTTTTATACTTTTTCCTTCCGCTGACACTTATTGTTTATGCGGCGGCTCCGAAAAAAGTAAAAAATGCGGTACTGCTCATCTTCTCACTGCTGTTTTACTGGTGGGGTGAGCCGAAGTATGTGCTTCTGATGGTATTTACTATCACCTTCTGCTACTTTGCAGGTATTTTAATTGAAAATCGACGTAATTCCCCGAAGGGTAAGCTGCTGCTGATTTTTTCAGTAGCAGTGCCCCTCGGGCTTCTTGCTTTGTTCAAATATGCCGATTTTCTTCTGGGCACGGTAAATTCTGTTACCGGTGCCGACATTCCTCTTCTTAAGCTCGCACTGCCCATAGGCATCAGCTTTTACACCTTCCAGGCTATAAGCTATCTTGTTGACGTTTACAGAGGTGATGTCCCCGCACAGAGAAACTATATAAGCCTTGCAACCTATATAACTCTTTTTCCGCAGCTTATCGCAGGACCTATCGTCCGCTACACCACCGTCGCAGAGGACCTGAAAAAAAGAAGCCACAGCCTTGAAAAAATCTCTGACGGCATTTTCAGATTCGCTGTGGGTCTTGGCAAGAAGGTGCTGATAGCAAACCTTTTAGGCTCCTTCTGTACTGCCTACCGGGAAAGCTCCGAGCCCTCTGTGGTGTTCGCCTGGGTTTATGCGGTTTCCTTTGCACTTCAGATTTATTTCGACTTCTCCGCTTACAGCGATATGGCAATAGGTATGGGTAAAATCTTCGGCTTCCGTTTCCTCGAAAACTTTAACTACCCATTTATATCAAAAAGCGTTACGGAATTCTGGCGCAGATGGCACATCTCCCTCGGCTCCTGGTTCCGCGACTATGTATATATTCCCCTTGGCGGAAACCGTGTAAAGCCTTTAAGGCACATCTTCAATATTCTTGTGGTCTGGTGTCTTACGGGACTGTGGCACGGCGCTGCCTGGACCTTTATGGCGTGGGGACTTTATTTCGGTGTGATTCTCATTCTCGAAAAGCTCTTTCTTAAAAAGCACCTCGAAAAGCTCCCTGCAGTTTTTCAGCATATATATGTGCTCGTGCTTGTTCTTATCTCATTCGTACTCTTTAACGCAGACTCCTTCACAATGGCGCTTACTGACCTTAAGCTGATGTTCGGTCTTGGCGGACTGCCCTTTATAAGCGAGGATACACTCTATAACCTTTCGTCCTACGGAGTGCTTCTTGCTCTGGCTGTACCCGGTGCAACGCCGCTTGTGAAAAAGCTTGCAGAAAAACTTAAAGGAAGAGGCTTCAGCTATGTCCTCGAGGCAATTTTCACCGCTGTGATACTTATTCTCAGCACGGCATACCTCGTAGACGGCTCCTTCAACCCCTTCCTGTATTTCAGATTTTAGGAGGTAACATAAATGAAAAGTAAAATCAGATACCTCCTTGTGCCTGTTGTTTTTGCCCTGATTATCGGTATGCTGTCAGTGAGCCTTTTCGCCTTACCCGACAAAGATATTTCCGAATGGGAAAGACGAAAGCTTCAGCAGTTCCCCTCTGTTTCATTCTCAAGTCTTACAAAAGGCACGTTTATGCGTGACTTTGAAACCTATCTTGCAGATCAGTTCCCCTTAAGGGACTATTTCAGAACTCTCAAGGCGACCTTCCACTTCGATGTGCTCGGACAGAAGGATAACAACGACATCTATGTCATTGACGGCTCGGCAGGAAAGCTCGACCGTAAAATCAGCAAACGCTCTGTCGAAAACTTCACGAAAAAGATAACGTGGCTTTACGACACCTATGTCAGGGACACCGACTGCAGAGCCTTCTTCTCCCTTATTCCCGATAAGAACTTCTATCTTACTGAAGGCACTCTCTACCCGCATTATGAGTTTGAAGAGCTTAAAAGCATGACCCTTGAAGGACTTCCCGACTTTGAGGAAATCGATATTTATCCCCTTCTTTCACCGTCCTGCTTTTATACAACAGACAGCCATTGGAAGCAGGAGGAAATCCTTCCCGTGGCAAACCTCATAAGAAAAGCTCTCGGTCTGTCACCTGTTGCAGAGCTTCAGAAAAAAGATGCAGGCGAATTTTACGGAGTGTACTACGGTCAGTCGGCTCTCCCCCTTGAAGCAGACAGACTGTGCTACCTTACAAACAGCGAAATCGAAGCTGCCGTTGTAACCAACTTCGAAAAGGAAGGCGAAACCAAGGTTTACAACCTCGATAAGCTCTCCTCCCTTGACCGATACGATATTTTCCTTTCGGGTGCTGTTTCCGTGCTTGAGATAAATAATCCTGCGGCTGAAACAAGCCGTGAGCTTATAATCTTCCGTGACTCCTTCGGTAGCTCACTTGCTCCCCTGCTTCTGCCGGGCTACAGCAAGGTAACGCTTATCGACACCCGATACATTATGCCCGAAATGATAGGAGAATTTGTCTCCTTCAGTTCCCAGGACGTCCTTTTCATCTACAGCTCGGGCATTGTCAACAGCAGTACAAGCCTTAAATAAATTGGCTCTGTGTCATTACATGGTTGATTTTTAACTTGTGCAAAGGAATCCTTTACAGCTCTGCCGTCATAGAGATTACTTTACCGTAAGCTTCGTTCCCCGGACGCTCTGTGGCCGCTAAGGCCAATTACTTTTGTCGGTTGTGACAAAAGTAATCAAAAACACGCTTTTTTTTGCTCCCAGCTTCGCTGTCCGATGTTCAGCCTAGCGCCGAACGTTTTACTCTACAGTCAGGTAATATCCGCAGACCACGCTGATTCACAACCACAAATCACTACACTTAGCTTTAATGGGTGGTTAAGATAAGGTGGTTGCAAAATCAGTCGTATATTGACACAGAGACAATAAATAAACAGCCACCCGTCAAACGGGTGGTTTTTCACATGCGGGCATAGCCCTCTATTCCTCGCAGGACGCGTCAACGCGTAAGTACGACTGCCAACTGCGTAGGATTGTTACTTGCTACCCTTAAAAGGGCTCATTCCAGGTATCAGCAATTGGTCACCTAGTTGATCTTCTTTTAACTGATTGGCTATATATTCGGCAATTCGGCTTTCGTTCTTCCCTACTGTGTCCACATAGTAACCTTTGCACCAAAACTCTCTATTTCTATACTTGTATTTCAGTTCGCCGAATTGTTCGTACAGCATTGTACTACTTTTTCCTTTTAAATATCCCATAAAACTTGACACAGACATTTTCGGTGGTATTTCCACCAACATATGTATATGGTCTGGACATACTTCTGCTTCTATTATCTTTACACCTTTCCATTCACAGAGTTGTCTTAATATTTTTCCTATTGCAGCTTTATGCTGCCCATAAAATACTTTTCTGCGATATTTCGGTGCAAACACTATATGATATTTGCAATTCCATTTTGTATGTGATAAACTATTTATATCATTCAATCCCATTTGAATGACCTCCTTTATATTATTTAGTTGCAGTTGGCAGACCGCAACTTCATTATAATATAGGGAGGATTTTTTGTTCAACTATATAATTTCTCCCGAACCACGCGTCTAACGCGTGGTTTTACATTACAATTAAACAGGCAGAAATTAAATCTGCCTGTTTTTATTATTCAAATTGTCCCTTCGGGCACCCAACTTTTTTTCTGAAGCAAATCTGCCTCACCTGTAAAAGGTCATTCCTTCGGCATCGTATCTCTTCACGCCGAAGGTTTTTTCTATTATTCCGCTGTTTCGTGCCGTCTGACTGTCCGAGGCGAAAACGACCTCTCCTTTATCAAGGATTATTATACTGTCGGCAATTTCCATAGCTGCCGTAAGGTCGTGCATCACAGCAAGGACGGTCTTTTTTCTTTTTCTGACAAGGTCGGTGATTATACCGTAAAGCTCCGAGGAAAATGCTGCATCGGTATATGTCGCAGGCTCATCAAGGGCTATGAGTCGCGTATTCTGCGCCAGAGTCATGGCAAGATACGCCTTCTGCCTTTCACCGCCTGAAATCTGTCCGAGCATTCTGTCCTTAAGGTGAGCTATACCAAGCTCTGAAAGTGCCTTTTCCGTCTGCAGAGCATCTTCCTTTGAAAATCTCCCTGCAAAATCAAGGTAAGGTGTCCTTCCGAGCTTCACAAGCTCCTCAACAGTGATTTCCGCTTCCGGCAGATGCTGTGGCAGAAGAGCCACCAGAGAGGCTCTTTCACGGGCAGAAAGCATAGAGAGATTCTTTCCCGAAAAGCTTACGGTGCCCGTATATTTCCGCTCACCGGTGATGCAGGAAAGAAGGGTGGATTTACCTGCCGCATTTTTACCGAGTATAACCGTAACCGTATGGGGCTTTATCTTAAGGCTGATATTTTTAAGTATCGGCGTTTTTCCCGATGTGACACAGAGGTTTTCAAATTCAAGCATTTTTCTTCCCCCTTAAAAGCAGATAGAAGAGAAAGGGTGCGCCTATAAATGCCATAACAATGCCCACGGGCACCTCCGTAGGTGCAAGAATCACTCTTCCGCAAAAGTCAGACAATACCACAATCACTCCGCCCGTAAGAAGGGAATTAAGAGTCAGCCTTCTTGCCGAGGAGCCGAAAAGTCTGCGTGTAATGTGGGGCACAACGAGTCCGACAAAGCCTAAAAGACCTGCAAAGGAGACCACCGCCCCTGCAAGAGCCGACGCAAGAGTCAGACAGCAGAAACGAAGTGCCTTTACATTTACACCGAGAGAAAGCGCGATACTGTCGCCGAGGCAAAGGGTGTCAATTTTTGAAGCGAGTAAAGATGTAATAAGTACACAGATAAAGATAATCACCCCGGGTATAACAAGCCTTTCAGGGAAACTCTGTGACAGACCGCCTACGGAAAAGTAGCTGTAAAGAGCGAGTATATCCGTATCAGCATAGGAAATAAAGGATATTGCCGCATTAAGAAGTGCCGATACAGCCACACCCGAAAGTATCACCGAGGATTTCGAGAAGCTGATTTTCGAGCATAGAAACAGAATCAGCATAGTGGCAACAAAGGCGCCGGAAAAAGCCGCAAAGGGTAAAACCGCCTGTGCCGCAGGAAAGAAAGCAAGCAGCACTATAACGGCAAAGCCTGCTCCCGAGTTGACACCTATAATTCCGGGCGATGCGAGGGAGTTACCGGTAACCGCCTGTAAAAGCACACCCGAAGCAGAAAGCCCTGCCCCGGCAAGAAGTCCTGCAACAACTCTCGGAAGGCGCAAGGAATAAAAGATGACACTTTCCGTCTCAAAGCCATCTCTTTTAAGTATAGCGCCTATAAGGCTGTTCAAATCCATTTTTACCGGACCGAAGGCAAGTGCCACCGCAACTGCAGACATAAGCAGCACCGCTATTGCGGCAGTTTTCCCGGTATACTTAATCTTCTTTTTTTCTTTCAAGTTTTACTCCCGGTTTGTATAAATTAACAATTCAAAATTCACAGTTTTTTTCGTTCTGAACGCAGGACGAATCTTTATGCAACAGCCTGCTGTCCCTTTATTTTACAAAGAGCATCGGATAAAGCACCTCGGCAAGACCTCTGTAGGCAAGATTCCAGTCTTCGCAGGGCTTGTACTGATACAGCTCCTTTTCAAGAAAAATCATTTTACTGTCGAGCGTCCTGTAGGCATCGGACTGAAAAACGCTCTCAACGTACTCGCGTCCTGCCTTTTCGTCGCCCATAAGGGAAACGAAAATATAATCAGGATCTTCCGCAAGCACAGTCTCTGCGCTGATGCCGTCAAGAAGCACGGGAGCTTTATCGGCAATATTCACACAGCCGAGCTCCTCAAGCATTTTTGCGGCGAAGTTGTCCTCTGCCCTTTTTGCCTTACAGCTTGACTGACTGCTTCCCGAGCGAAGGAAAAGAATTCTCGGCTTTTCCTCAAGGGATTTTACCTTTTTGCTGACCAGCTTTTTTATATGCCCGATGTCGTCTTCCACATTACTGCCGAAGATGTCATAATAATGCTCATTTCCCGTAATACTGCAGAAAATCTCCAAAGCCTCAAGGTAGTCCTCAAAGCTGTCAAGCCTTATTGCCGCCGAGGGAATACCTGCTTTTGTGAGAAGCTCTCCGCTTTGCTTCTGGGCGGGGACATCGCTTGAATAAATCACGAAATCAGGCTCATAGGAAATAAGAAGCTCGTTATTTATCACCTTACCTGCACCCGTATCAACGAGAAGCACATCTTCACCGCACAGACCTCTTTCAACGCTTTCACCTACAGTGATATAAGTCTGTCCGCCTGCGTTTTTCCACACCTGACAAAGTGAAGAGAAAAGCACCGCTACCCTTTCAGGCTTTTTTTCAAGCCTGACCTCATTACCGAGGCTGTCGGTAAAGATAAGGTATGCACGGGTGTCTGCCTTATCCTCTTTATCCGACGGTGCGAACACGAAGGCAAAAAGGATAAGTGAAAGAGCTATCAGGAAAACCCCTGTGAAAATAAGCTTTTTATTCATCTTTCAGTATCTCTTCTTTCCTTTCGAGTATAGAATCGGAAAGAATCTCCCTTTCAGCCTCTTCAAAGCCTACTCTTGCTATAGTGTCAGCAAAGCGCTCCCCCGGTGTACCGTTTTCTCTGTAGAAGAGAATAGTCTTTTCCACCGCAGAAAGAAGCTCCTGCTCACTTTCGAAAATCTTATCAAGAGGTACACCTCTTGAAACCTTCTTACCCCATCTGCCGCCTATATAAAGCTTTGCGCCTGACTTGGCTGTTTCTATTGCACCGATTCTGCAGACAGGAATACATCTTCCGCAGTTGTTGCAGATTTCTGTGTTTCTTACGGCTTTTTTATCAACCATTTCAATAGCACCCATAGGACAGAGTCTTGCACAGGCGCCGCAGCCGACACACTTGTCACCGTTGATATATGGCTCTCTCTGACCTATGATACCAAGGTCATTTATGTCAGGCTTTACGCAGTTATTGGGACAGCCGCCCACGGCAATCTTGAATTTATGGGGCAGCTTCACACCGTGATAGCCTTTATAAAAGCTTTCGTGAATCTCCTTTGAAATGCCGAAGGTGTCGATAAGACCGTACTGACAGGTTGTGCCCTTACAGGAAACCACGGGGCGCACCTTCGGACCTGTACCGCCCGTCTCGAGTCCCCTTTCAGCGAGGAAATCAATAAAGCTCTGCACATTCTCATAAGCAATTCCCTGCACTTCGACAGTCATTCGTGAAGTCATAGCGATTTCACCGCTACCGAATTTTTCAGCCGCGTCGGCAATTACACGGCTTTCGTCGGCAGTGATTTTGCCGTTTCGTGTAATAACACGGCAGTTGAATCTGTCTTCGGTCGTCTTGTCTCTTAAAAATCCCAGGCCCTTGATTCTCGCCACTTCCTTCGGGTCGACTGTGCATTTTACAGTTTCAATAATCTTCATAATACTCTGCTCCTTTTTTTATTCTGCTTCAATTATACAGCCTTTCATAAAAAACATCAAGGTTTTTGTCGCTGTATTCCATCTGCTTGGAATACATTACCGCACTTTTTAAAAGTGCATCAAATCCGTCACCCTCGCCGCTTCTGTAAAGAGCAAAAATCGCCGTAACGGAGAAAAGTGCGAATCGGATTTTTTCAGTCACACCGAAGTCAAAAACGCTCTTAAGAAAATACCTCCACAGAAAGTAGGCGAAAAGCCTTTCCGCATAAGTCTCCTCCTCTTTACTCAAAGAGAGCTCAAGCCCGTCTGCAAGTGCTTTCTTAAGCTTCAGAAAACACTCTGTCCATTTACCGTCGATAGCTTCAGTTTTTTCCAAAACAGGAACAAGCCTCTCAAGTTCCTTGTCAAAGGAGAAGTCACAGCTTACTTTTTCGGGTGCTGTGCCGTTAAGAATAAGCTGTGCGCCCTCGGCAACGGAGAGTATCTCCGAAAAACGCATACCGATAAAAAGGGAGCGGTCACAGAGAATGTCGAGCATCTTCTCCCTTACAGAAAAGAGCAGACCGAAGCTTCCCTCATCGAAGTTACTGTCGGGCTCTTCATCGGTTTCACTTTCAAAGTAGTCGGCATAGCAACCGTCGGAAAGAATCAGCCTTGCGCCCTCCTCGCAGGAAAGTCCTATACCGCCCTCCTTGACATTTCCGTACCACTCAAAATATCTCGGGTGGTCACGGCATATCTGGCAAAGGCTGTCCTTGCCCATATTTATTATTATATCGCAAAGGTTTCTTTCATTAAGAAAGGGACAGCGCTCTGCGTCAAGAATAAAGGACGGTTCTTCGGAAAAATCTATATTTTCATTAAGACGTTTACCGAATTCGCCTTTTGTGCTTCTGTATTTTTCTGCTGTTTCACCGTCAATGCAGATTTCCCACCCGATACAGCAGTTATCGGTGCATTTGTCGGCTTTACAGATAAAGTCATCGTAATAGCAGGGACGTCTGAAAAGCATTACTGTACCTCCTTGATCAGAGTAATTGATATAAGCTCCGGATTGTTGTTGACTCGCAAGGGTATTACACTGTTTCCAAGTCCACGGCTTACAATCATAGCTGTAGCGTTTTTTCTGTATATCCCGGAGTCATATTCGGGGAAAAATCCCTGACCCGGTGCAAAGGTGCCGCCGATAAAGGGCAGACGGAACTGTCCTGCGTGAGCGTGTCCCGAAAGCACAAGATCAAAGCCGAAGTCGGAGTAAATATCGAAAAACTCGGGTCTGTGGGAAAGGAGAATACTGAAATCCTCGCCCCTGTCAAGGCCTTCAAGGTCGGATCGCACCTTCTCCGCCTCGTATTCACCGAGATAATCCCCCGAAATACGAGGATCATCGATACCGTAGAAGGAAACAGAGCCGTCCTCCTTTTTTACCGTCAGTCTTTCGCCGCGCAGAAGGCTTACCCCCTGCTTTTCCATAGAAGCAAAAAGAGACTCTGAAGCAGCTGTACGGAACTCGTGATTTCCCGTAACATAGTAAACCGGGGCAATTTTTACCGCCTGTGAAGTAAAAGCTACAGCAACGGAAATATCAGTTCTTCTCGAATCGATTATATCACCGGTTATGGCTATCGCATCGGGATTGAGACTCTTTATTTCAGAAAGAAGCTTTTCATTATTCCTTCCGAAGCTTTCGTTATGAAGGTCGGAAACGTGTACAATCCTGAAGCCGTCAAGGCTGTCGGGTATTTCAGAGCTTGTGACCGTGAACTCGGTTATACCTATAGATTTATTGGCTGCAAGCAGATATGTGACACAGAAAGTTGCCGCCACTGCAGAAGCGATGAGTTTTTTATATACAGACTTCATTTTAACTCCTTATATACACTTTAAGATAAAAAGATTTTATCAGTTCACGGTAATATTGTCAACGGCTAAAAGAAAGTATAAATACAGCAAAAAAATAATGCTTTTTTTATCGCAAAACCCTTGACATTATCCTTTGATTATGATAATATACTTTGGCAACAAAAAAGCAATGCGCTGTTAGCTCAGCTGGATAGAGTGTCTGGCTACGGACCAGAAGGTCAGGGGTTCGAATCCCTTACAGCGCGCCATAAGAAAAGAGACTACGTGAAAGCGTAGTCCTTTCTTTTTATGTGTTAAAGGTCCGAAGGGATTC
>JAZSGW010000037.1:0-6198 GCA_045532935.1 Acutalibacteraceae bacterium
CCTCAGCACCTGGGCAGATAATTCAACTGACAGAAGGTCGGAAAACACCTTTTCGGGAAGAAAGCAGTTTAGCTCTGCTATACCGGAAATAAAAAATATTGCTCCGAGAAGTGACTTAACTGAATAATTAGTTTAAGAGAAGAGAACACATAGAACCGTCCCCTGTGTTTTCGATCTTGAGGAACCTCCATGGACGATGTTCAGAAGAGCGATTGGATGGTGAATTATGAAAAAGATTTTTATTATTGCTATGCTATTCTTCTTGATAATTAGTGTTGGCTTATCTGTTACAAACATTATAAAAAATGAAAATGGTATAAAGTTTTCGGATAATATTGAAAAGTACAATTTTGAAGAATATGAGATACCTAAAACTGTTTTTCCGTCCGAAATTCCTTCGAATGCACAAGTTGTTTCATTTTCTTATTTTAACTATTGGAATGAAACGACAGATATTTATCTGGAATTAAAATTTAAAACACTAGAGGAAATGCGAGCCTATTTATCTGATTTAAAATATGATTGTGCTTCAAACTGCTCAAAAAATAACCCCGCTCAAAAGAATGTGAAGTTTATTGAAGTACAGAACATATACAATTTATCATATGAAGATATGTTTTGCCCTCTATATATATCATTCCAAGATGAAAATAAGTATACCGGATACAAGATTGTAGAAACAGGCTCAGAAAAAATGCGTTATGAATGTAACTTCGGACTTATATCATACTCTTTTGATGAATTAACAGTAATTCATACATATGTATACGGTTGGTATAGAAATAATGTTCACAAGCACATTCCCGAATATTTCAAACGATTTGATGTTCCGTTATATGAAAACCATCAACGAGTGTTCATAATCGACGAATGAACACGGAGGACGGTTAGCGTGAAAACCACACCGGAAACACAGGGGACGGTACTATATCCCCGGTGACCTTTCAAAAAACGGCGAAAAAGAAAGCCACAACAGCTTTATCAAAGAGCTTTACAGACTTAAAGAAGTGGGCATTCTGTCTGCTCCCGTAATTAAGGCGTAAAACTGAATCAGACGTTTCAATAGAAAATTGTGAGGTGACTTTATGTTAAAAGCAAACTGGATATGCCCCTCCTATAGTGTGGATAAGGCCTGCCCTCTTTTCAGAAAGGATTTCCGTATTGATAAAGAAGTGTCATCAGCCACTCTGAACGTGACAGCACGCGGTGTCTATGAAGCAACTCTCAACAATCAGCGTGTGGGAGACTTTATTATGGCACCCGGCTGGACATCTTATCATAACCGTCTGCAAGTTCAGACCTATGATGTGACTGGAATGTTGTGTGAAGATAATGTTCTTGTTTTAGAGCTCGCTGAAGGCTGGTTCTGGCGACTTAAAAACAGGAAGCCGAAGGCAGTTATAGCTGAACTTCACATTGTCTATGCTGACGGCAGTGAAGAGTATATCGGCACTGACGAAAGCTGGCTTGTGGCAAAAAGCAATCTGCGTTTTTGCCATTTATACAACGGAATAAAATATAACGCTGCCATCTCACCTGTTTTTAAGTACCGTGCAAAAATTGCAAAAGACAACACGCAGAATATGCTAATCCCTCAACAGGGTGAAATTGTAAAAGAGCAGGAGCGTCTCGGTGTAAAAGAAATCATTACCACACCGAAGGGCGAAACGGTACTTGATTTCGGTCAGAATATGACAGGCTATCTTGAAATTACTCTTGACGCGAAAGAGGGCGACAAGGTATCATTTTCCTTTGCTGAAATTCTCGACAAAAACGGAGATTTCTACAACGAAAACTACCGAAAAGCAAAAGCAATCTATGAATACACCTGCAGGGACGGTGTGCAGACCTATAAGCCGAATCTTACTTTTTACGGCTTCCGTTATGTCCGTGTGGATTCGTACCCGACTGAAATCAGATCCGAAAATTTTACAGCCATTGTAGTGCACAGCGATATGAAGCGTACCGGATATATTGAAAGCTCCGACCCTATGCTCAATCAGCTTTTCAGCAACATTATATGGGGTCAGAAGGGCAATTTCCTTGATATTCCCACCGACTGTCCCCAACGCGACGAGAGACTTGGCTGGACGGGTGATGCTCAGGTATTTGTCCGCACTGCAAGCTATAACTATGATGTGCTGAAGTTTTTCAAAAAGTGGCTCGGTGACGTCAAGGCAGAGCAGTATAAAAACGGCGGTGTACCTGACTTTATACCAAGCATCTATCCGAGAAAACCAAGACTCAGTACTGCATGGGCTGATGCAATCGCTATCTGCCCCTGGCAATGCTACCTTACCTACGGTGACAGAGAAATTATAGAAAACCTTTTTGAGCCTGTTAAAAAATGGGTGGATTACATAACAAAAAGCACCACTAAAAAGAATCTCTGGCTTGGCGGTGACCATTATGCCGACTGGCTTGAGCTCGGCGGAAAATACGGTAAATGCAAAGGTCCTACCCGTGATGACCTTGTTGCCTCTGCCTATTATGCCAACTCGGTAAATCTTCTTACCAAAATGGGCAAGGTGCTCGGACATAATGTAAGTGCTTATGAAGAGCTTTACAAGAATATCCGTTCAGCCTTTATCAAGGAATTTTGTGATGATTTCAGGACACAGACCGAGCACGTTATGGCTCTTCAGTTTGAGCTTACGGATAAACCTCAACAGGTTGCAGATTCCCTTGCAGAGCTTATTCATAAACAGGGAGATAAGCTACAGACAGGCTTTGTAGGTACGCCTTATATTCTGCACGTTTTATCACGCTACGGCTATAAAGAGCTCGCATACACCTTGTTGCTTCGTAAGGAATATCCTTCATGGCTTTATCCCATCAGCAAGGGGGCAACTACCATATGGGAGCATTGGGACGGCATCAAGCCAAACGGCGACATCTGGCCCGCATCGATGAATTCCTATAACCACTACGCTTACGGTGCTGTCGGTGACTGGATGTACGGTGTTATGGCAGGCATCAATACCGTTGAGACTGACCCGGGCTTTGCAAAGGTTCATTTTGCACCTGTCCCCGATGACCGAATTGATTGGTTCAAAGCGGAAATCGATACTGTAAATGGAAAGGTGTCTTCTCGCTGGTGGCACGAAAACGGCAGGGTGCGTTATGAAATAGATACTCCCGTTGACTCCACTGCTCTGATAGACGGAAAGGCATACGAGCTTACTGCCGGAAAGCATATTTTCTGACAGAGTAAAGAAAGAATTATTGCTTTCAGCGAAATGAAATACTATAATAAGTATTATGAATTAAACGTAACTCTTGAAGGAGAAGATTATATGAAAATTACTCTTGAAACCCTGGTTTCGGATATACTCGGAAACCCTATCGCAGATGACATCGCTCAGAAGGTAATTTACCGTAGAAATATGCCTGAATCCCTTTTTTACGAACTGGCATACTGGGATATAACTATAAAGGAACTTATGGAAGATAGTCTTTCAGCCGAGGCACTGGAACATCTTTTTAATATCGTCAACTCGGAGCCTCAAAAGATTATTGCAAAAAAAGAAACCTCTACGGAATGGTGGAAGGAAGCTACCATCTATCAGATATATCCCCGTTCATTTATGGATTCAGACGGTGATGGAATCGGTGATTTACAGGGTATTATTTCAAAGCTCGACTATCTTAAAGAGCTGGGCGTTGATGCGCTCTGGCTCAGTCCCGTTTACGATTCACCTAATGACGATATGGGTTACGACATCAGGGACTATCAGAAAATTATGACCGAGTTCGGCACAATGGCCGACTTTGACGAGATGCTTTCTGAAATCCATAAACGCGGAATGAAGCTTATTATGGACCTTGTTGTAAATCATACCTCCGATGAACACGAATGGTTCAAAAAGGCTCTTGCAGGCGATGAAAAGTATAAGAATTACTACTTCTTCCGTAAAGGCAAGGGCGAGGGAATACCACCGAATAACTGGACATCATTCTTCTCGGGCTCTGCGTGGAATTATTATCCCGAGCTTGACGAGTGGGCATTGCATCTTTTCTCAAGCAAACAGATGGACCTTAACTGGGATAACCCCGAGCTTCGTAAAGAAGTTTACGATATGGTTTCGTGGTGGCTCGAAAAGGGGATTGACGGCTTCAGAATGGACGTTATTACCCTTATTTCAAAAACACCGGGTCTTCCGGATGGTGACCCGATTATCGGTGAAATATTCGGCTGCGGAGCTGAACATTATTCCTGGGGACCGAGACTTCACGAGTTTTTAGGAGAGCTTAACGAAAAGACCTTTAAAAGATTCCCCGGATCCTTCTGCGTTGCAGAGCCCTGCAGCATAGGCATCGAGATGGTAAAGCTTATCTCTGACGAGTCGCGTGGAGAAGTCCGTCAGGCATTCCTCTTCGACCATATCGAAAATCCCGGAAAGTCAAAATATCAGGATTACAGATACGACCTTAAATACTTAAAGGAAGCTTTTATACAATATCAATACAATTTGTGCGGATCATCATGGCCTTCATTAGTTATAGAAAACCACGATAATCCGCGAATGGTGTCGAAGGTAAATCCCGACCCGAAATTCAGAAAACCTCTTTCAAAGCTTCTCGGCACAATGGTTCTTACCGGACGCGGCACACCCTATATTTATCAGGGCGAGGAATTGGGTATGATGAACTGCGAATTCACGGATATAAGCGAAATCCGTGATGTTGAAGGTATCAACAGATACAATGAAAACATTGCAAAGGGCAGAGCTCCCGAAGAAGTCTTTGCAGAAATTCTGGCAGGCGGTAGAGACAACGCAAGAACGCCAATTCCTTGGGATGACAGTGAAAATGCAGGTTTCACAACGGGTGAACCCTGGCTTCGTGTTAACGGAGACTATAAGGAATGTAATGTGAAGTCACAGCTACAAGATGAAACAAGCACCTTCCATTATTACAAAAAGCTTATTGCACTGCGCAAGGAAAACAGGACAACTCTTGTTTATGGCGATTTCGATTGCCTTGAAACAGATGATGATACATACTGTTTTTTCAGAGAGTCCGACGAAGGTAAGTTCTATATCGAAATGAACCTTACAGAAAATGAAACCGAAAGGCCGGAAAAAGCTGAAGGTGAATGTGTGCTTTCAAATTATTCCGTTCCTTCAGATAAGCTTCGTGCTTATGAAGTAAATATTTACAGAATTAAACCTGCTGAATAAGGAGATGTTATAATGTCAAAAGCAAAAATAATTATTATCATTTTTGCGGTGTTAGTTGCTCTCTTTGCGGCATCAATAATCTATTTTGAAATTGACCCTGAAAATACAAATATTGATTTCAGCCCTGCAAATGCTCAGAATAAAACCGATAAAACAATAAGATTCGATGAAAACGGTAAGCTTAAAATATTACATATTGCTGATACTCATCTTAATTATGACAAGCATTTTGATGCATCGGTATGGGTAGTTGCAGAAGCCTGCGATGTGGAAAAGCCCGACCTTGTTGTGCTGACAGGCGATAATACACATCCGAACGAGGACCCCGAAAAGACAAAGAAACTTATCAATGCTCTTATGAATATCTTTGAATCAAGAAAGATTCCCGTTGCCGTAACCTTCGGTAATCACGATGCAGAGAAGGGTCCCATGACAAGAAAAGATATTATGGAATATTACAATACCTTCTCCTGTGTAATATCTGCCGATGGCAGTACGGATTTCAAAAACTGCGCTACATTCAATATTCCCGTGCTTGCTTCCGACAGTGACAAAACCAAGTTTAATCTCTGGGTGTTTGACTCAGGAGATTATGACGAAGATGAGCCGAGACACTATGACCGAGTACGTACCGAGCAGATTGAATGGTACAAAGAAACAGCTGCAAAGCTCAAGGAAGAAAACGGCGGTGAAACCGTAAACTCTGTTGTTTTTCAGCATATAATTGTCCCCGAAATCTATGATGTTCTTAAAAAGGTAGATTCAAAGAAGCCTTATGCACTCCCACATATTTACAACGAGGGAGAATACTATATGTTTGATCCCGAGCAGGTCAATTACGGCAAGCTCAACGAAAAGCCATGTCCCGGTTATTACAACGACGGTCAGTTTGATGCTTTGGTTGAAAATGGCGATGTGCTGGCGATGTTCACAGGTCACGACCATACAAATGCCTTCGGTGTAAGAAATCAGAATATTGATATTTATACTTCTCCTATGACCCGTTACAAGGGAC